>CANGEW010000093.1 GCA_947452965.1 Chitinophagaceae bacterium | reverse complement strand
TGTCGTAATATTAGCCGATAAGGTTGGCTGTGTTAATGTATAGTTTGCAGCATTTGCACCACTGATGGTATAACCTGAAGTAGTAATGCTGACCGCAGTTCCTACGTTCGCACTTACAAAAGTAAATGTTGGCGTACCGCCTAAGGTTACCACATCAGAACCAACAACTCCGCTTAATGCAGCTGTACCAGTTGCAGAAGCTGAAGTTAATCCGTTATAAACTTTATTGCTTCCTGTCAAGCCAGTAACTGTTAATGCTTTAGCGTCAATGGTAAAGGCTGTTGCCGAAGAACTTGCAGAACCATAGTTTCCATTGGCGGCTACTGTTGCTGTCGCAGTATAAGTACCAACTGCTGTAGGTCGAGTTGAATTTGCTGCATACGTTGTGCTTCCGGTTCCAACATAACTGAATGTGTAGCTTGTTCCAGTTCCTGTATTCGTTGCCGCATTCGGGCCTTGAGCAGAACCGGAATAAGCATAGGTTCCAACGGTTACGGTTACAACAGGAGTAGCTACGGAAATAGTAATGTTTCCATTGGCAGCACTAAAGCTATAATTAGTCGCAGTCAACGCTGATACTACTGGCGTAATGGTTACACCTGCTGCTCCTGCAGCAGTAGTAGCCGTATAGGTTGTTGTATATGTGGCTGACCCTCCAATCACTGAAGAAGTTTCACTATTCACAAATCCGGTTGCTGTATAAGTTCCTGCTCCAGTAACTGTTGATGCAGCAGTACCATAATTCACGGTTTGATTAGCTGCAGTAATGGTTAACGCAACTTTGCCAATTGTAAAGGCGGTTGCTGTAGAACTTGCAGAAAGATAGTAGGCATTGGCGGCTACGGTAACTGTTACCGTATAACTTCCTGCATTAGTAGGCGCGGTGGCACTTGCTGTATAAGTAGTACCACTTACCCCTACATAACTATAGGTATAACTTGTACTGTTACCTGTATTGGTTGCTGAGTTAGGCCCCTGGCTACTTCCGTTGTAAGTATATGTGCCTACAGTAGGAGTAACAACCGGTGTTGTCCTGCAATCGCTGGTAACGGTAAGATAACCAGTTGTAGCTGCAAAATAGGTGTTGTTTTGGTTTGTTGCTGTAGTTGCTGTAGTTGAACCCCAGGTGCCTGATGTCACACCAAAGCCGCCGAGTTTAAGTGAATCGACAGATAAATTTAATCCTGTACCAATGCTAGCGGTAGCTGTTCCCGTGGGTGCAATACTCAAAATACCGGTCACAGACAGGGTTGATGCCATACTTTTGGCACCACTACCCGAAAATATTAAATTACTATAGGCCGCTACAATAGCCGTTTGATTTCCCGCACCGGAATAATTTACGGTATTACCTGCAGTACTTACCGTAAGCGTAGTAATGGTTGGCACCGATAAGGCACTAATATTAAGTGTACTGGTAGATGTTGCATTGTTTAAAGCGGTAATAGTTCCCGAACTCGATAGGTTAACGATACCAGCTGCATTATTGGTAATGCCTGCGATAGTTCCACTTCCTCCCAAGTTAAGAGTTCCTGTATTGGTAAAATTGGCTGTAACTGTTGAGATAGCTCCCGAACCGGTAACACTCATTGTACCTGAATTTGATAATGTAGTGGTTGAAATCGTACCCCCAGTATTTAGGGTGGAAGCATTGGCTAAAGTACCAGCCCCGGAAAGCGCTGTTCCAACAGTTAATGTACCGTTATTGGTATAAGTACCGGTAACTGCTACTGAACCGATGGAAGTAGTAGTGCCGCCGCTAAATGTTTTGGCGGCTCCCGAAAAAGTATGTACGCCAGTATTGGCGGTAAAAGTAGTTGCATCATTTATAAAATTGCCTGCAAATGAATAGGCCGCGATGCCTGTTTCATTCCAAACACCTCCTGCATTAATGTCTACCTCTCCAGTAAATGTTTTAGCACCTGTACCGGCTAGTGTTGCTGTACCGGTTAGTGAAGTGACGCCTGTTACCCCAAAAGTAAAAGTGGCACCCGTATTTAAGGTACCTCCACTAGCAATGGTTAGGTCACTTACTGTTGCATTGGCTGCTAATGTAACCGTATGGCCGTTTCGTATGGTTACCAAACCATCCGCACTAGTTGGTGTGGTGGTGGCATTTACCCAAGTTGTCCCACCGTCAGTAGATTCTTGCCATGTAGCGGTAGCGCCCCAATTACCTGTTGCCAAACTTCTGAATTGTTTTGCAGGCGCCATAGACAAGCCAGTCTGAGACCAGCGAGTACTTGTAAAGGTATAAGGCGCTGTAGTTGTTGTGGTTGCTCCATTAAATGTTCCCACAATTCCACGACCGGTTAAACCAGAAGCCTGATTATCATCTGTAGTCCAGTTAGTAGGTGTGGTAACGGTTACTGCAACAGATGCTCTGGCAGCAGCGCCAACCAAAACAGCCTTGTAACCGGCAGGAGTGGATAATGCAGTACCAAATGCAGCTGATGTACCAGCTGTACCACTGTTATTGTAATTCTGTGAAACAGGTGTGGCAGCCTGATCGACTCCAGTATATACCGAATACCAGACATTTTGCATAACTGCTGTTCCACCGCCGGTAATGTTTACAACAAGTGTCTTGGCAGTGCCATCCATTATAGCATTATCTTTTAGGTAATAGATCAAAGCATGCATGCTAAGTGAGGTGGCTGCATCATTGCTGGTAGCTGCTGTCATTGTAACACCACCGTAAGTTACGGAGGTAGCAGTCAACGCACCGCTGCTGCTTCCTTCATAAGATAAAGCTACCACTAACATACGGTTTGTTCCTGAGCCAACTGCAAACGTGGTTGAAACAGTTGCAGGTATAGCCGCATTGTGATAAATATTGGTCCAAGTATTTAAGGTACCAATCTGAGCAGATGCGCCAATGACAGTCATCAATGACAAAAGGAGTAATGTAAACATTCGGGCAAAACCCGTTGTTAATTTTACATTTGATTTGGCATCAACTGTTGTTAAACATGTTGAAGTAGAACAAGAGTTCATAGTGTTTGATTTTGAGGTAAGTAAAAAGCTTGTTATATATAAAAAAGTACTGGA
>CANGEW010000092.1 GCA_947452965.1 Chitinophagaceae bacterium | reverse complement strand
CAATTGTCGCAACACTATTACTTTCTTCATTTAGTTGTATAAAAAGTTGTTCGTCCGAAAGTTGTGAAAATGTTTTTTCTCCGAGCATTTTGTAATACTCAAACTGTTTTTTTGCACTGTCTAAAAATTCGTTTGTCATATCAATTTTATCTCGCTATTTTTCTGTCGGTTTCGGGTTCGGTATAATTGCACCTAACGCCCGGGGCTTTAAGCAGTTGGGGAATGTAAATTCCTCAGCCTGACAACTGGCGCTAAATAAATGTACAAAAGCTTAATGACATATTCTACTGACGAGCCGAGTTGGGTCGCCCTGAAGCTGAAGCTGGGATTTGTACTGCCGATGAAAAGATATATTCCTCCAGCCCCAATTGCTTGAAGCCGATGTTGTGCGTTTGTTTTATTTTGTCATTAACTGCTTTTCTATTTTTTTACATCTGTCTTCTAAAGCGTTTGACAGTGGGCAATCAGACACCGGCATCAGTGAGTTCATTTTTAAATAAACATTTTTTGCTTCTTCCTTTTTATTTGATTTTATAAGAAATTGAACGTAACCAAGAATTATGTTTCTTCTGCTATCTACAAAAAAGTAGTTAGCCCTTGGTTGATTGTGAAGTTTTATGTCAATCAATTTTTTATAGTTATTACCTTTTAAGACACTCGATTCAAATTTTACTTTATTATATTCATTGACCGAATCTTTTACCTTGTTTGGTATGAACTTACAAACAAATCCCTCATTCTGCAAGTAGTCCGTAAATTCAAACATATCGTCTTCATAAGGTAGCGCACAGTAAACAGGTCTCTCAAACTTATTATTTTCCAATATATTTAAAATGGCCGCTGTGCCAATCCACATAGCTGATCCTCCATATTTATCTTTCACAGTAAGTAACATTTCATTTATAGAATCAGGAACGTTATATTCCTGCTTCTTCTGTGGGGATATTTTAATTTTTATCACTTGCTCTTTCCATGGGAAATAACTATACATATTCATAATCAGATTGTCACTCCATGAGATTGGGATTTTAGTAATCTCATTCGGGACACCATCTCTCATGTATTTGATATAAAATGGTCTTTCCATCAGGTTTATGGTGATGACTGAAACATCTTTCCGGAATCCCTCTACCAGTTGCACATACATGAATGCATTTACGGAAGCATCCTGATTTGAAAATAAAATTGCATTTTCATCGCAGGCTTGTAAAATACTTCTTGAGTATGCTATAATATAATCGGGGAAGCCACCAAATTTATGCGCCTCAAGCAGTTCTTTTTTTGCTTGTACGATATGATTATTTTGGATTGCTTCCCTTGCTCTTGCACTATATTCTACGGCAAGAAAGTAATAGGCATCGCCTAAATTTGGGTTTAAATAAATAGCTCTCTTTAAATTGCCTAATACTTCTTTTTCTGACCATTCGTTGCTCTTCTGTACAAAAGGCCTGGTGTCATAAACAAGATAATGGGAGTACCTGCCTAACCAATAATATGCTTCTGCATTATTAGGGTTTTTTTTTATTTCAGTCTTTAAAATAGAAATCGCGTCGATAAATTTTAGAGAATCTCCAAGTTGTGTAGCATGTTTAACTGTTTCATTAACTTGTCCATATAACAGAGGAGAAAGTGAAGAAAAAATGACAAAAATTAATGTGTACTTCATCGAAGGTTGAATATGCATGTTTAAAATAACGCACAACGGTGTGGGGCTTGGCGAAGGTGGCGATTTTTACCACAAATGTTGATGCGGAGAACCAATGTTTGATTAACCACAAATGTGTCTGCGGAGCACTGAGCCGCCACTTTTGCCAAACCCTTGTTAGCTGCTGCCCATTTTGTCAGTCGTTAATATGTTTTATTGAAGTTTTTTATTTCCATTTTTTCTAAATCTAATTCTAATGTGTCCTTTCCCATTACACCTGTAACTTTCATTCTATTATTGTCAAGTTTTGAAGCTGTTCCTTTGAATTTTTCTTTAATGCCTGTTGGATATTGCCAAGTAGTTTCAAAAGTTCTGCTTGTTTCGTCAATTTCAAAATGTCCAATTTGTCTTTTAGTAAAGTTGTTATTAGTAAAAATAAAAAAATCGCCCAAATCGAAATAGACTTTTGAAAATGTAGTGTCGCTGAATTGGTCAATAATTTTATTATCTCCGTTAATTTTCATTTTTAGAATGTTATATTTACCTGTTAGGTTCTTTCTGTATTGCGTTCTAAATTGAGGTGTTAATAATATGATAGGAATTAGAATTGCAGAAAGCCGTAATACATTTTTTAAGATTGTACTATTGAAATTAAACTTTGGTAAGTTTTCGTTAGCATAAAAAAAGAAATTAATTATTTTTTCTTTGTCTTGATAAGCTAAATACAAAACACCTGTTAATAAAGTGAATGCTTCAAGAAGTGGGTCGTGTACATAATACAATATGTCGATTAGAATAATGTTAGCTGTCATTACGAATAAAATCATAATGCCAAGTAATCTTGTCTTTCTGAACAAAATAAATATTGCACCTAAAATTTCTAATAGTCCGAGAATGCAAACCATTGGATAACTCTGTCCAAAGAAATGTGATAGTTGTTTCTCTCCCGAAACCATAGCCATTGGCATTTCCATAAGTCCTAATGAAGCAGTTACGTGCAAATGAAGAATTTTCAACAAGCCCCACTTTGTAAAATGAAATGCTAATGCAAAAGCCAAAATACTATTAACAAGTCCTAATATTGAATACGAACTTTTTTTAGTTTTTCTTTCTATATACTTCCAAAATAACAGAACCGAAATTAAAATTGCAAAAAGTAGATACGCCAATAACCTTGCAGAAAATGTGTTTGGAAAGAAATTAGGATTTAGTCGTGCTAGTGGATATGCAGTTACAAAAGCCGTCAATATGCAAGCAATTATTTTTTGTGTCAGCGATACTGTTTTTGTATTGTCCATTTGATATTTTGTCTGTTTAGATACTGTCTGTTTGGGTTGCAGCTAACGTCCGCCGCTTCTCGTCAGTTGCGAAGTTCGGAACTTTATATTTTCTGTTAAAGATAAAAATTCTTGCGAAACGCAAACGTGAACTTACCACAAAATTCGCAATTGTGAGAAACGGCTGTTAGCAGTAGT
>CANGEW010000091.1 GCA_947452965.1 Chitinophagaceae bacterium | reverse complement strand
TATTTAGCATGGTTTAAAAATTTATAAGTTCGAGTTCTATTTCAAGGGCTAAAGCTTCGAGCTCTAGCTCACTTGTATTGAATGTTTGTGTTGTTGTAGCTGGTGCTAGGTTGGTTCGGTATTCCAATAAGTAATTCAAGCGCTGAAATTCCGAGGCTCTATCCTGGGCACTTCTGCCCTCAACTTGCAGTGCTGATTTTTTGGCTTGTATTTCTAGCCTAAGCTCCGCCCATTTTGGTGAATTTTCATCGCCATTGTAACTTTGTGATTGGTTTAAAACAGCTTGTTTTTCTGCTTCGTACTGTGCCATTACAGGACTTAAATCACTGCTAAGTGAATATCCTCTTGGTTTTAATAAGGTGCGTTCCGTTTTTCGCACCTTGCTTACATACTCTTTGAAATAATTGAGGTAGTAACGGTTTGAAAAGTATATGCCAAGCACCTGGTAAGAACTTTCGATTTTCCGTCCAATGGCAAGAACTTCTTTGTCTTGTTGATCCGTTGAATTAAGTACTGCCTCAATATCTTCTTTGAGTTCTTTTGCTTTCTTAGATTGCTTGTTAATCACTTCACCATCTTCAGCAACTTTCGGTGTTTCTACTAAATAGCTAGACGCTAATAGCGAAGTATAAAAATAGCGTATGGCTTCAATGGATTTTTCACGGTAAATTTTGTAGTCTCTAATATCGCTTTGTACTTCTTTGAGCATTTCAATTGCTAGTCCGATTTTCTTATAATCGCGATTCAGCTGCTCTTTCGCCTGGTCAAAGAACATGCGCACCAAACGGTCAACATCGGTAATGAGTGCGAGCTTAATCTCCTCTGGATCCATGCTTTCTAAATCAAGTACGTTTCCTCTATCACCCCTGAACCAAATATCATTGATACGTGAGGTTTTTTCCTCCAGCTTTTGGAAAACGAATACATCCATGGAATCCTGCACCAAAGGCATTACAATGCGCACATACTGGAACTGATTTCCCTGTCTCCAAATACGACCTTCAAGTTGACGAATGTCTGTTGGATTCCATTCAGGGTAACAGTTGTAAATAACTGTACCGCGTTTTTGCAAATCAATTCCTTCACGGATTGTGGCGGTTCCAATGATGATTTTTACCACGCCATCCAGGAACGCTTCTTTGATGGTTTCTTTGCGGGTGTCGTTAATTTCAGAAGAGATGATTTCTACTTCATCCACTTTCACTTTATCGTACATGACCCCACGCTTGTAGCCTACTTCTTTCTCCAGGTATTCTTTGATCAGCGGAAAAAATAGTTTACCACGGTTCATATAAATCACCTGTCCGCTAGCTGTTTCCTGGTGTTGCTCATGCCAAGCTTTCACAGATCTGATGCAATCCATGACATAGGCAATCTTTGGGCTTTGTTCAACGAAATCCTTATAATCTTCAGGAGTTCCGTTTAATAAAAATGGAGAAAGTGCATTGTCTAAACTGTAAGCCAATGCCCTAAATAAGTTGCCCATATCGAGTTTCCCTTGAGTAGAACTTTTCGCCATAGCCACAATGCCATTTTGATTTTCTCTTTGCTTTGGGGTCATGTTGATATAAGTCAGCACTTGCTTATCCTGGGACAATCGCTCTTTGGCATTTTCAAAGCTATACAACAGTGGTAAGTTGATTTTCTTTGGTCTTATCACACCAGCTTCTTCACCTGTTTTGTAAAGGATGTGGTTGTAGATTAGCTTTTGTAAAATCCTTCTGTTGGTAAAGCTTTTGATGACTTCCTTTTCTACAATTTCCTCTTTGTAATTGGCCGCCCATTCTACGGTTGGCAAAACAAATAAATCAAAGAAGGTATCTAGGTTTAAAATACCATTATCTCTCAATGAATCATAGGCTACTAGCGAAAGCATGGAGTAAATCTCCAGTGGTGAATTAGAAAAAGGAGTTGCAGTAAGCAGCATGGTATTTCGGCCATATTTGCGCTGAATGAAGCTGAGAATCAAAAATGCTTTTTGTCCAATTTCAGAAGTGGCCGATTGTATGTTATAGCGCTTGTTTCCTTCATCATCGCTTTTTACGGATGCGAATACATTTTTACACCTATGTGCTTCATCTATTACA
The DNA here is from genome assembly GCA_947452965.1 of Chitinophagaceae bacterium. GTDB lineage: Bacteria > Bacteroidota > Bacteroidia > Chitinophagales > Chitinophagaceae > Ferruginibacter. Next base: position 1,103 of record CANGEW010000091.1, on the reverse strand, counting down.
GCGTAATCAATACCAAGTACGTCAATGTCGGCAATGGAGTTTTTTAAACCCACACCAATCATTTCTCTGAATTTTTGGTATTCGATTTCTTTGTCTCGGCTTGATTTTTCTTTGCTCTGCCCCAGGATATTCACTAGTTCGGTAAACAGTTCATCCGAAACGGATTCACCAAAGCCCAGGCGTTTAAACCCTTCGTAAGTAACCATCGTAATGGATCGTTCGGCAACAGGCGCATTCAAATTGATTTTATCAATGATGTCCGTTCCGAGGTTGTACCAATCATTCACGGTAATGCCTGTATGGGACAATACACCCGATACAAATTCACCCGTTTTTTTATCGGTGTAACCGATAATTTCATTCATCCACTTTTTATAGGTGGGCTTTGGAACTACTACAATTGGACGTTTACATTTGCCTGAATAAAGGTTGTGCGCCAGGTTAACAATGGCGGTCATGGTTTTACCTACACCCACGTCAAAGGCATTAATGCCCGAACCCATGGCTTCCATAAAAGCCACGCCTTCGCGCTGAATATCGGTTATTTGCAAAATACCCGACTTGAATCGAGCGGAACACTCAAAGCCAATTGGAACCTTGGAGTAATTGATGTCGGATTGTCCGTTATACAATCGGTTCCAGGCATAGTTCAGCTTGTGTTGGTCGTCAAAGGCCAGTACTTCGTGCAGAAACTTTGAGAACAGCTTTTCACCCTCGATTCGCGCATTGGCTCTAAGCTCTGCTTTTTCTTCCTTAGACAGTTTGTCGTCTCGAAGAGAACGGTTTGCCAGGTAATAATCAGCAATGTCAATGGCCGATGATTTTTCAAAGTCCGTATCGTTATTCAAAGTGAACAACCACTTAATGAAAACATGTTGCAGCGTATATTTTGTTTCTCCGTCAAAACGGATACTGATTTTCTCACGGTCTTTTTTGCGTTCAATCTTACCGTTCACCTTTTTGAGTTCTTCGGCATTTTCTAAGTCCATGTATTCTTCACGTACACTGGTTACATAGAATAACAAGGGATCAACGGCAAAATCTGAAATGGCTGTTATAATTGGTCGTTCTTTTTCATCGGCATTTTCAACGGTAAGAAGCTC
>CANGEW010000090.1 GCA_947452965.1 Chitinophagaceae bacterium | reverse complement strand
GGTGCTGAAAAAATCATTTCTGCTGTTTATCTCGACAACGAAAAGTTGCAATACAATATCAAGCGTTTTAAAATAGAAACCACTACTTTAAATTCTAAATTCTTCTTCATTAAAGAAGGGAAAGAAAATTATCTGGAAGCCGTTTCAACTTCTGCTTCACCGATTTTAAAAGTTCAAACAGGTCGTGGGCAACAAATCAATGTCAAGAAATTTAAAGTGGCTGATTTGGTTGAAGTAATGGGCTGGAAAGCTGTAGGAGCCAAGCTTGTAGACTTTTCAAAATCTGTTGAAATGGAGTGGGAGGAGAAGAAGGAAAAGCAGGATAATCAGGGGGAGTTGTTTTAGTGGATGCTTGATACAGGATACTGGATGCTAGATACTGGATACTAGATACTGGATGCTAGATAGAGTCTCATTCTTAGCAATGTCTCCTGAAAGGGACGTTGCGTATTGTAGAGTTGTGTTTATTTGCCACTAAGGTTCTAAGACACAAAGGTTCACAAAGAAATCAATACAGCTCTTTGATTGGTTAACTTTTTGAACTTATTGAACATTTTGAACCTCTTTAACTAGCGGAGCTCTCCATTTCCATAATTTGCTCAAACACCTTTTCATACTCTGCATTCGCCGCGTTCAATTCCTCTACTGATTTTTTGTAATCAGATTCAGCGGTGAGGAATTTAGATTTATCGCCATAAACTGCTGGGTCTGCCAATTTGTTTTCGAGTGTATTTTTGTTTGTATTTAATGTAGCCAGTTTTTCTTCTAATTGCTTGAACCTGCTTTTAAGTTTTTGCAACTCTTTTTTGGCGTCGTTGGAAATGTTTTTTTCAGGCGCTTTTTCAACTTTCACTTCAGTCTTTTCTACTTTAGGAGGTGCTGCTCCGAGTTTTTTACTTTCAGCTTCAGCTTTGTCTCTGCGTTCTTTCCAGTCTTCCCATTCCGCATAACTGCCTTTAAATTCACGGATTTGATGGTTGTCGATTTCCCATATTTTATTGGCGATTCTACTTATGAAATAACGATCGTGACTTACGAGAATCAAACTCCCTTCATATTTATTTAATGCTTCAACCAATAAGTCTACAGAATGAATATCCAAGTGATTCGTAGGTTCATCCAACATTAAGAAATTCGCTTTACTTGCAATTACTTTTGCCAAAGCCACACGAGCTTTTTCGCCTCCGCTTAATACTTTAATTTTCTTTTCAACAGCATCTCCACTAAAAAGAAATGACCCCAATAAAGCCCTCAATTCCAAATCATTTTTACCGCTACGAGCATCTTTCATTTCTTCCAAAATATCATTGCTCATGTTCAGCGCTTCTAGCTGATGCTGTGCATAAAAAGATTCCATTACATTATGTCCCCATTCGCGTTCCCCTTCAAAAGTTTCTGCACCGGCAATGATTCTCAACAAAGTCGATTTACCTTTACCGTTAGCACCAATCAAAGCAATTTTATCACCACGGTCAATTTCTGCACCGGTATTTTTTACAATTTCAACGTCTTTAAAACTTTTGCTAATGTGTTTTAATGTACAAATTATTTTTCCGGGTTGTCTTTCAACTGCAAAGTTGATGCGCATATTAGGACGTTCGATTTCAACGTCTTCAATTCTGTCCAATTTATCTAATCTTTTTACGATACTCTGTGCCTGTGCCGCCTTGCTGGCTTTGGCTTTAAATCTTTCTACGAATCTTTCCTGTTGGCGAATGTAATCTTGTTGGTTTTCAAATGCTTTTTTCTGCATGTCAACTCTTACTTCTTTTTCTCTTTCATAGTAAGAATAATTACCTGAATAGATATGCAGTTGTTGTTGGTATAATTCTACAATTTTATTCGTCATTCTATCGAGGAAAAAACGATCATGCGATACAATAACCACAGAGCCTTGGTAATGAGCAAGGTATTTTTCTAGCCATTCGATACTCGGTAAATCCAGGTGATTCGTAGGTTCATCCAGTAACAACACATCAGGATGTTGTAAAATCATTTTCGCCAATAGAACCCTCATTCTCCAACCTCCACTAAAGTTTTTATATGGTTTGTGGAGTTCTGCATTAGTAAAACCTAAGCCTTGTAAAATTTCCTCTGTTTTGTGATGAATGCTGTATCCATCAAGCACATCCATTTCATGGAGCAATTCAGCATAATCATTGGCTAGTTTTTCATCGCCGGTTTTGGCCAATTCTTCACCCATGATTTCAAGTTCTTTTTCAAGTTCCTTCACCCTTACAAAAGCACCCAAGGCCACTTCAAGAATTGAATCTTCGGTATCGAAACCAAGCAAATCCTGATGAAGGAAGCCAATAGTGGTTTCACGACCTTTTTCTACAGTCCCTCTTGCAGGAGTATATTGACCTGTTAATACTTTTAATAAGGTAGATTTTCCGGTACCATTGTATCCTACAAGTCCGATTCTTTCATTGGGTTGTATGTGCCAAGTAGCATCTTCCACTATCGTTCTGGCACCAAATTCGAAGGTCACATTTTGTAATCCAAGCAGCATTTTTGTCGTTTGAGGTGCAAAAATAACTGATATCGCTTTTGTTTGTAGATATAATTTTATATTTTAAAGCACTTATTGATAGAATTAAAACAATAAGCTATATTAATTGTTATAAATTTGCGCTCTTAATTTTTCAACATGAACAAAAAATGGTTTTTGGTTATTATATTAGTTTTTGGCGGCTGTTTTTATTGGTTTTTTGTAAGAAACAAGCACAAACAAGAAGATACTAAAGAGCAACCTATCACATTAAAAAAACATTCTCAAGCTTTCAACGACGATATAAATAATGTGGTAAACAGCTACATTTCTTTAAAAGATGCATTTATAGAAGCCGACACTATTCAAATTAAATCAAAAACTAAGGATTTTATTAATTCCGTAAATAAAATTGATACAGCAGAGATCAGAAAAGATACGGCTGCTGTTTATGAAACCATAATCGCAACTATCTCTGACGTAAAATCTAATGCTGAATCTATCTTGAATCAAACTGATATTACTGAAATGAGAAGAGATTTCAGTAGCTTGACTGAAATGATGTTTCCTGTTTTCTTTAATGCCATAAAATATGAAGGTCAAACTTTGTATTTACAGAATTGCCCAATGGCATTTAACGACTCAGAACCTGCAAATTGGATTAGCAAAACAAAAGAAATCATGAATCCTTATATGGGCAAAAAACATCCCAAATATCAATCGGGG
>CANGEW010000089.1 GCA_947452965.1 Chitinophagaceae bacterium | reverse complement strand
CAAGCAAGAAATTCAACAACAGGATGTTTATCTGCAACAAGAACAGCAGTTACAGCAACTGTAAATGAAGTACCAACTGTTGCATCAACCACAGATGGTTCAAGATGCGGAACAGGAACAGTAGTATTAGGTGCTACTGCAAGTACAGGCGCTACCATCGATTGGTATGCGGCCACTTCAGGTGGTGCAGTATTGACAGGTGGAACTGCTGCGTTATCTTTTACAACGCCAAGTATTGCGGCAACAACTACCTATTATGCTCAGGCAAGAAATACGACTTCAGGTTGTACATCTGCAGCGAGAACTGCAGCCATTGCAACCATCAATGCAATACCAACAACGGTTACGGTTAGTGGCGGCGGTACATTATGTGCTACTTCTACTACTTTAACGGCTAGTAATGGATCAAGTGGTACAATATACTATCAGGGTACAACTACAGGCGGAACTTCAACTGCCAATCCTTCTTCATCGATTTTGATTACTTTGAATGGCACTTACTATTTCAGAGCACAATCTGCTGCAGGATGTTGGAGTACAGAAGGAAGTTCGGTAGTGACATTGCAAATGCCAGTGGTTACAGGAGTAGAGATTTGTCAGGGTGCAACGAGCAGTTCACTTTCTTCAACATTTACATGTTCAGATGTTAATAATACTGTTGGTCCTAATTTCCCAGCAACGGGTGCAACAGCAGGTACAGGAACAGCATGGACTAACCCTACAAGGGTTATCGCTGACGATAATTCAAATACTAGTGTCTCTTTGACAGCAGGTGGTGTTGGTAATTCTGTTTCCACTTCACAAACATTAAGCTCAACAGGATTCGGATTTTCGATTCCTTCCGGTGCGGTTATTAATGGTATTACCGCCACTGTTGGTCGTTATACTTCAGGATCAACTGCTCAGGGTAACATCAAGGATGCCACGGTGCAACTTTTGAAAGCAGGTACAGTATCAGGTTCTAATCTTGGCGTTACGGGTACAAACTGGCCAACTGCAGAAGCCGCTGCAACGTATGGTTCTACTTCAAACTTATGGGGTACAACCTTGTCGGCCGCAGATGTGAACAATACGAATTTTGGTGTGGCCATAACCACCACTCAAACTGTTTCACTTTTCAGTACTATTACAGCAAACATTGATTATGTAAAATTGGCTATCACTTACACCATTCCGGGTAGCTTGAATTGGTATACTGTTTCTTCAGGAGGTACTGCAATTGCTACAGGTGCGAGTAGTTTAAATCCTGTTGGAGTTACCAATTCTGGTTTGGCAAATACCAACACTGCAGGAACAACTACTTATTATCTTGAATGTTCTACCAATCCAGGTTGTCGTGGTGCGGGTACTTTTAAAATCAATCCAAGCGTGCCTGCAAGTGTGTCGATCAGTTCAAGTGATGCAGACAATAAAATCTGTGCAGGTAACAGTGTAACGTTTACGGCTACCCCAACTAATGGTGGTACAGCTCCAACTTACCAATGGAAAAAGAACAACGTAAATATCAACGGCGAAACTGCTAGTACTTATACTACAACTGGTTTGGCAAATGCGGATGCGATTACGGTGGTGATGACTTCAAATTCAACAGCTACTTGTTTAACACAATCACCTGCTACTTCAAATAGTATCAGTACCGTGGTAAATCAAGCAACATCGTCATCAGCTACTACAACAGCATGTATAAGCTACAACTGGAATGGTAATAACTATACTGCTTCCGGATCATATACATTCAATACAACAAATGCCAATGGTTGTGATTCTACAGCTGTGCTGAATTTGACAATAACACCACAGCCGGCTATGCCAACATTGGCTTGTTACCAAACAGCAACATTTAATTCTACTACATGTTCATGGGTAGTATCAGGAACACAACCTGTAATGCCAGCCTTAGCATGTTATGAAACTGCAAGCTTCAACACAACTACATGTTCATGGGATGTTTCTGGAACACAACCTACTGCACCAACTGGTTTAGCATGTTATGAGACGGCGACATTCAATACAACATCATGTTCATGGGTAGTATCAGGTACACAACCTGTAATGCCAACCCTAGCATGTTATGAAACTGCAAGCTTCAATACAACAACATGTGCTTGGGTAGTAACAGGATCACAACCTACAATACCAACTCTTGCTTGTTATGAAACAGCGAGCTTCAACACAACAACATGTGCTTGGGTAGTTACAGGAACACAACCTATAATGCCAACATTAGCATGTTATGAAACAGCAAGTTTCAATACAACAACATGTGCATGGGTAGTATCAGGTACACAACCTACAATGCCAACATTAGCATGTTATGAAACAGCAAGTTTCAATACAACTACATGTTCATGGGATGTATCAGGTACACAACCTACAATGCCAACACTAGCTTGTTATGAAACTGCAAGTTTCAACACAACAACATGTGCTTGGGTAGTGTCAGGTTCACAACCTACAATACCAACTCTTGCATGTTATGAAACTGCAAGCTTCAACACAACTACATGTTCATGGGATGTTTCTGGAACACAACCTACTGCACCAACTGGTCTAGCATGTTATGAGACGGCGACATTTAATACAACATCATGTTCATGGGTAGTATCAGGAACACAACCTGTAATGCCAACCCTAGCATGTTATGAAACGGCAAGCTTCAATACAACTACATGTTCATGGGATGTATCAGGCACACAACCTGCTGCTCCAACAGGATTGGCATGTTATGAGACAGCGACATTCAATACAACATCATGTGCTTGGGTAGTAACAGGAACACAACCTATAATGCCAGCCTTAGCATGTTATGAAACAGCAAGTTTCAATACAACTACATGTTCATGGGATGTATCAGGTACACAACCTGAAATGCCAACACTAGCTTGTTATGAAACTGCAAGCTTCAACACAACTACATGTGCTTGGGTGGTAACTGGTACACAACCTGTAATACCAACCCTAGCATGTTATGAAACTGCAAGCTTCAACACAACTACATGTTCATGGGATGTTTCTGGAACACAACCTGCTGCACCAACAGGTCTAGCATGTTATGAGACTGCAACATTTAATACAACTACATGTTCATGGGATGTATCAGGTACAGAGCCTGCACCTATTGTAACACCGGTTTCTGCTTGCGATAGTTATACTTGGTCAGTGAATGGTCAAACATACACTTCAAGTGGTAGCTATACTTTTGTAGCAAATTGTCAAACCAAAATTCTTGAATTGACAATCACT
>CANGEW010000088.1 GCA_947452965.1 Chitinophagaceae bacterium | reverse complement strand
GCGGGCTATAAAACTTATCCATACAGGATATATTTACTAATATCATAAATGGTAACACCGCATATATTAAACCAGTTAGGGTATAGGTAATGTTGACGATGGTGTTCTTTTGATCATCAAACAAGGCAATAATAAAGGTAAAAAACACAAATATTAACACATAGGCTAAAATAGTATCGGTAGGTAAGTATACCGAAAAGCTTGAATTTGAAACAGCGCTATAGCTAAAAAGGCAAATTCCGGCTAGGTAGCCAATGGGTTTATAAGGTTTAGCCTTTAGTTTTTCTGCTAATTGATAAAATTCATGTAATCCCCAAATGGATACAATAAAAAATAAACTAATAAAGGTGATGTAGTTTGTACAAATACACGCTAATAAAATAGCAACAAAAACAGCGGCTGTAATTGTTCGGGTAGCAAAGGTTTTAAGATTTAATGCCATAAAAAAATCCCTCTCATGTATGAGAGGGATGATTGGGTTTTAATGAGGATTATTCAGAAATTTTTAAGGCTTCGTAGCATCTCACATCGCCAGCAGTACCTAAATATTCTGCATCAATGGTAACTAAACCTATTTTTTTAATTTGTTCTTTACTTAAAGGTTTTGCAGGAGTCCAGGTATCATCTACCAATTTTAAATCAACATCTTTATTTAATAAGATTTGATTTAATTGTTTTTGAGTTAAAAACACACATCCATTATCTTCTTCTTCTTCCGCTGCAATTAATATAGTACCAATTACTTTTAATTTCGGAACATCAGGCTTGTAAGTAAACTCTAAGCCATCTTGAGTATTTTGTTCTATAAATTTTATTCCTAATAAATGAATATCTGCCATAATTTAGTTTGTTTAATAAAGGCACAATTTTAACGATAAAATCCCTCTAATCAAACAAATTAGAGGGATTTATTTCAACGATTTTTATAATATCTGTTAATAAGATATCAAATTATTTTTGAATTGTAATTTTTTTAATGGCATTTACCTCCGAATTGTAAATTTTTAAAACATAGATTCCATTAGATAAATCGGACAATTGTAAAGTATTTTGATAATCTAGTTGAGTAACCGTTTTCACTAATTGACCATTGATATTGTATAACTCACATTTTAAGTTAGCTGGCGTAAATTGTGTAATGTTAATATGCAAGATATCAGAAGTTGGATTTGGATACGCATATATGTAATCGTTAAAGTTGCTATACAAATCTTTAATACCAACCGTGCTGCAACCAACTGGAGAGGTTTTAATGGCAATTCGGGCAGGAGCTGTATTTAAATAGGAATACATACGAGCTTTTTGTCCTTTGGTAAATAACGCCATGCAACCATCTGCTGAGTAATCCATATAGTTTTCTACCATGTCTGGTGGATCAATGGTTCCCCAATAAGGCGCTTCATTAGAACATGAATTGATGGTTAAATTACAATCTGAAGCTGATTTTGCGGCTTGGTTAGGAGTGTCGTCCACAAAGTCAGTTGAATCACATTGACCTGTCGTGCCTCCATCATCATCCGCCCAAATATGACGCATTCCAAAAAAATGACCAACTTCATGAACCGTAGTTCTTGCTAAATTGTTTGGTGCCGCAGCGGTTCCGTAACCAAAATATTCACTTTGAATCACCACACCATCTAAAGCAGGTACCTCTCCTGGAAAAGTAGCATAGCCTAAAACAAAAGCTTGACCGAAAATGCTCATATCGCATACCCAAATGTTTAAATATTTATCATTTGGCCAAGGATCATCTCCATTGGTTGCTGAACTTTTTACCTTATCCATATTTAATATAGGATCAAATCCAGCACTAGATGGGGCTGATTTTCTCACTATCCCAGTTGTTGGATTACCTTGAGGATCTGTTGCTGCTAAACAAAATTGAATTTCGGTATCCGCACCCAAGGTATCAAAAATGGCTCTTGTTGAAGAGAAATTAGAATTTTGTAATCTGAAGCAGGTATTTAAAATTTGTATTTGTCTAACAATCTGAGTATCAGGAATGTTTTGAGCTGCGTTTTTATAAACTACATGCACCACAACGGGTATGGTAATGATAGTGTTTTGAGGTTTAGAGGCATTCAATTGGTTAGTAGAATTACTTAACCAGTTTTTAGCGGCTATTTCTGTATTTGTAAAATTAGTTTGATAAGCAGTGTTTTGCAGACGTTGCTGATGAACGGGCATTGTGGCGCACTTATCTGAATTTTGAGCTGTTCCTATAGCAAAGGCTAATATGTTGAAGCCAAGAACCAGTAATTGTTTTTTCATATAGTTGGTTATTAATTTCAGTAAATATAAATAATGAAATGAAAAAACAAAAATAGCTTAACCCTAAACAAAAAACATGAAAAACAGAGATGACTATGGAACGGTTAGTTCGGGCGAGGTTAACACATTGCTTTTGTTTCCTGCAGCATCAAATAAATACATCACGTATTTTACATGCTTTATTTTTTTGCTATGGCGGTACTGTTGCAATCTCACGCTAATTTCACCACTAATGGGTTTTCCTTTGTAGGCACCGTCTTGCAGTTTAATGATATAGCCAGTTCTTAGAGTATCGTTAAATAAAGGACGATAATAGGCAACGTATTTATTGGTAATCGTATCTCGGTAATAATAAGTTACCCAAAATGTTCTAGTCGAATCTGAACCAGACGCTCCAATGTCCCCATCTCCATCCGTAAATTTTACTTGTATATCAGCCGAATCGCCAGTAAAAGGAATAAAGTCTTTATACGTAATTTCTGGTACAGTAGGGTATGATGTTTTTTTTACACAAGAATATATAAATACACCCAATATGCTTAAAAATAATAAATATTTAAAAAAGTATCTCTTCATAAATAAATCACCATAAATTTACGAAAAATTTAATATAGTATCCTTGTTAAAATTAAAAGATATTCAACAACAGATTTTTGAATTAAATGCCCATGCAGAATCCTATGAACACGATTTTAATCGAGTGGCTCTGGATGTATTTCACTATCAATCTCAAGCCAATTTAATTTACCGTCAATATATTCAAGAGATTAAGTTACAAGGTGATTCAATCCATCATTACAGTCAAATTCCTTTTTTGCCAATTGAGTTTTTTAAAACTAAAGAGGTTGTTTGCGGCCAAATATTGGCAAGTGCTATTCGTTTTTCAAGTAGTGGAACCACAGGGCAACTAACGTCTCAACACATCGTCAATGAGGTGACGATTTATGAAAAATCTTTTAAAAAGGGATTTGAACTCTTTTATGGAAGCCCATCTGATTATTGTATTTTAGCTTTATTGCCAAATTATTTGGAGCGCACAGGTTCATCCTTGGTTTATATGTT
>CANGEW010000087.1 GCA_947452965.1 Chitinophagaceae bacterium | reverse complement strand
ATAATTAAATTAGTATTTATTATAGCTTTGGCGTAATCATTATCATTGTTTTTAGCAGCAACTGCCGCAGCAGCTAATACAAAAAGATATAGGGTTGATAGCCTTTGTTGACCATCTACAATTTCATAAGGTTGAGGCTCTGCAGGGTTTGCACTTCTTCTTACAGCGATTACAGCTCCTAAAAATCTATTGGTATCTTCACCATTTTGAATTATGTCAATTTCCTCAATCATTCGTTTTAATTGCTTTTCTGTCCAAACATATTCTCTTTGAAACAAAGGGATTGTTACTTGAGTTGCTTGAGAAAAAAGTTCATGAAAACTCATTTCATGCGTATTGTCTGTTACTTTATTTTGTCCTAAACTCATATGTTTTTGATTTATTAATAATTACACCTAACGTTTCGCGCCTAGGCGATGCCACCGCTTCGCAATACTTTATTCAAATCTACAAATATTTCTTTTCTATCTCTGCAATGTAATTCGAAGAACCGAGGTGGTAGCTCCTAGGCGCTGTTGAACCGACGTCCTGCGGACGAGGGCCTTACCCACCCAAAAATAATACTTTCCTTTGAATTCAAATAATTAAAATCAATTTTATGAATTCAAAAAAAACAATTTAGTTAAAGTAATTCTCAATCAGGAAGCTCAAAACCTGTTAGTTGAGATGAACAACTACATGAATGCCAAGAGTTACTCACCTCGGAGCACAGAAAGTTATGTTAGAGAAATGCGTTTGCTATTTTCTCATTATAACGACATTCCCCCAAAAACCATCACTCAAAACAATATTGTTGATTACATCAACTTTATTAAAATTGAACACGGTGTAAGTCGCGATAAATGTAGGATGACAGCACAATCTTGTAGTTTTTTTTACAAACACATCTACAAAGCTGCATTTATTGTACCGAGTGCCTTTTATCCTCGGAAAGAGTTTCGTTTACCCGATATTTTAACCCAAGAGCAAGTGTTTAAAGTACTGAATTCTGCAACTAATAGTAAGCATAAACTTTTGGTAGGCTTATTTTACGGAACGGGTATGCGGATGAGTGAATTGAAGAATTTACAAATGAAAGAAATCGACCGTGAAAATTCACAGATTAAAGTACTAGCAGGAAAAGGATCAAGAGACCGTTTTACACTTTTACCTAAACAGTTATTAGGTGATATGGAAATATACTATCGACAATACCGACCAAAAACCTATCTCTTTGAAGGACAAACACCTGGAAAGCCAATGAATGAGCGATCAATACAACATGCGCTTCGTCAATGTATGAAACTAGCAGGATTGGAACAATATAAATTTTCAGCACATTCACTAAGGCATTCGTTTGCTACGCATTTACTCGATCAAGGGAATGATATTCATACAATTAAAGAATTATTAGGTCATTCAAAAATCGAGACCACGATGATTTATTTACATCTTCAGAAAAAGAAACGTGCTGCATTGTGTTCTCCTTTTGATTTTATAATGACACACCATGACTGAATTTCAAGCCTTATTTAAAGATCCTTGTATTCAGAAATTTAATCCGTATTCTCAAGCAATTTTCAAACAACTATCGATTTGTCATACTGCACAAAAAGGTGTGCATCGTTTACGTTGTTCGGATGAAACATGTGGAAATGAAGAGTTTCAATACCATGCCTGTGGTAATCGTCATTGTCCGCATTGTGGAGGATTTAAACGAGAAGAATGGATTGAAAATAGAATGCAAGAATTACTACCTACAGCATATTATCATTTGGTTTTCACGCTTCCACATGAGTTAAATCCTTTGATTTTAGGAAACAGAACTACATTGTTTAAACTCTTGTTTGATAGCGCTTCACAAACAATTTTACAACACAGTAAAATGCCAGAATACATTGGTGCTGAATGTGGGATAACGATGATTCTACACACGTGGGGTCAAGATTTAACCTTCCATCCACATGTTCATTGTATTGTAACAGCAGGTGGATATTCAGTTAAAGAATGGTTGGTAGCCAAACGAAAAAAGAATAATTTTCTATTTCCAGAAAATAGCTTAAAGAAGATGTACAAAGCAAAGTTTTTGGATGGAATAAAGAAGTTGGATCTCAAAAAAGAAGGAGTAGAGTACGATAAGATCATTCGAGAAATTGGTTTTAAAAAGTGGAATGTTTACGCAAAATCTCCGTTCGGAGGTCCTGCTCAAGTGGTTGAATATGTTGGGAGATACACACATAAGATCGCCATTACCAAACATCGTATTTTAAGCGTTTCAAAAACAGATGTTTCTTTTCGTTACAAAGATTATTCGGATGGTGATAAGCAAAAAGTAATGTATTTAAGTCGAGAAGAATTTCTCAGGAGATTTGAACTTCATTTTTTACCGAGTCATTTCACAAAAATAAGGCATTACGGTTTTTTACAAAATAACGGAAAACGAAGACGTTTGGAACATATTCGAATGTTATTACAATTAACTCCATTACGACCAATAATCAAAATCCCCGTTCATCAACGAATATTGGAAAAGTATGGAAAAGATATTAGCCTTTGTCCATGTTGTAAAGTTGGTAAACTTGAAATTGTTGACACTAAACGTTTTGGAACAAAACCCACTACGAATCATTTATTAAACAGATTTAGAAACCATAAAAATAAAGAACCGACTCATAAAAAGGAATAGCAAAACCAGCGAGTTATTCCAAGACGTATTGAAAATTGAATGTTCTAAAAATGGATTTTTTGGGTAAGGGAAATTATGATGTTAACTAAAGAAATGGACGTTAAAAAATAAAATAGCTTGGATAAAAACGAAAAATAAAACACGCTAGAGGTTACTTTTCTACCTAAGAGAAAAGCGAGATACTCGGCCAACACGAACTAACAAAAAAAGCCCACGTACTGGGCTTTAATTTTGGTCTTTTTCTGCTAGTTCTCTATTTGTTATGTACTGCATTTCTTTTCATTGTTTCACTAGTTTAATTGCTCTATTGTCAATTCTCAGAAAATAAAGACCATTTGATAAGTATGGAAAATTCTGCTGTTCAATATTTTTACCTGTCCAAATAACTTGACCAAAATAATTAATAAGCGTGAAATTCTCATTTCCAGTCGTGTTAGTTAATTCAATCTTCTCTGAAAATGGATTTGGGAATGCTTCGATTTTAATATTTTTTTCGTTGATATTTTCAATTCCAGTTGTTAAACAGCCTGTGGTATAATTCTGAAAAAACTGCCACATTAAATATGTTGCACTAAATTGATTACTGACAGTTATAGTTCCTGATGAAAGTCCACCAGGCCAAGAATGTTCTCCGTCATAGCTTACAAATTGCTCTATTATTGCTTTACAGGAGCAGTTTGAATATTTGAAATGATCATATTGGCTAGTGTT
>CANGEW010000086.1 GCA_947452965.1 Chitinophagaceae bacterium | reverse complement strand
GAAGCCCTTGCCAAAGGCCATAAACTTGTTGAAGGTGCATCCCAAAATAATTGGGCAGCGTACAACTCAAACGAAAACATCAAACGTGTGGTGGATGCTTTTTTTCATAAGCTGGACGAGTACCTGGATAAAAATCCAAGTGCTGTAACTACCATTTCTAAAAGCTTGCCAAGTAAAACAGGAACAACGACACCCAAAGCTGCAACTGCAAAGCCAACACCTACAACGCGTAAAATGCCACCTAAAAAAGAAGCGGTTGAAAAAGAGGAATACGACAGTGAAGATGTAGAACTGATTGATACCGATGTTCAGTTTATCAAACGTTACGCTGCCATGCATGGAAAAGTAAAAAGTCAGGCACAAATATTAACCCTGTTACACAGTCTTCAAAAAGCCATTATTGAGCGCAGAATAGGAAAGGACTCCCCTTACGCGAAAGAGATTGACATGATGCAAAAACAACTGATTTCTTGCTATGAGAAAATGGGCGACATGGCAGAAATTAAGATTGACAGCAAAAACTTAAAGCGTTATTTAGAAATTGCGCATAGTCAGGAAGGCATGTTTTCTGTTGCCTTGTTAAAATCCTATATCGCACTTAACGGAAAACGTGATGTAAAGGACAGGTCTCAAAGATTATTTAATCGCATTAAAAAAGCTGTTGAACAAGGAAAAATCACGAAATCGGATAAGTATGCCGATAAGTTAAATGAAGCCTACCAAACGCTTAAAAACTACATTGACGGTGATTCTGCGATGTTGAATATCAACAAGGCTCAGCTTAATGGATTAATGGGAATTCTAGGAGAAAATCTGTTCAGTCAAAAAAAAAGTCTCAACGGTTACGATGATGACAATGGAATGATTGTGAGTTCGGGTGAATTGCTTGCCATGGACTTTCAAACAATAGGATTACAAGGCCGATATAAGGAACTTATTGGTGATCCAAGCGTGGGATTCACAGCCATGGTTTACGGACTTCCAAAATCAGGAAAATCGACCATGTGTTTGGACTTTGCAAACTACCTGGCTGCGCATCATGGAAAGGTATTGTATTGCGCAATTGAGGAAGGATTTGGCTATACCTTGAAAGAAAAGATTGAACGCCTGAAGGCGCATCACTCAAACCTATACATAACCGATCGCGTTCCTGAAAATCTCAATGATTTCAACTTCGTTTTTATTGACAGTGTTTCCAAAGCTGGAATGGATGTGAACGACATTGATGCCTTAAGAAAAATGCACCCAGAAGTATCTTTTATTTTTATTTACCACACCACCAAAGAAGGAAAATTCAAAGGCGTGAATGAACACGCCCATGAAGTTGATGTAATTGTACAGGTGGAAAAGGGAAAAGCAACTTCCACAGGCAGGTTTAATGCTGGTGGAAGTATGGAGTTTTAATAGGTTCCATCAACGGTTGCAATAACGTATGCACCGCTGCTTGTTTGTTGAGCAACTACTTTTCCATCGCGAATAATTTTCACTGTGACAGATCCACTGCCTGTATTGTTTTGAGCTGACATATATAGCCAACGTGTTCCTGTTTGTGTCCAAGTGTAAGCCCAACCGCTGCCTACATTGGCATATTGAACAGTTCCGCTTGGTGCTCCTTCACAGGTAATACTGTAGTCGCCAGCAGAACCGCTTACTTCATATTTGTAGCTTGACTGCATTGATTCTTTGGAGCAACCTGTAATAGCTATTAATACAACACAGAATGCAGCAAGTGCTTTCATTTTGAATTTCATGGCAATTACATTTTAGCTTTTGCTTGTTCAAGCAAACCGTATAGAGTAGTTAAGTCTGCGCTTTCCAACCAAACA
Source organism: Chitinophagaceae bacterium (assembly GCA_947452965.1). Classification (GTDB taxonomy): domain Bacteria; phylum Bacteroidota; class Bacteroidia; order Chitinophagales; family Chitinophagaceae; genus Ferruginibacter. The sequence goes on along the minus strand of CANGEW010000086.1, from coordinate 1,560 downwards.
TAACTTTTGCTGTCATATTTCTCTAGTTTTAAATAGCATGACCAAGCACCTTTACTGGTAAAGCAACCACCTTCAAAACCACCACGGCTTCTGTAATATACTTCTGTGTAATTGACTGGAACAGTTAGCATAACTTTGTCCTGCATTAACTTAATTGACTTCATCAGGCCATCAATTTCATCCACATCAAGAATGGCAACTTTTGTATCCGTGGAATATGAGGAAACAACATCATATTCAAATTTTAAAGCTGATTTTTTAATGTTTGAAATGAGATCGGTGTAATAAAGTACCTGGACTTTGGCTTTTTTTACTGTTCCAATTTCAATAAACTCTTTTTGCATTAAAGTTCCTGCTTTGGCAGAGAAAGCCTCTGCATTACTTTGTTCTTTTTCTTTTGCTGGAGCTTGGGCATAAATCTGGAGAGAGAACAGGCATACAGCTGCTGCAATAATTAGTTTTTTTTTGTACATATTTTATTTTATTAGTGAATACTGAGACAAATTAACACAATGATTTTGCCAAATAGGGTCAATCACTTGGCTACTTCAAATGAATTGACTTTATTTGACAAACTATTTTTAGTATGTTCAATCAAAATAGAATTTACAGGCTCTTTCAGCTGATCAATTACCTGAAAGCACGTCCTGCAAAATCAGTTCGAAGCATCGAATCATTTTTGGATACATCCGAAAGAACGGTATATCGCTACCTAGATTTATTAAAAGATTTGGGCTTCACAATAGAGAGAGACAGTAATAATAAAATTTTCATTGCTTCATCGGCTGATACTGACCTCATTCCGTTTACGCCACAGGAAGCCGAGTACTTGAAGATGTTACTACTGTCGTCAGGAAAAGAAAATCAATTAGCGCACAGTGTACTACAAAAGGTGCAGCAATCCAGCGAAATTGAAATAGGTGCTAATAGCTTATTCAAAGCACATCTTGCCAAAATTGTGGAGCAGATTTCAGTAGCAATCATAGAGGGGAAACAACTTTTGATCAAAGGATATAGTTCTGCAAACAGTCAAAGCGTTACGGATCGCTTGGTAGAACCAACTTGTTTTACCGATAATTACGATTCGGTTTCTGCATTTGAAATTAAAACAAGACTAAATAAATATTTCAATATTGAACGTATGACTGGGGTGGAAGTTCAAGATACTCCAATGAAGCATGAAGCCCAACATGAATTTTATAAGCCTGATATTTTCGGATTCCAGGGCAAGAGCATGAACAAGGAAATAGAATTGCAAATGACCATGAGAGCTTACCTGGTGCTAAAAGAAGAATACCCCATGAGTGCAGCATTTATCAAACCAATACCCGATACAGGTAAATACTACTTCAAGGCAAACGTCCAAAGCTTTCAAGCTCCAGGACGTTTTGTGTTGGGCTTTTTAGAGGAAGTGAATGTGGTAGGCTCAAAAGAATTTATCCGCTTTATTCAAAAGGTGGTAAAGAAAAATACTTAGTTTTTTTTACGTCTATATTTTCCCCTGGTTTGGTAATAATACCTAGAACGATTCTGACTTTTAATAGCGTTCTTTTTTGTACT
>CANGEW010000085.1 GCA_947452965.1 Chitinophagaceae bacterium | reverse complement strand
CAGCATTAAAAAATGCTGGATATCAAATTCTGTCATGGTATTATAAAGATTCATTAGAAAACTTTATTGCACCCCGACCAGACATATTTAAAAAAGTAAAAGAGAATGACATTTAATTTTGAATTCAAACCAGGAAGTTTAGTAACTCTTCGAAACAGACCATGGATTGTTTTGCCTTCGGAGGATAGCGATGTGTTATTATTAAAACCACTCGGAGGTTCTGACGAGGAAATAACTGGTATTTATAAGCCTTTGGCAAGCATCTCAGACCAGCCAGATACATATAATTTTATAAAGCCTTCAAAAATCGATTTGGGTGATTTTACATCAGCAAAATTACTTTACAATGCAGCTCGGTTATCTTTTAGAAATGCAGCAGGCCCTTTCCGCTGTTTAGGGAAGTTATCATTCAGGCCAAGATCGTACCAAATGGTTCCACTTATTATGGCATTAAAGCAAGATACTACGCGTTTACTTATTGCTGATGATGTGGGGGTTGGTAAAACTATCGAGGCGCTTCTTATCGCCAAAGAACTCTATGAGAGAAAAGAAATAAAACGATTTGCAATTGTTTGCTTGCCACATCTTTGTGACCAATGGCAAGATGAAATAAAAAACAAATTTGGAATTGAAGCTGTAATAATTCGTTCAGGGACAGCAACAGGATTAGAACGACAAATTCGAACACACGAAAATATTTTTAGGGCATTCCCGTTCCAAATTATTTCAATTGATTACATAAAATCAGGGAATAAAAGACAGGTTTTCATAGACCATTGCCCCGAATTAATTATTGTTGATGAAGCCCATACTTGCGCTAAACCTGCCGGTGCAAATAATTCACAACAATTGCGATACCATTTACTAAATGATATTTCCAAAAAACAAAATCAACATTTATTATTCTTAACAGCTACTCCTCACAGCGGAAAACAAGCTGAATTTCAATCTTTATTAGGGTTATTAAAACCGGAATTTGAACAAATTAATATCGTTGAATCAAGTGAACAAGAAAGAAAAGAGATTGCCAAACATTTTATCCAAAGAAGAAGAGGCGATGTTTTAAAATGGTTGGATGAAGAAACAAAGTTTCCCGAACGAAACTCTATTGATAAAGATTTTGAAATCGGGAAATCTTATGCTGAGGTTTTTAATGATATACTTGCTTATGCACGAGAATTAGTTGCTCAAAATATTGGTGATGGAAGAAAGCAGCGATATAATTATTGGGACGCATTGGCTCTTTTAAGAGGTGTGATGAGTAGTCCTGCAGCGGGTATTTCAATGTTACAAAAAAAAGCGCAGAAAAAGAAAATTACAGATGAGGAAGACGATTCTATCAGTATGAATGATATTGAGGATAAGACTGATGGTGAAGCAGTCATGGACAACGACTATGCAACTGACGATAATTTGCCTTTATCTGTTCTCGGAAAAGGGGAAGTAATAAGAGAATCGGAATCCAAAAGATTGTTAGGATATGCCAAAAGGATGGAAACATTATGTGGTATTCAATACGATCAAAAAGCAAAAGAAGCTTTAGTTCAAATTAAGACTTTTATTGAGAGGGGTTATAATCCAATTGTATTTTGTCGTTATATTCAAACGGCCAATTATTTAGGAGATATTTTCAAAGAAAATCTGAAAGGAAAATTTTTTAAAAAACTACAAATAGAAGTAGTTACAAGTGAAATGAATGATGAACTGAGGAGAGACAAAATAAAGGAGATGAATAAATCGGAAAGCAGATTGTTGATTGCTACCGATTGCTTAAGTGAGGGTATAAATTTACAAGAAGGATTTAATGCTTTACTTCATTATGATTTGCCATGGAATCCAAATCGTTTGGAGCAGAGAGAAGGTCGTATCGACAGGTTTGGTCAAAAGTCCGATGTTGTGGAGGTGGCGTTATTGTATGGAAGCAACAATCCGATTGATGGTGTCGTATTAGAAGTGCTGCTTCGTAAGTCAAGAGAAATCAGACGCTCTATTGGTATTTCTGTGCCATTCCCCGAAAATAGTGCTTCTGTAATGGAAGCGGTAACAAATGCAATTTTGTTGAAGCCAACAGTTTCTGTTAAGCAGGTTAGTCAGCAGTTGTCTATGTTTGAAGCAGAAGAAATTGAAGCAGAAAAAAACAGAGTCGCCAAAGCTTTTGATGAAGCAGAAAAAAGAGAGATTGTTTCTCGTAGCATATTTGCACAAAACGCAATAAAGGCAAATGAGATTGAAGCTGATTTAAAAGAAGTTGACGAAGCAATAGGTGATATTAAATCAGTAGAGCAATTTGTGATTGAAGCCCTAAGGTTTAAAGGTGTTCAAGTTGAGGAAAAAAATGAGGGGTATAAAATATTTACAACAAATATTCCTCAGCGACTCAGAGACCTGCTTTCTGATAAAAATGAAGTGCTGGTTTCTTTCAAATCTCCAACTGCTGTCGGTTACAAATACCTTGGTCGCAATCATCCCTTTACTGAGCATTTATCACAGTATATTATTAATAGTTCGCTTCAACTTCAAGCAAATCGCGCTGCAAGGTCATCGGTTTTGAGAACGAGTTTTGTGAAACAAAAAACGGTTTTGTTTCAGTTAAGAGTTCGTAATGTTATTGCAGAACAGCCCAGTAATAAACAAATCGTAGCTGAAGAAATGTGGCTTTGGGGTTTTGAAGGGGAAGTGATTCAAAAGAAATTCTTAGAAAAAGACAAAGCCCTCAATTTGTTGATGACTGTGAAACCTACTCAAAATATGGAAGAAAGTGAAAAGGCTTATTGGTTAAGTGAAGAAATGAATTGGGTAAATGATGAAATTTTATTTCGAAAACAAACTGATGAAGTTGCTTTAACCAGAGCCAGTCAATTGGTTGAAAGTCATACCAGATTTAAAAAATTAGTCAGCGGCAATAAATATAAAGTGGTAGAACCAGTTTTGCCTATGGATGTATTGGGTGTATATATTTTATTACCTGAAATTAAATAGTGTAAAGACCAAGATAAATAACAAAAAGTGAAATACACATCGATTAATATACAAGGGAACTTACTCTCTGAGGAAATTCTTCAAAAAGTTGAGACCGCAGAAGCAAGTGGACAACAAGCCACTGACTTTGGTTTTGAGCCAGGTATAAATATTCGTAGCGAAATAGAATATGCCTGGAGTAGAATAAAATTAGACTGGAAGCATTTTATTGATAAAAGTCAAAGTTTACCTGCAAGCGACCCTTACGGAACAACGTTAAGTCGTAAATGGATGGAGCAATTTTTGGGGTCTATTGGTTTTGATGTCTCAAAAGAAAAAATTGGGTTAACTGGAGATAATAATCAAAGCTATACAATCAGTCATACAGCCACAAATTTAGATTTACTTCCTATACACATTGTTGGTTT
>CANGEW010000084.1 GCA_947452965.1 Chitinophagaceae bacterium | reverse complement strand
AACCGTAGCAAAGAATTGCACGAACGATTGTGTAAATAAAAAAGAGGCAACCCCGAAAAATTGCCTCCTGCAGTGGAAGCGCAGTTATCGCTCCGTTAGTTCTGAATTTGAGATGCACATATGTGTGTGTATATTTTTACACATTCAACATATCAAAGTTAAGTGAATACTTTATGTATTTGGTATTATTTTTTACAATTGATTAAAATTTAACATTATTTATTGATAAATTTTTTTAGGATTTTATTTTAAAAAACTGAATCACTACTGTCCGATAAAAATTCAAATTAGCCAATTTTCTTCCTGAAGCCCTTGATTTTATTGATATTGATTTAACATTTTCAAAAGTAAGCCCCCCCCTTTTTAAGAACTGCTAAATTCAAGCTGAAGTTGAGCGTCGTATTCTTTGAGCCAGTCTTTCTCTGGATTTTCAAGGAATTTCATCAAATGAATGTAGTTGAATAAGTGCAATCTGCAGAAGCTGGCAAGGTTGGAGAACGCCCATTTTCTCTTGATTTTCTTACGTATTACGGTGATTAGTAAATTGACGATTAGCGCACACCAGATCTGTATTTTGATCGCATTTTCATTGTCTCCAAGGAAGAATTTAAGAGGGAAGTTTTGTTTGAGTTGTTTGAAAAGAAGTTCTATTTGCCAGCGCTTCTTGTAGATCAATGCAATGTGCCCCGCGTTCATTCCATGAAGATTGGTGATAAACTCAAAGCAGCGCTTGTTTTCATCATCCCAATAAGCGATTTTTCTGAGTTCAATAGTTTTACGATAAGTTCCTTTTTCCTTGACATCCACACGGATGACCTCATCTTTTAGCACTCCATCGTCAATGTAAGAAGGAATGTCGTTCTCTTTAACTGATTCGTATGAAGCATTAGTTTTTAAGCGTGTAACGAAGAAAATTCCGTTTTCGGTGAACTCATCAAAGGTGTTGTAATCGTTGTATCCCTTATCAAATACAGCGATTTTACCCTTCTCTAGTTGAACATGCTTCAAAAATTGTTTGTCATGTGTTGTGGCAGCAGAGAACCATACAAGCTTTGGGACATTCTCTTGTAAATTGATTTGAGTATGCACTTTGATACCTCCCTTTCTTTTGCCTGTATTGGGTTTTCTGCCAACACAACTCAAAATGTCTTTAAACAAGGATATTGTGCTTGAATCTATGATTTCTAAACGGTTTTCCCAGGCATACGATTGTCGGCTGTCCGAGATAATTGGGTGATATTCTTTGAGCAATGAATAATAAACATCCTGGAACACCAAATGGCTTCTTCTCTTGTTGGCATCGCTCAATGTACTTCTATACGGAATGTTTTTCAATTGAAAGTGATTCATTTTTCCTTTCAAACCTAGCATTGAAGCTGCAACCTCACGTAAAGACGTGCAATGAGCAAATGTGGAAAACAACATACTTATCAAATGGTCTGAGGTATCAAACTTCTTGATATAGTGATCCGATAGGTGTCTTTTGCTCAGAGTCTTGATTTTATGCAAATCAATTAGGGAAATCAGCTGTCCGAAAACGGACTGTCCAAAAAAGTAGCTACTTTTATTCATGTAATTTAGTTCGGGAAAACCAAATTACACTTAAAGCGGGATTTCCATAAAGGATTTCCCGCTTTTCAAAAAGTTTTATCGGACACTAGTGATTAATATTAAACTCATTCATTATGATGTTCCAATAATTTGCCCTTTTGATATCTTTTAACTCCCTTTTACTATCAGAAATCACATTATTAATTCTACCTCGTAAACCCTGTTTAATGGCCTTTCCTTTTTGGGTCAATCCACCTGCTTTTCCGAAGTATATCAATTCGTAATTTTCTCCTTCAATTAAATAAATCAGATGTGAAAAGGATGACTGGAACTCATTTAAAATACTTTTTCGAAAGACGAGGTAAATGCCAGGTGTATCAGGAACTTCTAAAGACTGCTCTTTTAGGTGGCGAATGTGATTACTAGTGTTATTTGTGAACTCAAAATAACTATTACCTCTCAATTCTATTATTTCATTTATTAATTGTAACATATCAAAGTAAATTTAGCTGCTGATTTAGCCATTCTCCTTTATGTGATCCATATTTATCACGCCATAATATTTTCGGTTCATTGGCAATTATTTCTCCCCTTCTATTGAATGCTTTTCTGTATTTACTAAAAAGTAGGTCGATATCATTGTCATTGGATACATGATGCGCAATATTTTTATCTTTCCAAAAATTTGAAATCATTTTATTTGTACCGGGTATTTTATCCGTCATAATAAGATTATAATCAGGTATATACTCATCATGATTAATAAGGCCGAACAAAGCAGAAACGATAATTACACGAGTGTCCTTTTTAGTCCAATTCTCTAATGTTACTTTCTTAAAAACCTTACCATTATAAAGTTTGTATGCAGGTAATGTTTGGTTCCAATTGAGCTTTAGATTAAGTAATTCAATTAATTCCAACCTTGCTTCATATAAATCCGGAAACCCAATGAGTGATTCAAGATTACTTACTTTTGTGTTTTCTCTCGAAACACATTTTTTTTCACCAGAGCACGAGATAAAATAAGCCATACGTCAAAATTCTCTTAATAAAGTAGTTAATTCGATTTTTCGGCAGTTTATCTCTACCAAAGTCCAAAAATTTGTCCAACTCATATCAATTTTGTTTTTTTCAAAAAATACTTTGGTTTCAATCTTAAAAAAGATTGAGGCTTTATAAAATATTTCAGAGTATTGTATTATAGGTCTTTTCGGATTTTTTTCATCGTTTCGATATGGTAATCTATCAAGCTCAAGTGAATTTCCTTCATCTTCAAAATCATTAATTGCTTTTAGAATAGAAATAGGATGTTGATTTCCGCCACATTGGGAAAATTTTTCTGAAGTAGATGTGCAGTTACCTATGAATTTTGGATAGTTTGTCAAATTTCGAAATTTATTATAATCACCACCTGAAAGTTGTTGGTTAAAAGCAACTTGGTCCATGAGAATTGAGAAAAATAAAGAAACAGCAAATTCAGCCACTTCTTCGGTAAAATCTAAATAATTATAACTTGGTGTAAGTTGAAAATACTGTATTTTAAAAAGATCTTCATGATAATGTTTGTTACCTTCAATTGGAATTTGTTGGCGAAAACTCTCTAGGTCATTTGAGTATTTTTCCCGGTAGTATTTTACATATTCCATAATTTAATTTTTTAAATGCTCACCTTGATGTATAAACGAAGAAAAATAACCAAAATCCATTCAAATATTGTGGCTAATTGATATTTTATTTATTGATTCTAAAAATAACAAAATCTAAGCATCAGCCCATTTTAAATTAAAGGGTAATCATAGTTTGTAAACTGTCAGTATAAAGTGGCTTTGTAATAAATTCAAACTTATTTGGTGTTT
>CANGEW010000083.1 GCA_947452965.1 Chitinophagaceae bacterium | reverse complement strand
CTAAGAATCTTGATTTCAATAAAGTGAATCAAAGTCAGCAACGCTATGAATTATTGGAGAAAGTAGCAGCAAATGAAAAGCAGCATTTAATGTTACTTACCGCAACGCCACATAGTGGAAAAGATGGCGAGTTTAAATCTTTATTAGGCCTGGTGAATAAGGAATTTGAAAGCTATGATTTTTTGGATTTAACTACCTCTGAAAAAAGAAAAGTTGCAGGTCATTTCATCCAGCGTAAAAGAAAAAATATTGAGAAGTGGCTTGATGAAGAAACTCCTTTTCCAAAAAGAACAACAGAAGAACTTCCCTACACATTATCGGCTTCATCTGAATATTATAAACTCTACCAAGATGTGCTGAAATTTGCCAGAGGAATAAGTACCGAAGGCGTAGCAGAGAATAAAGCAAGAATGAAATATTTTGCAGCACTTTCTTTGTTAAGGGGGGTTATGAGTAGTCCCGCTGCTGGTTACGAGATGCTTTTAAAACGAAAATCGAAATTAGGTGAAGCAGAAGAAATTAGTGATGATGAAATAAGAGACAATCCTATTGTTGAACGTTGGGATGAGCAAACTGATACTGAGCAAATCGAAATCATTGATAGAGCTGAGCTATCAGAAAGTGAATGGAATACATTAAATCGATTATCACAAAAAGCATTAGAACTTACAAGAATAGATAAAGACGAAAAGGTTAAGTTAGCAGCAGAGCAAATAAAAATCTGGATAAATAAAGGTCAAAGCCCAATTGTATTTTGTCGTTTTATTGCCACTGCTCATTATGTAGCAAAGATTTTAAAAGACTATTTGCCAAAAGACGTTGATGTTCGCGCTATTACAAGTGAACTAAGCGATGAGGAACGTAGGGAGAAAATTGATGAAATGGCAAAAAGTCCAAAGCGTATTTTAGTTGCAACGGATTGCTTGAGTGAGGGTATCAATTTACAGGATAAATTCAATGCCATTTTGCATTATGATTTACCTTGGAATCCCAATAGATTGGAGCAAAGAGAAGGTCGTGTAGACCGATATGGACAACCTGGTTGGATTGATAAAAATGGCAATCACCAAAATACAATTGATGTAAAAGTATTGTTCGGCGAGGATAATCCTATGGATGTAGTTGTTCTCAAAATAATCATTGAAAAAATTCAAAAAATCCAAAACACTTCTGGTGTGAGCATTGCTCTTGCTGATGATAATAGATCAGTAATGGACAAGGTATTAAAAGAGGTTTTATTAAATCCTGAAAAAGCTCAAAATAAATTTTCAAAACAAATTAAACTTGATTTCGGTCCAAGTCCTGAACTTGATGAGCTTGATGTAGAAATTACAAATGAAATTGAAGCTGCAAGGGAAAAGGCAGAAAAGATAAGAAGCATTTTTGCTCATGAAAGCATTATGCCGGAAGAAGTTAAAAAAGATTTAGAAGAAGTGGATGATGCAATTGGTGATGTTGCAACATTGCAGGAATTTGTTGTATCTGCTTCTAAATTATTAGGCGCAAGCGTTGAAGTAGTTAATGGCGGTTTTGTTTTTAAGAAATTAAATATGGATGATTGGATTGCATCCTCTCTGGGAACAGGGGATAAAATTCATATTGCATTTGAATCACCTACTCCACAAGGGTATAAATACATTGGCCGTAATCACAGATTTGTTGAACAGCTTTGTCACAGGGTTATTGCAAACTCTTTAGATAAAACCAGAAAAAATAATAAAGCCGCAAGAGCTGCTGTATTTAGTTCTGATGATGTTTCAACACAAACCACATTGATACAATTTCGTGTAAGAAATGTAATTCGTGAAGTAAATAAAAAGCACGAAATGGTTTCTGAAGAAATGTTCTTATGGGGTTATGAGCAAACAGCTGATGGTATAAATGCACTTGAAATGCAGCAATGCAAAAAACTGCTCCACACCTCGAGTGCATTAGATGTGAGTACAGAAAGACAGCAAATTGTTTTCAACAAAGAAATTCAGCATTTTAAAATGCTTCATCCCGATTTTATAAAAGTAGTTACAACACGCAGTGAAGAATTGGTAAACGCACACACAAGATTTGCAAAATATATTGGTGCAAAAAGATTTGAAGCGGTAACACCTGTTTTGCCTCCTGATATTTTAGGGGTATATGTATTAATTCCTAACCCTAAAATAAACAAGTAAGCGTTATGAATTTTCCATCAATAGACATACAAGGTTCCATTTTATCAAACGATTTATTAGCCAAAATTCGTGGTGAGCAGGCTTTATTTCAGCAAGGAAAGGACTTTAACTCCGACTTTACCAATGCGAAATTAAAAGATGATATTAGTTTGGCTTGGCATGAAGCAAAAGGCCAATGGGCAATCTATAAAAGCAAATTAGCTCGATTAAAAGAAGGAGAAAACGGCACTACTGAAACACGTAATTTTTGGATTTCTCCATTACTAACTAATCTCAGTTATAATCTAACATTTAATAGACAATCAGAAGAGCTCAATGGAAAATTATTTCCAATTGGATACAGAGATAGTAGCCTCGATGGGTTTCCATTATATGTTGGCGGATACCACGAGAGTTTAGATAAAAGGCCTGAGAATAAACAGCTTCGTGTATCGCCACATGCCATGTTGCAGGAGTATTTGAATTATAGCGAACATCTTTATGGAATAGTTACTAATGGAAAGCAACTAAGGTTATTAAGAGATGCCAGCAGGATTACACGATTAAGCTATGTAGAGTTTAATTTGGAAAAAATGATGGAAGAGGATTTGTATTCCGACTTCGTTATTTTTTATCGTTTGCTACATGCCAGTAGAATGCCCAAACGTATTGATGGTGGAGCGGAAAGTATTATTGAAAAATACCACCAAGAGGGGTTAGAAGCTGGTAGTACCATTCGTAACAAATTGGGAGATGCCGTTAAAGGTGCTATTTTGAATTTAGCGAATGGCTTTATAAATGACCCCAACAACACAGAACTTCGTGCTGCTTTTGAAAATGGCAATATTGATCTCGGCGAATATTATCGTCATCAATTACGCATCATTTACCGCCTGCTTTTCTTATTTGTAATTGAAGAACGTAACCTGGTATATGCAGATAGCAAAACACCTGAGACCAAAAGATTTAGTCAAATTTATTTCAACCATTACAGCCTTTTACGATTAAGAAAATTGGCAAAGAAAATCCCGCCTCCAGAAGCAAATAGACATAATGATTTGTGGCAAGGTTTGGTTAGTACTTTCTCTTTGTTTGAAAATAAAGCGATTGGACAGAAATTGGGCATCATGAGCCTACAAGGCGATTTGTTTGGCTACAACGCCATTCAAAACAGCTATTATGATTTACATCAATGCTCATTAAATAATGCCGTGTTGCTCAATATCATAAAATCATTGAGCTATTTTGAAAATGAAAACCAAGTACT
>CANGEW010000082.1 GCA_947452965.1 Chitinophagaceae bacterium | reverse complement strand
TATCAATTTCGAAAAGCACATTGTCTTTTGATTTGGTAATCGTGCGCTCAGGACCAAACACGTCCCAACCACCTTGATAGCCTGAGCCAACTTTTATCTTATTGCCATAAAGGCCAAGTAAAACAAGATTTCCAGAGGCTACGTTTTCATCCAAACCCACTACTGTTTTTTCAAAATTGGCACCATCGCCGGCTAATCCACCAGAAACCATGACCGATTTTCCGGTAATTGATTGAATTCCCTTAATCAAATCATCTCCATTAATCAAACCGCCATCAGAAGCAACCCACACATATTTAAGATCTTTGGTTGGTAATTTTTTTGAGAGTTCTGCACCTAAATCAAAACTGTTTTTATGATTTTTAATATTATCAGCAACTATATGAAAGGGTGTATGATCAAAACTAATGAGGGTGCAAACTGCCGAGTTCTCTTGTGAATTATTATCATTGATTTCACCTGCAGTTGAACAACTGATGATTTTTGCTTTTGGATATACCGTTTTTAATTTTTTTACTACGATTCCTTTTTCGAGCAAACTTCTTTCTGCAAATACAATAATAAGCTGAACATTTTTATTGTCAGCTTCATTTTCATCAATGCCAGTCCATATGTTATTAATGTAATTGACTATTTTAGTTCTCATAATTTTATAATTTTTATACCATTAATTTCAACTTTTTTAAACAGGGTGGCAAAATTATCACAATCTCATCTTGCTATTGAAATCAATGTTTTGTATAAAGTTTATTTAGTTAGTTACACCTACACACACTACGTATTAATACTTAGCTTAAAATTAATAATAAATATCATTCCCTGATGACAAATCCTTTGGGATATGATTTTAAATAAGATGGATTGGAATTATGGATTGAAGAAGGACAATACTAAAGTACTCAGGATAGTTTCTTGTAAAAAGAAGATTTCAAATTAAAATAATAATTGAGTGTATTATTATGTATCTGCTAAGTAGAAATACTTAAAATAAAAGGGCACCTGTTTGTTATCTTATCAATAATACATTTCCTTTCAAGACTTTTTCATTCCCGTATTGATCGATTCCTTTTACGATATAAACGAAATTCCCTGTGTTTTGTCTGGTGCTTTTAAAGAAACCATCCCAAGCTTTATACATGCTACTCGTTTCAAACACCAATACACCATATCTGTCATAAACCCTGAAATACTCAAGTCTTTTAATACCAACATAAGTTGGTTTGAAATTATCATTAACGCCATCACCATTAGGAGTAAACGCATTAGGTATGTAGAAAGTAGGTCCTTTGAAAGCTTTTATCACCACAGTATCTTTATCTGTACATCCGAAGTCGTCAGATACCGTAAGTACGAATTGCATTTCATCAGTTAATACAGTAATAGGATTTGCAATTGCCGGGTTATTCAAATATGAAGCAGGTGACCATAAATAGTGATTGCCTCCGGAACCATTTAATTGATATGGTTCGTTATAAACTGCATTATCGTCAGGACCTGCATTAGCAGTTATTTGTGGTTGTACTGCAAGATTCACAAGTGCGGTATCATGGCAACCAAAAGAATTTGCAACAACCAACTGGTAAACACCTGCAGATGTAATATTTCTTGGATTGGTAATTGTTGTGTTGTTAGAAGTCCAACTTGAATTCATATTTCCTGTACTGAAATAATTAGTCAGATTTACAGACTCACCAAAACAAATATGCAAATCTTTGTCATTTCCTAAATCAGGTTTTCGTACAACCCTTATTGTTATATCGCTTCTTGGACTTTCGCAATTTCCATTTATCTGACTTACATAATAATGAGAGATGCCATAAACAGATGAAGAAGGTATTGGTGTTGTCGAAGAGCCCGTTCCGCCAGTTGGAGTTGTATACCACAGTAATGGATACACGCCATTTGCTGATAATGGCATTGAAGCTGCATACTGGCAAATTATCTGATTAGGCGTTACCTGAGGTGCTGGTGGTGTTGGGTTTATAGTAAGTTGTAATGTTGCTGTTGAATCACAGCCATTTTGGTTGGTGAGTATAACAATATGAGAACCACCTGTTGTAAATAACTGACCATTCCATGAATAAGGAAGTTCACTGCTGCAAATTGAAATATTTGTAGTACTTGAAGTTGGTGAATAAATACTGAGGTGTAAAGTATCTGCCGAAGCACAACCATTATTATCGGTATAATTATAAACATAGGTTCCGGAATTGTTGTAAGTAATTCCATGCCAGATAAAATTGTTGCAAGCCGATTGTATTATAGATAGGTGAGTACCATTTGTAATCGTTACATGTAAAGTATCGGCAGAAGCGCAACCCAAGTTGTTTGTATAATTATAATGATAAGTACCGCCTGATGTATAAGAGGATCCATGCCATGTATAAGATTCGCAAGCTGTTGCTGTTGTAATGTTATGAGTAGCGTTGTTAATCGTTAGATGTAAAGTATCCACAGAAGCACAGCCAGTTGAATTTGTATAATTATATAAATAAGTTCCTGAAGTGTTATATGTGATTCCATGCCAAATGTAAGATTCGCATGCAGTTTGGCTTTCTGGATTATGAGTTCCAGTCGTTATTGTAAGATGTAAAGTATCCACAGAGGCACAGCCAGCTCCGTTTGTGTATGCGTATGTGTAATCTCCTGATGTGGTGTAAGTAGTTCCATTCCAAACATATGATTCGCAAGAAGTTTGTGTAGTAGCATTGTGTGTTCCGTAGTTGATTGTTACATGCAAGGTATCAACAGATGCACAGCCGGAAGTGTTTGAATAATTATATAAATAGTTTCCTGAAGTAGTATAAGTTACACCATGCCAAACATAAGATTCACATGATGTTTGTGTGGTAACGTTATGTGTACCGTTAGTTATAGTCAGATGTAAGGTATCAACTGAAGGACAACCTATTCCATTTAAGTAATTGTATAAATAAGTTCCTGAGTTGTTATATGTTGTTCCATGCCAAACATAAGAATCACAATTTGTAATGGCAACTGCATTGTGTGTGCCGTTGGTAATTATCAGATGCAATGTGTCTGTTGAAGCACATCCAGCTCCATTCGTGTATGCAAATGTGTAATCGCCTGATGTGGTGTATGTAGTTCCATTCCAAACAAATAATTCGCAAGATGTTTGTGTGGTTGCATTGTAAGTGCCGGTTGTAATTGTTAGATGCAATGTATCTGTTGTATTACATCCCGAACCACTTGGGTAAGTATATTGATAATCTCCACTTGTGGTATATGTCGTTCCGTTCCAAGTGTAAGATTCACATGCGGTAATTGTTGTAGCAACTGGAACTCCATTGCTGATGGTTAAATGCAAAGTGTCTGTTGATGAACATCCTGAAGCGTTGGTATAATTATAAATATAGTCGCCGCTTGTTGTGTAAGTCGTTCCATTCCAAATAAAGCTTCCACATGCGCT
>CANGEW010000081.1 GCA_947452965.1 Chitinophagaceae bacterium | reverse complement strand
CAAATGCACTTCTGTCAACAACAAGATCTTTGATAACTGGAAAAGCTTTTGCTCTCCAAGGTTCAACGTAAACAGTGTCACCGTCTTTGAATGAACGCATATGTAATTGACATGTTGTGGTTCCTGTTTCAGGACCATGCGCACGACCATTGATATACATAGAGCAGCTTCCACAAATTCCTTCACGGCAATCGTGATCAAATGCGATAGGTTCTTTGCGCTCGTTAATCAATTGTTCGTTCAATTGATCCATCATTTCAAGGAATGAACTATCTGTTGAAACATGGTCAAGTTTATACGTTTCGATAGCCCCTTTCGCGTTGGCGTTTTTTTGTCGCCATACTTTCAACGAGATATTGATAAATTTTGATGCCATACCGTTTAATTTCTAATTTCTAATTACTTGTAGTTTCTAGCTGCGATCTTTATGAATTCGTAATTCAGCTTTTCTTTGTGTAAAATTTCTTCACTGATGTCATCACCCTGGTATTCCCAAGCACCGACAAAATTAAAGTTTTCGTCATCGCGAAGTGTTTCACCCTCCGCATCTTGGTATTCTTCTCTGAAGTGACCACCGCAAGATTCTTTTCGTTGCAAAGCATCTAAGGCCATTAAATGCCCAAGATCAATTAAATCTGCCACACGAATAGCCTTTTCTAATTCAGGATTTAATTCATCCGCACTTCCAGGCACGAAAACATCTTTGTAAAACTCCTCTTTCAGTTGTGCGATTTCTTGTGCAGCTTCAATGAGACCCTTTTCATTGCGACTCATCCCCACTTTATTCCATATAATTAGTCCTAAACGTTTGTGGAAGTAATCAACAGACTTGGATCCGTTGTTGTTTAAAAACTTATTGATAGTTTCTTTTACTCTGCTTTCCGCCTCATCAAATTCAGCTGAATTTGTAGGAATCTTTCCTGTTCTGATTTCGTCAGCCAGGTAATCTGAAACAGTGTATGGCAATACGAAATATCCATCAGCCAATCCCTGCATTAAAGCAGACGCTCCAAGCCTGTTCGCTCCGTGATCTGAGAAGTTTGCTTCACCAGCCACAAAACAGCCTGGAATAGTTGATTGTAAGTTGTAATCAACCCATACCCCACCCATTGTATAATGCACAGCAGGATAGATCTTCATGGGTGTTTCATAGGGATTTTCATCTGTAATCTTTTCATACATCTGGAAAAGGTTACCGTATTTTTCTTCCACCCATTTTTTACCCAATTCGAGGATTTTTTCGTCAGATGGGTTATGATCTCCTTGTGCAAATGCTGTTTGTTTTCCTTTGTTGCGAATCTCCGTAGAGAAATCAAGGTAAACCCCTTCATTCGTGTCATTTGCTTCAATTCCAAAACCGGCGTCACAACGTTCTTTAGCCGCTCTGGATGCAACGTCACGAGGCACAAGGTTTCCGAATGCTGGATACCTTCTTTCTAGGAAATAATCACGGTCATCTTCCGCTATTTGTGTTGGTTTTAACCGTCCTTCACGAATTGCTTCTGCATCTTCTTTTTTCTTTGGAACCCAGATTCGACCGGAGTTACGCAAAGATTCAGACATCAATGTTAGTTTTGATTGGTTTGTACCGTGAACCGGGATACAGGTTGGGTGAATCTGAACAAAACATGGATTTGCAAATAGCGCACCTTGTTTGTGGATCTTCCATGCTGCAGTAACATTGCTTCCCATTGCATTTGTGGACAAGAAATAAACGTTTCCGTAACCTCCTGATGCAATGATCACAGCATGTGCAGAATGTCTTTCCAATTCACCAGTAACCAAATTACGGGCAATAATTCCTCTCGCTTTGCCATCAACTTTAACAATATCAAGCATTTCGTGGCGGTTGTACATTTCAACGCGTCCCAAACCAATTTGACGTGAAAGCGCTGAATAGGCACCTAACAATAATTGCTGACCTGTTTGTCCCGCTGCGTAAAAAGTTCTCTGAACCTGCGTTCCGCCGAATGAACGGTTGTCGAGCAATCCACCGTATTCGCGAGCGAAAGGAACACCTTGTGCAACACACTGATCAATTATGTTTCCTGAAACTTCAGCCAAACGGTGAACGTTTGCCTCACGCGCACGGTAGTCACCACCTTTAATTGTATCGTAGAATAAACGGTAAATTGAGTCACCATCATTCTGGTAATTTTTAGCGGCATTGATTCCTCCTTGCGCTGCGATTGAATGTGCACGACGTGGTGAATCCTGGAAACAAAATGCTTTTACATTGTACCCCATTTCTCCAAGAGATGCAGCAGCAGATGCGCCTGCCAAACCAGTTCCTACAACAATCACATCAATTTTCGGACGGTTGTTTGGTGCAACAAGTTTCAAATGATTTTTATAGTCTGTCCATTTCTGAGAAATGTGACCTTCAGGTATTTTAGAGTCTAATTTTGACATAATCAAATAGTTTAATGCTATTTACTAAGGAAAATAAGTACTGGAATAATCGCAAATGCGGCAGGCACAACAATGGCGAAAATTTTACCAAACAATTTGATACTTGGCATGTACTTTTTATGGTTCAAACCAAGCGATTGAAACGCCGAAGAGAATCCGTGCATCAAGTGGAATGATAAAATAGCCATGGATAACACATAAAGAATTACCGCGAACAAAGCATATTGATTGGTTGGTGCACCATTTATACTTTTTCCAAAGAAAGACATAACAATTTTGTGCAAGTCTTTGTAAGTATCTCCAACTTTCACGTTCACATCTTTGAAGTACAATTCAGTTCCATTTTTCACCACAATCATTGGGTTTGTTGGCACCGGTTGTAAACTTGGTGTATGTGTGTAATACAATGTATCAGTCTTTGATTGGCCCGTTTGATCCGTAGAACTCACCACATAGGTGTGGATTGGCATTGGTTCAGATGAATACTTCATTTTCCACCAAAAATTAGCCATGTGAATTACAATAAAGACCAAAATAGCGGTGCCCAAAACAGCCATTTTTCTGGCCGCTCCTGAAGAGTTCGCTGAAGGGTTGTTGTATACGTAATTTACGGGGCGTGCCTTTTTATTCTGTAGCGCAAGCATTAGCCCATCCACAGCATGAAAGAGAATGGATATGTAAGTGGCATAAGAAAGCACTTTGATAAAAATGTTGTGCGACATAAAGTACGCATATTCATTAAATGCGCGGCGACCTTCTTCACCGGTTTTCATTACCAGCTGCAAATTTCCCAGCAGGTGACCAACGAGAAAAAGACAAAGGAACAAACCGGTAACGGCCATCCAATATTTTTTCGCAATGGAAGATGATAAAATAGCAGATTTACTCATAATTCTTCTTTAAGAAACTTTCGCAAAATTAATAGATAGAACAGAATTTGCAGGAAAAGGTTCTTATTTAGACTGATTTTAGATAATAGGAAGTTTTTCGCGATCTGTTACATTGTAAAAAAAGTTCAGTTTTTAAAGAAAACCAATT
>CANGEW010000080.1 GCA_947452965.1 Chitinophagaceae bacterium | reverse complement strand
GCTAAATCTTCTTCTGCTACACCTTCAACCATTGCTGAATGCGAAGCGAATTCCTCAGGATTGTAGGAAGTTGGAGAAGACAAAGCAGGTAAGTCTGGATTGTAGCGTTCTACTGACAAGTTCATCGGTTCGCGATACACGGTCGGTTCACCCAATCCATCTATGCCATTGAAACTAAAGTCAGAAAGTCCAGCCAAGAGATCCTTTTTCAAGAATACTTTTACTCCAGATAGTAATCCCGATGCGCCAACACCCGTTGCCAACATTTTCATGTTTGGGTCTTTTAGCATTAAGTTTCCAGCAGTACCAACGCCCAAAAGGACAATTGGTCGAGCAAGAGCTTTGGCATTGAATCCAGTTGCAGTTGCATCTACATTCAATACTTTATCAATCATTTTTCCGCCCAATGAGCCGATGACAACACCGCCAGTGAGCATAGCCAAGGTTTTGATTTCTCCCATCACAGCTTGGCTACTGATTTTGGTTTTTTTTGTTTGAGTTGCCATGATTTGCGTATTTATTGATTAAAATAGTTTTACAGGGGTAATATTTTTTTTGCTTCTACCTTGGTTTGCTCGAGTTGTAGTCGTTGTTTTTTTAGGTAGTGTTTTTTTAGTTGTTGTTGCTGGTTTTCGTTTGGTGCGATAACCAGATAAGCCAGTTGCTTTTTTCTTTGGTTTCACCAATTGATAAATCCCAAAGGCTAGTAAACCGCCACCGATAACAGCAGGCACAGGATTGGTTTTAATGAAGTTCATAATTCCACCGCCACTAGCTTTTGGAGTAGCAGAGGGGTCGTTACTTGTTGAGGCAGGAGCCAACGAGGTTTCGGGAGGTGTAGTTAAAGCCATTTTTTCTATTGCATTTGGGTCAGTTTGTTGAAATTCAGCAGCAGCATCAGCGGCTCCAGGATCAGAACTTACTTCGCTGGTTAACGTATTCATATCTAAGTTTTCATCCTTTCCAATTAGTCCAGATTCTTTCAGTATTTTGATTGTTGCAATGATTACAGGTGCGGCAGCAGCTATGACAGTTGCCGATGCTGGATCGCCTAAATAACCCGACATTTGTTCTTCAACATAGCCACTTAGGTTTCCTGCACGTCCTTTTAGAATTGCATTTTTCAGGGCATCACGACTTCCTTGAAGTTTATCAGCAAACAGTTTTTCAACCTTAACCAAAGCATCTTTACTTTTTTGCCAAGTTCCAGCAGATACATTCTTTGCTGCGGCTTGTTGCTGAGTGCCATAAGCCCATTTTAGCTTGGAAGCCATTTTTCCTAAATTCAATTTCATGGCAAGTAGAAATCCTCCTCGAGCAGCAATTGAAAGGGGGTTGTATTTCACAACCGCTTTTACAGCAACTTTGGCGGCTTGACCAACTTTTTGTCCTACCGTTTTTACTGTCTTTTTCACATTGGTGAAAAATCCCTTCACGTTGATTCCACTTAGAGCTAAATCATCTGGATCGTAGTTCAATCCATTCATGGTATTTACGCCATTCTGCAAATTCAATTGAGCTTCGTTCTTTGCCAAGATATCCAAGGCCTCGTTGCGCTTATCGGTGTACCAATATTGTATGGCATAATCCAACATTTTAATCAATGCCTGTGGATCATCTACTGTGGAAACCAAACTTGGATTTTGTGCAACCGCATTGCGCGTTGCTACTAAGTTTTGATATAGTTTATCTAGGTCTGATTGATTGGTTGTTGCTCCCAGGCCAATGCCTGAAAGAGAAGTTGCCATTACTGCTTCATAGTGGTCATTTCCTGAAACGCCACTGAGTACAGCTACATTTATGCCTTTAAGATTCATATTGTAATCCATTTTGTCGGTGTATTTTTTTTCGTAATTGAATTCAGAAACCACAGCATCAATTACACAATAGTTATTGGCTCCAGAAATTGGCACAATCACATATACATGCTGCCATGAATCCTGACTATATTTTGTAATTCGAAAGCTGTGAGGGATTTTTAAATTGGTGAGAATGCTTGAAGTAAAAATGCTCATGCAATCACAGTCAACACCCGTAGCTCTCTCAGCCCATGATCTTGCTGGTCTTCTGAGTTGTTCTAGTCCACGTTGGTCCAATTTGTATTGAATAAAGTTGTGGATGAATTCCCAGATAGCTTGACAGGTCTCATGGGTGGAAGGCCGCCTGAGTAATGGAGCGATTCGCTTGGTGTCGTCAAGGTATTTCCATACGACTTTCTCCATTAACTCAACAGTATCCGTTACTTCGCCATCTTTGATAATGACACGGTCACGCTCATCAGGTGGTGGGAAATACGAATTATAGCGGCTTCCATCCTTGATGGCACGATAACCACTTGTAACAGTTTTGGTTGGTATATGTGCGAGTGACCTCATTAGATGATTTTGCTAGGTTCAGATTCATAAAAGAGCCCATTTACATAGGTAGAAAAGGACATTTCAATCGGAATACCGAGTTGGTCAATCAAGTTCTTTTTGTTCCCTGATTTAAACGCGGTAATCACTGCTGGAACTTTTGAAACAATATTGGAAATAAGCCCTGTAAGGGTCATCCAATTAATTTGAAGTTCAATGGTGTCAATTTGAGTAACACCGAGCGGTTTGATAATAATTTCTTTGTTTTCCGCATTGGATTGGGACAATAATTTCCCTTTACTTTTTACGCTAACAACGGGCTTCGTAATTTTTACAGAATCCTTTGAAGGGTTGTTGATTGCTACTTCGGTGCGGAATGATAATCCACCTAAATTGACAGCATGAACACGTGGATTCACCAATGAAATATTGGTTTGATCACCTACGTTTTGCATTTTTAGTAATCTAACAATGCCATAAACCGCAACGGCTCCAAGTGTTATGCCAACCAATTTATTCATTGTCGTCAGCAGATTTTTCGTTAAAAAATTGATTGAGCTTTCGAGAAGCAGCGTCTAATACTTTCTTAACCACATATCCAGCAACAGCTGATGCAGAAGCATAAATAATAACGGTGGTCAGTCCTGGTAATGTTATGGCCAGTAATAGGGGCTTAGCGGAAATTGCTTTGCCAACGCCACCGATAACACCTGAAACGGTCGTAAATAATGCAGTATGTGTGTGATGTTGCATGAAGTCTTGTATCGATTAGGATACAAACTTCTGAAATGAATTATTTGGGAAAAGGTAATTGAGGGTGTGTTGAGGTCTATGTAAAAATATGAGGGTAAATTCCTATCTAATTAATGAAAATTAAATCCTTATTTGTTTTTTATATAAGTTTAAATTCAATCATTATTGAACATAAAATTCTCATATTACCTCTACTTGTTTATTCTGAAATTCTAAATTTCTTCTAAATTGAATACATATCTTTGGATCGATGAAATTATTACTCATAGAAGACGAACATGAATTGGCAAATAGCATTCAAACCTATTTGACAGGCAACAGTTTTGTTTGTGAATGGGCTAATAATGC
>CANGEW010000079.1 GCA_947452965.1 Chitinophagaceae bacterium | reverse complement strand
CTTTGTGGACTAACTTCCCTGTGTACTTTGTGTTATGCGTTGCGGACTTTGTGTTAAAATTTATGCTACTCATTTTCTTTCCACTTTTTACCAATCCCAAAATATAACAACAAAGATAGTATCCCCAAAAACAATGGGATTTGATACCAATTTTGTTTCACTTCCACATCGCTTACTTCGGATTCTCCTGTTTTTAAATCGCGTATTTGATCCACAATGTTTTCTAAGTCTGGGAAACTACTCGCACTTGTAATTGCAAAACCATTTGCTTTTTGCGCTATTTCTGCCAACATTTTCGGATTTAATTTTGATACTACTTTTTTTCCATTCTCGAGGATTTTGTAACCAAATTCAGGTTTGTACGGGTCGTTTGGAACATACCCTCCTTGTTTTGTTCCTAAACCTAATATTGCTAATTGAACTTTATTTTCTTTCAAAATTTGTACAGATTCATCGATGCCTCCTTCGTGATTTTCTCCATCTGTCACCAATAATAATAACTTGGAATTCTTTGCTTTCGAATACATACGTGCAGCATTCGACAATGCTTCGCCAATATTTGTTCCTTGTTCAGATACCATATCTGTTTCAATCTCATTGACATACATCTTCGCAGCATCGTAATCGCCGGTTAACGGCAATTGCACATAGGCATTTCCTGCAAACACACAGATACCAATCTTTTCGCCACGTAAGGAATTGATTAATTGAATTAAGGAACGTTTAGCAATCGACAAACGCGATTCCGTAGGATTAATGTCGCGCACATTCATCGAATTGGAGATATCTAATGCTATTAGAATTTCAGCATTTCGACCAGTACTTGTTACTTTACCCTCTCCAAAAATAGGTTGTGCTAATGCAAAGGCGAAGAAAAATAAGGTATTTCTCAACCAAAAATACTTCCAAAATAAGGATTTCACGTGTATCTCGGGCAATAAAATGGCTTGGGTTTGTAAAGATCCTAAAGCATTTATTTTTTTGTTTTTCCAACGCATAAAACCCCATTCTATCCCGAAAAATACAGGAATCAGAAGAAATATAAATAAATAGGCAGGATGTAAAAAACTAAAATCAAGTGACTGGTTTACATAATTTTGTGCAAATTCTTTCGCATTATCTTGCATTGCTGCTGGAACAAGTTCTTTCGCCCATGCTTTCTTAAAATCTAATGCTTTAATCGCAGCACCAAGTACCAAACAAACAGCAATAAATACCCCTTCGAACAAGAGTATCTTCTTCACTAATTGTGTTATTGGATAGGTATAATTCGACTTATTCATTGGTTTTTAATGCAATACGTTTAACAACTAATGTGGCAAATAACAATATAATTGCTGTAAGAATAAATGGCTCTGGTGTTGTTGGTGGCTCTGAATTGTAATTTTTTTGTTCGATTTTTTGTTTTTCCAATGTATCTATCGACTTGTAAATTTCACGTAAACTTTGTTCGTCTGTTGCCCTGAAATATTTACCCCCAGTAATATTGGCGATATTTTGCAATGTTTCCTCATCGATTTCAACAGGAGCATCTACGTATTGAATCCCTAATGGAGTCATCATTGGTGTAGGAGCCATCCCCATCGAACCAACACCAATCGTATAGACACAAACATGCTTTTGTCGTGCTAAATTTGCTGCTGTTTCCGGAGAAATAGTTCCCGAATTATTACTTCCATCGGTCAATAAGATAATTACTTTTGATTGGATACTATCGTTTCTTAAGCGAGTTACTGCAGTTCCTAAACCTGTTCCAATGGCAGTTCCTCCCTCCAAATTTCCGGGCTGCGCATTGTCAATTTGTGCTTTCAGAATCTCGTAATCTAAGGTCGCTGGACAAGCGGTATATGCTTCCCCTTCATATACTACTAAACCAATCCGATCTCCAACTCTTCCATCTACAAATTCTTTCGCCATGTGTTTGGAAACCGCCAAACGGTCTGGTTCAAAATCTTTCGCCAACATGGAAGCAGAAATATCCATTGCTAAAATAATGTCAATTCCATATTTGTATTTATGGTCAAATGTTTCGGTACTTTTCCAATTATAAGGTCTTGCAAATGCGATAATTAATAAAATAAAAATGAGTGCATACGCATAAAATAATGCTTTTCGAACAGTAGCAATCCAAGGTAATTCCAAGGCTGCTTGATCGCTTTCCGATTTAGAAAAGACCATTTCGCCCTTTCTCAAACGATCTTTCACAAACACGCGCCACAAGAAAAACGGCACAAGCAAGAGTAGCCACAACCAATGCGGCGACAAGAATTCGTAATTCCCAAGTTGTATGGTTAATAAATTACTCACCGAATTTACTTGTTTTAGTGACAATTTCTTTTGCGCGTTGTATACTTTGCATTACCTCGGAAATGTCGGGTGAAGATTTCGCAAACTTTACTAAATCTGCTTGATTCAACATCCAATTTATTTCACTTTGTAAATCTTGATGTACATTTAATTGCCCTAATAATAGTTCAATTTGGTAACTTGTTTTATCCATGAAGGATAAGGTATAGCGTTTACCCAGGTAGTTACGAAGAATTAAGGAAAGTTGAAAATAGTATTCTTTTAATCCTTCTTGTTCCCATAAACGTTTAGCGAACAAATTATCCATTTCCAGTAAGGTTGCTTCTTTTAGAGAAAGCGAAATTTCTGGTGGACTTTGGACTTTTTTCTTTCTGAATTTAAAATAGAGTATGAGTCCTACAATTAGTAATAAACCACTAATAAACCACACCCAATATTTTTGGAAGAATAGCGAAGTACTCGATGGAACTTCTTCAAACTTTTCTTTGATGTCGTACAAACCTTTTCCTTCTTTTATTTTAGGTGTTTTAATAAATAAATTTATTGCATTTAGATTAAGAACAGAATCATTTACGAGGATAGTTGTAGCAGGAATTGTCACATTACCAGAATCCCAGGCAGTAATGGTATAAGAACCTTGCCAAGTAAATTCTTTTCCAAAAGAAATTAATGTATCTTGGAATTCCCCAATAATCTCAACTCCTTTTGCTCCTAAAATTTGTTTCTGTTGCGGAATAAATGAAAGTTTATCCGTCTTCTTAATTCCTTTTACCTCATAGATAAGTTCGGTTTGTTCCCCCAATAAAAAGGTATTTCTTAGCACATATGCTTTTGGTTGCGCTACAGTGACGTAGGACAACAAACACAAAATTAGTATGTAAAACCCATTTCTCATTTTTTATGTCGTTGAAATAAGTGTACTAGTTTTGGAATATAATCTTCTGATGTATTCAATACTTCTTGTTGTACGCCAATACGTTTAAAAAGTGCTGTTAAAGTTTCACTTTGTGCTATTGCTTGTTCTTCAAAACGTTTACGTGTTTTTTTATCGGAAGTATTCACCCAATTGGTGGTTCCTGTTTCTGCATTGTAAAGTTGAATTAAACCTAAATCTGGCAAAATATATTCCGCTTCATCTTGGATACGCAAGGCAATCATGTCGTGTTTACGTTTTAGTAAGGCCAGAGCACTTTCCATCGGATGTTCATCGATAAAATCACTAATCACAAAACATACTGTGCGTTTTTTCATACAGTTTCT
>CANGEW010000078.1 GCA_947452965.1 Chitinophagaceae bacterium | reverse complement strand
TGGTCAGATAAGATCTATATCTGCAACAGGTGGATATGGAGGTCCAAAATATTTATCAGTAGGAAAAGTGTTGCCAACTGTAAATTCATCAACCACTGCAGTTAGTAATTTGTTAACCACAAATACTTTCTCAGCCAATACAAAATACATAGCTCAATTTCATTACAAAATCAATACTGGGGCTATCGATACAGCTTTGTCTTCTATATTTTTAAGTGGAGATAATACCAGTGGAACCAGAGCTTCAAGTAATCTTTATGGGTTAACGACAAATACGACATGGACTAAGTATACAAGAGTTATTACAACAGGCACTTATCAATCAACAACTGGAACATTTGGGATAGTTGCCAGAATGGTAGGATCTGCAAGTACAACTAATACTACTTTTTCAGGTGTTATTGATATTGATAATGTGGTTGTATATCCGGCTGACGATCAAACTAATCCTGTTGCTGATATAACGGCTCCAAATGCAGTTACAGGTTTGTCAGCAACTGGTAATCCTGCAGTTGTTTCATTAACATGGAATGCGCCTGCAGGAGGTGTTGATGGTGGAGGTTATATGGTGGTAAGATATTCGGCTGATCCTTCAACAGAACCAGCTCCATTACAAAATGCGGTTTACAAAGCCACTGCAACAAACACTATAGGAACAACCGGAACCGTTGTATATGTGGGAACAGATAATTTTTTAAATGATGGTTCTGGAGTGATTGGAACAAACTATTGGTACAGAGTTTATGCTGTAGATAAAGCCTTCAATTATGCTACTGCAGCTACTACAGGTCCTGCTGCCTCTACTCCAAAAATTAATTTTTATTATGATGGAACTGGTGGAACTGATCAATTAACCAACTGGTGGAGTAATAGCAATGGAACAGGATCTCATCCAGTTAGTTTTACAAATGCTGGCCAGGTGTATCATATTCTTTCAGCTGCCAATCTGCTTTCAACTTTATCCATTTCAGGTGTTGGTTCGGGTTTGATTATTGGCGATGCTGCAGGTGTTCCAGCGTTTACTGTAGATTTTAATTCCAGTACTTTACCTCAGATTGATACTTTATATCAGTCATTGGATGGCAATCCTATGGTGTTAAATTATAACAACGCCAATGTGCCTTCTATCAATCAACTTTACGATATTTTCACTCAAATACATTATCGTGCTTCAGGAATCCCAATATCTGTTGGAACAACAAAGGATTATGATGCTATCTATATTGAAAATGGTGCCGATGTAACTTTTAATGGTGGTAGCTCAACTTCAACTCCTCCTAAAGCAAATTATTTCTTTGTAGAGCAAGGTGCTTCAGCTACAATTGGTACTTTATCTTCTAGATGGTTGCAGATAAAAGCCGGCGGTTCTGCTGTTGTTAATGGTAAATTAGCTACACCAAAACTTGCCGGACTTGAAAGCAACAACACATTTGGTGTTCCTGCTTCTACAGGCGGTGCTATTCAATTTGATGACGCAGGTTCAACAATAACATTTGGCCCAGCTTCAACAATTGAATATTCAAGTACAAGTTCAACAACCACTCAGTTGATAACACCAAGAGCTGATTATGTAAATATGATTATTAGTGGTACAGGTGTTTCAAAAACCATTAATGCTCCAATCGGTATCTCAGGAAATCTTACTTTGAATACAACTGGTGCTACTGGTTTGTTATTAACTGATGGACTAACAGGAACGGGTGCACTAAATATAAATGGTGTGGTTACTTTATCTGCAGGAAAAATCAATACCGATGCTACCAATATTCTTGTACTAGGAAACAACGCAACTGTTGTTGGTGGCAACAGTACAAGTTATGTGAATGGTCCTGTAAAAAGAAATACAGCCGGTACTGGAAATTATACATTGCCAACCGGTAAAGGTGGAATGTATCGTCCGGTAACCATTAAGCCAGCAGCCACTACAGCTTCAGTTTATCAATCAGAATTCTTTAATACGCCTTATAGTGTCCTTACCGTTACGGCACCATTGACTAATGTGGATACTACATATTGGGATGTAACAAAAATAAGCGGCGCGAATGCTTCAGTAGCTCTAACGCTTGATGGTGGTACGGCCATTCCAAATGCGACAGGAGCTGATGAGTTGGTTGTTGCCCATTTCGTGGGCAGTAGCTGGTTAAATGTGAGTGCAACACCTATCAATCCAGGAACCGCCATCACAGGTACAGCAACATCTACTATTCAAACTACTTTTAGTCCATTTACTATTGGATTGAAACCTACATCTGTATTGCCTGTAACTTTAGTTTCGTTTAAAGCTACACTACAGCAGAGCAAAGCAAAATTATCTTGGACAACTACGGGAGAGCTTAATCTTGTTGGTTACATGATTGAAGAAAGTAAAGACGGAATCAACTTTACACAAATCGGAAATGTTGCTGCCAGAAATACTACAGGTATGAATTTCTATACTTTCAATGCTAATAACATAATCAATAATCAATTCTATTATAGATTAAAAATCAATAGTCTTGATGGCAGAAATCAATACAGCAACATTGTTTCTTTAAAAAATTATGCAAATAATCCATTCACAATTATTTCAAATCCTGTTCAAGATAGAACAATACGTTTTCAATTAAATAGTATTCCAGTGGGTAAATATGAGATGGGATTATTGGCTACCAATGGACAATTGATTCAAAAACAAAGCATCGATTATAATGGCACATCAATAGTAAACAAAATGATTGTTGGTGCTACATTACCATCTGGTATTTATATTGTTAGGGTTACAGGAAATAATTTCTTGCAAGAAACAAAAATTATTATTGAATAAGTTAGGATGATTACCGAATGGAACTGTAATTAAGATTTATCTATTATGAAAAACATAGTTAAGATTTCGACGCTTGCTGTAGTGCTTTGCTGCATCAGTCATTTATTATCAGCACAACAATATATAGGTATATTCTCATCAATGGATGGAGGATATGAAGGACAGACCGTTGGTGCTTTATCGAGTACAGCTAATAGTAGCACACCTTCACTAACTACATGGGTTAGGGGCGGAGCATCTGGTTCGGGAAATGCTACTATAAATGCTTCGGGAGCCAGATCTGGAAATCAATTTGTTACTGTTGTTAATACAAAAAACACGGTTAATACTAGTCCTAGAACTTATCTTTCTCCAATAGCTGACATTCAAACTTCAACATCATATGTGATTCAGTTTTTTTGTAAAGCAAATGATGGGATTAATTTTCCTAACACAACATTACAGGCAGGTCTTTCTCCTGCAACAGGAACGGCTGGTTTGTTCACCACATTTGTACCAACAGGCAATCCTGCTGTTTATACAAAGAATTATGTGGTAGTGAATTCAGCGGCTATTGCAAATGCCAACGGATTCAGTGCCATAAAAATTTCAAGTAATACTGCCAATACTGCGAAATCACTTGATATTGATGACTGGGTCGTTTACCCAGGCACCACTGTTGATGAATCGGCGCCTCTTGCTCCTGCATCTGCTGCTACGGACAATCCTTCTGGAACTACAATGGAATTGAATTGGGAAGCAGTTGCTGATGTTGATGGTGGAGGCTATGTAGTTGTAAGATATACT
>CANGEW010000077.1 GCA_947452965.1 Chitinophagaceae bacterium | reverse complement strand
ACCAAGCGTTACAGTTGTGTTGATGTTAAACACAAAATCATTTGGCAGTATTTCAAATATTATTTTCCTGTCTTCCCTCCCAAACAATTGCGCCACATTACTGATGATGTTATTTAAAATCACATTGAATTCCAGTTTGCCCACATTTTCATTTTGATAGAGCAACTCATGTATCATGGCGATGCTCATAATACCACTCTGACTTTCATTGAAAGCTGCCATTCCTTTTTCATCTTCAATTCCTGATTTTCTCAATTCCAGCAACCCGCTGATTACTTGAAGGTTGTTCTTTACACGATGATGAATTTCTGTCAGTAGTAATTCTTTTTCAGAAAGTGCCTTGTTCAAACTTTCTGTTCGTTGCTGTACTTTTTGCTCGAGGATGAGGCTGTCTTTTTTAAACTTACGGGTACGATAAAGAATGATCAAATAAACAAACAAAACAAACAATAAAGATGCGAATACGATGAACATACTTTCCAAATAGAAAGGCTTTAAAACATGAATTGGAATCAGAATCTCTTGTTCATTCCAATTGCCAGACTCCAATTGTGCTTTGATACGCAATTTGAATTTTCCATAAGGCAAGCTGCTGATTCGAATTACATTTTCATTCAGATAGTTCCAGTCTTTATCAATTCCATCAATACGATAAGCATACCGATGTGGCCGATTTTGAAAATCAAGTAAGGAATAAGAAATGGTTAAGAATTTATCACCCACATTCATGATGATTTCATTCTGCGTTTTTAATTCTTTGGATATTTCTACTAGTGTGTCTTTCGCTGATGAAAATTTTGATAAGCCTACCAATTGAAATGGAACTGAACTTTCTTTTGAATCCTGATTCATTGTAGCCGGATCAAATGCATCGATTCCATTTTGTCCACCGAAATAAATAATTCCATCTTCATCTTTAAAAGAGGAAATACGGTTGAATTCCGTATTCACAAGGCCATCTTTTGTTCGATATATTCTAGTGGAATAATTGTCCTTATTAAATTTCACCAAACCACTATAACTGCTGATCCAAAAGTTTTTGTTATTGTCTTCTTCAATACGATACAAAATATTGTCGGACAAACCGTTTTCAATCGTGAATTTTTTAAAGTTTTCGGAAGCGATTGGATGCGAGGCATTCCAGTTCCAGCGAATCAATCCATCTCCATTCATCGCCAACCAAGCAACGCCTTCTTTATCTTCATATAAATCAAAAATACCGGTGAAGGGTAAACGAAAATCTGTAAGTTGTTGTTCCTTCCCATAATAATTATAAATAACAGTATGATCATTGATTAAATAAATTCCATTTTCGGCCACGGCTATCCAACCTTTTGATTTTGTTTTGGTAATTCGATAAACATTTACAGGAGATGGAATATTTTTTTGAGCATACGTTACTAGTCTTGAAACATTTGATTGTGTATTAAAAACGATGATACCTGAACTACCTCCGAGTAAAATCAAAGAATCCGAATAATCGGCCATTGACCATACGTCTCCAATGATTTCATATGTGTATTTCATCGTTTTACCGCTGACAAGATTATACTTTGACATCGGAAAACCTCCTGCATAAAGCCAATCCTTTTTCTTTAAAAGCGTTGATCCATTAATATCTACAAATGCACGCTCCTCTTTTTCTTTTATCCTCAATTGGCTATTAACCATAGCGAGAATTTGTTTTTCGCCTTGCCGATGTTGATCTACATAAATATTTCTTACCGGAGCATTGCCAATTTGGTTGAACAGCGCATTTGAAAATAAATGTTCAAATTGATTCTTTCGGATATTGACCTGATAGATTCCTTTATCTGTACATAACCAATAATTACCATTGCGATCTTCACAATAACTGGGTACCCCGAAGTAGCCCAAATTTTTTTGTTCAATGGCATTGAAAATCTCTATCCATTGATTTTCTTTCAGCAAATAATAATTGTATTGCTCAGATTTAAACAACTGAGATGGGCCTATGTAATTCACCAAATTCATATTCGTTGATGCAACAACTGAAGTGTTTGACAATTTTGATTTATTTCCTAAAGAATCAACGGTCAGATATGTTTTCAAAGAATCATCATAGAATATAAATTGCTTATCACCCAAAACACCCGCCGTTTTTTGCGTACTATTTATGAGTAAAGGAGCCCAATTCCCGCGTATCAAATAACATTGATTTTGATTATCGTAATATACTATACAGTCATTTATAGTATTCATTCGTGATTGCAACTGGCTTTCAGAAATATCGCCTGTATTTGTTTTGGTAAGATTTGCACGAAGCACAAAGGATGAAGATAAAGTGTACTGCCATATTTTACAAGGCTTATCTGTAGCGAAAAATATACTACCCAACTCATCATGACTCATGAGTTTCAACTCATCTTCTTTAAAAGGCATATTCGGTAACACCTCATTTACTTTTTTAAATTGATAGGTATTTAAATCGAGCACCCGATAACTGTTCATGGGATTGGTAGAACCATAGTTTAAGGTAGACTGTATGAACAAATTATTTTTTGAATCCATTGCCAATCTGGTAATGGCATTGGTTGAAAAAGGTGCGTTCTGTGTATTATAAATTTTAAAGAAATGGCCATCATAACGGCAGAGTCCATTGGCGGTGGCAAACCACATAAAACCGTATCTGTCTTGTATTGCATCTAGAATCATTCGCGAAGGCAGTCCATCTTCCATGGAAATCATGCGTTTGGTGATGATGTATTTTTGATTGGAAATAAAGTCTTGCGCGTAAGAGAAAAAACCAATAGCAACAAATGCCAATAGCAACAGTAGTTTTTGGATATGTCTTTTTTTAGGAATCATTCGGGGGAGAATGTTTGGGGGAAAATGTTTGGGGTTTGGGGTTTATGGTTTGTGGTTTGGTGTTTGGTATTGTTTTGTTCAAAAGGTTTCAGAGGTTCAAAAGGTTCAAGACGTTAGATTTTCTTCAGCAACAAACATTTTGAACTCATTGAACTTTTGGAACCTTTGGAACAAATCTAGCTTATTCAGTCTATCCAGCCTATCCAGCTTTATCCAGCCTATCTCCCACCCATCTTCTCTCTCAACCCCAATCCCAAAGCCAATTTCGGCACTACCAAGCTAATTGTATTCATGGCAAAATAAGCTTCTGACACATGTACATAACCACCATAAGGTCCGGTTTCGCCCCAAGAATTTTTGACGATAAAAAAAGTTTTGCCTTCTTTGGATTTTTCTATTCCTACGATATGCATCAAATGATCGTCTTGTGTAGTCAAGTTTTCAAACAATTGCTGTCTTGTATTTTGAGTGAATGCTTCTTCTTTAAAATCAGGATTGGCAAATGCGGTATTTACATTTTCATCAGCTTTGATATTCAATGCCATTCCTTTTTTTGCATTAAAACCATTGTTGCTTACATCGGCATCCCACAGTACAGTGTAACCACTGTTTACAGCATTCTTCACCAGTTCAATCATCTCATTCAATGGAATGTTGAAATAAGCCCCATTGCTGAAATTATCAGGTACTTCTAAAATGAAAGGACTGTAAAAAGGATGATGCGTAAATGAAGTGATGTTTACATAATCATCAGCATTAAATTTCAAAGCTGTTTTGGCAAAACTTTGTGGTGTATATTTT
>CANGEW010000076.1 GCA_947452965.1 Chitinophagaceae bacterium | reverse complement strand
TATTCAGATGTTTTATTAATGGCAGCCGAAGCTATTAATGAAGTGGATGGTCCAACTACGGAAGGACTTGGTTATTTGAATCAAGTACGTTCAAGAGCATTGGCATTGCGAATATTTTCTTCGCAGGCATCTTCTCAATTGGCATTTCGTAAAATCATTCAAGATGAAAGAGCAAGGGAATTGTGTTTTGAAGGGCTTAGAAAATTCGATTTAATCAGATGGGGAATTTTCAATTCCAGAATGGATTATACCAAAAATGCCATTGCTAATAGTAATGCAACATCAACCAATAAAAACAGATTTCTTGGATGTTATTTTAACGTGAAACTCAGAGATACTTTGCTGCCTATTCCGAGCGCAGAAATATCTGTTAACACATTAATGACACAAAACGCAGGTTGGTAATTTTAAACAGCATAAATTATTTTATAAGAATGAAAAAGTATTTATTTTTTACAGGAATGATTTCTCTTGCTTTCCTATTTTCCTGCAAGAAGAATGTACCAGGTTATACTGAAAAAGATTATACATTTAATGCAAGTCTGCCCATTACAACTATTGACAGTGGCGATATGGCAACATTTATGTTATCAGATAATCCGGATTTTATTAGTTTCTACTCAGGTGAAATTGGTCATGAATATGTAAATAGAGAAAGAACTGTTTTAGATGGAGGCAGATTGAATATTAAATTTGAAACTCGTGTGCAATTTCAGCCTGCTGACACTTTGGATGTGCTGTTGTCTAACGACTTTACTGGTATTTATGACTCTGCCAATGTAGCCAATGCCCATTGGAAAAGAATGACAGATTTATTTTTGTATCCTACACCAGCATCTACATTAAGTACTTTCTATCCTTCAGGTGCAACAAGTGCCGATTTTACTGATATTACTGATAGCACTATTTCTGGGCATCCTTTTTTTCTGGCCTTCAGATATACCAACACAAAACCAACAAACATCATCTGGAGTGTAGGGAAATTAGGCATGTATAATATTTTCAATTCAGGAGTGGCTAATGCAACCGTTATCGATTCCAATCAAATCACATCAGGAACTTTTGCTCCTGTTCAATTTATTGATGCAACTCCAAGAGTAACTACTTCTTCAACTTATTTAAAAATTTCCAATTCAACACAGGAACCAATTGACGCATCATATTGGCATATTTCAAGACCATTAAATCCCAGTGCTGTTGAGCCTGATGTTCCAGTTGTGATTAAAAATATTTCACAAAGTCCACTTAAAGAATTCAAATATTTCTATACAAAACCAGGCACTTATAAAGCAACTTTTGTTGCGGGCTATAAGCGTTTAAATTTTGACAAAACAATTTTGAAAGAATTCACAGTTATTGTTCAATAAAAAATAGCGGACTCAAAAAATGTCTCAATGTTTCAAATCAATTATTACTGCATTCATCATTCTGTTTACAGTTCCGTTGTTTGGCTGCGCTCAATATTCTCAATATTTTAAAGACAGCACCATCATACAAGCAAAAATCTGGAGTAAAGATGAAGACAAAAAAGTTCATTATTCAGATTGGACGCCTTTCGTTTCCTATAACGTTAAAGACGTAAAAAATTTTGATTCCAAAAAAGAAGAAGTCATCAAAAGGGCTTCATATAAACCCCAGGATTATTATCACACCAATAAAATAGATGACAGGTGGTATGTGGTTTCACCTTTGGGAAAACACATTATCATCAACGCGGTTAATTCAATTAGAATAGCTAAAGATGATATCGTTCCACAGGGATTCTCAAGTAAAAAAGATTGGATTTCGAAAACGATAGACACCTTACAACAATTAGGTTTTAATACAGCAGGTTGCTGGAGTGATACCGCAGCAATCATTGAATATAATAAAAACACCTCCGTTCCTTTCGCTTATACTGTTCAACTGAATTTACTCAGCGGCTTCGCTTCAGAGAAAAAGAAATCTAATCCAGAATTAAAATCAGTTTCTGTTTTGTCTTTTATTTTTGAAGAAGGATTTCAAGCGTATTGTAATAAAAAATGCGCTACCATTACTTATTTAAATCAAGACAAAAATTTATTAGGTTATTTCTCCGACAATGAACTTCCATTTACTTCAGGTGAAATCAAAAATATTATTTCAGAAAAAAATAGTGCTGACAAATTTTATGTG
Source organism: Chitinophagaceae bacterium (assembly GCA_947452965.1). Taxonomy (GTDB): domain Bacteria; phylum Bacteroidota; class Bacteroidia; order Chitinophagales; family Chitinophagaceae; genus Ferruginibacter. The sequence continues at coordinate 1,483 of CANGEW010000076.1, read as the reverse complement.
ACATTTTTAGATTGGATGAAAAAAAACAATCTTGATTCTGCAACTGATGACAATAAAAAAAAGTATCTGGGTTTTGTTGCTAATATATATTTTGAAACAGTTAGTAAGGCAATAAAAAATTCAGACCCCAATCACATGTATATTGGGTCAAGACTTCATTCCAACGCTAAGAACAACAAATATATTTTTGAGGCAGCCGATAAATACGTTGATATATTTTCTATTAATTATTATGGCGACTGGCAGCCCAAACAATCTAATATGAATGATTGGGCAAAATGGTCAACCAAGCCTTTTTTCATAACAGAGTTTTATACCAAGGCAGAAGAAACTGGTATGAGTAACAAAAGCGGCGCGGGATGGATTGTGAAATCTCAAAAAGATAGAGGTGTTCATTATCAAAACTTTTGTTTGCCATTATTACAAAATAGAAATTGTGTTGGCTGGCATTGGTTCAGGTATCAAGACAATGATCCCAACGATTCGAAAGCAGATGAATCCAACAAGGATTCAAACAAAGGAATTGTAAATGTAAATTTTCAATTTTATAAAGAGTTGTCTGATAAAATGAGCGAGTTAAACAATCATAAATATCAACTGATAAAATTGTTTGATGCCAAAAAAATAATTAAAAAATAAAAATTAAAAAATGAGTGAATTGTTTTCTTTAAAAGACAAAGTAATTGTTGTTACAGGCGGAACAGGAGTATTGGGTAAATCATTTGTAAAAGGAATTGCTGCTGCAGGTGGAACTGTTGTGATCATCGGCAGAGATATTAATAAAGCCAATACCATTGCAGATGAAATAAATAATAATGGCGGAAAGGCATTGCCAATTTCTGCAGACGTGCTCAGCGAAGAAAAAATGGTCGCTGCCAGAACTTTAATTCTATCAACATTTGGGAAAATAGATGGGTTGGTAAATGCTGCTGGTGGAAACATACCTGAAGGTGTTTTACAAAACGGTGCAGATATTTTCGACCTCAATATCGAAGGCATGAAAAATGCTTTGGTGTTGAATGTTTGGGGAACTGTAATACCTACTCAGATATTTGGTAGTGTTATAGCAAAAAATGGCGGCGGAAGTATTGTGAATATTTCTTCGGTTAGCCCTAAACGTGCGTTAACCAAAGTTTTGGGCTACAGCATGGGGAAAGCAGCTATAGATGCCTACAATCAATGGTTTGCTGTTGAAGCAGCCAATCGTTTTGGTGATACGATTAGAATGAATGCGCTCATGCCAGGTTTCTTTCTTACAGAACAAAACAGAACCTTATTGACGAATCCTGATGGCTCATTAACGGAAAGAGGAAATCTCATCATTCAAAATACGCCCTTCAAAAGATTTGGAAATCCTGATGAATTGATTGGAGCATTAGTTTATTTATTAAGTGATGCATCAAAATTTGTTACCGGAACACAGATTGGTGTTGATGGTGGATTCAGCGTTTTCAGTGGTGTATAAAAACAGATAAATACAATG
>CANGEW010000075.1 GCA_947452965.1 Chitinophagaceae bacterium | reverse complement strand
ATTTACCAAGATTCCAAGGAGCTTCTGTACCCACGCGATTGATACATCCCATGAAATAACCATTAGCTACCGCATGAGCTGGCTGTTCCAATTTCCATAAGTTTTGCGACTGACCTACAGTTGTAGCCGAAGGATTGTAAACTATTTCAGCGCCGTTCAAACCTAAGCATCTGGCGCCATCAGGAAAATGACGATCATAACAAATATATACGCCCACTTTGGCATACTTCGTTTGAAATACTGGATAGCCTAAATTCCCTGGCTTGAAAAAATATTTTTCCCAAAAACCACCCGTGTGTGGAATATGATTCTTTCTGTATTTGCCCAAATAAGTTCCATCCGCATCAATTACAGCAGCGGTGTTATATAAAATACCAGCCTGTTCTTTTTCATAAACAGGGACGATGATAACCATATTGTATTTTTTCGCATATTCTGCCATTCTATCTGTGGTAGGCCCGGGAACTGTTTCAGCAGACGCATACCATTTAGGATCTTGACCCGGACAGAAATATGGCGTATTGAAAATTTCCTGAAAGCAAAGAATCTGAACACCTTTCTTACCGGCTTCTTCAATCATAGGAATATGTTTCTGAAACATCGCTTCCTTGATTTCTTCTATAGTGCCTTCTCCCTCTGTTTTGGGTAAACTCATTTGAATCAAACCCGATTTTATCATTCTTGGCATGGTGACTTTTGATTTTAAATATACTGTGAAACTTTATTTCTTTTAATAAATTGACCGTAGCCCTTATTGACATGACATTGATTGTTATCGATAGCAATCTTGCCTCTGAGCAAAACAGTTTTTATCTTTCCGGTCAGTTCCCATCCTTCATAACCACTGTAATCAACATTCATGTGATGCGTAGACGAAGACAAGGAATGTTTTTCATTGGCATCAATAATGGTGATATCAGCATCGCTACCAACAGCAATAGTTCCCTTCTTAGGAAACATGCCAAATATTTTTGCCGCATTGGTACTTGACACTTCAACGAATTTATTCAGAGTGATTTTATTTTTCATTACACCTTCGCTGAACAATAACTCCATTCTGTTTTCTATTGCAGGATGACCGTTTGGAATTTTTGAAAAATCGTCTTTGCCCATCAATTTTTGTTCCCACATAAAAGGACAATGATCGGTTGCCACCACTTGTACAATTCCCTGATTAATACCTGCCCATAAAGTAGCCTGGTCTTTCTTTTCACGCAATGGCGGACTCATCACCCATTTTGCTCCTTCAAAGTTCTTTTCATACAAACTTGCATCCAGTAACAAATATTGAATACAGGTTTCAACAAATATTTTTTGATTTCTGTACAAAGCATTTCTAACCGCATTCAATGCGCCTTCGCAGGTGAGATGCACGATATAACCCGGACAACCAGTATAACCCGACATTTCCACAAAACGTTCACTGGCTTCAGCTTCTGTTACTTCTGGTTGAGATAAATAATGATACAAAGGAGATAATTTCCCTTCGTTTTTATGTTTCAAAACTAGATAGTCAATAATATCTCCGTTAGTAGCATGAACATTGATTAATCCGCCATGTTTTTTTACTTCTTCCATTAAGCCAATCATCTGGGTATCGTTGATCATCAACGCACCTTTATAAGCCATAAAAGTTTTAAAAGAAGTGATGCCTTCTTTTTCAATCATGGTTTTAATTTCTTGCTTCGTGTTTTCATTGAAATCGGTAACCGCCATGTGAAAGCTGTAATCACCCACTGCATTACCGTTAGCCCTGCCACTCCATTCATCAAATGCAGACTGTAAACTATTGCCTTGTTTTTGTAAAATAAAATCAATCACAGTAGTAGTGCCACCGTATAAAGCAGCTCTGGTACCTGTTTCATAAGTATCACTGGAAAAAGTTCCCATGAAAGGCATTTCCAAGTGCACATGCGGATCAACACCACCGGGTACTACTAATTTTCCGGAGGCATCAATTATAGTATCCGCCTGATAACTGAGGTTTTTTCCAATGGCAACAACCACTTCACCTTCAATAAAAATATCAGCTATATAATCATCGGTAGCGGTAACAATTCTTCCATTCTTAATTAAGACAGACATAATTTTATTTTTTATTTCTCATCATGAGATAGTACAAAATACCGCTCACAGCAAAACCAACAAACCAGGCGTAATTATATAAATGACTTATCCAGGTTGGGAATGCTTCGGCACTAACTAATTTTATTTGCAATAAAAATCCAGGAACGTTGGGTAGTATACCCAGCAATAAAGCAACAATTGCTTTTATATTATAACCATTACTGTAGCCGTATACTCCATTGTGTCTGTATAAATCTTCGGCAATTAAATTCTTATGGCGAATGAAAAAATAATCAACAATCATAATGCCACCAACGGGTCCTAACAAACTTGAATAAGCAATTAACCAGGTAAAAATATATCCATTAGGATCTGCAATTAATTTCCAAGGCATAATTAAAATACCAACCACGCCGGTGATGTAACCACCTGTTCTGAAATTAATTTTTTGAGGAGCCAAGTTTGAAAAATCATTGGCAGGACTAACAATATTCGCAGCAATATTGGTTGCCAGTGTTGAAATGATAATGCCAATCATCGCAAAACTTACCATGATTTTACTATCAAACTTCCCGGCTAATTTTACAATATCCCATTCTGTATGTCCGTAAATAATTGCAGTTGATGAGGTTACAATCACGCCAACAAAAGCAAAGAAAGTCATGGCAGGTGGCAAGCCGATGATTTGTCCGTTTACCTGTGCTTTTTGCGAAGTAGCATATCTCGTGAAATCCGGAATATTTAATGATAAAGTTGCCCAGAACCCAACCATGCCCGTTAGTGCAGGAAAGAAGAAGGCAAAGAAATCAGCATTGGTTTCAAATTTAGAAGGCTGATCTAATATAGGACCTAATCCCTTGGCAGCCCAGATCGCCCAAAACAAAAGTGCAAAAGCGGCGGCAGGAAGAAAGAACGCTTTAAATACCAATAATTTTTTTATACTCTCTACACCTTTATGAACGATAAACATATTCAGCAACCAAAAAACTAAAAAACAAATCATGGGTAATGCCTGAGGAAACATCGTACTGTTATCAATTTCAGCTAAAGAAGAATCCCAGGCTCTGATTAAATTATAAAGAGAAGATCCTCCAATCCATGTTTGAATACCAAACCAACCGCAGGCAACTATAGCACGAAGCATCGCCGGAATATTGGCACCTTTTGTTCCGAAACTGGCTCTTACAAAAACAGGAAAAGGAATGCCGTATTTAGCGCCGGCATGTCCGTTTAAAATCATTGGAATCAATACAATGGAATTACCGATAAAAATTGTCAATATAGACTGCCACCAATTCATGCCACCTTCAATTAAAGAACTGGCAAGCATATACGTTGGAATACATAAACTCATACTAATCCACAAAGCCGCATAATTCCAGGTGCCCCATTTGCGATCGGCTTGAGAAATAGGCGCCAGATCCTCATTGATCAATGAAGTGTTGGTTTCGGTTGTTGGGTTCATTAGTTTATTTTGATTGATTAATTAACATGTTCATCAGCAATCTTTATAGCTTCACTGATGATAGCCAAACCTTCATCAATTTGTGCTTTGGTTACACATAAAGGCGGCGCTACAAAAATATAACTCCATCTTACAAAAGTATACATT
>CANGEW010000074.1 GCA_947452965.1 Chitinophagaceae bacterium | reverse complement strand
TACTTTTTTATTACCAAACAATCTTAATGGTCTAGTAACTTTTCCTCTAGTAACAAGTGTCTTAGCATTAACAGCTCCCTCATAAGAACTAACTGCTGCTTCAAGACCACTTGTTATTTGGTTAGTTAAGAAGTTATCTACACTTTCAATAATTTTAATGGCATCTCTAGTTGACATTTCATTCAAATCAATCTTAAGAACTCTTTTCATTAAGTCCTTCTGACTGTCTTCAAATGTAATCTCCTCTCCAGTCATAGGATCAACGCCTGTCTTAAACATTGTCTCTAATGTATTTCTTTTTAATTCAAATTCATTTATTAAAAACTCTTTTACTTTTGCTTCTTTATCAACCTGTGCTTCTGGATTTTCTTTTAATGCATTTATAGCATTCTGAATTTCTTTTAAAGACATATCTTTTGACAATCCTTCCATCTCATCATAAGTAGCCAACAACTCATCTATCTTAATTTGTTCTTGTCTTTCAATCTCACTTTTAGAGTACTCAGATATATCAGCAATATTTGCTGCCTCCTTCATGACAACATCAATACCTTTTACTCGTGAAGGCTTAACAGCATTCTTAACTTTTTCAGCCATTTCAATATAAGCATCTATGTCATCAACAAGTGATGGGTCAATCTTTGTAAATGACTTGGCCATACCTGAAACTTCAGCTTGGTTGTCAGTCTTTAATAACTTACGAATGCTTTTTCTTAATGCAAATGCATCATCTAATCTTTGTTGGTAGTCAGCTCTTTCAAATACTCTCTCAGCATAGTTTGTAAATCGCTCAACCATTACAGGATTGTCTAAGTTAAGGTTGCTAACTCGTTTAACCAATACAGCAGCCTGACTAGCTTTTATCTTACCAGTCTTAACCATACCACTAATAGCAGCAGCTAACATTTTACGTTTAGCATTAACATCAGCTCTTGCTTCACGTGCCGCTTTGGCTTCCATCTTAATCTGAGTAATCATTGCTTTATACTCATCTTTAATAGCAACTTTTTTAGCTTTTGGTTTGCCTAATATCTTAGCAGCAGATGGAGCTTTCTTCAATCTTTCACCAAAGAACTCCTTTAATTCTCTCTCAGCATTTTCTCTTTGTGTATCGTCAGCAGTATTATACCAATCTGATTTACGTAAGTCATTTAAAGAAGCATCAACACCTTGTTTATGCGGATTACCTCTTTCTTCTACTGATAGTGTATATTTTTCTTTTGCTTTTTGTATTGCTTCTTGTTGGGTATTTGCCTTTTGGAATTTTATTTTTGAGAATCCTTTTGTTTTTGCTTTTTCAACTAATGCCTCTTGCTTTGCACCTTTCTCAGGTGAAAATCCCATTCCTCTTGCAACATTAGTTGCTACATCAGCAGGCTTAGATTTTAATGCTTTTGAATTTGTTCTTTCAAGATTGCTTTTAAATATTATTTTATTTGGAGTTTTTAAATGAGCATATGTTCTATTTTCTCTTGGTATATATTTATCTGAATTAACACTAGTAAATTTATCTTCATAAAATGAATCATTAGGAAATGTTTCTTGGACTACTTTTTTTAATTCTTCATCTGATATAACATCTCTATCTATTAATGTTTCATCTTTCGAAAACTCAACAAAATTTTCATTTACTGGATATAAACCATCTAGTAAAAATGATTCACCTGTATTTGGTAGCTTGCCGTTGAACTGAGGGTGCTTTACTCCGTTGTTTTTATACTTTGAAATAAATTCATCTAATTCTTCTTTTTTAGGTAATTCAATTTCAAATCCAGCAGCTAGTAAACCACCTTCATTACTTAGATACATATCTTCGGTAAATAATGTATTGTCTCCATATTCTTTTAGGAAATCTAATCTATTAAATCCAGCACCCTTTAAAGATTGTTTTATATATGGGGTTGATTTATTAGTTCTTACATCTGATGTTATAGGAATTAATGATTCTAAAATATTTCTTCTTGCTTCAAATGTTGTATCTTTTATAAATTCTTCAGCAAATGTTTTTTCATTATACTTTTCTGGATTTTTAATCAAATCTATTAATTTCTGTTGAGTCTTATTTTTATTTAACTCGTCTACAATTTTTTTGTTTGATTTAATATAATCTATAAATGAATTGGCAATATCTTTATAATTTGTTTTGCTTTTTTTCTGCAATTGAATTAAAGCTCTACCAAAATACTTAGCACCATAATAATTGCCAACTGTTGAGCTAGCATTTTGTATCATTACAAGTACCCCAACTTTTGCACCTTCACCATATCTATTAATCATTTTAGACAAAGTTGTCTTTGCTGTATTATCATCTACAGAAGCAAATCCAATTGACCCATCTACATTTTCTTTTATAGTTATATATCCTAAACCTCCATAAATTGGATCTCCTTTTGAGTCATATCCTACACCTGTAGCATCTGATTGTATCATAAATATCCTTCCATCGTATTTATTAACTGCATCTTCTAAGCTTTTAGTAGGTATTTTTGTTACAAAGTCAACATTATATTCTGTTTTTCTTTCATATTTTATTTTCATTGGTGCGTTAGGCTTAACGCTTACAGCTTCACCAACTGAATAAGGGGAGGTTGGTTTTATTTCCTGTCCAGTTCTAATTGACTTTGTCAAACTATTCATAAAGTCAACAGCATTCTTAGCATTTGCTGATGCAGAAAACACAACAGGTAAACCAAGTTTTTGAGCTATCTTATTAATTAAGTTTTTAAATTGTTGAAATTTTGTCGTAGTTAACTCTTGTTGAGCCTCAGCCATAATAGCACCAAGTTCAGCTACATACTCTTCAGATTGTTCTGACGCATCATAACCTGATACAAAATCATCTAGTCTTTTTCTTAATCCTTTATCTGACACAACTGACTTTAATCCTTTCGCCAAGTCAAGCATTGCTCCAGACTGAACGCCTTTAACCACAAGACCATGATGTAATGATTCATGTAACATTGTTACAACATCTGCACCATTCTCTAGATTGATATGTATTTCTCCATCAACATAAGCACCTTTAGAACCTTCAGCTGACTTCTGACCTATACCTTGATCAAACTCAGTTGTAGTATTATGTACATATACTTTTACTCCAGGAAGTGCTTTCATTGCTAACTTAGCAGCAGTGAAAATCTTTTGTGCCGCAGGTGTTGTTTGTTGAGATCTTAACTCTTCAACATTTTCTTGTGTTACTAAGTTTTGTTTTTGCTCTTGCTTTGTTATTGGTTCAACGACAACAGTTTCTTCTATTGGTTTTGTCTCAGCTTTTAAAGTTTGAAGTTCATTTAATATAGACTGTCTAGCTTCAGGTATTAAATTACCTTGACCTTCTTTTTCCATTGAAGCATTATCAGATGCTATCAATGCTTCTAATTCTGATATTCTTTTTGTTACTTCTTCTTCGGTAGCGACTTTACCTTCTTCGGCAGCGACTTGAGGTTCTGCTTTGGATTCTCCTTGCGCCATTTCTCCGCTAACTGCGGTTTCTGGCTGTACAGGAATTTCACTTGTTGTTTGCTTTTGAATGGCATTTTGACTTATGTTTTTTAGTTCATCATTAATCTCGTTTATTCTGTCTGTCTGAGCAGCAACGAGAGCAGGATCTTTTCCTTGTATTTCTCTAGTTAATCTATTCTTTTCTGATAACATATTGACAGCATCAATCTGATCCTGTGCATCTAAAT
>CANGEW010000073.1 GCA_947452965.1 Chitinophagaceae bacterium | reverse complement strand
TTGATGGATGCTCCTTATGGCGTATTTATTGATGGTGCTGCTTGTCGTGCTAATTTACAATCAGGTGTAACTGTTTTCAAAAACAATATCGTTGCTGGAAACATCCAAGCTGTAGATCCTACAACTACTGGTTATGCAACTGTTAAAGATTCATTGTTTAGTTCTACTAAATTTAAAAATGATTCATTGACAGCTACTACTGATCTTTTGGTTACTCCTTATGATTACTTAGCTCCTGACTATCGTCCGGCTCCACTTTCATTGGCATTGTCTAATGTAAACTTTACGGATGCTGCTTTCAATGGTCGTACTATTATTGTTACTGCTGCATCATTCATCAGAGAAGTAACTTACCGTGGTGCGTTTGCTCCGGCTCCATCTACTATGTGGACTGATGGTTGGACCAACTGGGATCCAAACAATGCAGCATATCCTACTCCTGATGTTACTGTAACAGGTACTATCACTGCTAATACAACTTGGACTGCAAGTCACACTTACTTAATTTCAGGTTTAGTTTATGTAGCTGCTGGTGTTACATTAACAATCGAACCAGGAACAGTAGTTAGAGGGGATGCAACTATTGCAAACTCTTCTTTGATCATCACTAAAGGTGGTATTTTAAATGCTATCGGAACTGTTGATCAACCCATCGTATTTACTTCAAATAAATCTTTAGCTACAAGAGCTATCGGCGATTGGGGTGGTGTAATTCTATTAGGTAGAGCTTCTTACAATGGTGTAGGTGGTGTATCTAATATCGAAGGTATTGCTGCTTCTACCAACACAGAGTTTGGTGGTGGTGCAACTCCAAATGACAATGACAACTCAGGTACTTTAAAATATGTACGTATTGAATTTGGCGGATACATTTTCGCTACTGATAAAGAAATCAATGGTTTGACTATGGGCGCTGTTGGACGTGGTACTACTATTGATTATGTACAATGTTCTTTCATCAATGATGATGCTTTCGAATGGTTCGGTGGAACTGTAAATTGTTCTCACCTTGTTGCTTACAGATGTTTGGATGACAATTTTGATACTGATAATGGTTTCTCTGGTTCAGTTCAATTTGGTCTTGGTGTTCGTGATCCATTAATTTCTGATCAGTCTTCTTCTTCTACTTCAGAAGGTTTTGAATCTGATAACGATGCTGCTGGTTCAGCAAACTTGCCACAAACAAAAGCATTGTTCTCTAACATTACAGATATCTCTGGTTTCAGAGGAACAAAAACAACTACTCTTGCTTCTACTTTCAAATTTAGAAGAGGTGCACGTATCCGTAGAAATTCTGGCTTAAAAATATTCAACAGTATTTTGATGGATGCTCCTTATGGAGTTTATATTGATGGTTCTGCTGTAAGAGCTAATCTACAATCAGGTGTTGCTAAATTCAAAAACAATTTGATTGCTGGCACCAACTATGCTTTAGATACTGCTTCTTATTCAAATGGTACTTCAAGTGTTTATGCTGCTTTACGTGATTCAATCTTTGGATCAGGAACAGGTTTATTTAAAAATGACACTGCTTCAACAACAGCAAACATTTTGGTAACTCCATACAACTACACAGCTCCTGACTATCGTCCAGCTGCAAGTGGTTTGGCTACTTTGAATGCTGCGTTTACTGATGCTGCTTTCAATGGTTTATTAGCTCCTTGCGAAGATGTTAACGCTCCAGGTGCTATGACAGGTTTCTCAAACATCTACAATTGCTTATTGTATGGTCAAGTGTATAGCATTCCTGCAATTGCAAATGCTTCTAACTACTATTGGACTGTTCCTACTGGTGTTACTATCACTGCAGGTCAAGGTACAAGAACTATCACTGTAACGTTTGCTTCTACATTTACTACTGGTACTATCTCTGTAGTTGGTAAAAATGATTGTGGTAACTCTTCAGTTGCTGCTACAAAAACTATTGTTACTACTACTTTAGGTACTCCAGGTGCTATCACTGCTCCAACAGGATTTACTACTAATGTATGTACTGTTGTTGGTGTTGATACTACATTAACTTATGGCATCACTGCTGTTGCAGGTGCTACTGATTATGTTTGGACTATTCCAGCAAATACAACAATCGTTTCTGGCCAAGGTACAAATTCTATCAAGTTGAAATTCTTAGCCGGATTTGCTTTCGTAGCCGGTGATTCATTAAAAGTTTATGCTACTTCAGGATGTAAAACATCTGTTGTAAAAGCTTTAGCTATCAAAACCATTTTACCAACTGCTCCTGCTTCTGTTACTGCAACAGCTGTAGTTAGCAATGTATGTGGTGCAAGAGTTTATCGCTATACTGCTCCAGCTTTACCAGCTGGTTACTCAGGATACCAATGGCAATTGCCTACAGGTTCTGCTTTAGCAACTTCAGGTTCTTTAGATTCAGGTGTATTGAGTGGCGCTTCTGCTAGATATATCAGAGTAATCTATACTAGCAATGCAATTGCTGGTACTAATGATAGTATCAGAGTTCGTTACACAACAAATTGTGCAAACTCTGCTTACAAAGCACTTAAATTAGCTATCACAGCTTTAAATGCTCCTGCTGCTCCTGCATCAATTACTATCAATTCTTTAGGTGCTACAACTTGTGGTCAACCTAAATATCGTTACATAGCTCCTGCTTTACCTGCAGCAACAACTACAGCTGGTGCAGCAACTGGGTACGAATGGTCATTCTATGGTCAATGGACAATTGGTGTGAATGCAGTTATCGATTCAGGATCTCTTTCATCTCAAAAAGTGGTTATCCGTTTCTTAAATGGTAATGTAAAAGTTGCCGGTGATACAGTTAAATGTCATTATAATTCAGGTTGTGGTTTTGGTGCTTATAAAGCATTAACATTAAGCAATACTGCTGTAGGCTCATCTGCTCCTGCAAAACCTGCTAGCATCACCATTGCCATTGTTGATACCACAATCTGTGGCGGTAGAAAATATCGTTACACTGCTCCTACACTTCCTGTTGCAACTGCTGTATATGCTGCAACTACAGGATATGTTTGGACATTACCAACAACAGATATTGGTGCCGTACTTGATTCAGGATCATTAACAGGAAAAGTAATTGTGGTTCGTTACACAAATAACAGAGCTGCTGTAACAGGAGATAGTATGTACTTGACATACACTTCTGCTTGTGGAACTAGCCCAGTTAAAGGTCAAAAATTATCAAACTTAGTTAAAGCAAATTGTTTTACTGGTGCTCCAGTTTATTCAAAAACTACAAACACAACTGATGGTATCAAAGCTCAGGTTTATCCAAACCCTAACAATGGTATCTTCACTGTAAGAATCGAAACTGGTGTTACTTCAAGAGCAACTGCTTCTATTCAAATTTTTGATATGAACGGTCGTGTGGTTTCTAACTTCACTGCTCAAAACAACAACGGATTGATTTCAGAAAACATCAACAATAGCAATTTGAATAACGGTATCTACACAGTAAGATATACTGTTGGAAACGTTACCAATACTATTAAAATGGTAGTTCAGAAATAATCGTTCTCTTGGTTTAAATATAGTTAGTAAGAAAAAAGGGTCGCTGTTTAAGCGGCCCTTTTTCTTTTTGCAAAAAGGCTTAACAATAGCGTAACCATTTCTTTAGCATTTGATAACACGCATTAATTTACTTTGAAAAACTTATACAATGAATTTTATTAAAAAAATTAGACATCAATTATTTCTATTCGCTATTGATGTTGC
>CANGEW010000072.1 GCA_947452965.1 Chitinophagaceae bacterium | reverse complement strand
AATAGGTATATTCTAAAGACATTTTACAATAAACAAACAGATAATACTATCACAACTTTAAATGAAGAATTACACACAAATCACTATACCAATACGGGTGCAGAAAAGTTTGTAAGTAAAGCTCATTTTGATGTTTTAGATATAGTTAAATCAAATTTAAAAAACTCTATTTCTTAAATAATTCATCTAATTAATATACTCAATAGCCACTGCTTTTAACACCTAAACTGCTGATATTATATTTCCCTTTGCTTTCTTTAGGTTTCTTACCAAAAGAATCTGATTTTGATATTTTACCTAATTTCTTATAATTGAACTTTCCTTTTTCATCCCAAACAATATGAAAAGAATCATCATAAAACTTTTCAATCCCGTTCTTTAGGATAAAATCATTTACTGATTTTCTTAATGTATTAGTTATTTTAGATTTGTAATTTTTATACTTAATCGTTGGATTTGAATCTTTTTTTATTAATTTAATTTTAGCTTCAATTTCTTTTAGAGTTTTTCCTAAATTAACTTTTCTTTTCTTTAATCCATATTTTTCCTTAGAATCCTTTTTGGACTCACCCTCAATATCCAATCTAATATCTAAAAAATATCCTCTTCTGCTTTTCTCTTTTTCTAAGTATAACCCACTTAATATATCAAAATTATTAGGTATTTTTTTAACTTTGTTATATAGTTTAGATATATTTTCCTCTGCTTTTTGAATTGATTTTAAAATTGGTCCCACTTTCGTCTCGAAATCAGCCTTCTCTTTTTCATATTGCTGAGTTAATTTTTTAAGTTCTTTGTTGAATTTTAGAAAATCATAAACAGTCTTTTTTATTTCATTTGGCAATACATCAAAATTCTTTCTGTCTTTCATAGCAGTGCCTAATCCCTCTATATACTTACTCATAAAAAATGGTTTACAAAGTTACATTTCAGTATCTGCGGGAATTTTAAAACACACTTAAAATTACCGCTAAAAAACTGTTTTAAATTTAATTAAATCGCTTTGAGATATGAATTTAATTCAAATAAATGAGATAGTAATAGAGGTGCGGGAAAATCATTATTGGGGGTAAAATTCCCGCTGAATTCACTTCGTATCTTAGTTATGTAAGGGAGTGATAATAGAGTTCTTAAAATATTAGTTGAAATATGAGGTGAGGTGAAACACACACTTAAAATCCCATAGGAGTATTGTAATATAGATTACAATGAAAAGATAGGTTTACTCCAACCGATTTATGAAGGTTGTACTGTTAGTGGGGTAATCTGAAGGTACACATTCGTTGGTTTAAATCAAACCGTATTTTTCAACTACTAAAATGATTATAAGATTTTAATTAATAAAAATGTTGGAGGTCATAACCACGATAAAAAACCAAATTTTAAATGGGAAAAAATGTATTATGTAAGTATGATGGAAGAGAAATCTATTCCGAAACAGAATTATTACAAAATATTTGTGATAAACTAACTTATGGTTTTGGAACAGAGTATGTTAATGTTGATGAAATTGAAGATATTTCAATTTTAGAACAATGTTATGGGAATTTAGAATATTCATTAGAAAGAATAAGTACTCTGATGGATTCAGTTGGTGAAAGATTATCTGAATTAAGTGAGGAAGATTCTAATATAGATGGGGATGATAACAATGATTGGTCTTTGGAATCAAAAATTGATTCATTTGAATGTGAATTAGAAGATATTGAATCAGAATTAAATGGTTTTATGTGGTATTGTAATGAAGATGATATTGATTTTAAAGAAGAGTATCGCTTTGATTATGAACACTTAGTTAAAAGGAAGTGTGAAATTGAACAATATTTATATGAAATTAAAAATGATATATAATGGAAAATGTTAGATTAGAAATTAATAAAGATGTATTTGAATTTATATTTGAATACAGATATAATATCACAGATGGATTTATATGTGATTCTTATACTGTAAATAGTAACAAATTTGATAATGATGGATACCCCAATTTCCGAATTGAAGAATTAACAATAGATGGTAAAAATTGTATCTACAGATTATATGTTACAATGAATGAATCTGAAGAATACAAAATAGATGAGTTTCCAAATATTAGAGATAAACATAAGGATACATTTAGATTGGAAACGACTTTCAGATTGATAGAAAGGATATCTACAAACTATGATTATCCTTTGTATTAAATTGAACTCATCAATTTTAAAATAAGAAATAAACCCTATTAGAGAACAATCTAATGTGGTTTTTCTTTTAGATTGAAATTAGTATCTCCATAAGGGAGAAACCCTCTAATTTCTTATCTTTTCGGATACTACGATAGGTTGTACCAAAGAGTTCGCTATGCTGTAATCCTTTCTTATATAACTGTATTCTTTCTTCCAATTCTAATAAGGTACGGCTTAGTACTGCCAATCTATCTGAATCTAATTCATCAAAATGCTTCTTAATCATATCATCTATTCTTTGGTATAGATTAAGTTGGCGATTAAAAAGTATTTCCTCTATTTCATAGCTATTGAATTTCATTGTCTTCTATTTTGATATTGTTTTCCATAGGGTAAAATTTTGTCCCCGATATTTGAAAGGGTCTATTGGGGGCTATTAAAAAGTGATTTGTCAATGATATCGATAAACTAAAATTGGTCACTTTTCTACACTCATTGTATAGTGTCCTTCATACTATCCCTATCATAATGTGGTTTAGTTATACTGATGTAACAATTGTGATATGGGTATCATTAATTAACATCCCTTTACTGTCTAAATAGCTTCTTACTTCTGCAGATTTCCAATAGTTTCTTCTCATAAACTTATAAGGTTTTAATTCTCCTTTATTACATATTCTGTATATGGTGTATTGTGATACTTTAAATGCTTCTGTCAAATCTTCTATTGTTAAGAATTCCTTTGAATTTATTAAGTTGGTGTTGATGTTTAATCCTTTCATAATGTTGTATTTATTTTAAATATTACTTATCCTAATTTCCCTATACAGTTCCCATTGGGGAGGATACACTCCACCCTTATGAACTAAATCATAAAGATGGTATAATGAATATTGTGCCATTGGCTCGGACAATACTGAAGGGTATTCACACTATTTCCCTACATACTAAAGAATGGGGTTCCTCACTTCCATTTCTTAGCATCCACCCAATTCTATTTAGTATTCCAACTTTGGAGAATTAATCCGATGGGTTTTAGATTATTTTTCTGCCATAGGTAAGGCGGAGTTCAACAACCCTATGGATACTAACTAATCACTAATAGGTTTATAAAGGAAACACCATCATTGTATTCTTTTGTAAAAACCTACAACTATAAGTATAAAGATTTCTCCCAAACGCACGATTTTTGTGTATTTTTTTGAAAAAAAGTTAGAAAAGTTGATAGACTATAAGTTAGATACCCAAATTGTAAGTTATAGAGGAGATTAAACTACGAGTTAGGGGTAAGTTATAGTTTTGATTAAGCACCCTAAAATGGGTATTTAAATTGCTTTAAAATAGGTTATTGACATTCGCTGAAACTCAATAGAACGAGAAAATGTGGGACATATGTGGGACTTTTGGGCATAAAAAAGCCTAAGTAATTGATACTTAGGCTTTATTGCGGACCGGACGGGACTCGAACCCGCGACCTCCGCCGTGACAGGGCGGCATTCTAACCAACTGAACTACCGATCCAAGAACAATCGGACACGTTTTGCGTTTCCGGGTTGCAAAGATAAGGGGAAAGAAGTT
>CANGEW010000071.1 GCA_947452965.1 Chitinophagaceae bacterium | reverse complement strand
GCTTATGGAGATGCAAAAGCAACAGTGGAGGTATTTGAGAGAATTTTAAAAAACGGGGGAGAAGAATTTTTTCAGACGAAATACAAGTTATTGAACAGGCAAATGTATTTTAAGCCATAACTTCCAATGTGGCGTTGATATTTCTATCATTGATGGCATCACATTGAGGCTTCAAGTTTTCGTAAGCATCTTTCTTTACTGGATATTTACCTTTATAATGAATGAGCATGGCGCATTGTTCGGCTTGTTCTTTGGTATGTCCACATATCTCGATGAGGGTATCTATAACCCATTCAAAAGTATTTACATTATCATTCCACACTAACAATTGATAAGGCGGCTCTACTTCGGTAAGTAAATCAGTATCGAATTGCTCGTTGTATTTAGGATTGTATGAAGAGTTGTGAATCATAATCGCGGACAAAGTTATTGTTTTTTAAAAGACTTCAAAATAGTAAAAAAATATTTCAAGATTTTTCTCTTAAAAATTTTTCTAAAAACATTTTCCCCTTATCTTTGCCGTCCTTAAACAGAAGGGAGCATAGCTCAGCTGGTTTAGAGCATCTGCCTTACAAGCAGAGGGTCCGCGGTTCGAACCCGTGTGCTCCCACAAATAAACCTCACTCAGTAAAATGGGTGAGGTTTTTTTATTTAAAAATACCATGAGTCAATTCTACATACTATACTCAGCCATATTAGATAAATATTATGTTGGTCATACATCAGATGACCTAGATGAGAGAACAAGGAAGCATAATACCAATCACAAAGGGTTTACTGGCGGTAAAGGAGATTGGAAATTAGTTTATACGGAAAAATTTACAGAAAAATCATTGGCATACGCAAGGGAAAGAGAAGTAAAAAAATGGAAAAGCAGAAAAATGATAGAGAAATTGATTTCAAAATAGCTCATTTGGTTTATAACATCCCGACCATAGTCGGGAGGGTCCGCGGTTTCCCGAGTCCTCGGGATGTGCTCCCAAATAGAAACCTCACTCAATAAAATGGGTGAGGTTTTTTCATTGGAAGAAATCAATTATCTCCATTTTATTTTATCATAACATAATATTCTTACTCTTTTCGCGTTTTTATTGTTGAATCCTATTCCGTAATGAAAATTAACAACGTGAAAACATTAATTACACAAACTAAAAAACTGCATTTGATCTGTAACATGACATTTGCAATGTTCGCAGCCGGTAGCATTTATGCTCAGGCGCCAAGTACTTCAGCAGGGCCTCAGGAATCTATGAGGGTGTCTCTTTATCAGCTAAATGCTGGTGGAACAACTACACTTGCTGATGGAAATCTCACCAATTACGACGACAGTTATTCAAATGAAGTAGGGGATGATGCCCTTAAGATGAATAATTTCGGAGAAAATTTTGCCATTTTAAGAAGCGCTTACAAATTGGCTATTGAGCAAAGAAGAAAAATTTATGATGTAGATACTACATTCTTTTCAATGTGGAACATGCAGCAACGCAATTATCGACTTATCATAACAACTTACAATCTTGAGCATCCAGGATTACAAGGCTTTTTTGTTGATAGCTACTTGAACACATCTACACCATTGGCATTGAATAGCCAAAATCTAATTGACTTTTCAGTAACAAGTGCAGCCGCAGGTTCTTATGCTGCAGAACGTTTTAAAATTGTATTTAGAAATCCAACATTAACACCGTTGGCAACTTTATTCTCCGGCTTTAATGGTAGACTAAATGGCAGCAAAATTGATTTGCAATGGAATGTAAACAATGAAGTGGCCATGAGAGAATATGTGTTGGAGCGTTCGTTAGATAGAATTAACTTCTCTTCTTTGTATCATGCTGCAGCAGCAAATACTGGTGCTTCAAGATCATACTCGTCAGCAGATGCTGATTATTTCAAAGGAGATAATTTCTACAGGGTTAAAGCTGTAGGGCTTGCAGGTGATGTTCAATATAGTTCTATTTTGAAGATTAACGGTGGCGGTCAAACGCAGGAAATACTAGTATATCCAAACCCTGTTTCAGACAAGAAAGTAAATATTTTGATTACTGCTGTAAATTCAGGAAAGTATCAACTGAATTTATATAACAGTGCAGGAAGCCGAATCGTATTGCCTTCAATGCAAGTTACAGCAGGTCAAAACAGCCAGACCATAGAATTACCAGCAACATTGGCAACAGGTATCTATCGTCTGAAAATTACATCACCAGAAAATGTATCAGTTGTAAAAACAATAAACGTTTTATAATCGAAGGCGAAAGCCCGTTTTTAATCCCTCCCAACCCTCAAAGGCATCCTAAAAAATGCCTTTTTTTTATTTTTTGTAATCTAAAAAAAATCGTACTTAAACAATAATAAAGCAAAATATCTGTTATTAATGTTACATAAATCCAATTTCTGTATCATTGATTTCAGGTTTGGATTTTATTCATCTTATTGGAATGTTATTTCTGTAAAATGAAAACAAACAACATGAGAATTAATCTATACCCTACTATTAATCGTTCGAAAAACTGCTACTATAAAGTAAAAATTATACTTTGTTGTTGCATCTTCACTATTCTATTTTTTCAACAATTCACATTTGCACAAACAAGTACATATACAACTGCAGGTAGTGGCACATGGCTCGCACCGGCTGGAGTGAGTTCGGTAACTGCCGAATGTTGGGGTGGTGGTGGAGCAGGGGGTGGAGCTACTGGTAACCCTGCTAGTGGCGGCGGTGGTGGCGGCGGATCTTACGTAAAAACAAGTGCTATTGCAATTACTGGTGGACAGACTTATAATTATTCAGTGGGAGCAGGTGGAACCGGCACTACTTCATCTGGAAGTTCGGGTGGAGATTCCTGGTTTATCAGTACTTCAACATTATTAGCCAAGGGTGGCCGTGGTGGCACATATGCCAATGCGGATAACATGACTGCAGCAAGTGCAACAGCGTTAACAATCGGAAATATTGGAACGATAAGTTATTATGGTGGCGGCGGTGGAACAGGAGGTGCTTCAGGCGCATCTAGTGCAGGCGGCGGAGGAAGTGCGGGAACGGCATCAAATGGAAACAATGGTTCTGGGACAACCGGCGGCACTGCTGTTACTGGTGGTGGCGCAGGTGGAAATGGTACAAACTTGTCTGCTAATGGTGGCAACGCTTCTACCGTTGGAGGCGGTGGTGGAGGTGCTCGTGCAGGAAATGCTACCGACAAATTAGGAGGAAGTGGCAGTGCCGGGAAAATTTTACTTTCCTACACTTGCCCTACATACAGTATAAGTTCAACAAGTGTTACAAATGTATGTTCAGGAAACGCTTCTGTTGTTACTTTAACAGGAACTTCATCTTCCTTGCCAGTTGGAACATATACTGTGGTGTATAATCTATCTGCACCTAATGCGGTTACAGGTGCTACGTCTACCATGACCGTTAGTGCTGCCGGAACAGGAATTTTTAATACGAGTTCACTGGCAACTTCAGGATCAACAACACTAACGGTAACACAACTGAGATCAAGTGGATGTAGTACAAATATTAGTGCAAATAGGACAGGCGTAATTACTGTATCTGCAAGTGCCAATCCTATTGTTGAATTTACTCAAGGCGCATTAGATACAGTTGCCAATATTGCAGTTTGTGGTACAGTTGGTGGTGGGGGACAAAATGATATGGATATAGAATCAGGCAACCCGACAGGGTCAGTGATTCAATGGCAAATTAGCTATGATACTGGCGCCACTTGGGTTAGTGCTCCCGGCCCTACATCTACTGCTACACAATATGTTTTAAATCCTGTTTATACTACATTT
>CANGEW010000070.1 GCA_947452965.1 Chitinophagaceae bacterium | reverse complement strand
TTCTTGTTGTAGCAAAATTATAATATCGTGTTGTACCTAAATTATAATATCTTGCCGTACCAAATTTATAATATCCTGCTAATATTAGCAAATAAAAATCAGATACGGTGGTTAAACTATAGTTTTTATAGTAAGGAAACAAGAAATAGTGCCAAAGTCGGAAGTAAAATATTGCCAAAATCGGTAATTATGATTACTTTATCAAACAAATTATACCAATCTAAACGCGCGCTTTGTTAATTCAATTTCGCTGTTACTGATTCCAAATTTCTTTGCAATAGCACGCCAATTTGTAATTTCTTGTAGCATCTCTTCTAGAATTTTATTTGCTGTATCAACTTTTACTTGATAATACATAGCAGTATACATAACCAATGAAATATCTTGTTCGTTACTATTTTCTGAAATATTCAGTGTTAGTCCATTACCCATCTCATTCGGATTCATATCATACGCTGGAGATAATCTCCAACCTTGATTCGTTAATACAAATCCATGATTGCGTAAATGATCATCTGTATTTGAAACTAAAATATTAAACAAAATTCTGCGCCATAATTGTTCCAAGTCTTCTTTAGCTGATGCACTTTGCTGTATTATAAATTCTGCTAAATTTAAATAACTAATATTATCATTATAATCTACGCCATCTTGAAATCCCAATAAAGTCATCGCAGATGCAAAATGAATTCTTTGCTGTTGAATACGATCAAACCTTTTGGTCATGAATGTATGCTGCTTACTTGAAAATTGCTGAATTTTTGCTTCGGGTACTTCAATCCCACAATTAGCAGCTAATTGATGTAACGCCATCTCCCATGCCCCAGCATCCTTATCGTCTTTTGCACTTGGGAATTTAGCAATCCAAAGATTACCTTTTTCATCAGTCACGCTTGCCTTAGGTCTAGCACCACCTAATGAAGATCCTGGATCAACTAATAAATTCAACCACTGCGCATATTCCGGATCATTTACAACATCATCTCTTTCTAATTGAAGACTTGCGTATTCTAATTCTCTAATAGAAGTCCACGGTGGCGCGGCCATCTGTTTTTGATTGTTTAAAAAATCACCATTTTCCTCTAATTTAAAACGCAAACCTCCCATTCGATTTCCATCAAAAACACCCAATAAAAAATCACTTTCAAAAAGTGTTCTTTCATCTCTTTCTTCTTTTTTTGCGGACCATGCTTCTCTTCTACGCATCAATAGTCTACCCCAACGATCAGGAGATGAATCCAAAAACAATCCGAAATTACTTTTCTCTTCGAGCAGATATTGTTTGCCCTTATACATACTAAGGTTTGGATCTAAGAATAAAACCTGACCACTAGATGTCAACCATGTATCATTATATTCAAAGGAAAATATTTCTTTACCTCGTACATGCTGTGGTGTCAAAATACCCATATGCTGAACTCCACCTAAGGATTGCCAATCGGCGTATACCCATATTTTAGTTTCGTTATTTTTCATGACATTTTAGTTTGTTTAGGGGCACGTTTTCTAGTAACAATTCCTGCATCTTGTAATTTTCTACCCAATGGATCGCTGGCTGCAACCATTGTCAAATCCTTCTCTAATCCCAAAACAAATAACACTTGGAGATAGCTACCAATGGAAACACTGGGGCTGCCTTGCTCGATGTTATAAACCGTTTTTCTACCCATACCTGTACGTTCTGCAATTTGCGCTGCACTGAATTTTCTACGCAAACGAGCAAGTTGAATTTGTTCCCCTAATTCTTTGAGAATTTTGATGTTTTTAGGTAATAAAATTGGCGTGTTTTTCATATAATGTGTCTAATATAGGACAAATATAGGTATTTTTATCCTTTTTATGACACATTATTATTCGTTGATTAAAATTCTAATACTTAAACTAAGTGTAATCAACCGTGACATGGACCATCGAGTTATTTACTTGTAACTATATGATATTCAATATTTTAAAATTCACTTAGCACCGAACCTAGGTCACGAAACGGGTATTTTTAGATCACGCTTAAATTAGTGTGCTGGATTAGTGTGATTTGCATGAATTTTTCTAATTTTTCATGCATACATAAAAACAATGTACCTTTGTGCTGTTATGAACGAATCACTAAAATCATTTAGAAAAAATCTAACAGCTGGAAAAGTATACCGTCGCCAAGAATTGGAGAGATGGTCAAACGCTATTGATAGACATTTAGGTGAGTTGGTAAAAGAAGGAGACTTAAAAAAATTAAGTCAGGGATTATACTATGCTCCCAAGAAAACTAAATTTGGAGAAGCACCACCAGATGAAAATACTTTACTAAAAGGATTTTTACAAGATGATCAATTCATAGTTGTGTCCCCAAATATGTATAACAACTTAAACTTAGGATTAACACAGTTATATAATAAAACATGGGTATACAATCATAAACGAAAAGGTTCATTTACTTTGGGCAATAGGGAATTTGAATTCAAACTAAAATCAAGTTTCCCAAATTCCTTAAGTAAGGAATATGTTTTGGTAGATATGCTTAATAATTTATCTGAATTAGCCGAAGACACTGGTACAGTAGTTGCTCAATTAAAAAAGCGCGTTGCAGACTATAACTTTGAAAATTTATATGAAATGGCAACAAGGTATGGAAACAGCATGACAAAGAAATTAGTAAAGCACTTGCATAAAAATAATCAGCTTGTATATGCATAATTATATTCATCATGATCAAGAATTCAAGGAGCTAATATCAATTGTAGCAGATAAACTAAAAATTGATCCCTACTTAGTAGAGAAGGACTATTGGATAATGCATACTTTATATGGTTTAAATGTTCAGGGAATCGAATTTGAACTTAAGGGAGGAACCTCATTATCTAAGGGATACGGTATTATAGACCGATTTTCAGAAGATATTGATATACATATTAAAACTAATTTTGGTTTACAAATAGAAGGGAATGAAGACAATGATAAAGTAAGAAGTAATCGAAAAGCATTTTATGATAAATTAAAAGAAACAATCAGTATAGATGGCATTGTTGATGTTATTAGAGACGAGAATTTTGATGACACGAAATATAGAAGCGGCGGAATAAGACTTCAGTACAAATCTTTTACGACATCAATAGAAGGAGTGAAAGAAGGTATACTCTTAGAAGCGGGATTTGATCAGGTCGCTCCTAATAAACCTGTAACTATTTCTTCTTGGGTATTAGACCATGTAAAAAGCCTTGAAGGCGAATTCAACTATATTGACAACACGGCTACTGGTGTACTTTGTTATTTGCCGGAATACACTTTTGTTGAAAAAATTCAAACCATCATAAGTAAACACAGAAAGGAAGTTAAAAATATAGAATCAGGCAATACAAACGAACAAGTGAACTTTATGAGACAGTATTATGACGTGCACTGTCTTTTAAAATGTGAATCAGTTATTCAGTTTATTGGAACAGCGCAATACAAAGAACACAAAAATAAACGTATTAAAGGTGCAGATGCAGTAATTGATTTAGCAAAGCACCCTGCCCTGAGATTAGATGATCAAACTATTTATAATACATACAAGGAACGATATCAGAGATCATCAAATTTATACTACAAAGGACAGCCCGATTTTGATAAAATCATTGAAAGTTTAAGGGAGCATATGTATAAGCTATAATACCGTGTGCATCAAAATGCATACTAAATAACAGGTTTAAAATAAAATTTTGAGTTAATTTGTGAAGTTAAACCCGAATCTCGACCGCAGTTTTGTGCGATGTCATCTTTTTACATTGATTTACGTATAATTTTACGTAATGTGGACCA
>CANGEW010000069.1 GCA_947452965.1 Chitinophagaceae bacterium | reverse complement strand
TGCTATAAAAAACGGCCATGAAATTGTGTTGAAAATTACCTCACAAAACATAGCTGATTTCAATGTTGAAAATTTGAAGCAAGCAGATGTTGCCATAGAATTCACCAATCCACATAGTGCAGTTGATAATTTAAAAAAATGTTTCGATGCAAATATCCCTGTGGTTTGTGGTAGTACAGGCTGGCTAGATCAATGGCAAGAAATCGAAAATTATTGTACCGACAAAAACGGCACATTATTATTCGCTAGTAATTTTAGTGTGGGTGTAAATATATTTTTCGAATTGAATAAGAAACTGGCTGCTTTGATGAACAAAAGACCGGAATACAATATTTCCATTAAAGAGATTCACCACACCCAGAAAAAAGATGCACCAAGTGGAACCGCAATCACTTTAGCAGAAGGCATTTTAAACAACAATCACAACAAAGAAAAATGGGTATTGGGTGAAACGGAAAACAATGTTGAATTGAGCATAACCAGCCAAAGAATTGATCCCGCTCCTGGCACACATATCATCAATTACAATTCTTCAATCGACAGTATTGAAATTAAACATACGGCACATAATAGAATTGGATTTGCAAGTGGAGCAGTTTTGGCGACGGAGTTTTTGAAAGGGAAGAAAGGGATTTTTAATATGAAAGATGTTTTAGGTTTTTGATAAAAAAAACGATTGTAAATTGTTTAATTTAGAACCTATAAATGACGCCAAAATCAATTTTCCCCAAATTTAGATTTAAGTCAAACCTACTCACCCCATTTGCCCCTTCCACATTATCTTTTAAAAAAGTATATCCAATTGTTCCAAAACCTGCCTCAAGAGCAATTTTTTCTGTTATGAAATAATCAATTCCAGGTGTAGCAGAAATATTAAAAATCCTAGTTTGAATATCTGCAATATTATCATTAGCAAAACCACATCCTAAGTCGAGTTGCCCAAATAATAGAATTTTACTTTTGGGATTCAGGTAATATCTTCCGAATACATCGAAAGCTAAGACACGGGCATCGTCTGTTACAATATTCGACTCGATTTCTTTGCCTGAAATAATTCCCAAACTTGCTCCTAAAGAAATATTGTCTTTTATGAAATGACCAAATCCTGTAAAAAATGAAATGGAATTTGATTTTATTTCTAAATCTTTATCATTTTCAGAAAACAATCCTATTGAACCTGAAATAATATTATCCCCCTTTTTAAAACTATCATTTTGAGCTATTACATTCAACATAGAAAAGAATAAATAAAAGAAAACGATTGATTTCTTCATTTTGAGAAGTTTGATAAATTTAATAATATACACAATTTAGTATATTCAAAGGATTTAGTAATTGAAAAATTAGCAATAAAAAAAGGAGACATTTATT
Source organism: Chitinophagaceae bacterium (assembly GCA_947452965.1). Classification (GTDB taxonomy): domain Bacteria; phylum Bacteroidota; class Bacteroidia; order Chitinophagales; family Chitinophagaceae; genus Ferruginibacter. The sequence continues at coordinate 2,461 of CANGEW010000069.1, read as the reverse complement.
AAGGCCTCCTTTTTTTCATTTCATTATTTCAGATGATTACAAATGAATTTGAAAACCAGCTTGAATTCCAAATGAATTTGTTGAATTCGTATCGTCTTTTACTTTAGCAGAACTATATCCTACTGTAACTTCCAAAGCAACATTTTTGTTTAAGAAAAATGCAGGACCAGCTGAAAGACCCCAGGCTGTTGCATTTACTTTATCAGAACCATCCTTTGAGTTACCAAAAGCGAATGCGCCACTTCCAAACAACTTAGCATTTTTACCTAAAGAAGTGAAATAGTAACGGACATTAGGTCCGAAGAATGTAGATGAAGTTGTATAATCAGCAGCACCTGCAACTCCTGAATTGGATTTCTCAGATCCAACTTGAACCTCTAAACCAACAGCTAGGTTGTTCATTACAAAATAACCTGCACTTGGAGAAAAATCAATCTTTGACAACTTAGCATCACCATACTTAGATGATGTAAAACCTGCAGTACCACCTACTAACCAGGTTCCTTTTGAAGTTTGTGAAAACCCTGCAAATGAAATTGCAGAAAGAGCAGCAATTAAAAATACTTTTTTCATGTTACGTAATTTAATGGTTAATTAATACGGCAAATCTAAATCGAATTTTTGAAAAAAAATCAGTTTTCCACAAATAATTCACATACTTATTAACAATTCACTATTTTTATTACACATTTTTAATTGAATTTCAATTATTTAAAAAATACTAGACGCATTATTATCTATCACAACTCGAAGATTTCAATCTAAATCCAATGCAAAAACCAATACCAGGCATTACCCCTTTGAATGCTTTTACTGAAGAAAAATCCGCAGCCCCTTGTTTGAAGCCTAGATTCAAATAATGAGCTCCAATATTTACATTTAATAGTAAACCGTTTTCAAAAATCCATTGTCTTCCGATAACCAAATGTCCGAGCACACCCCCCACGTCTGTTTTCAAATTATAACCAGATAAATTTTCATTCACAATTCTCGCATTCCCAAAGGAATACCCAATCCCAACTCCAGAATATAAACCCATAGGTGCTGTACCTGTAAAATAAAAACGATATTCAGCGCCGACTCCCAACAACAAATAATTAATATCGCTAGTGTTCAATATTCCTAGAGATGGAACAAGTGAAATTGTGGAGTAATTGTCTATAGGCTTCTCTAGAACAAGTTTAGCAGCTCCATATAAAGCCAATGATTTTTCAGTAACCTGAGAAAAGGCCTGCAAAGAAAAAGAAAACAAGATTGCGAAAAAAAGTGTTTTTTTCATTGTATACATTTTATCAATTAATTAAATCAGATTGAAAAATAATACAATTTGACTAGAATACTAAAAATTAAAGCTTCAAGCAAAAACCCAATTGCAAAAACGAACCATTTACATAACCCAATTCGCCATAAAACCCAACATGATTTGTAAGATAATAATGTGCTCCTAATTGTGCAGAATATCCAAATTCACCAGGAACGGGACCCGGAATTGAGTTGTTATTTTTATATACAGACCGAACATAACCTAAACCTCCACCAAGGTATGGATCCAATTTTTCCAAATGTCCGAAATGATAATTAACACGAGCCAAAGCAGTGAAGATTGAGATTTGCTCGTCAACCAGAAATCTTTTTGTTTCGCCTTTAACTATCGAATAGGAAGCCGAAGTCCCAATGCTGATTTTATTATTGATGAAATATTCTGCACAAATACTAAATGGGCCAATACTAGAGACTTTATAATCAGGAATATCTTTTATCAAACTATTGTTTTTGAGAAAATAAACCCACACGTTTCCAATGCCATAGCCAGAAGATATAGTCCATTTCTTTGCATTCTTTTGCTGGGCAAACCCTGCAAAAACTGACAAAATCAATAAAAAAGTTATCGCACTAATTTTCTTCATTCTACTTTAAATACAAAATCTTTATTACGATTTAATATTTTGAATTTTTACTTTTGACTTTTTACTTTGAAACATTCTCCAACATATCCTTCACCATTGTCGACAAATTATATTCTTCTTTCCAGCCCCAGTCATTTCTTGCTATAGTATCATCAATACTTTGAGGCCAGCTGTTGGCTATTGCCTGGCGATAATCTTCTTTGTAAGTAATCTCAAATTCGGGAATATGCTTTTTAATTTCAGCAGCAATTTCTTTGGGAGAAAAACTCATCCCTGATATGTTGTATGAAGTACGAGTTGTAATTTTTGATGATGGAGCTTCCATCAACTCAATTGTTGCTTTAATGGCATCAGGCATATACATCATGGGCAAGTACGTGTCTTCTTTTAAAAAGCACTCATATTTTTTTTCTGCTATTGCTTCATGGAAAATCTCAACGGCATAATCTGTTGTTCCTCCACCGGGAGCACTTTTATAACTGATCAATCCAGGATAACGTAAACTTCTCACATCAACACCAAAACGCTGATGATAATAATTGCACCAAAATTCA
>CANGEW010000068.1 GCA_947452965.1 Chitinophagaceae bacterium | reverse complement strand
TGCACGTATTAAAGAAAAAAGAATGGCTGTTGCTGCAAAAAAATAATCAGCAAGTCTTCATATATTTTAAAAAGCGAGAATCTATGATTTTCGCTTTTTATTTTAAGTCAACACTAACAACTAATCTCAATTTTTAATGCTTTTTACTATTTAAAGCATTAACTTTGACAAAATTTTTTTTATGGATATTACAACTTTCAACACTGTTTTTTTAGCAATGCCAGGCTTCACAGAAATGTTGCCTATTTTACTCATAGCATTACTTATTTTTGGCGGAAAGAAAATTCCTGAATTGATGAAAGGTTTAGGAACCGGCATCCGTGAATTCAATGACGCTAAGAACAACGTGAAAAAAGAAATACAGGAAAGCGCAACTGAAAAAGAAACTAAATAATTCAGGTTTTCTTCAAATAATTTTAAATACGGCCGAAGTGAGCTGCTACCTTTTAAAAGTAGTTGCGCGCTTCGGCTGATTTTTTAAACGCCAAATGTTTTTATTCTCCGATATACAACAATACCATCTTGATTTAACCAATCGAAAGACTTCCTGTGTTGAAGCTGTTGAGCATTACTTAGATGTGATAGCAAAAAACCAGCAATTAAATGCTTTTGTAGAAGTATATGCAACAGAGGCGCTAGAAAGAGCTAAAGCACTTGATAAAAACAGAAGTCAACAATTACCAACAGGCAAGCTACATGGGGTTGTAATTGCTTTAAAAGATGTGATTTGTTATAAAGACCACAAGGTCACCGCAGCATCAAAAATTTTAAAAGATTTCACTTCCTTATTTAATGCATCTGCTGTTCAATATTTATTGGATGAAGAGGCCATCATCATTGGCTCATGCAACTGCGATGAATTTGCCATGGGCAGCAGTAATGAGAACTCCTCCTATGGAAGTGTAAAAAATCCCATTGACAATTTAAAAGTACCTGGTGGTTCATCTGGCGGAAGCGCCGTAGCTGTAAGTGCAGGTATGTGCATGGTAAGTTTGGGTAGTGATACCGGAGGATCTGTTCGCCAGCCGGCAGATTTTTGTGGCATCGTTGGATTCAAACCTACTTATGGACGCATTTCAAGATATGGATTGATTGCTTATGCATCGTCATTTGACCAGATTGGAATTTTCGGAAACAACATAGCTGACGTTTGTGATGTTCTCAATGTAATCAGTCGTACTGATGAATATGATAGTACCATGATTCAGCATGATACTGAAATAAAATTCCAGGAAAAACAAGAAAAGAAATTCCGAATTGGGTACTTGAAAGATGTAATGGAACATCCCATCTTAGATCAGGAAATTAAAAATGCTATCTTCAAAAAATTAGATTCACTGAAAGAAGATGGACATGAAATTACGCCTATAGATTTTGATTTGATTGATTATGTTGTTCCCGCTTATTATGTGCTTACCGCTGCAGAAGCATCGAGCAATTTGTCGAGATTTGATGGCATCAGATTCGGGCACCAATCTGCATCACCTGTTTCCAATCTGAATGATTTTTACATCAAAAACAGAAGCGAGGGTTTTGGTAAAGAAGTGAAAAGAAGAATCATGCTCGGCAATTTTGTGCTGAGTAGTGGCTATTATGATGCGTATTATACAAAAGCTCAACAAGTCAGAAAAATGCTTACCGAAAAAACCGAAAAAATATTTTCTTCATGTGATTTCATTTTGATTCCGGTAAGTCCAACAACGGCTTTCAATCTTAATGAAAAAAAGAAAGATCCCGTGTCTATGTATCTTGCTGATATCTTTACGGTATTCGCCAATCTTACCGGAATTCCGTCTATTGCAATTCCATTGTTTCAGCACACCAATGGTCTCCCATTTGGTTTACAACTACTTGCTGCAAAAGAGCATGACGAAGCCTTACTACAATTTTCAAATCAAATTTCTAATCACCAGAAAAAATAATTGACCTTGAAGTTTGTATTACTCATCATCAGTTTTCATTTGCTTTTGGTTTCGACATCAGCTGAGAACTTAAATAATGAGAAGTACATGTTGATTTGCTTTTCTGATACTACAATTGAAGAATCTCTTGAAGACAGTTTGATTAACGAAGTCATTACTGCCAAATCAGCACCACAACAAGAGAAAGTACAATCGCTAAGTCAGCTAACAAAATATGGTTTTAAAAATCTTTTTACTGCTTTTAATTACAACCCTTCCCTACCCTATGCCAATCAGGTTAATCCTAACGCCGAACTGTACATGCAGGATTATCTAAGTCGCCATAAAAAATCAATGATGTCGATGAAAGGTTGGGCAACACCTTATTTCAATCTCATTGACAATATTTTCACTCAATATGGACTTCCCAAAGAATTAAAATATCTCGCAGTGATTGAAAGCAGCCTTCAAACAGGCGCCACTAGTTGGGTTGGTGCCGCCGGACCTTGGCAATTTATGCCCGGAACAGCAAGGGTTTATGGATTGAAAGTATCGCGAACTGCTGATGAAAGAAGGGATTATTTTAAAAGCACCCATGCAGCCGCTCATTTTTTACTAAAATTATACAGCGATTTTCACGACTGGCTTTTAGTGATCGCTGCTTATAATGGAGGAGAAGAACGAGTAAAAGCTGCTATCAAAAAAAGTGGCAGCAAGGATTTCTGGAGATTGCAATATTATCTTCCTGAAGAAAGTAGGAACCATGTAAAAAAGTTTATAGCTACACATTATGTGATGGAAAATAATGCCATTGTAATTATTGATGAAAGCAAAATCAATAGACCTGAAATGAAATTGGCAACTGATGAAAATCTTGAAAAGCAAATGATATCTGGAAAATTTATCGGAAAAATCATTGCTAAAAATTTATCATTAGACATACTAGAATTTAATAGATACAATCCTCAATTAGATGAACAATTGTCGTTAACCGGAAGTTATGAACTCAAATTGCCTAAAGAGAAAATGAAGTTATTTGTGTCTAACAAATATCTGATTCTGAATGAATGTATAGCGTTATTGCTAAGTGACAATGAAACTCCGGCTACCACAACGGTAAAGCCTGAACCGCCGATAATCAAGAAAAAAAGAAAAAGTTAAGTCTTGATTTTCCATTTGAAATCTTTAAGTTGAAAAAACTTTAGTTGGTGTGAAGAAAGTTTAGTTTCACTAAATAAACTTTAGTGGGAATATTTGGCTATGTCAGCTGGGTGGACGTAATATTGCGATATTGCAATATTGCAATATCGCAATATTACGACAACACATTTTCCTCAGAAAACAACCCAAATCCATCTTTCACACAAATTGAAAATAATTGTGAACTAAATTGCAAATCATATTGCCATTATCTACTAACTTCTTAGCTGTATCAATCAAATCGTAATGAATACTTAGAGATTCCTGAAGTTTATTTTATTACTTTTAAAACATAAGAAAAAAAAAACTACATCAGACCAAACTCTGCTCATAACGGAAAAGATTAGCCGCATCAAATTTTTGTTTGATCTTTTGTAGTCTTGCATAATTTTTTGAATAATAGTATTCTTTCCAGTTAGTGAAATTAATATCCGGATAATTTCTGTATTGCGCTGTTATGCCATGTTTGATAAACACTTCCTGTACATGTTGAAATTGCTGTAACAATCTTTTCTCTTGAGATGGTTGCTCCCAATAGGTTTGTAATTCAGAGAAGTAAAGACAATCCCGATGTGGAAATGCAGATGAGGTTTCAAATTCTTTATTCAGAATTTTTCCGCCTAATGTGTTTACCTGATAAATCATTCCAGGTGTTGTGATTACAAGTTCAAGAGCTTTATCTATACAACCAGATATTTCTGTAAAGCTTTTATATAAACCCGCAGAAGCATTTTTAAAATAAAGTGGATCTTTTCTACCG
>CANGEW010000067.1 GCA_947452965.1 Chitinophagaceae bacterium | reverse complement strand
TTACAAAATTTGAATTCTTAGTTCAGCAAAATCAACTTCCGGTAAGTCATCAAGTTTCCCTTGCATTTAATGGTGCTAGTAATACCGCGACGATTAATAAACCATTTATTACCACGGGAGATTTTAGTATTGAGTTTTGGATGAAAAATGCAAGTCCAAGCGGCACTTCCACATTAATAAGTCAAAATGGGGGTCTTAAAGTAGATTTAATTGACAATGTTTTAAAATATACATTAGGAGGACAAAGTATAAGTGCAACTATTTTAAAAGATGGGAACTTTAATCATTATACACTTTCTTATAATTCGTCAATACCTAAATTAAGTATTATTGAAAATGATAAGGAGTTAAGTTCAACCACAACACCCAATCCAATCACTACTTTAAACTTTACAAACACTAATGCTATAGTAATTGGGGGCAGTAACTTTAAAGGAAATATACATGATCTTAGATTTTGGAGTAAGCCTATTACCAGAGATCAGTCAGTTGCTAATATGAATGTAGCATTAACAGGTAGTGAAAATGGTATATTAGGATGCTGGCCAATGAACGAAGGAAACGGAACCACAGCAAAAGATATAGCAAGGTTTAAAAGCTTGGATATTGCCAATGCCAATTGGGATATTTTTCCAAAAGGCACAGCATATGACTTTAATGGTACTAATTATTTAACGACTAACGCTAATACTTTTTCAAAAGTTAATATTTCCAAAGAGATGGATGCTACTGTAACATTTTGGATGAAAACAGCTCAAACTAATGCAACCATATTGTCTAATGGAAAAGGAGATAGTACGGATATTGTTGAAAGTAATCAATTCAGAAACAAATGGTCATTTAATGTCAATATAAATGGAGGTCTTGAATTAGCAGCTGAAGGCAAAGTATATTCATTCGGAAGTTTAAAAGTGAATGATAACGGCTGGCATCATGTAGGTGTGAGTTTGACACGAAATGGTGGTTTGCAGCTTTATATAGATGGTAATCAAATGGGTTCATACGCTAATACATATGTTGGAGGTCTAGCGTCAACTAGTTTATTTATTGGAGCACGTGGTCAGTCAAATTCAACTACAAATAGTATTGATAGATACTTTGTTGGGCAAGTGGATGAACTTTGTATTTGGAATATGGCACGATCTGCTGACCAAATAAAAACAGATATGTATTTTGAGCAAAATTATACCGCTAATGGATTATTGTTTTATTCCAATTTCAATAAACCTTCAGTAGCAAATTCAAATGGCCCAAAATATTACTATCCACAGGACGCATTTACACAGGTGAGTGATTATGCATTACTTAATGGCAAAGCGTTAAGTTTTACAGACATTACACCTGCCATTAAACCTTATCGACCTACAGAATCAATTGTTGTAAATCCAGTAATTAATGGCGATCAAATTGTATTGGTTCCTGCCATTGCAAATTGGGCGAGTATTGAAGGGAAGGTGGCGTATATCACTGTTTCTAACTTAAATGATATGTATGATAATCGTCAAGCTTCACCAGTAACTTGGAGCGCTTTTATTAATAAGAATCCAATTAAAATGTTCGTGGAGGGCCAGGGGGATGTTGCCAATGTAACAAAGACAACTGATTCAAGCTTAACCTTCCAAATTACAATTGTAAATCAAGGTGGATTACCGCAACCTTATTCATTTACTGTGCCAAGTTGGTTAACATTATCAAGCACTTCAGGTACATTAGAGCCCAATAAATCGACTACCATTTTGGCTACGGTTGATATGAATTTAGCACCAGGTATTTACAATAACATTATTTCATTAACCACCAATTACGGAATCGATAAAAAGCTGCCTTTAAATTTAAGGGTACTGGTTAAAGAGCCTGTCTTAAATTTTAACCCAGCTAATTATACTCAATCAATGAATATAGTGGGTAAAATAAAAGTAAATGGTGTTTTAGCAAATGATACCTATGATAAGATATATGCAGTTGGGCCAGGAGGTAGCGGATTAGAAATGCGCGGTAAGGCAGGACTTGTATATGATGCAAAATTAAATATGTATAATGTTTTTTTAACAGTTTATAGTAATGTGGTGAGTGGTGAAAATATCAATTTCTTTATATGGGATGCATCGCAAGGAAACTTCTTAGAAGCTACATTAGATAGTGCATTGAGTGTTCCTTTTATTGCAGACAAAATTATAGGTAATTATACAACACCGTCTATTTTTGAAAATACAAATGTGGCTGGGCAGATTGTTAATTTAAATCAAGGTTGGACATGGGTTTCATTCAATGTGAATGATTCAAGATTTAAATCACTAAATGATTTAACATATGGCGCAAACCTAAGTACCTCAGATTTAATACAGTCTAATGCACCTGCATTGTTTGATTCCTATCAATTTTATGCTCCGGGTGCTACCAATAATGGATGGTCTGGTGGAGTGACCTCAAATGGAGGTATTGCAATCAATAAAATGTATAAGTTTAAATTGGCAAATGCAAATCAGATTAAATTAAAAGGAATTCCAGCAGATTTAAACACATGGGCATTTAATTTACAAACTGGTTGGAACTGGTTACCATTTGTTGCTAATAAAAATATTCCAATTGGGGATGCTTTGGCAAATTTAAATCCTACAGAGGGCGATTTGATTAAGTCACAAAATCTATTTTCAATTTATAGCAGTGCTGCCCATGCATGGAAAGGTTCACTAACTTATTTAAACCAAACAGAAGGATACATGATAAATGTTTCTAAAGCACAAACCTTAACATATCCTACTTATTTAAATAAAATTAATGCCACTCCTCCATCTTATATTCAATTGATAGGTCAAGATCAAATAAAAGTAAATGCAGGAAATATCGCAAATTCTAGTATGGTTATGAATGATGTAAGTAAATCCACGCCCGTAATTTCAGCAGATTACTCTAGGTTTTCAAGTAACATGAATGCTGTCGTTAAATTGCCTGATGGATATAATGAATTGTATTTTTATAATGATGCGGGCGAATTAAGAGGTAATGCTAAAACAATGAATGTAGATGGGCAAGAACTTGCATTTATAACTGTATATGGAGATAAACCTGAGCAATTAACCGCATATATTGGTGCTAACAATACCTCAATTGCCACTCCTAAATCGCTTCAATTTTCTTCCGATGCAATTATGGGAAGCATAGCAAGCCCAATTTTAATTGAACTTCCAAAACAAGAAATAAGCATTTTCCCTAATCCATTCCATGAAGAATTAAAATTAGCCATTAATAGTAAAGAAAAAGCGGACGCAATAATTACTATATATAGCCTAGTTACAAGTCAAACTTATTATAGAAATAAATTCAATTTGAATATGGGCACCAATATATTTAAGCTATTGCCTGTTGTCCCTTCGGGAGCATATGTAATTAAAGTACAAATTGGCGATCAAATTGTGTTAAATAAACTTATAAAGGATTAATAAAAATTTTATGATAAAAAGAATAACAATTTTTATATTCCTTGTGGTCTCTTTTTCCTCTGTATATGCGCAGATACCAGGCTGGAAAGCGAATGAGCCAGATTATCAATTTACTATGACTATCGTGTCCAAGCTTAACATGGATGGGGTACAATTAGTTAATCCAAATGATATGGTTGCAGCATTTGTTGGTAATACTTGCAGGGGGGTTAGTAAACTCACTTATGTTGCTAGTGCTAAAACCTATTATGCATATTTAACAGTTTTTTCAAATACACCTGGAGAAGTTATCACTTTTTATATATACAATAGTGTTGCTAATAAAATTGTGAAAGTCAATAAAACAATATCTTTTGCTGCATATCAAAATATTGGAAATCTATATCAATCTTATAGTATTGCAGAACCAGCCCTTAGTGATAAGGCAGAGATGTTGACTTTTGGTTTTTTAAATAT
>CANGEW010000066.1 GCA_947452965.1 Chitinophagaceae bacterium | reverse complement strand
AGATGTAACGAGGTTGAAGCTTACATTGGTGATGTTACCAGCAACCATACCGGCCGCTTGTAATTCACTCGCTGTATAGATCAACTGAGTTCTAACGTCACTTCCACTACCATAACCTGCACGGTAAGGATTACCAACGCAACAGAAGTTGGTAGAAGAAACCCCTACAGAAACAACACCCGCAGCTGCATCAATACTTGTACCATTCAAGGTAACTGTTGTACCGGCACATACCGTGTTTGGTGTAGCTGTAGTTGTAGAAACAGTTGGAACTGGCTTAGGCGCCACCTGAATTGTACTGGTTACTGTACAACCCAACGCATTATCAGTACCTGTTACAGTGTAAGTAATAACGGTATTGGCAGAAGCAGAAGTTGGAGTAACTGATACACTTGCACCCGAAACTGATGTAGGAATACCACTGCCTAATGCAGGAGAAGCAGTCCATACATAAGTATAGTTCTGTGTTGTACCAGTTTGAACAACAGAAAGATCGATTGCTGTATTAGCACATGGATATTGATTGCTTGCACTCGCCGTAATCGCATCTGGTTGTCTTACCGTTGCCGTTACTGGAGAAAGTAAGCTTAAACATGTACCATTATAAATACCTACATAGAATGTAGTAGTTTCTGAAATTGAATAACCACTCAAGGTGTTGTTTACCTGACCTGCAATCAGTTGAGTACCGGCAGCATCCAAATACCAGCGGTAGTTACCATTGGTACTTCCTGCAACGAAGCAAGTTGGAACACCTGCACCACACTGGTCAGAACCAGAAGTTTCTGGTGCAGTTGGCAATGCATTTACATTTACTACAACTGTAGAAGCAACGGCTCCGCTACATCCTGAAGCAGTATCGGTAACTGTTACACTATATGTAGTAGTTGATTGAGGGTTCACCGTTACAATACTTCCGATTAAATTACCCGGAGTCCATGTATATCTATTAGCGCTTGTAACATTTGTACTTGTTTGTCCACGGAACTTAATCACAGGTCTTACACTGTAAGTGAGAACATTCGTTGTGTTATCACCACAGATAGCAGAACCACTTGAAGTTGTAGAAACATGTGTTTTGATTACAGACACATAAGAAGTAGCATCAGCGGTTGATGTACTTGATAAAGTAGCTGTTGAAGTTGAGCTACCAAAGCACAATTCAACTACCAAGTTGCTGGTGCCATCCCAGTTGAAATTAGTAATCAAATTGATCGAATTATTAGTAGAGGCAGTTTGAGCCACACTTGTAGCTGCATATACCTGGGTTAAACCGGATGTAATATAACTGCTCATATCAGTAGCAGTTGTAAGTCCCATCTTGATGGTAACATCTTCAATAGCTTGAGTACCTGAAGTAGTAGGGAACATAATTCTAGTAATGTTTCCTGGCAACAAACCAGCAGCTGTTAATTCGCTAGCCTTGAATAAAATTTGCATATGCTTATTAGACCATAAGCTATAGAAAGGCGCATTATATGAACTTGTAGAAGTTGATCCTGCACCTACTGTTACGTTACCCAATGAAGTACTGAAAGAACTAGCCCCCAGTTCTACAGGAGATCCTGCACATGATATAGACGGTACAGCTAATGCACCGCTGATAGTAGGCAAAGGACCAACCGTAACTTTATATGTAGCACTTGCAGCACATACGCCACTTGCACCACCTACAGATTGAGTTCCATTTAAAGTAAAGGTAGTAGTAGCTGTAGGATTGAAAGTATATCCGCTAGCTGCACTTCCTGAAACGCCTGTAGCAGGAGTCCATGTCAATACATCGTAATCAGCTGCTCCAGCAGTTACTGTAACAGTAGCTGTAGAAGAACCCGTACAAATAGTTGAAGCCGTTCCACTTAAAGTCAATGCAGGTGCAGGTGTCATGTACACTGTATCTGATACTCTAACACTTTCGCAACTTGTTGTAGTGGCAGCAGCCCATAATACTTGATATCCACCAGCCGGATTAACAACTGTATAAGAAAGATTCACATCATCAACAACAAATGCTCCGGCCACACCACCTGTTCTAGCTTTGAACACATGATTCCAAGTTGATTTGTTATCTGTCAGGAAGGATGCTGGTAATTGTATATTAGAGAATACTGTAGCACCATTCACTGTCAATGTCAATTTACCTTGTGAATTGATAGTTACATTCACTGGTACATTAGACACACCAGACCATGAAGTGCTTGAAGAATAAGCCAAGACACCACCAGTACCTACTACTTGACCAGGTGTATTGGTAACTGTTCCGTACATCACTCTGATACCTGATACATCATTTCCAGATGTACCGTATGTATCGAATGATATTTTAAGCTTGCTGCCGGTTCCCATTTCTGCATTCAATGTAACATCTGTAGCAGATAAATCATCACCGAAACTGTAGCTCATACCATCGGCAGCACTTTGTGCAGTACCGGTAGTCATATTAAAGCTCACACTGTAACCCAAAGCATTCACACCGCTCGAAGGAATGGTCAATCCACCCAACTGAGATGTTGAGTTTGGTGTCAACTGTACTGCACCACCTGTAAGTGAAGCATTACCTGATAACACACCCACTCCGGTAGAACTGCTGAAGTTGTTAGTGTATTGAGCAACTGAAACGTTATTAGTAACTGTTGCTGTAAATGGTGAACCGGTACCTAATTGAGTACCGCCAGTAGCGGCATCGTACCAAGCAATTGTTGCACCATCGTTGGCAGTTGCTGTTACTGAAACAGTACCATTACCACAACGAGTTGCTCCGGTTACACTTAGAATATTATTTTTGAAATAGATAGTTTTTGTTGAAGAATAAGTAGAGTCAGGACCTGAACATGATCTCATGCTAGCGCGATAAGAAGTAACAGCAGTAGGCGCAGCAGTATATGTGCTGCTATAAGCACCTGGAATAGAATCCCAAGTAGTACCACCATTGGTAGATTTCCACCATCTGTAACTTAAACCGCCGGATGAAGTATCTGAAGCACTGCTAAGATCCAATCCTAAGTTGGTGTTACCGCCTAAACAAATTGAATCTTGCGAGGCCGTAGTTACCACTCCCGTTGGCGCATTCGCCGGGAAGATAATCATATTCACCTCTGCAGAACGAGCCGCATTGGTACAACCTGTTGTTAAGTTGGTATAAGAAATGCTATACAATGTTGTTACTGATGGAGATACTGCCAATGAGAATTTATTGGTAGAATCCTTGATAACAGTTGTAGTTGAACCCACTGTTTGCGACCAAATAGTTCTATAGTTGGCCGGTGGTGAGAAACGCCATGTCTGTGGAGAAGTTCCACCAATGGTATCAGTTACACCATTCCAATAGTTCTGCGTATTGTTTGAACATTTTGGAGCAGTGGCACCAATAGTTCTGGTACTATCCTGCAAACCGATATATTTAATCGCACTCGTAGCGGTTGAAGGCAATGAGTTGGTTGCCTGTATAATTCTCATATCGATTACACCCACTGTTTCATAGAACACCGCTTCAGTATTCTGAACACCCGTTCCATCATAAGTAGGAACCGCAGCATATTGTACAATAAATCTTCTGTTTGGCGCAATTCCCTCTGTCCAGTATCTCAAAGAACCCTGATTTGCTGGTGTATTAAATCTCAAATCACGAGCAGCAAGGGCTACCGTTGAAGCAGGGTTTGCTCCATTAGGGAAACCTCCAGAGAATGAATACGATGAAGAACCCGAAGCACCCGGTACATTCATTACAATGGTACCATTGGTTCCTATGTATACTTGTGTTGCTCTTTGCGTAAAGAAGCTGAATGAGAATCCAATTGGAATACCTGCGAAATAACCATCATCCAAACTGGTTACAGGGTTAGTTACACCACTTGGTAATGTTTGCGTAATACCGTTCAAAATCAAATTCACCGCAGTAGCAGGAGGTGTACTCAATGCTGTTACCGGAGTGATACAAGCAGCCGTAAAGTTACCCGCTGCTAAACCTGAATTGATGGTAGCAGATGTACCCGGACAAACACCCGATGCGGTGGTAGTTACCGT
>CANGEW010000065.1 GCA_947452965.1 Chitinophagaceae bacterium | reverse complement strand
TTGGGATGTTACAGGTTCACAACCTACAATGCCAACATTAGCTTGTTATCAAACTGCAACATTCAACACAACAACTTGTGTTTGGGATGTTACAGGTTCACAGCCTACAATGCCAACATTAGCTTGTTATCAAACTGCAAGTTTCAACACAATAACTTGTGCTTGGGTGGTAACAGGAACACAACCTACAATGCCAACATTAGCTTGTTATGAAACTGCCAACTTCAATACAACAACATGTGCTTGGGTAGTTACAGGTTCACAACCTACAATGCCAACATTAGCTTGTTATCAAACAGCTACATTCAACACAACAACTTGTGTTTGGGATGTAACAGGAACTCAGCCTACAATGCCAACATTAGCATGCTATCAAACAGCTACGTTCAATACAACAACTTGTGCTTGGGTGGTTACAGGTTCACAGCCTACAATGCCAACGCTTGCTTGTTATCAAACTGCAAGTTTCAATACAACTACATGTGCTTGGGTAGTTACAGGTACTGCACCTGCAGCGATAGTAACTACAACTTCATCTTGTAATACATATACATGGCCTGCTAACGGTTCTTCTTATACGCAAAGCGGAACATACAGTTACAATGCAAATTGTCAAGATTATGTTTTGAATTTGACAATTAAGCGTTCTACATCAAGTTCAACACCTGTATTTGTTTGTCCTTTGCAGCTTCCTTATTTATGGAATGGCGGCAGCTACAGTACAAGCGGAACTTATAGTTACACAACAACAAATGCTGCAAATTGTGATTCAGTTGCAACATTAGTATTAACAGTGGGTGCAACAATTTCAACTCCGCTTGCATCGGTAACACAAACTACTTGTGCATCTGCAACAGGAACTATTACGGTTACATCTCCAATCGGTTCAGGTTTGCAATACAGCATCGGTGGTGCTTACCAATCATCAACTTTATTTAGCGGAGTTGCTGCCGGTACTTATTCGTTAACTGTTAAAAATGGTTCCGGATGTTACTCTACACCAACATCAATTACGGTAAATTCAAAGCCTATAGTTCCTTTAGCAACAACAGTTACGGGTCAGAATAACGTATGTAATGTAGTAGGTACAAGCACTGCGCTTTCATATACAGCAAGTGCACAAGGCGCTACGTCTTACACATGGACATTGCCTCCTAATACAATATTGGTATCGGGTCAAGGAACTGCTACCATAAGTGTTAGATTCTTGTCTGGATTTTTAACACAGTCCAACAAACAGCTACGCGTAGTCGCCAGTTCAACTTGTGGATCCAATGCTCTTACTGTTTATTATCTGTCAGCACAGCTTCCAGTAACACCATCGGCCATTGTTGCATCAACTACAAATGTTTGTCCAAGCATAGGAACGAATATGTTTATTACTTACAAAATACCAAAAGTAGCTGGGGCAGCTGCTTATATCTGGAGTTCGCCATCAAGTGCGGTTACTATTTCTCATCCGAATGGCTTGGGAGAAAATGACACGTTAGTTACGGTGACTTTTGCATCGAATTTTGCGTCAAGCAGTATCACTGTACAATCAACCAATGATTGTGGATCAAGCGGCACGAGAAGTTTGGTGATCAGCAGAAACAATCCATCTGCACCAGGCTTGATTAGCGGACCAACAAATGCTTGTGCTTATATTGGTACAACAGGAGTTGATGCCACTTATAGCGTGTCTGCAGCCGTAAATGTGGATACATATACATGGACTTTACCAGCAGGAGTTACTAACGTAAGCGGTCAAGGAACAAACGCGATTACCTTCAGATATCCTACAGGCTTTACAAACGGAACGGTATCTGTAACAGCAACAAATGGTTGTGGAATAAGTAATGTAAGATCTTTGAATATTTCTAGATTAGTTCCTTCAACACCTGGAAATATAGATATTACAAATCCATCACTTTGTCCAGACAGGGTTTATACATATTCCATTGCGTCAATGCCAGGCAACGCTGTTTCTCTAGAGTGGATTGTTCCTACTGGAGCTACAATTACAAGTGGTCAAGGCACAACAAGTATTTCAGTGTCTTATTCTTCTTCAGTAATTGATGGTTATGTAAAAGTACGATCTATCAATAATTGCGGAGTAAGCAGTTATAAATCTTCGTTAGTGAGATTACCATCTTGTCCTGCTGGACCAGTCGCTTCAACAACTAAAGCAATGGGCTTATTTGTTAATGAAACAATGGATGTGAAAGTTTTCCCTAATCCATCTACAAGCAACTTTAACATTCAAGTAATTACTGCAAACCAACAGCAGGTTGCCGTAAATGTTTTAGATGTTCAGGGAAGAGTAATCAAATCCTTTAAAGTTGCTCCATACCAAACAATAAACCTTGGTGCTGAATTGAAAGCGGGTTCTTACTTGCTTGAAGTTAAACAAGGGAATAGTTTGAAGACAACAAGAGTGGTGAAGTATTAAAATAATTTGATCAGTCAATTATTAATCATTCAATCGATACAAAGAGGCCATCTCAAAAATGAGATGGCCTCTTTTTTAAAAAAATCATTTAATGAAGGAAATTTGTAGTAACCCAATAATTTAAAAGCTTTCAAATTGGTCTTGCTAAAAAAATCAATACTTCACCCTATCCGCAAACGGCGTCCCAGCAGAAAACACAAATTCATCCACAGCAGCTTGATTTAATTTTCCGTCTTTCACCAGTTTGTTTTTTACAATTATTTTGGCAACATGAATTTCCTTGATACCTGTGAAATCTGTTTCTGCTTTTTGTTTTGATGAGAAAAAAACAAACTCGAAATATCTTACTGTTCCTTGAGGGTTTGCTCGGCTGACTTCAACTGGAGAATTAAAATCTCTGTAATTGACTTTAAATAATTTATTTCCTTCTAAATCAAATATATCATAATGGCAATCAGTTGCACCAAAACCGCAACCTGATCTTTCAATCTTGAAAACTTTTGCACCGTCAACAGTTACCTCGTCTGTTTTTTTATCAAAGTCAACATCCTGTGAAAAACAAAAAAATGGAATTGAAAAAAGAAGTGCGAATAATATTTTTTTCATTTTTTAAAATTTAGTTTCGGCGAAAATAATAAAAAAATTAACTGCATTTTTTAACGGGAGTAAAAATCAATTCAAAGTTGTGATGAAAAAATCATACAGGGAATCAAAATATTTTTTTGTAGGGAAGTAAAAATTATCTGGGTTAATATATTTCAATAGCTTTTTAGCTTCTGTTTTCCTACCCATATTTACTAGTGCTAAACCTCGGTACAAATACAGTTGACCATAGTATCCTTTCCAAATAAATTCATTGTGTTTTTTAAAATCGGTTAAAGCAATTGAACTTAGTTTCAGCAGTTCTTCATAAGCTTTGATATGCCAGAAGCCGTCACAGGCAAAATAATGAAAGCCAGGAAATTCTTTGAAAAGTCCGGTTTCATTTCTGGGCATTTTTGCTTCTATCTTGAAAATGTCTTCTGTGATTTTTTTTACATCAGATTTATTGAAATGATGGTTGGCAATGAGCTGAACCTGATAATATCTTCCTAAAACAAATGGGTGAAGTTTTTTATTTTTATCAAAAAGGGCAGAAATCGTTTCCCATTTATTTTTCATTCCATTTACATCGTAATTAAAAAACTCTTTGAGAAATAAAACACAGTTAGCAAATATATTCCCTTCATAAGATGGCTCATGCAAAAGATATTTTTCATACCCTTTGTATTGAATGGTAGTGAGTAATTCATAGTCAGGAAACAGATCAAAATAAAATCTTCTGCCATTTTCATTTTTTGCCAACGGTTCCATCACTTGTTCTAAAAGAGGAAGATCGTTTTTGAGTTGCAAGGCAATTGTTCTGCAAGCGGCATGAAATGTCTTATCGTCTATATTTATTTTTTCAAAGTGAAGGGGTTCAAAAAAATTAATGATGAAATTGTCAAGACTTGAACCTTTGGATTTTTTATTGAAATGTGCTGCATATTGTTTTAATATTTTAATCGTATCGTAAGAGGGAGAGAATGCACTTTTAGTAAAACCAAAAAAACGCTTTAAAGTGGTGGCTGAAATATACTCTCCTGT
>CANGEW010000064.1 GCA_947452965.1 Chitinophagaceae bacterium | reverse complement strand
TCTGTAAATGTAGGAAGCTGAAAATGGAAACAAGCTTGCCAAAGCCTTGAAATCGGCTTTTTTGGGGTGACCTTTGTGAAAGATTCTTATTAATTATAGAGAAAGGAGCCTCTTGAATGTGTTGGATTCTAAAAATGCAAACACTAACATAAAGGTACAAAACAGGGGTTAAAAACGAGGCGAAACGCAATAAATAGATCCTTTTAGGCAGCGCCGCAGGATAACAAACAATAGCAGTTGATCGCTGAACGCTAAAACCCATTAATACATACCCTCCTTTCGCAATGATTAAAATTGTTCACTTTTTAAACTTAAAAACTATGAGCGCAACAACCTTAAGTACCCGAAACACTAGAAAAACAAATACCAACAATTTTAAAGCTACCCACCTGTTTGTAAAAGAAGAAGGCCGATGGTATATCGATTTGCCTGGTTTTATTGAGCAGGGGTTTGGCACCAAAGGCAATTTGGAAATGGTGCAGGGCGCTGATACCATGTGCGATATCCTTGCCGATTATACCCATAGCGTATCGTTAAACATCACCCTAAAACAAACCGCTCAAACGGAACTGGTAGCTACCCGAATTCAGAATCTTTGCCCGTACGGTAGGTATTACCGAGTAGAGAAAGTGGATGCAATTACCCTCGAACGCAGCTTTGTATTGGATATGTGGTTGTGTCCGGTAACGAAGTATGTGTTTGGGGGTAAGTATCCTAAAACTATTTATTTGAGTAAAAATTAGCATGAATGAGGTTGAGACCGAGACTAAGACAGTGACCTCAGCCTCAGTCTCAATCTCAACCTCAACCTCAACCTCAACCTCAACCTCAATATCAACCTCTTCCTTAATCTCAATCTTAACCTTAAAAAACTTAAAAATGGAAAACACTAAAAAACACCAAGCGATTTACCACTTCATCATCGACGAAAGCGGATCTATGAGAGGTAGCATTAATGACATTAAAGAAGGACTATCGGCTCAATTAACTGAAATCTCTAAGTTGAGTCAAGAAAATCCCAATATGGAGATACGAGTAGGTTATACATCTTTCAATTCAAATTATAAGCATCATTTAATGAATGCTTCCCAAAAAAATGTAGCTCAAATCTCCGATATCAATTATTGTCCACATGGATCTACAGCACTTTTAGATGCAATGGGCTTTACAATGGAGAAATTGGAGCAAATTCAACAGGAAGAGGAGCATGTCATGCCTACAACCGTAGTTTGTATCATTATGACGGATGGACATGAAAATGCCTCAAGGGTCTACACGCATCTTCATATTAAAGAAAAAATTGCTAAATTGAGAGCAACCGATAAATGGACTATTTTATTTGTAGGTGCCGATATTGATACCACAATTATGAAAAGAGATATGGGTATTTATGAATCGGAATCCATGCAAATAAGAAAAGATATGCAGAAAGATCAATTTTGGGGTAGAGTAAGCAACTATATGCGTGAAGATGTTGCCTATAAAATCGGTCATGGTAAAGCCAATAAAAACTTTAAGAAAGATGAAAATAAATCTAATTAGAGATCGCAATGTAGATCAAGAAGTATATGCACAAGTGGTGGACTTATTACAGTCCACCCCTGGTGCTATTCAATTTAAAGGTGAACTCATTATTGATGAGGAAGAACCCGAAGTGCAATTTAGTTTGAGTTTTAAAAACAAAATTATTAGTGAAAACAGTGCCGATATTAAATCTAGTGCAAAGGAACAGCAAATACCACAAGCCAGCATGGCTTACAAACCAAGATTTTCCTGGAGAAAATTATTTGAACGAAGTAATAAGGTTCGTTTAACTAAATCTATCCCTGAATTAGAGGCGAGTTATCTGATCACTGACAAAGAAAATGAGCTCAATTACTTTTCAGCTTTTGATGTAAACCAACCCAGCAATGGTTTTATTCAAGCTTCCGATTGGGATTTATTCATTGATTCGCCAGCTGCCTACCCTATTGCGTATGAAGTAATCGCTACCTTCTTGCAAAGTCATATGTTTAAATCGATGGAGGAAGTAGAGCAAAATACCCATCAAAAACCTATTGGGTGCATGAATGATTTTTGTCAAGACAAGAGTCAAGTACTACTAAAACTACGAACAGCAGATATCTGTAAGAACTGCATGGGCATTTTAAAAGAGCGCATTGAGCCCTCTATCCTAAAACATGCTATTGCCTTGATGGAGTCGCTTCGTTTAAAGATGAAGTTTGTGCAGAATATAGATGATGAGCAAACGCTTTTAAAAATCACCAATAAACAATTACAGTTTATGGGCAACTTTGGTACCATTACCATCAGCTTAGCTCCTATGGAAATGGCCATTTACAAATTGTTCCTAAACCATAAAGAAGGTATTCGATTTGCAGACTTGATAGACTATAAGGATGAATTCCTCAACTATTATAGAACATTAAGCCCCAATCTTACTTATGATGCTTGCTTAAATACTATAACAAAATACATACGCACCTTTGAAGATAATTCTATGAGCGAACGAATTTCAAAAATAAGAAAGAAGATTGAAGGTGGATTGGGAAAAGAACAAGCTAAACCCTTCATTATTGCAGGGGCAAATGCAGAGCCTAAGCGCATTGAGGTGGATAGAAATTTTTTGATAAAATAATTATCTATGACTACACAAATTAACTGTAAACATTGTAATGCAAAATTAAAAGGGAAAAAAACTTACGCTAAACATCAATTGACTTTTCATAAACCAAAATTGAGTTTGAGTGATGAAATAAAATACACAAATCTATTGTACGGGAAAGTAAAAAAAGATCCACCAACAATAAAAAAGAAGAATAAAGGACGTCCACCAATTTCAACTCCAATGTAATAAAATGAAATCAAATAATGGTCTTTTAGGATTTCTAATAATTGTAGGCTTCTTTATATTAGTCGGCATTTTCAGTGTCGATTCTACCCCTATAAAAAGACACAGAAGATCCACAAGTGTGAGATCCAGCATGAATTATAAAGGGCATTTTCGCCCAACGCACTATAGACCAGCCGTAAGCATGAATAAGCATGCAGTACGCAATAAAACAAGATCTAAATATTATTATCAAACTAGAGGAAAATATAGAAGAAAGAAAAACAAATAAACTATGGAAGAAGAAAAAGTAAAAGCACAATATTCGTTTTATTGGGTAAAAGTAATAGCTTTTCTACAGCAAAACTGGGCCTTTTTGGATATTGATATAGAAACAAAAAAAACAAGAATATTATTTGTCACCGACAGTAGATATGTATTTGACTGCATAGAGTTTGATACTGTTGAGGAAGCAATAGAAAGATTAAATAATAACAATTTTGATTGGTATTTGCATCCTGAAAAAGAACATTCAAATTTTCTAATACCACCAAAACTACCCTTTAGGGGAGATTATAATCCCATTTATTCAACAGGCCAATATTGGAAGTAAAATTTTTAAAATGAACAAATACATTTACATTGATTTCGAAGGTTTTATTGAAAAACCACCATCTTTAGTGGGTGAATTAAAAAATAACAATTTTAAAGTCTATATTTTTTCTGAAACATTACAAGGTATACCTATACATGAATGTAGAGATTGTAAAATTAATATTGTTCATACTGATTTAAGAACATACTTAGATAACCTAATTCATGAATGCAAAACAAATAATAAGAAAATTGTTGCTTTTAGCGAAAGAGAGTCAAATGTCTTCAAAGAGTTTAATATAAATGAGATTGAAAAATACTATATAAACGCTCATAAAGAAATTAAAAAATGGTTTAAAGATAATAAACTTCAAAGACCAAGACCTTTTAGTCTAAATAACTTAATGGCACAATGGGCATATCCAGCAAGGAATTATGGGAATAGACAAACAACTCATAGAATTAAAAATGTAGAAGAACGGCTAAAAACAAATAAAAATGATTTTTCAAAAATAACAAACACTGCTAAAACACAATGGTCCAAAGTACTTCATTACAATAGACAGGATGTTGAAGGATTAGAATTTATATACAGACAATTTTTAAATAATAATAAACCTTTTCAAACTTGATAAAAGAAG
>CANGEW010000063.1 GCA_947452965.1 Chitinophagaceae bacterium | reverse complement strand
TTAATAATGAAGATGTTCCACCAGTAGTACCAAAATTCCAGCTGTATGTTAAGTAGTTAACTGAAGTATTGGTGAAATTTACAACCAATGGGGGACATAAAGCCAAGGTATCACTCATCGTAAAATTCGCTTGTGGTGTTACGATATGTACAACATTGGTCATTACTGCAGTGTCTGAACAGCCATGATTATCGTAAGCGATTAAGGTAACTGTGTATAGACCACTTCTTGGGTAAATATGAGATGGATTTGTTGCGGTAGAAGTTGTTGGACCATCACCAAAATTCCACACGTAAGTCAATCCAGAACCTGTAGAAGTGTTGTTGAATGTAACTGCGTGTTGCGGGCAGCTTATCGTATCTAAAGTATTGAAAGATGCTGATGGGTGATATACCGTCACCAAACCCGGTCTAGTAAATGAATTGCTGCAACCGCTGCTATCCACTGCCGTTACTGTGATATTGAAAACACCACCGGTAGTGTAAGTATGACAAATAGTTCTTGAAGTCGTAGTATCTGTTGTGCCATCACCAAAACTCCAGATCCAATGCGAAAGAGGGTTTCTACCATCAGTTGTTGAACTGTCTCTGAAACATACTGTTGCAGATGAACATATACTTGTGTTAGAGATAGCACCGAAATTAGCAGTAGGGCCATTTACAGTGATATAGTTGATTCTTTTTGTAGTGTCTTTGCAACCATTTTGATCTAATGTCACCAAAGTTACTGTATAGAAACCTGCAATGTTGTAGCACTTTGTAATAGGTGTGCTTGCAGTTGGAGGTCCAACCGGACTTTGTGTGTTGTCTCCAAAATTCCATCTAATCGAAGAAAATAGAGTAGGCGTTATATTAGTAGCATCGAAAACAATACAATCTCCCCTGCAAATAACCGTATCACTGGCACTAATTTGTGCAATTTGGTTTATAACCTTTATTGTCATCGTTTTTGTATAATCACAACCTGATTGGTTATTATGTACAGTTAAGGAAACTGTATAAATACCTGAATTGTTATAATCATGTACTGGATTTTGCAATGTAGAGTTTCCTCCGTCTCCAAATGTCCAATACCATGTATCCGCACCAATAGAACTGTCGATAAATTCTTTTCTATATCGGTTGGTACATGATGAAATGATTTTGAATTTTGCAATAGGAGGATTGATATGAACATAATCCGTTACTACTAGCGTGTCTGAGCAACCGTTATTGTAAGCAATAAATTCAATATCGAAATACCCGGTATCAGTAAATACGTGTTGAGGATTCTGTGCGGTAGAAATTGCGCCATCTCCAAAATCCCAATGCCATTGTGTTAATGCTCCAATTGGTGTAGATTGATCGATGAAGGCAACCGGAATCTGAGCGCAAGTATTTCTTGGCGTTGCTGTAAAAGCTGCAGTTGGTCTTACTCCGGCTCTGATTCCATTTACATAAGTTACAGTATCTGTACATCCTTCTGATGTAGTGATTATTAATGTAATGGTATATGCTCCAGAATCAAAAACATGTGTAGGGCTTTGAAGCGTAGAAGTTGATCCATCTCCAAAATTCCAGAGATAACTCACAATAGAATCACCACCATATACCGTATGAACGAATGTCCATTCAAATGGAGCACATCCGCTTTTTGGAAGTTGGTTCACCGAAACAACTGGCAAAAGAATGACTACATAGTCGCTCATTGTTTTAATAGAGGTACAGCCATTTGCTGATGTTACGGTTAAGGTAACTGTGTAACTTCCTTGTCTAGTGTATGTATGAGTCGGATTTTGTGATGTAGACAATGGTGTATTATCGCCAAAATTCCATGAATAACTCAAAGCATTTGTGCTTGAATCTGAAAAATGAACTGTAAAGGGTGCCATGCAAGATGACCTTGGAGATGTTACTCCAAAATTAGCTACAGGCTCTTCCAAAACAGTAATTGTTCTTACCATAGAATCCATACAAACACCATAGTTATTGATCATCTTAATCTCATAAGTTCCAGGTATTGTATATGTTTTTGTTGGGCTGAAATCTGTTGATGAAGATCCATCTCCAAATGACCAGATGGTGTTTACTGGAGCCGGTGTAGTACTGTTTGTAATACTTACGTTGCTATTTGCACAAACTGTTGAAGGTGCTGTAAACATCGTAATGTTATTGGCAATATTTATTGAATTTGGTATTGTTATTGTGTCAGAACATCCGCTTTGATTATATACAATTAATTGTGGTGAGAAAACACCAGTGGTCATATAAGTATGACTTGGGTTCAAATCAGTTGAACTTTGTCCATCTCCAAAATTCCATAAATAAGTTAGTGTACCTGTTCCTGTTGATTGGTTCGTGAAACTAACATTTAATGGCGCACCGCAATTAGCCGTTGATCCAATTGTAAAAGCAGCATTTGGTTTTGTTGTAATGTTTATTAATGAGTCTATTGTTAGTGATGCGAGACATCCAAATGAATTAATTACAATTAAAGAAGGATTATAGCTTCTAGGATCGGAATATGTATGAGATGGTGATGATAATGTACTTGATCCTCCATCTCCAAAGCCCCACTGTAAACTGGCTATAGTACCGCTACCCGCAGTGCTTAAATTGGTAAATACCGCATTTAATGGCGGGCATCCTGCATTTGGTGTTGCTGAAAAATTTATGGTTGGTTTTGCATATACCGTTATGTATTGAGTCATTACTTTAGTGGTAGAGCCACTTGCATTTGTAGCTATCAAAGTAATGGTGTACTGCCCCGGATTGAAAAAACTCCAGCTTGGGTTTTGTCCTGTCACTAACGTTTGTTGCCTTGGATCACCAAAATTCCAGCTCCATGAAGTTGGGTTTCCAGTAGATAAATCAGTAAAATTTACGACTAACGGGGCGCATCCTGCAGTAGTATTTGCAGTGAAGTTTGCTGTTGGTTGTGCGTAGCTGTTAAAGCTTAAAATAATACAAATAACAGACACGAAACCGGCTCTCGCCAATTTTGATAGTAACATAGGGTTGGACTTTTGTTTTTATGAATAAGTCGGGGATAAGCCGACCTAACATATAAACACCAAAAAAGCAAAAAAATTGTGTGAAGGGCTAAAAAAATATTAAAGACGTTCCATATACAAGGTGGTAGAGTCGGTACTTCCCCATGGCGCAAGCTTCATAATTGGCAAAGCTTTTTCAGTAAAACGCCAGTCTCTGTTTAAGAAAATCAATGGTGCAGGTGTTGATGGTTGGGTAATATTAATAACCAATTTGCCATAATCGGAATTGCTACTCCAGGTTCCAGTATATGTTGCCCCATTTATTTTTGCGGTCATGGGCCCATCATAATAGGTATTCTTTAACAACATAAAAGTATCGCCAATAAATTGTGTGGTAATATCACTGCCACGATCTTTGGCATAATTAACCTTAAAGGGTTTGTTTAATATATTTTGTTCGAAATATTGCTCAAAAACAGTGGCCACATATACTTCCTGTGTTTTTTTACAAGAAGAGAAAATTATTATAAATAATATAGAAACAGCTATAATTAATCTTGATTTTGATAAAAATGAGGTCATCTTATAAATGATTTTATTTATAAATATCGTAAAATTTTCCTTTTGCATAGTCAATAAAATACCCGGGGTTCAAAATTTCCCCTGTTGCCTTTTTACATAATCCCGAAGCATCGAAATATCGACCGTAAGGGTAGATGTTTTTTTGTAACCAATTGAAAACTGGTAAAGTACTTCCATTTAATATGGTTGTCTCAATTTCTGGAATCGATTTTTTTATGGTCGACCAAAGCTGTGCTGCATATAAACTTCCTATACTATAAGTAGCAAAATAGCCAAAACTGCCATGGCTCCAATGTACATCTTGCAAACAGCCACTGTTATCATCAGGTACATTGATACCAAGCTTTTGTTTGTACATTTCATTCCATACAGCAGGAATATCTTTCGCTACAAGACTTCCCTCAATCAGCATCTTTTCAATTTCATACCTAATCATTACATGGAAATGATAAGTAAGCTCATCCGCTTCAGTTCTTATTAACGAAGGAATTACTTTATTAGTGCCACAATAAAATTGTTCTAGTGAAAGGGTATTCAATTGTTCCGGAAAATATTCTT
>CANGEW010000062.1 GCA_947452965.1 Chitinophagaceae bacterium | reverse complement strand
TTTCATTTCCGGTAGTGGTTTACAATTTGAAAATAAGAATTTACCCATAAAAGAAACCGATTCTTTCGAAGCGAGAGATGCCTATTCGGTAAGTAGGATACAGTCTGTATATGCAGCCCGTTATTTCAGCATGTTGGGTGTAAAAGTTTATGTCGGTTATTTTTTCAATCATGATAGTCCCAGAAGATCGGAGAGGCATATGGCTCAGAAGATTGCATCAGCAGCAGTAAGAATAGCCAATGGTAGTAAAGAAATACTTGAGATAGGAGACATGTCAGTCATAAAGGAATGGACTTTTGCTGGTGATGTGGTGGAAGGTATTTGGCTACTTATTAATCAGGAAGATATTTTAGAAGCAAATATTAGTTCTGGGTTAGGATATTCGATTTTGGAATGGGTGAAAGAATGTTTCTTAAATGTAGGTAGGGATTATAATTTAAATGTAAAAACCTTAAAGGAATATAATTCGCCTTATAAACAATTGGTTTCTGATGCCAGTAAAATAAAATCTTTGGGATTCTCCCCTAGGCTTTCTTTTCAAGAAATGTCAAAATTAATTATCAAAAATTGTAAAAATAGCTATTGATTTAAAATAGAATTTTTTCATTCTTTTTTCTTGAACTTTGATTTAAAAATATCAATTTTTTTTTAAGGATTTTCTTGTTGCACGAGAATACCTAATTTTAACACGTATATCAAATAGGGTTCTTGTTATTTGTACTTGTAAATTATTAGGTTTAATTATGCATTCTTTTTTATTATTATGCTAACCATTCAAGTAAAATTTATGAGAAAAATTCTCTTTGTGCTTTCCTTATTTGCTTACTTTAATTCCCAATCTCAATCTTTGCCAGGTTACATTCCTACTAACAGATTGGCTGCATTTTATTCATTTACGGGAAATGCAAACAATGAGTTTGGTAACACAAGTAATGGAGCTATAAATGGTGCGACATTAACTCAAGATCGATTTGGTAATAGCAATAATGCATATCACTTCAATGGAGTAAACAATACAATTGATTTTTCTCAAGCCCCATTAGGCAGATTGGACTCAATAACTATTTCTATGTGGGTTAGGCCTACTAGTTTAAATCAGATGGGAATGGCAATTTGTTATGGGTTTGATCCGGGTTACTTGCCTGCAAATGGTTTGCAATTTGGTTTAAGTGGGACTTCAATTTGTAGCCCTTCTACAACAGGAAATCAACTATCATGTATTCATGCAAATTATAATTGTGGTAGCTTAAATTATAATGCGATAGACACTTCTAGTTGGATATTTGTCGTTATTCAAAGAATCAATGGAACTACTAGATTTTATATAAATGGAACTCTTACTCAAACTATCTCATCATTAGTTAATTCCCCAATCACAAGATTTTCTGTAGGCAGTTCAACCGGATTAAGATTTTTTAATGGAGATGTTGATGATATTGGAATTTGGGATAGAAATCTTACAACTAGTGAAATATTGAATTTATATAATTCTCAAAGCCCCGTTCCTAATTTCGTCCCTAATTTACGTTTGTCAGCATGGTATCCCTTTACTGGAAATGCCAAGAATAGTTCAGCTAATAATTATCATGGCATCGTAAATCAAGCAGCTTTGACAACCGATCGATTCGGTAATAAAAACAGTGCTTATGAATTTAATGGAAGTAATTTTATCGATTTTTCCTCAGCACCATTGACAAATTTAGACTCTATTAGCATTTCATTTTGGGTAAAACCATCTTCTTTAAACCAATTAGGGATGGCAATATGTTACGGTTATGACCCTGGTTTTTTACCTGCAAATGGGGTTGAAGTTGGTATTTCTGGAGGGTTAGTGAATTGTGTCTCTACAACTGGAAATATTTTGTCTTATATACATGCTGCAAATAATTGCGGAACAATTAATTACCAAATTTCAGATACGTCGAAATGGCTATTCCTTGTTTTACAAAGACAAAACAACACTACAAAATATTATGTAAATGGGAACCTTTTATTGACTATCAATTCTTCGATAAATTCACCAATTACAAGGTTTTCAATCGGAAGTGCAAGTGGTCATAGATTCTTTAAAGGAAAAGTAGATGATGTTGGAATTTGGAATAGGAATTTATCACAGCAAGAAATAAATAATCTTTATACAGGTAATTGTTCAATATCTGCACCTAATACAACAAACGGAGTGACTTGTGGGTCTGCAGCAGTGCAGTTGTCCGCTAGTACTCAAGGAATAAATCAAACTATAGATTGGTATTCAACACAAACAGGAGGAACAGCTTTGAGTGGAGGAGTTGGAGTATTGACTTATACTACACCTGTATTAACGACTACCACTACCTTTTATGCACAGTCAAGAGATTCAATTACAGGATGTGTTTCAAGTGTTAGAACACCGGCTATTGCTACGGTTTACAGCTCACTTGTGCCCACAGCACCTTTAGCAATTTACGGAATAACAGATATTTGCTCTACTATTGCAAATAATACATCAAGCCCTGCTATTACTTATTATGTAAGAAAAGTTACAAATGCATATTCTTACAATTGGATAGTGCCAAGTGGTGCAACAATCATATCGGGTCAAGGTGATACGGCGGTGAAAATTTCATTCAATAGTTCTTTTGTTTCAGGAAGTATTAGCGTTGCCGCATTGAATGCTTGTGGTGTAACATCGTCTGCAAGAACACTAGCTATATACAAAAGAACAGCATTGACTCCTGCCGCAATACAAAAACAATTTACACCTTCCTCGATTGCAGCAGTAACAAATGTTTGTGGTTTATCATCAGAGGTTTATAGAATAACAAAAGTTACTTACGCTACTTCGTATAATTGGGCTTTAAAAATTGGAACAAAAGCCACTATTACTCACGTTAATGCTTTAGGAGTTAATGATACAGCTGTAATTGTTACATTCCTTTCAGGGTTTTCAAATGATACATTAAGTGTCGCATCAGTTACACCATGCTCTACAAGTGCGGCAAAAACAATTAATTTAAGTTCAGTTTTAGCTCCTCCTGCAGTTGCAACATTAACTGCCAGTGGCAATAATTTCTCGCCTTGTATTGGTGACATTGTTTCTTATACTGCTACTGCATCAACTCCAACAACTTTGCAATCTAATATCTCAGTCTATAGATGGACAAGGCCTTCATTTACAACTATAATTTCAGCAACAGTAGATAGTGCAACTATTTCATTAAAATATAATACAGGATTTGTTGGAGGAAATATTAGTGTTAAAGGGCAGAGTGCATGTGGAATAGCCGGTAATTCAATATCAAACACATTACAATATTTGCCACCAACTCCTACAAGCATAACATCTTCAACAGGAACTTACAACGCTTGTATCGGAAACCAAATTACATATACTGCTTACGTACCTGCCCCAACCTCTTCTCAAAGAGTAGCTTCAGTATATAGATGGACAAAACCAAATTACACTACGATTGTAAGTGCTGTTTCAGATAGTTCAAGTATAGAGTTGAAATTCAATTCAGGCTATACAGGAGGAAATATAACTGTAAAAGGCCAGACATTGTGTGGTATTCAGGGTACAGCGAAAACTCAAGCGCTTACGCACTCTGCTTGCCCTACTGGAAGTAAGTCTAATCCTTACGTATTAAATAAATCAAATACTGATAAAAATTCAGTTGGATTTATTATTTACCCTAATCCTAGCAATTCAGTCTTTAATATTCATGAAAATAGCAATGATATAAGCCAAGTTGAAATTACAATTTTCGATTTGCAAGGTAGATTGATAGAAAAAAAGGTTTATGACAATTCTGTTAATATCAAGTTTGGACAAAATTTAAAATCAGGAGTTTATACGGCAGAAATTAAAAAAGGAGAAGTAATTCGGACTTTAAGGCTTGTAAAATATTAATAAAGTCTATTAGAAGTCAACACTCTTTTTTCGTGTCAACATAAATCATATTAGGGCAATCAATTTTTTGATTGCCCTAATATTTTAAGGAGTAATATGAATAATTAGTATAAAAAAAGCGGCTAAATCTTTTTGTTGAATTTAGCCGCTCATTTATCTTAGTGAAGATTATTACATTTTCTTAGACTGATATTTCAACTCTTCCTCCATCATCTCAGTAACCATCATTTGCAAATCGTATTTAGGTTTCCATCCCAGTTTTGTATTTGCTTTG
>CANGEW010000061.1 GCA_947452965.1 Chitinophagaceae bacterium | reverse complement strand
GAATTAGAGTTAGAATTGATTGATGCTGGTTGTGAATCCATCGAAGTGGAAGAAGATAAATTTGTTGTTTATGGGGACTTTACTTCTTTTGGAACTTTATCTAAAGCAATCGACGATTTACAATTAGAAGTATTAAAAGCGACTTTACAAAGACTTCCAACTTCTCCAATTGAATTGACAGAGGAACAAATGGTAGATATTGAAAAATTGTTGGATAAAATCGAAGAAGACGATGATGTTCAACAAGTGTTTACAAATATTGCCTAATTAATAGTACTTCGAGGCTATCTGAAAAGATAGCCTCAATTTTTTCTACCATGCCTGAACTCATACTTGTACCAACTCCCGTAGGGAATCTTGAAGATATTACCCTACGCGCGATTCGAATTTTAAAAGAAGCAACTATTATCTACGCAGAAGATACTAGAGTGACTAAGAAATTATTAAATCATCTAGAAATTCAGAAACAAGTATACCCATTTCATGCTCATAATGAACATAAAATGTTGGGGAATGTGATGGAATATGTAAAGTCTTCTGAATTAACTGTTTTAGTTTCAGATGCCGGTACACCTGCTATTTCAGATCCAGGATTTTTATTGGTGCGCGCTTGTATTGAAGAAGGAATAAAGGTTTCTTGTTTACCTGGACCAACAGCTGTAATTCCTGCATTAGTTGGTAGTGGTTTTCCATGTGATCGTTTCTGTTTTGAAGGATTCTTACCACATAAAAAAGGAAGACAGACGAAGTTGATGGAACTCGCTCAAGAAGAACGAACCATTGTGCTATACGAATCTCCACATCGCTTAGTGAAATGTTTAGCCCAAATTGAAGAGTTTTTTGAACCAACACGAAAAGTATGTGTGGTTCGTGAGATTTCTAAAATTTACGAAGAATATCAACGCGGAGAAGTTACGGAAGTACGAAAACATTACGAACAAAAACCACCAAAAGGAGAAATTGTGGTTGTGATTGAAGGAAAAACGGCAACCAAAAAAAGTAAAGAATAATTTTAAATTAATGCAAAAGAAGTTTCTTTCAAATCTAGTATGGATGGTTTTTTTTAATCTATTGATTAAACCATATGCTATTTTTGGAATAGACGCAGAAGTGCAAAATAGGGTAGGTACTGAAGAATATGGACTCTACTTTACGCTGCTAAATTTTTCCTACTTATTTAATATTTTTCTGGATTTAGGTATTACGAATTATAACACACGGTACGTTGCGCAACACCCGAATTTGGTAAGGCGTTACATTGGAAATATTTTGAGTCTACGACTTGTTTTATTTGGTGTTTATGTGGTTTTAAGTGTCGGTTTAGCTTTACTTTTAGGATATGATACCAACCAATTTTGGTTTGTTTATGTGTTGATTTTTAATCAGTTTTTGATAAGTATTCTCCTCTATTTTAGAAGTTGTTTTGCGGGATTACTCCTTTTTAAATGGGATATTTTTCTTTCTATTTTAGATCGAATTCTTCTAATTTTGATCGTTTCTGTTTTATTATATCATCCATTTTTTAGGGGTAAGTTTGATATAAAATGGTTTGCTTTGGCACAAACAGCATCCTTTTTAATTTCTGTTTTATTTTCAGTTTTGTTGGTTTTCAAACGAATTGGATTGCCACGCTTACATTGGGGTAGAGCATTTAATATGGTGATACTGAAAAAAAGTTTTCCCTTTGCATTATTGATTTTGTTAATGATGTTATATACGCGTGTTGATGCAATGATGATTGAGAGACTCCATGTGCATGGCAATAAACAAGTAGGGATTTACGCACAAGCGTTTCGTATGCTCGATGCAAGTTTGATGTTTATTATGTTATTTACTGGATTATTGTTCCCACTTTTTGCAAGAATTTTAAAAGAGAAATCAAGTATTACGCCCCTTTTAGATATTTCTTCTAAGTTAGTAGTTGCTTTCACCACATTGATGAGTTTTACGTGTTGTTTATTTGCTTTTTTTATCTTAGATACGATTTATTTACATGATATTTTATTCGTTGTACCTACATTTCAAATTTTAATGTTAAGTTTAATTCCTACTGCTTTCATCTTGGTATATGGTACATTGATGACGGCAAATGGGGATCTAAAACGGTTGAATATTTTATCTTTTATTGGATTGGTTTTAAATGTCGTACTAAACTTTGTTTTAATCCCTAAACATGGCGCTTTTGGTGCGGCGATAGCAACTTTTACAACACAACTATTGATTGCATTTTTTTATTTTTTGTCTGTTTGGAAACAATTTGAATTACATTTTCAGGGAAAAGAATTGTTGCGCTATAGTGCATATGGAATATGGTGTTTATGTGCAGCATGGTGGAGTGGTCAAATGCACGTAGATCACGATCGATTTTTTACATTTATAGGATTATTAATTTTAGGCATGCTATTGTTCGGATTAATTCCAATTAAAATGATGCTTTCCTCGTTTAAAAAAGAAATACAGTAATTATGAATTTTACCTACTCTCGTTTTTTTATTTCTCTCAATTGGACAACTTTGGTATTTATTTATCTTGTTGTAATTGCAGGTAGTTTTGTACGTATTACAGGCGCTGGAATGGGTTGCCCAGACTGGCCGAAATGTTTTGGACAATATATTCCACCTACGGATGAAAAAGTGTTGCCACCCGATTATAAAGATATATATGCTTCTAAACGCGGTAAGAAAATTGAACGCTTCGCTAATTTTTTAGAGAAGATTGGATTTTCAGATGTAGCAAAAAAAATGCGCAATGATAAAACGATGCTCATAGAGCAAGATTTTAATGCTAAAAAAACCTGGACGGAGTATATTAATCGCCTTTTTGGTGTGCTGGCAGGCTTTGGCGTACTTTTTATTTTTGTCGCTGTAATCCGTAAATATCGATCCAAAAAAATGGTGTTATTAGCCACAAGTAATTTGGTTATATTAGTGATTCAAGCTTGGTTTGGATCAATTGTAGTTGCTACAAATCTGGTACCATGGACTATCACTTTGCATTTGTTTTTAGCACTTGTGATTATTATACTTCAGTTATTATTAGTGATAGAGGTAAGTGGTTCTCAAAGTAAAAAGTTAATTGCTACATCGAAAATTAAATCCTTTGTTTGGATTGTTTTGATTATTACGTTTGTCCAATTATTTTTAGGAACGCAAGTCCGTGAATCCATTGATTTTTTAGTGAAACAAGGATACTCTAGACAATATTGGGTCAATCATTTAGGGTTACCTTTTTTTATTCACCGAAGTTTTTCCTGGATTGTATTGATAGGTATGGGGTATATGTTTTGGCTGAATAAAAAATCCGAAAACTTAAAGATTATTTCAACCGCTTTTTATTTACTTATATTGGAAATACTTACAGGAGTATTATTAGCGTACGCTGATATGCCAGGGTTGGTTCAAACGAGTCATTTATTATTTGCTACTGTATTATTTGGTGTCTTGTTTACAACTGCAATTCGTTTTGGAAAAAGGGAAGTACTAAATCCTTGAGATTGAATATTAAGATTAATGTTTAAAACATTCATCCGGATTTCCTAGTCGAATCGTAAAGGTAATTCCATAAATAAAATACCAATCTTTGGTTTGACTATTCCCCCTTGGACCATAGGCTGATCCATTCAGATTCCGATTAGAAAGTGCTACGGTAAGTGGACTTGCGACTTCTGCTAATTGTGTTTTGTCTATAAATCGGTCACCGCTAACATCATCTAAGTAATCGGTAAACGTTTTGCGAACACCATACTCCATACCGATACAAAAAATCTTCCCAAAAGGATATTTAAAACCGATGCCAAAAGGTAACGCTAGTTGATTTTTACTGTAATAATCTTGTGTATTCAAAGGAGTGCCTTGTCCTTCGGTACCTAAGGTACGTAGTTCCACTTTTTCACCAAGATAGGTTGTGGTTGGATTCATCTGAAAATAAGCGATTTCGGCAAAGAGATACCCGGAACCTCGATAGGTTTTATTTCCAAGTTGAAATGGAAAATAATTGAATTCAATTCCTGCACCTATTTCTGTAATCGTAGAGGAGAATGAAAGATTACGATTTGTATAAACTCCTTGGTACCTGGAGGGTGAATTTGCATCCTCTGCAGAAACACTTCCCGTCATAAATAATCCCCGAAGTGCAATTCGTGGATTGATATTATATTTTGCAATAATACCAAGCGCAACATGCGAATTTT
>CANGEW010000060.1 GCA_947452965.1 Chitinophagaceae bacterium | reverse complement strand
CCTGTTGGAATTGTCCATGCATAGTTTGTAGCACCTGTAACTGCAGTAGTTGTGTAAGTTGCTCCAGTTGCTGTTCCAACTATTGAGCAAATACTTGTTGTACCAGTTAAAGATGTTGGTGCAGATAATACAGAAGTTACTGTTGCCGTTACAGTTGCTCTTGTTGCAGATACGCAAGTTGTTGTTGCATTTCTTGCAGCAGCATAATAACTTTTTGTTGCTGTTAAACTAGGGGTAGTATAAGTTATATTACCTGTCAACAAAGCCGTTCCGCCTGTTGCTGCTGAATACCAATCCACCGTTAAACCCGATGCTGGATTGGCACTGATGGCTACTGTTCCGGTTCCACATCTTGATGCACCAACTGCAGTTGGAATCGCAGGAACAGCATTTACAGTTGCTGGAACTATAGTTCTTGTAGCAGATACACATGCCGTTGAAGTTGTTTTTGCTTCAACATAATAATTTGTAGTTGTTGTTAATGAAGCTGTGGTATAACTTGTTGCTGTACTTAATGAAGTCCCTCCTGTTGCAACTGAATACCATGCAAGTGTACCAACAGGACTAGTTGGCGCTACTGCTCTTAATACTACCGTTCCTGTTCCACATCTTGAACCTGGAGTTGCTGATGGAGCTGCTGGTCTTGGGTTGATTGTGGTTGTAACTCTTTTACTGGCGGCAGACAAACAACCGTTAGTCAAACTTTTTTGAACCGCCCAATACAAAGTAGTAGAACTTAATACAGGAGTAATAAATTTATTTACACCTGTTACCGTTCCTGATTGTAATAAGTTAAGTTTTGTTGAATCTGAATACCAGTTAATAGTAAATCCTGTTGAAGCCGTTGCAGAAATCGTTGAAGTATCAGTACCACATTTAGTAGCATTCACCACTGTTGTGACCGCAGCAGGCAATGCATTTACAGTTACTGCAACAGTAGTTCTTGTAGCCGCACTACAACTAGCGTTTCTTGATGTTGCATAATAGTTTGTAGTGGCAGTTAAATTTGGAGTTGTATATGTATTAGAACCTGCTAATAATAAAGTTCCACCTGTAGAAGCTGAATACCAATCGATGACTTCATTTGCACCAGGCGTTGCAGATAATGTAGCTGTTCCTGATCCACAAATTGAAGCACCTGTTCCAGTTGGAGCTGAAGGTGTAGCCAACACATTTGCAACTAATGCAGATCTGCTTTGAGCCAAGCAAGAAGTAATTGTGTTTCTTGTTTGAGCATAATAGGTTGTAGAAGCACTGATGGAAGGCGATGTAATACTTGCACCACTTCCAATCAATGTTCCTCCAGTTGTAGCTGAATACCAATCTATAGTTTCATTTGTTGAAACTGCACCTGATAATGTAACAGTTCCAGTTCCACATCTTGAAACATCAGTTACTGTTGGAGTATTAGGCGATGCAGCAATTGACAACACTGCTGCATTTGAAGTAAGATTAGTTGTACATGTACCATTAATCAAACACTGATATTGATTGCTGTTCATATCTGCGGATATATTACTCAAAGAAAGTGTAGCGCTAGTTGCACCTGCAATATCTGTAAAGCTTACACCACCATCAGTACTTAATTTCCATTGATATGTAAGTCCTGTGCCAGTTGCAGTAACACTAACTTGTGCATTACCATTTAAACATGTGTTGAAATTAGCAGGCTGAGTAGAAATCGCTCCTGGAATACAAGCTGTAGTTTGGTTGATAATCGTGAAAGTATCTGAAGTAGCTACTCTTGCATTGATTGAATTATATAGAGTTGATTTTATTTTAACTGTGGCTAAATCCTTCAATTGGATATCATCAAGATACCAACCGGTTGCAGCGACACTTCCATCAGAGCCAAAACGGAATCTGATTTTTATTGTTTGTCCGGCATAAGAAGCCAAATTGATTACCGATTTTACGAAGCCACCACTGTTACCCGTAAACGCAGATCTGCCTGCTAATGGATTTGTACTCAATGTTGACGACAATGTACCTGAATAACCACCGGAAGTAAAATTTGCTCCAAGGTCCGTCCAGGTAGTACCATTGTTTGTACTGATTTCTACGACACCTCCATCATAACCTGACTCAGAATTAATATAACCTTGGAAAGTAAGATTGATTAGTGTTGCAGGAAGTGTAATCGCATTTGTTGTTTCTAATTTCTGATCAGAAGCCGATGCCAAATTTTGCGAGAACAATGAATTAGGGGCACTTGTACTTTGTGCTGTTGAAGTCACCCAATTGGTTGTAGTGGTAGATGTTTTTGTCCATGAAGCAGCTATAGTAGTAGTAGGAACTGATTCATCAATTAATTGAACAGGTGCATAATATGAACCGGTATTGATACTTACGGTATAAGCATAAGTCTGTGAAGCACCTACTGCTAAGTTTACTGTAAAGCTCACCACTCTTGTTGTTGCATCATAAGTTCCGCCGCTAACATAAGTTACGTTAGATGGCAGTGTATCACGAATGGTGTAATTTGAAATAGCACCACAATTACCTGCACTTACAAAATGATTGTAAGTTACATTCTGACCTTCTTGTTGTTGCGTTACACTTTGAGTTAACACAAAGCTACTGCCACCATTGTCTGTATAATCTGCAACCTGATCTGTGGTACTGCTAGATGAACCTTGAGAAGCGAATTTACCCATACCTCTTCTCGCAAATGCTTTCCAAATGGCACAACTGTATTTTGCACCAAAGAATAAAGTATCTGCTTTTAAAATCGCATTTCTTGCATCGATATAACCAGGACTGCAAGGTTGTAAACGCAATCCTTCAACTACTAATTTCATTGCAGCAGAGTTGCCTCCTATTCCACTAGGGTCAAAGAAATTTCTATTGATACCATCTACGGCAATCATCTCCCATGTCATATCCCACAATACCGCACACCAGATTTCACCAATTTTATGCACCTCTCCACCAGATCCTGCCATCATTGCGTAAGTCCATGGATTTACCGTCATGTTTGTAGAGTAAGGATATGTTCGTATACCCGCACCTGTTATTGCCTGACCTAAAACATAAGTTCCTAGTGGTCTAGAGATAGAACCATCATTCACAGTTGCCGTTGTCCAGTCTGTAGTTGTCATTAAAGCCATGTAGTCGCTCCATCCTTCACCACCTTGTTCTGCATTGCTTAAGCAAGATGAATTGGCAGGGCCACCGGTTAATCGATTGCTTAAACCATGTCCATATTCATGAGTCACCACTCCATTGTCAATATCACCGTCACGGTTAGGGGTAGTATAATTGAAAATATACATTTGCATTCTAGGTAAGCTACCATCTACCGGTGTAGAAAAGTTGGCGTTATTAGTACCTCCCGCATCTTGAGCATCGGCTACAACAAAATCACTTCCCAATCCACCTCTACTTTGATTGTTAGCCTGAAAATTTCCTGACACTTCATCAAAGCCATATTTATACAACAAGTCGTGCATTAAATTATTCCAATAAAACAAATTAGTTGTAGCGAAACCTTGATTAGCTGCTGTAGTTGGAGCTTGTGTATAATCAGGCGTATAATTTATTGTCAAAGAAGGTTGAGATGTGCTAGACACTGCCGCTTTACCATAAGTAGCATTGTTGTTGTCTCTGTCTTCTTGCGCCCAAACATTATTTCCTACGGTGCTGTCTCTGTAAGCAGTTCCATCATAATTCCATAACAATGAAGTTGCATTTCCAGGAGCCCAATTCCATGGATCAGTAACTAATGCATGAGCACCTCCAACATGTATTGGACTTTCAGCAGGATAAGGAATCACACGCATTGTTGCTGAAGTAACTACATTTGGTGATTGATTGGGTACAGTATTATTTTGTGTGTTTTCAAAAGCAACTTGCTCTTTTGATTTCAATTGTTCAAATTGCTCATAAACAGTGTAATTGTTTTTATTAATCACACGATTAGAAACTGCATCAACTCTGATTAAATAATGATCAGAGGTTTTAAGAGGAGCAATTTCAATCTGCCAAGTCAATCTGATTTCTTTAGTATTTAAAGGCAACCAAATCAATTCAGCTGCAATATCAACAGAAGAAACATTCAATTTTCCGAAGTATGTTTTTCCTGATACTTGCTTTACAGTAACAATCTTTTCGTTACTCAAAATTTGCTGATCAGTCAACACCGTGGCTAAAGCCTGAATAGCATCAATTGATGGAGTTGCACTTGGAACATTAACCAGCTGTTCAATTTGACCAATTCTTCCACCAGTTGCAGAAACTAGTGTACCATTTTTAAATGCCAATACCTGCATTTTATTAAAAACTTGAATCCCTTTGAATGTTTGAATGAGAT
>CANGEW010000059.1 GCA_947452965.1 Chitinophagaceae bacterium | reverse complement strand
TGATAAAGAATGATTTTTGGAAAAAATTTGGACACATAGTATAGCATTGTTATCTTTGCCGTCCGAAAACAAAATGCCGCGTTGGTCAAGAGGTTAAGACGCCTCCCTTTCACGGAGGAATCACGGGTTCGAGTCCCGTACGTGGTACACTGATAAACCTGTCAAACGACAGGTTTTTTCATTTAAACCCTCTCTGGTATTCCTCTCTACCATATTCAATATTTTATTCACTTGTCCGGTTTTGTTCTTTATGTTCCTATTACGTTACAAATTAAAAAGACGTAATAGAGACGTACCTGTGAAATAGTCATTTTTACTTCCTCCAAATCGG
This sequence comes from Chitinophagaceae bacterium, assembly GCA_947452965.1. Taxonomy (GTDB): domain Bacteria; phylum Bacteroidota; class Bacteroidia; order Chitinophagales; family Chitinophagaceae; genus Ferruginibacter. Next base: position 3,992 of record CANGEW010000059.1, on the reverse strand, counting down.
AAATTATATATTTTATTGACCACCGCTTGACTTGATAAAAAAGATTTTTTATTTATTGAACTATGATGAACATAAATGTATTTCCAAACCACAGAAATAGAAATTAGAGAGTACAGATTTAATTTCATAACAATCCCGTAAAACCTCTCTAAACATACATTTATTCTACCAATTATCAGTCCTACATTAAATCCTACACAAATAATAATTATCTTTATATAACTTTACCTATCAATTAAAATGTTGGACAATATGAAAAAACTCATTTCATCATTAGTATTATTTCTATTAGTTATTACATCCAATGCACAAAATGTGGGGATTGGAACCAATACCCCTCACCCCTCTGCAAAGCTGGAAGTGTCCTCCAACAACAGTGGTTTTTTACCTCCCAGAATGACAAGCACCGAAAGAGATGCAATAGCAAGCCCAGCAGTGGGATTGCAGATTTATAATTTGACTACACATTGTTTGGAAATTTTTGACTTTGGAAAATGGAATTCTGTTTATTGTGTACCGATTGATTCAACAACCATTGTTGATTCAACTTTACTAACCGACATTGACGGACATACTTATCCTACTGTTCAAATATGCAACCAAACCTGGATGGCGAAGAACTTGGATGTTACCCGATACAGAAATGGCGACATCATACCACAAGTAACCGACCCAACAGAATGGGCAAACCTTACCACCGGTGCTTGGTGTTGGTATAATAATGATAGTGCTACCTATGGTTCGGTGTATGGTAGGTTATATAATTGGTATGCGGTAAATGACCCAAGAGGATTGGCTCCAATAGGATGGCATGTGCCAAGTGATGGAGAATGGAATACTTTAACTGATTGTTTGGGCGGAGCTAATGTTGCAGGAGGAAAATTAAAGAACATTTCTGGTTGGAGCAATGGTGGTAATGGGACTAATAGTATCGGATTCAATGGACTTCCAGGTGGGGGGCGTTATGAAACATCTGAATTTGTCGACATTGGAACGGGTGCTAACTTTTGGAGTTCAAATGATAACACATCAAATTCCGCTTCATACTACTACCTTAATTATAGTAATTCTTCTTTGATAAACTACAATTATAGTAAAGGGCGTGCTTTATCCGTCCGTTGTGTAAAAGATACTCCCATCACCACCTTAAATAATGGGTTGGTTGCTTACTACCCATTCAATGGCAATGCCAATGATGAGAGTGGAAATGGAAATAATGGGGTGGTGAATGGGGCTACGCTAACTACGGATAGGTTTGGGAATAGTGGGAAGGCTTATAGTTTTGATGGGGTGAATGATTATATCACATCAAATACTTCATTTTTAGATGTTAGTTTATCACACTCAATTTCAATTTGGTGGAAATCTACCGACTCCACGAAAATCAACCAAACATTATTTAATACAGGGCCACATACTCTTGAAAATTGCGCTTTTCATTATATCACTACCAATCCAAATCCACCATACAATTTGGTTTTTGGACTTGGAAATGGGCAAGGAGGTTGGATTGTTGGAGGAGAAATAAATACTACTCCACCTACTTCGCAGCAATGGCATCATTTTGTTTGGAGAAAAGAAAATCCGTTTGTTTGGAGTTTTTATTTTGACGGGCTACAGATTTATTCTTTTACATCCAGTTCAAATGTTGGTTCAATTTTAGCTAATATTAGATTTGGAGCTGAAAATAATGGATTCCCTGGCGGCGGAGCAAATTTCAACGGATATCTTGACGACATCCGCATCTACAACCGAGCACTCACGCAAGCGGAGATAAGTTATTTGGCAACTCACTAAAATCATTATCATAAAATATTCAAAACCACCTTTAATGAGGTGGTTTCACTTGCAAATATTATTTGAATTAATCCGTTTGTATTACACTTTATATGATTCAACATATTAGAAGCCGACTAATTCATTTCCTTCAACTAGCTGTATTTGTTTCAACAGTTTTAGAAGTTTTCAATTCATCTCTTAGTCAAAAACTAATTTAAAACAGGTAAGATTTATCAAAAAAAGTGGCGTATCTTTTGAAAAAAATGTATTCAATGAATAAAAAGAAAAACTGGCACGATTCACATAAAGAATCACTCACATTTGGTAACCGAGTAGCAGATGCTGTTGCCAATGGAATGGGCTCCTGGACATTCATCATCATACAAACTATTTTAGTGGTGATGTGGATGGGATTGAATATAGTTGGCTTTATTAAACATTGGGATGTTTACCCATTTATTTTACTCAATCTTCTTTTTTCTACACAAGCTGCTTATGCAGCTCCTATCATTATGATGTCGCAAAACCGACAAAGTGATAGAGATAGAACGCAGGCTTTGGCAGACTATGAAACCAACTTAGAGGCGAAAAAAGAAATTGAAGCACTGAGTATAAAACTAAATTCCATTGAAGTGGAAAAACTCGATAAGATTATTAAAATGTTGGAAGAATTAAAAAAAGATAATAATGCAAAATGAAAACAAATATTATCTTCTACTTGCTTCGTATTTTTCTTTTAGAATAAATGCCATCGGCTTATGTAACATCTTACTCTCTAGCCAGGATATAATATCCAAGTAAGCGAAGGTTCTTGACTCGAATCGCATTTTCTCGTACTCCTTAAGTTTCTGGTGCAATACTACAAACTGTTTTTTTAATTCAGTTTTACTTCCATAAAACGAATTACGCAGAAACTTAAAAATTTCTTCTTCAATGATGGTAAGCCTTTTCATCTTAGCCATAAACCGATATACTGATTTAGTAAGATATTCAATGATGTCATTGTTGCCTAACTCATAATGTGATATCAAATGAAGCAACCTGGCATAACATTGCAAATCGGTTCTTAAATCGATGGGGTCATTAATGATTTTATGTAGGTAGTCTATACATTTTTCATAATTACCTGCTCCAAAATACACCAACGCGATTTTATAGTTAAATACCAGGATCCGATGTCGGTCAATATATAAACTATACTCATCCAATTTATCTTCGATAGCAGGAATCAATTGCAAAGCAGGTTCAAACGATCCAATCAGGCTATGATAATTTAATTTTGCGCTGTATAGATAAATAAAAGTTTGTACCCTGGTGGTATCAAATCGTTCTGCATGAATTGTTTTTGAAAATTCTTCTAAAACGTTAATAGTAGAAGCAAATTTTTTATGATTTCTCAAATCGAAATGTGCATTTAGGAGATTATGCATGCCTTTAATGTAATGCATCGTTTCAACTCCAATCATTTTATCATCTTGATGAAACAAATCCACCCATTTTTGAGTGTATCTATAATACATAGTAAAATCCTGACGAATGTAAGCGTACCAACAAAAGCTCTGATAAATAAATAAGCGCTCATAAAAGCCGGTGAGGGACAAATAATTGGCCGGCAATTTTTCGTAGAAATAATTTTTTACTTCCGTTTCATCATCTTCATTTCTGGCATGTCCATTTTTAATGTATAAACTATATAGTTGTAATGCTAAATTTGATAATTGGGTGATAGTTGCTCTTTTTTGATTTACTTCAAATGCTTCTTTGCTGAGTTGCTCAGCTCGGTTCTGCATACTTCTGGTAATATGTAATGACTCGATGCGTTTTTCAAATGAAATCACTTGTATTAAAAAAGTATGCTGATGATGATTGATGGCAAACTCTTTTACTTTCTCGAGAATTTTAAGACTTTGATGGTATAACCCTTTGTTGTATAAAATTCTAGCATAATCAAGCTGTTCGTTCATTTGCAAGTCTATGCTGTCATTTATTTTGATTACTCTTAAACTAGCCAGTAATTGTTTGTATAAATGTGTTTTTACATTGGATAGCTGAGGTTTGGCAATGGAGCCGAGTTTTTTTAGTAACAAAGCCTCATCGTACTCTTTTAATTTGTCAATTGCATCGAATAATTCTATGATTTTGAGATCCTTGTTACCTGAATTTCTTTGAATATATAGCTTAAAATTACGTTTTTCCGACTTCTCGAGGGAATG
>CANGEW010000058.1 GCA_947452965.1 Chitinophagaceae bacterium | reverse complement strand
GAAGAACAACGAAAATGTGTTGCTCTCTATAATGGCTTATTAAGTAATCAAAAAACTTATCAAAACAGTTTGGCTGATTTGCAATTGATATGTAATTCTTCAATGGATAAATTAAAGCGTATTGACAGGCACCAACCTTTAAGTGAATTAGTTCAATTGGTTGACAACAGAAATAGGAACAATGAAATAACAAATCTCCTTGGAATAAACGTTGATAAAGTTTTTATGCCATCCAAAGCAAATGTTGGCGAATCGGATTTGTCAAAATATAAAATTGTTCAAAAAAAACAGTTTGCTTACAGTGCTATGCAAGTTGGAAGAGATGAAACTGTTCGTGTGGTTTTATATTCTTTTGAAGAACCTGCTATTATTTCTCCTGCTTATTTGGTATTTGAAGTAATTGACAAAAAAGTTGTGTTACCTGAATTTTTGATGCTTTGGTTTTATCGTCCAGAATTTAATAGATACGGTTGGTTTATTAGCGATAGCAGCGTAAGAGCTAGTTTAGAATGGGAACGATTCAAAGAAATTCAAATTCCTATTCCTGATATTAATATTCAAGAAGCAATTGTAACTATTTACCACACATTGGAAACTCGCAAGCGCATTAATGAGCAATTGAAAAATACTATTAAGCCGCTTTGCCCTGTTTTGATGAAGGGTGTTGTGGATAGCCAATCAAAATTTGCAACAATAGAAAATTAGAAGCATGGCTATTTATAACGAAATATTAATTTGGGCTAATAATAAGCCAGCCTTCTTGAAAGATGCATTGCGGAGAATAATATCAAGTTCTTCTGTAACTCATACTGACATTGATGAACTTGTTTCGCTGGTAAAAAAAGAAAATGGGGCCACATCAGTTACATTAAACGCAATACCAATTGACAATACACATATTCCGACAACTGTGGCTACTGGCACAGTCTATCCTAAATTAATAAGTATTAAAGACCCGATAAATGTTTGTGCTTTGCACAATCAAGGGCATCTGCAATTTCCAAACAGCGGTTTAACCGTTGTTTATGGAAATAATGGTTCTGGCAAATCAAGCTATTCGAGAATTCTAAAAAAATTATGTTGGAGCAGAAACTCAAATGTGGAATTAAAGAAAAACGTATTCTCTCTTTCTGCATCTAAACAAAAAGTTGATTTTATTATTGAAGACAATGGAACAAGTACTCCTTTTCAATGGCTAGAAAACTCACCGACACACTCTGCATTGAGCTCAATTTTTGTTTATGATAATGATTGTGGTAATGTGTATGTTAATAATGAAAATCCCACACAGTACAAACCAATTGGAATTGATGTTTTAGAAAGATTAATTCCAGTTTTAAATGAAATTTCTCAAAAACTAAATTCGGAAATTGTCACCTACAATACACAAAAACCAATATTAGACGCAACTTTAAGTGAAACACCAACTGCTCAATGGTTTGCCAATATTGAATCAAAAACAAGGATAGAGATTGACACTTTTATTCAATTTAGCCCTTCCAATCTTACAAGAAAGGAGGAATTATTTAATTTAATCAATTCTCAAAATCCGCAACAAAACATACTTAACCTAACATCGCTTAAAGGAAGAATTGAAAATTATGTGCAACAGTTTCAAAGAATAGAAGAACGATTCAATGAAACATCATTTCAAGAAATAAGGAATATAAGAAGTAGATACGAAAGTGTAAAACAGGCTTATGATATCGCTACCAATGAACTTAATGGACTGAACACTATTGCAGGCTTTGGAACAAATCCTTGGAGAACACTTTGGGATGCGGCTAAAGAATTCGCAAACAGTAACGCAATGACAGATGAACAAAATTTTCCGTCTGCGGCTTCAATTGAGAAATGTGTATTCTGTCAACAAGATTTGGATGAAGCTGCTAAGCAAAGATTGCTTGGTTTTAGCAGATTTATCTTGAATGATGTTTCAACCCAATTAGATGCAATTCAAAGACAAATTGAACAGAAGACTTCTGACTATAATAATTTAGTTATTGCACCATTTGAAAATTTCACAGAGTTGGTAACATTGATTGCTGATTTTCAAATTCAACATGAAGCTTTTAATCATTCAGTAAATTCCGCAAAAATTGTCTTAATAAATCAATTACAGAATGGTGGTGAAATAAATGTAATTGTAAATCCAATCTCAACTCTTATTGGAAATTTGTTGCCCAATATTACAGCACAACTAGATCAAAATAATCAACTAGTAACTAATAGAAATGCTTTAATAATTGAACACAATGAATTAATTGCTAAAGAACTTTTATTCAATCAGAAAACTACAATTTTACAGTATTTTGATGAGTACAAATACAAAGCATGGATTGGAATTTGTCAAGCTCAATTAAACACAAATATTGTTTCACGAAAAATAGGTGAGTTTATGGAAGACCAAGCCGTAACCTTACAACACCGTGAGTTTATAAATCATTTAAGCTATTTCAATCAAGATTTATCATCAAAGGTTCTTATTTCAAAGACGAGGACAACTCAAGGTAGTACTTTTCAAAAATGTGGATTAAATGGCATTGCACATTCTATAGATTCCGTATTAAGTGAAGGTGAAAAAAAGGTAATTGCACTTTCAAATTTCTTGGCTGATTGCACAATTGACAATCGAAAAAACACTATCGTTTTTGATGACCCAGTTACTTCATTGGATATGGATTACAGGGATTTAATTGCAAACAAAATAGTTGAGCTATCAATTGATAGGCAGATAATTGTGTTAACCCACGACTTGTATTTTGTTAGGCTACTGCTTGACATTCATAAAAAGATATTAAGCCGTGAATGTTTTATCGTTGGCGTAGAAAAGAACAGAGGTGTAGCTGGTATTGTAAGTGACGAAATACCATACTTGGCTAAGAATATTCAGGAAAGAATAAACTCTATTCGTAGAGATCTTGACTTAATTGATTCACTTCCGTTAAATCAGACACAAAGAATTGAAGAAATCACAGAGAAGCTAAAAAAGCAATTCAGAAAACTCTTAGAAAAATCGGTTGAAGATATTTTAGCCAATGAGTCTATTAAAAGGTTTTCCAAAAATATCAATCTTAAGGCGGGTTATTTATCTGGTTATGTGATTGTAGAACATTCCGACATTAGATTATTGTTAGATTTATTCGGGAAATATTCTACAACTGAGCATGATGGTGGAATTGAAGTACAGAGCAATCAACTTAACCCAACCGATATTCGTGTTGATTTACGACAATATGAAGATTGGAAAAATGATTTTTCAGGAAGATTAAGTGCATTCAAAGCAACACATAATTATAGATGAAATTTACAGAAGAAAAATTAGAAAGAGCATTTACCGAGTTGTTGGGGCAAGAAGGATTTCCCCACCACTTGGGTATTACAATAACCCGAAAGCCAGAGGAGGTATTGATTGAAGAAGATTTACAAAACTTTTTGCTAATTCAGTATGCAAGCCATGGTATCACAATAAATGAAATTAAATCTATTATCCTTCAGCTCAAATCTCTTTCATCAACTGATTTGTATGAAAGTAACAAGACATTTTTAAAAATGCTTTCTGATGGTTTTATTCTTAAAAGAGAAGACCGAAATCAAAAGGACATATACATCCAGTTTATTGATTTTTCAGGACTAAACAATCACCGTCAACCTGATGCAGAACAACTTGTTTCAATTGTTGCAGAGGATAAGACAGAATATGGGATTGACAATAATATTTACAAATTTGTTAATCAATTAGAAATTTTAGGTTCAGAAAAACGTATTCCAGACGGTATAGTTTATATTAACGGCTTGCCCTTGGTTGTATTTGAATTTAAAAGTGCCATTCGTGAAGAAGCCACCATTTTTGATGCTTATAAACAATTAACTATTCGATACAAAAGAGACATACCAGAGCTTTTTAAATACAACGCTTTTTGTGTTATTAGTGATGGTATCAATAATAAATCAGGGTCATTTTTTGCCCCGTATGATTTTTTCTATGCTTGGCGAAGAGTTGCAGGATTGGCAAAAGAAGTTGACGGCATCGATAGCATGTTTACGCTTATTCAAGGGATGTTTGATAAAACTAGATTAAGAGATATTATTCGAAACTTTATTTATATACCTGATAGTTCAAAGAAAAACGAAAAAATCGTTTGTCGTTATCCGCAATACTATGCCGCACGAGCTTTATATGATAACATAAAGGTTGCTCAAAAGCCTGGAGGTAATGGTAAAGGCGGAACTTATTTTGGTGCAACTGGATGTGGAAAAAGCTTCACAATGCTTTACCTCACACGTTTATTGATGAAAAGTGAATACTTTGAAAGCCCAACCATTGTATTAATTACCGACCGAACCGATTTAGATGACCAACTTTCGGGGCAATTTACCAATGCAAAAAACTTCATTGGAGACAACACCGTCTTGAGTGTGGAGAGCCGAGCAAATTTACGTGAGTTGATACAAGGCCGACAAAGTGGTGGAGTTTTTTTAACCACTATTCATAAGTTTACCGAAGACACTCAGTTGCTCAGTGATAGGTCAAATGTGATTTGCATTT
>CANGEW010000057.1 GCA_947452965.1 Chitinophagaceae bacterium | reverse complement strand
TTTTACAAGTAGCTACACAAGCGCCGCAACCAATACAAGCTGCAGCCATAAACGCATCATCAGCATCTTTTTTATCAATAGGAATAGCATTTGCATCCACTGCATTACCCGTATTCACACTGATATAACCACCGGCCTGAATAATACGATCAAATGATGAACGATCTACCACTAGATCTTTTACTACTGGGAAAGCAGTGCTTCTCCAAGGCTCTACAACTATCGTATCGCCATCTTTAAATGCCCTCATATGTAGTTGACAAGTGGTATTTTGTTGCCAAGGGCCATGAGCCTGACCATTGATATACATACTACACATTCCACAAATACCCTCTCTGCAATCATGATCAAAAGCAATCGGCTCTTTACCTTCTGCAATTAATTGCTCATTCAACACATCAATCATTTCTAAAAAACTCATTTCAGATGAAATGTCTTTTACTTGATATGTTTCTAAGCTCCCTTTTGTTTTTGAATTTTTCTGACGCCAAACTTTTAAGGTCAGATTCATGTGATAATGTTCCATAATAATATTATTTTTTAACAGCAAATCGAAAAGTGGAATTGCTTACTATTTATAACTTCTTTGACTAGGTTTAACAATTTCAAATTGCAACGACTCCTTATGTAATTCCCATCCTTGATCTCCCTTGTTTTCCCATGCTGCAACGTATGCATAATTTTCATCATCTCTTTTGGCTTCTCCATCTTCTGTTTGACTTTCTTCTCTAAAATGTCCACCACAGCTTTCATTTCTGTTTAATGCATCCATGCACATCAACTCGCCCAACTCAATGAAATCGGCTACTCTACCCGCCTTATCTAATTCAGGATTAAACTCATCAATAGAACCTGGAATTCTAACATCAGACCAGAATTCTTTTTTCAGTGCTTGAATCTCAGCAATCGCATATTTCAATCCTTCTGCATTTCTAGCCATTCCACATTTATCCCACATGATCTTACCTAAACGCTTATGAAAACTTTCTACAGTTTGAGTTCCTTTGATGCTCATTAACTTTTCTATCCTTTCTTTCACTTCTTTTTCTGTTTGAACAAATGCTTCATGATCTGTTGAAATAGAACCTGTACGAATTTCTTCTGCGAGATAGTTTCCTAATGTGTAAGGAATTACAAAATATCCATCTGCCAGACCTTGCATCAATGCAGAGGCCCCTAATCTATTTGCGCCATGATCACTAAAATTAGCCTCCCCTAAAGCATACAATCCGGGAACAGTAGTTTGCAATTCATAATCTACCCATAAGCCGCCCATTGTATAATGCACTGCAGGATAGATACGCATCGGTGTTTCGTAAGGATTTTCTCCGGTAATTTTTTCATACATTTCAAAAAGATTACCATACTTTTCCTCCACAACGGCTTTCCCTAATGCAAAAATAGTTGCATCGTCGGCATGCTCATGACCAGTTTTGCCAGCTTCTATCTTTCCATACCGCATGATGGCATCTTTATAATCTAGATACACAGCCATTTTTGTTGTTCCTACACCATATCCCTCATCACATCTTTCTTTCGCAGCACGAGACGCCACATCTCTTGGAACCAAATTTCCAAAAGCAGGATATCTTCTTTCCAAATAATAATCTCTCTCCGATTCTGGAATATCTTTAGGATTTCTATTATCACCTTTTTGTTTAGGCACCCAAATTCTCCCATCATTCCTCAAGCTCTCACTCATCAGCGTTAGCTTACTTTGATGATCTCCACTTACCGGAATACAAGTTGGATGAATTTGCGTAAAACATGGGTTCCCAAAATACGCACCTTTTTTATGGGCTTTCCAAGCTGCCGTTACATTGCTACCCATAGCATTCGTACTCAAATAAAACACATTTCCATATCCACCAGTACATAACAATACCGCATGACCGAAATGTCTCTCAGTTTCTCCTGTTACTAGATTGCGTGCAATAATTCCTCTAGCTTTTCCTTCAATCTTCACTACATCCAACATTTCATGACGAGCATACATCTTTACGTTTCCTAAAGCTACTTGTCTCTCTAAAGCACTGTACGCACCTAATAATAATTGCTGCCCCGTTTGACCTGCAGCATAAAAAGTTCTTTGTACTTGAGTTCCACCAAATGAACGATTACTAAGCAAACCACCATATTCTCTGGCAAAAGGGACACCTTGTGCCACACACTGATCAATGATTGAAGTACTTACCTCTGCCAAACGATGAACATTTGCTTCTCTAGCTCTGTAATCACCCCCTTTAACGGTATCGTAAAATAATCTAAAAACAGAATCGCCGTCGTTTTGATAATTTTTTGCAGCATTGATACCACCTTGCGCGGCTATACTGTGTGCGCGACGTGGACTATCTTGAAAACAAAATGCTTTTACTTTGTATCCCAATTCTCCCAAAGAAGCAGCAGCGGAAGCTCCAGCCAAACCAGTTCCCACAACAATCACTTCTAATTTGCGCTTGTTTGCAGGATTCACCAACTTAACATGTCCTTTGTAATCGCTCCACTTTTTGTCCATTTCACCATGTGGAATTTTAGCATCTAAAGCCATAAGTATGTTTGATTTAAAAAGTTATCTAAAAAAGGAATTACTTAATCCATTGCATGTATATAGCAATCGGCATTAAAGCAAATAATAGACAAATGATGGTTGCATATCCGATACCAATGCATTTAATCAGCGGTGTATACCTTTTATGATTAATACCTAAAGTTTGAAATGCGCTTTGAAATCCATGATATAAATGCCAATAGAGAGCAGAAACCCCTACAAGATACAATGCCACTAACCCTATATTAGAAAATTCTTCTTTCATCTCTTCAAATAAATTATGTGGTTGATCTCCGCTATATAAAGCAATTTTAGTGCCTACATAAAAATTATTAAGATGAACCACTAAAAAAATCAAAAGCAAACTTCCCAAAATACCCATTGAACGACTATACCATTTGCTATTTTTTGAAGGTTGATTACATTGATATTGAACAGGACGAGCTTTGTTATTTTGTATCCATACAGTCAACCCTTTTATGATGTGGAGAATTAATCCACCAAACAATCCTATTTCCAAGAAACGCATAATCCAATTATGACTCATAAAATGAGCTACTTCATTAAAAGTCGCACCACCATCATTTAAAAAGATGCAAGAATTAATACCGGCATGCACAATCAAAAATAAAATAAGAAAAACACCGGTTAAAGCCATTAAAAACTTTTGGCCAATTGAGGAACTGAAAAAATGTTTCCAAGTCATAATAATAAGTTAGTAGATAAATATTTTGCAAAAATAAGAAGTGAATTCGCAAAACAAGAATTTCTGTTTACAAAATGTTCAAATAACAGGTATTTGTTTAAGATTTTTGCGTAAACAAGTTAAAAAACATACGTAAAATACAAATGATTTTAAGAATAAGTATTCACTTGTTTAGTAAATATAATATATGATACCCTTTACTCAAAAATGATTGATGATTAAAACTTAGGACATTTAGATTGATACAAACTAGTGTTCCTAATATTTAAGAAGGACTTATAAGAAGCCGTTATCTCAAAACCACCTTTTGTTTGTGAGGCAACTGTTAACTTGGATACATTTATATCATAACTTAAACCCAAAGAAATTTTTCTTAACTCTAATTTTACTGTAGGAATAAAAGCATCTGACCATCTATAAAATCCTCCAATATTAATAGCATATTTATCTCCTTCTTCATTTGATTCTTCCATTGCATGACTATACATCAATCCTAATAGTGTTTGATTATTGCCTCCTTGTATGATATAATCTCCATAGGCATATATATTATCTGAATATCCTGTAGGCGTTGATAGACCAGCATTTAAAACAAAGCGTGGTAATAATTTAGAATCGTCACCTATTAAGGAAGAAGTAGGTTTATTAAAATGATAATATGCAATACCTGTGTAATAATTTGTTGAAGTACCCTCTATTGTATTACTAAAGGCAAGTCCGAAGGATGCATCGAAATAACTAAGTGATGTACTTTGGAATGATTGACTTGAATAATTATTAGGATTAAATTGACCATTTTGCCATTGGTCATTAAAGGTAGCCTTGGTGGGATCAAACTTATATTGAACCAAACCCGCCATAAACCCCGCAGACAAATACCCATTTCCTTGATTGACTGATTTCATATAATTTACTGCAGGCAACAATTGTAACACACCAAAATTCAAATCACCTGCAACATCATTGCTCACCTGAAGTCCTATTGTAATATAATCATCACCAAAACCCACATGTTTTTTTAATTCACCACTCAAGGCCATTGTTTTATAAGGAGTAGTTACAGAAGCCCATTGATTTCTATAGGCTGCCTGAACTCTTAAGTCTCCTGTAAAAATGCCAGCGATAGCAGGATTTCTCAACATTGGCATTTCATAAAATTGTGATAACGTAAAATCTTGAGCACATAATTGCAATACCAATATATGTGCCGTTATCAAAAACAAGATTTTTTTTATACTCATTGAGATTTATTTTAAAAGGGTAATGTTTCCTTTGTATGTAAAGTGAATATCATTTTC
>CANGEW010000056.1 GCA_947452965.1 Chitinophagaceae bacterium | reverse complement strand
CTTTTGTGTAAAAATATCCCTTAGATTCCGCCTCGTTTCTACTCTTTTCTTCTGGATTAAAAAACCACCATCCTTTAATAATGCCAAGCCCATGGTAATACTCCCTTTGATCAATTACCGTATGGTCACCATCAAAATATTTGATGACTTTATTACAAAGTTCCATTTTTTCTTTAGCAAAATTTTCATGATATTTAAGTTGCTCTAAGTCTTTACTGAAATCTTGACTAACTATTTCTAATAGTTCCCTTTTTTTGTTTTGTTCCGATATATGCTCACGAATATTTTCTGCAATAAAGCCCATAGAAACTGCTAAAAATATCATTAAGCCTTCTAATAAATACTCTTTCCAGGGTTTTTCCTTGTGTGCTAAGTGTGGGTGGTGATGTACTTCCATGTTATTATTTTCTATTTTCAAATACCGGGTTTACTGATGATTTATCATTGAGTGAAAATTCTTTCTTTAAATCCAATATCAATTCTTTTGCTTTATCATTTAGTTTCACTATAAAAGGTGTTCTAACATTTTTCATTGAATTTCTAATATGATTTAACCTATTAGCATATTCGGTTAAAACTAATTTGTCATAAGTCATTAATTTTGCATTACTAGCTATTTCCCCAGTTGAGGTATTGATATAATATTTTTGATCAAAAATGGAATATGACTTTTCTCTTGCCTTTAATTTTAATTCCTCAATATTTCCCCCCATATTTTTTGTAACCTCGGATAATTCCCAATACTCGGAAATTTTATTACTTAAGTCCTGATTTTCGATCATACGCATTCCCCCTGAATTCTTTAACTGTGATGAAGTGCGTTCATTTAAACTAAGACGAAGATTTCCAAGTGTCTTCAAATTTGCTCTGTATATATATTTAGTTGTACTATCATTCCAGATATTATTATTTATGACATTGTTAACAGTGTCAATTTTGCTAATTTGAATATTATCGTAAGCTTCAAGTGTGTTTAACATTGACGTGTCTTTCTTTAAGTCTTCGTACAAACTTTGCATGTATTGTTTTTCTCTATGATTTTCAACCATCTCTTCTCTTTTATTTTCTGCAAAGAATCCAAGGGTTACCGCTAAGAATAACATTAAAAATTCCGAAATATATTCCTTCCATTTTTTTGGATGATGGGCATGGTGGTGTACTTCCATTGTTTAATTTATTATGATTAAAAAAAATTATTTTTCGTTTAAACTCTTGTTTAATAAATCACTTAATTCTTTATTCTTCACTTCGAACAATCTCAATAAATACATATAAATCTTTACTCTATCTATTGCCTTTTGATTATAAATAATAAAATCCTTACTTAGTATTGATTTTTCAAAAAGTCCTTTAGTTTTATAATATTTCTTTAAAATTTCTACTTTATTTGAATCCGTTTTTTCAATAATGTCTGCAATTATTCCCCCGGGTTTTGGTAAAGTGTTAACTGTATAATACTCTGCAACATCATCAATAAGTTTATTATTGTCATATAATTTTGCACCATACACCTCATAGTAGTTTGAAATGTTACGCTTCAAGTCGATATTGCTTATGTTACTAAAGCTACCACTTGAAATTGTATTTTTATAGGATGAATTATTAATATAAAAAGACGTTCCAAAAGAAAGACTATCACTTATTAATAATACTTTGTCAATATATTGATCTTTTGAAATTTTATTTAGTTGATAATCTAAAAAAACATCGTTTAATCTATTTAAATATATTGATGCATTTTGATATTCTTTAATTATATCTTTTATCAAAACTGAATCTTTCTTTAAATCTAGTATGACAGATTGTAAATTCTGTTGTGTCTTGTGTTCAATTACTTGATGCTCTCTTACATTTTCTGCAAAAAAGCCAAGTGTAACAGCTGCAAACAACATAACAAACTCCAATAAATATTCAGACCATTTCTTTTTGTGTGTTGGGTGGTGTGGGTGATGTACTTCCATGATTTAATATTATAGTTGAAAATAAGATAATGTTTGCAATTCCACCCCTTCACCTATATTCATCCCAGATTTCCTTCTAAAAACACAAAACCTGGCCCAAACTTGGCCGGGGATTTACCCCAAACAAAAAGGGTCTATGCATTTTACAGCATAAACCCTTGATAATGTTACCTTTCGGCTGTGGGACCACACAGACTTGAACTGTGGACCCCCTGATTATGAGGGTTTAAAGTAACATTCTATTTGTTGTCACATATTGATAATCAATAGGATACAAGATTGAAATAGATTTATATTTCTCATATTTCACCTCTTTTAACCCGTTTTGAGTGAAAACCTGGCCCGGAACTTGGCCGGGATGTTTATAGTTTTACCATCTTAAATTGATAAGATATTTTATTGTCAGCTGAGGTTATTTTGATTAAATAGGTGCCTGCTGATAATTGGCCCAAATAGATTGGCATCCCAGCTACTAAATTTTGCTTGCTGGCCACTTTAACCCCGGTTGCTATATCAAACACCTCTAAATTTAATCTTTGATACCCTTTAACAACAAAATCAAAGTTTAGTTGATTGCTAAAGGGATTAGGTGCTAGTTTAATAAACTCATCTGAACTTAGGTTAATGATATCTGTAATCAAATAATAAAAAGGACTGCTTGAAGGACTAACACATCCATTTTGGGTAGTCTTAACCGTATAGGAACCTGGAGCAGTAGGTTTAATCTTTTGAGTGGTATCGGTGATTGCTACTCCGTCTTTATACCAAGTGTTTCCAATAATTGTATTTGATATTAAATAATTGGCAGTGTCTCTTGACAAATTTGGCGCAGATGGAATTGAATATTTTAATATGCTAACTGTATCTGATGAAATCACACATCCTAAACTATCAGTTCTTGTTATAAAGAGTTTAGTACTATCAGTAAATGTTTTATTTGACACATTGGTTAAATCAGATTTAGCACTATAGTACCACTTTAATGAATCACCTTTATTGATATTGGTTACAGTTAATTTTAGAGAATCACCTGAACAAATTTGGAATTTAGATGTATTAAATGTGGGTTTAATTAAATTGTTACAAAAATGTATTGTAACATCGTGTAGTTTGAAATTATTAAAATTTGGTGGGTTACCCGGATTCATTTCAAAACCAAAAAATCTCAAATCTCCATTTATCAAAAATCCTTTCATAAAGGATGGATAAATATTATCAATTTGGATCTTATTTGTTATTCTAGAAAATACACCTTTATTATTTTGCCATATACAATTTTGAAATTTCACACCTGTTCCATATTGATTTGTAGGTAAAGGATTGACCCTAAAAAGAGTGTCAAAATCATTTGAGTGTACAACAATATCCTGCCATCCGTCATGATTAAAATCCATTACTTCAAATTCTCTAAATGACATATTTGTTTGACCTTTTGATGGATCTCCATAATAAATTAGTTGTCCAGGAGTGAAATTACCCTTTCCGTCACCACTCCAAATTTGAATATAATTAGTTGGACTTCCCTCAGTTGCAATTGCCAAGTCTGTAAATCCGTCATTATTAAAGTCTGCACTTTTTATTGAAGTTGTGCCTTGTCCAGCATTTGAATAGATACCTAAATCTTTAGGCGAGGTTAAATATTTATACTTACCTGAAGCATAATCAAATGAAAAAATTGAAAACCCCTTTCTATTTATTATACTCCCAGTAGGTCCCTCTGCTATAATAATTTCAGGGTATTTATTTTTTAGTAAATTTCCAACATAAGTAGCACTTAACCCATATTGGAAATACTGTGTAGCATCTAAGAAGCCTCTGCTTTCAGAAAAACTACCATTGCTGTTTTGTGTATATATATGTGGATACTCGGACCAATCATTAGAGCGTCCCATTCCAACAGCATCATACAAACCATCTCCATTAACATCTCCAACTCCCATTGAGTGGTAATAACTTTTTTCATCACTAATTCTTGTCCAAGATAATTTTGTACCTAATGTTTTACATAAAAGCATATCCCCAAGTGGCCAAGGTTGAATTGCTTCTGATCCTGTACTTGCAAATGCTATTGTTCCTAAAGTGTCTACAAAAACATAATTTCTAAAGCCACCAGATACAGACGCTTCATTATAATAGTTGTCGTAAGTCCATTTTTCAGTAGTAGTATCTTTATAAAAATGTATTGGGGGTGAAACCGAATCAGTAGTATTTTGAATTATATGTTCAATGCCATTGGCCTTATACAAAACAGCGCCTGAGACAATACTAATACCTCCTGCCAAGCCATATATGCCACTTTTTAAATTTGGAATTGTTACATTAAAATTTGTAACAGTATTTTTAAATACAATTTGTTGCTGTGCATATGACTGAAATGCAAAAAATGCACCTAATAAAAAAAATACCTTTTTCATAGTTTAATGGTTTAAACTATCCTTTGGGGGGTGTTCAAATATATGATTATAGTATCATTTAATCAGTACTACCAACTCTATCCCTTCACCTCCATTCACCCCTGTTTTCCCTCAAAAATCACAGAACCTGGCACAAACTTGGCCGGGGATTTACCCCAAACAAAAAGGGTCTACGCCTTTGACAGCATAAACCCTTGATAATGTTGCCTTTCGGCTGTGGGCCCACCAGGGCATGATCCTGGGACCCCCTGATTATGAGGGTTTTAGGTTTAACCCATTTTTGGTGAAAACCTGGCCCGGAACCTGGCTGGGACGTAAGCATTGAAAACTATCT
>CANGEW010000055.1 GCA_947452965.1 Chitinophagaceae bacterium | reverse complement strand
TACTCCAGTACATGCAGTGATACTTGATGTTAATATGCATCTGACCTTATCATTATTGTTTAAAGCATTATTGGTATAAGTATTACTATTGCTGCCAACATTATTGTAAGTGGCACCACCATCAGTACTGAGCTGCCATTGATAAGCAGGTGTTGTACCTCCATTAGTTGGGGTAGCCGTAAACGTTACACTGGTACCAGGGCAAATATTTACACCAGGGCTTGCCGCAGCAATAACAGAAACAGGATTGGACTGATTCACCGTCATGGTTAATGGGCTGCTGGTAGCAGGATTAGGAGCAGAACATAAATTAGCAGCTGCGTTTGAAGTCATTACCACTGAAATGATATCTCCATTAACTAAAGTACTTGTTGAATATGTGGAAGCTGTGGCACCGACAATATCAAAACCATTTTTCTTCCACTGATAGGTTGGAGAGGCTCCACCATTGGTTGGTGTAGCGGTGAATAAAACTGTTTGGCCAGCACATATACTATTTCCCAGATCAGAAGATATTGAAACTGAAGTAACTGTATTAGGAGTAACCGTTATTGTTTTTGTAGGGCTGGCTGCTGGATTTACAGGTACACAACCTGTAGCATCGTTTAACAACACGGTACATCTTACCAAACTGGTACCAGTAAGCGTGTTGGTGGTGAAAATATTTGAAGCACTGTTTTGTGTAAGTATATTGTTGACATAAAACTTGAAACCGAATTGATAAGCGCCAATAGTTGCACCTGCACCTGAAATTGGTGTTGTTGGAGTTTGGTTTACTGTGAATGAAACATTAGGATTGATAGCCGTAATCTGAGTATTGGGTGCAAATTGTCCGGTACCGCCGATAACAGACACATATTGACCGATAGTTAGACCAGTTGTATTAGCAAGAGAAATAGTTGTACCTGTACTGCTTGTAGCAGTAACAGTCGCATTCGGAGTACCGCCAAAATTCATACTGGCAGTAAATGTAATAGAAGATCCATTACATATTGTATCAGTTACCGGATTCGATGTCATTGTCAATGTGGCCGTAATTGGTGTTACAGTAAGTGTAGCAAAACCTGATGTATCTGAAGGCGCACATGGTGATGACACATAAGCTCTTACCTGATATCCGTTAAAGTTATTGGTTACATAAGTAAGACTTAATGTAGTGGTTGTAACACCTGCAATAGTAGTACTACCATTAACGCCATTAGCCAAGTTGATCCATGGAGAAGTAGCGTTAGCTCTTACCTGCCACTGGTATATAGGAGTAGGACCTGTAGTTACCGTGAAACTGAATGATGCATTACCAGCACAACCAATAGTTGCATTAGCAGGTTGTGTACCAAAAATAGTAGTATTGGAAGTAGTAACAGTCAATTTTGCCGACAGAGAAGTATCAGCTACAGTACAGTTACCATTGGTATAAACACGGTAAGAATATCCATTGTATGAAAGCGGTGCTCCGGTGATAACCAAAATGTTGGTTGTAACACCACTGTAAATAGCTCCATTGGCTATATTGGTCCAGCTTGCAGTTGGAGAAGTTTTTACCTGCCATTGAAACAACTCATTAGGAGTTACAGAAGAAGATACCTGCACATTGAAAGAGGCATTACCACCACATGTTGTAGTAGCATCACTCGCAAATGATTCAAAAGAAACAGGAGAACATCCAACGATATTAACCTGGTAATCTTCTGTTTCACCATTGGTAATACCAATACAAGCTGATGTTGATATATTTGACAAGAAACCACTGCTTACTCTCACTCTCATTAAAGTTTGACCAGGCAAAGCAGTTGGAGGAATGATTACATTACCTGACACGCTGAGTGTAGTAGCTGGGGCATAAGGAAGTGAAGTATATTCTGTAGTTTCAAATTGACCATTATGATTGTAATCAATCCATATATTAGTATAACGTGCACCTGTACCTGAAATGGTCACAGGGTTACTCGCACCACTCGTTGCCAAGCCTGCAGCTACAGTACCGGTATAATTGATGTATCCGTTATTGGTACATGTAGAAGGATTGTTAATCCCTGCAAAGTTCACATTCGTTATGCTTTGGGTTGCACAAGTACTATTAGGTGGAATGCAATAACAAGTGGCTGAATTGGCCATATTTACCAATAGAGGCTGCGAATAAGTTGTTTGTGCTGAAGCCTGACAATAAACGCCAACTCTGTATGAAGTAGCTACAGTTTGCGTAGTTTGAAAAGTAATATTGGTAGCTCCGGTAATATCAGTCCAAGTAGACCCAACTAGATATTGCCATTGCCATTGAAGCCCTGATATTGGACTGGTATTGGAATAAGATAAAGTAAACTGAACTGAAGGACAAACAGGATTTGCAGTAGATAAAGTATTACCGGGATTGAATGTATTATCACAACTGTTGGCCGGTTGAATGTTAACTAAATAATCTTCTGTTTGACCATAAGTGAATGGCGTACATGCTTCCACATCAGCAATTAAAGCGCTGCCATATTTTGATCTGACACGCATTCTTGCAATACCAGGATTAGCGGTAATCGGAATATTAATGAAGTTGGTGAAAACCATTGGTGTAGTGGTTGAAGCACCTGTTCCAATAAAAGTAAATTCACTGGCATCAAAAGTACCATTTCGGTCATAATCAATCCAAACACCTGCTGATTCTTGCCCGCCTGCATTTACTGTAACACTGATTGGATTCGAAGTTCCCTGAAATACAATAGCAGGTGTGATAGAAGTATAGTTTACATATCCGCCGGACACACAATCAGAAGCCGTAGTAGATGTATTGTTAATACTTCCAATTGTTACATTTAAGATATCGTCTAATGAAGCACAATTTGCTGTTGGAATGCAATAGCAATCTGTAACGGGTGCCATGTTCACCAACAGGTTTGAAGTGGTACCCGCCAAGGAACCATTACAGAAAATCTGACAATGGTAATAGTTGGCAACCGTTTGACTTGTTGTGAATGTTGATTGTGTTCCACTGGTAGCAGAAGTTCCACCAACAGGAACGTTGTTGTAAGTGATACCATCAGAGGATGATTGCCACTGATAAGTGATACCAACAAAAGCGAAAGAGTTGGCCAGAGAAAGATTGAAATTCACGTTAGGGCAAACCGATGTGCTTGATGACACCGTGTTACCTGGTGTGATTGAGTTCGAACAAGGAGTAGCCGGCACTATGTTTACCAGGTAATCCTCAGTCTCGCCCCAAGAATAGTTGGAGCATGCGTTAGCTGGAACTGAAAAACTCTCGTAATTAACAACTCTCATTCTTGTGATTCCGTTCAGCGCGGTAACCGGAATATTGATATTACCAGTAACTGTATTAGCACCACTGACATAAGAGCTAGGCCCGAAAGCCAATTCAGTCGTATTATCAAAGACACCATCGTGGTTGTAATCAATCCAGATTTTGATCGCGTTGGAAAAATTTCCTCCACAAGTGATGATGCTCACAGAGAAAGGATTGGCAATACCAGCAAATACCTGACCAGCTGCAGGCGCACCGGTTCCGGAAGTATAATTGGAATATCTGTTTTGAACAGAACCAGGACCAGGTGCAACGGTTGAACAGGTTGACGAGTTATTCAGCGTTCCGAAAGTCACATTGGAAATATCTTCATCAGCAGATGAAGTTGCTGTTGAGGTACAATAACAATCCGTTGAAGGCGACATGGTTACAGTAACTGGATTGCTTGGACCAACAGTAGTACCCGAACAAATAATCTGGCAACGATAGATTGTTGTAACTGTTTGTGTGGCTGTATAGGTGGCACTACTGGTACCGATATTATTCCAAGTTGCTCCTCCATCAATAGAAGATTGCCACTGGTAAGTGATGCCTGAGTAACCAAAAGATTGAGATAATGAGAGCGTAAAACTAACACTAGGACAAACTGAAGTCGCAGATGAAAGTGTATTGGTTGATCCAATAATAGATGAAAGCGATGGGACAGCTGTACAAAGTGTAGATGGTGTTACATTTACAAAATAATCTTCTGTTTCTCCATATGTATAAGAATTGTACGCATCAGATGCAACCACAGCTGCACCAAATTTTGATCTGACACGCATCCTTGTTGTATAAGCAGTTGCATTGAAAGGAATATTTACATCAGCATTGCAAACCCACACATTGAGTGATGCGGTTGTTGAAGAGCTCAATGTTCTGTTGGATAAAGGTGTAAATTCACTAGTCTCGAAAACACTGTTTCTGTTGTAATCAATCCAAATGCCGGCATATTCAGCACCTCCGTTATGAACTTTTGTGCTAATCGTATTAGGTATTCCAGAAAATATATTGGTAGCTGCTGCAACTGATGCTGTATAATCAGTATAGCCATTATTACCTGATGAAGCACAGATAGCACTCGTATTATTTAATGTTCCAAATGTAACATTCAGAATATCATCACTGGCTGTGGCACTAAAACATGAGTTGGTAGTACCAGGATTGGTATAACAATTCAAAAAACTATTTTGGGCTATGGTGATGGGTAAGGAATAAGCCACAGCTCCACCATTCGAACAGGTTACTTTAGCTCTGAACTGAACAGAACTTAATGAAGTGGGAATATTGGCTGCAGTAAAATTGGTTGTCAAAGTACTTTGTGTTGCACCTGTTATATCCACCCAAACAGATCCATTGAAATATTGCCATTGGTACGTAATACCAGTTTGGCAATCTGGGCTCGATTGCGATAATGTGAAATTTACGGTAGGACAAACAGGACCCGGATTAGTTGACAAGGTGTTACCTGGTGAAGGAGTTCCACTGCAAGTTCCTGTAATATAGTCTATGATAAATGGTATGTCTTGTGCTGTT
>CANGEW010000054.1 GCA_947452965.1 Chitinophagaceae bacterium | reverse complement strand
TGCAATATTAAAATTGTTTTTTGAGAGCAATTTGATAGTGGCGAAAAAGTCAAGGTCTCCAAACCCTCTATCATTTCCATTATTGGTATGTAAAAAAACGTAAGGCAATAATGCAGATAGTGTTACATGTTGATTTAATCCATAACGAATACCTGCCGAACCAATAAACATATTGGTAAGTAATTTTTCGTCTTCTTCAGGGGCACCTGCATCTTTTATTGAACGGTAATCTCCGTATGCTTCAACAACCCATTGTTTTTTATTTAAGGTAAGCACTCCGTTGTTATAATCGCCATTTGAAGATCCAATTCCCGCTCCAGCACAGCATGCACATTGTGAAAAAGAATTTGAATAATTTAAACAGAAAATTAAAGTAAGTATCAAGAATAATAATGTATTTTTTTTCATTGTTTTAATTTGTATAATGAATAATAGAATAAGAAGACAGCATCGTGCTTAGGTTTTAAAGCCCACACAACGCCATTCGATTTTAAGATAGAAATAAAAAGGTATTTGCGCTTATGCTTTTGGAGGATGAAAAATTCGGTAGGTGCGACTTGTTGGTTTAGATGAGTTAATAGAAATAAATTTCTTATTATTGATTGACTCTGAAAGATAATTTACTTTAACAATATATTGTTCAAAATAAATAGGTGCGTCTTTTTTGTTTTCATTTTTCTTTTCGGCATCTTCTTTTTCTTTTTTTTCTTCTTCTTGAATTTTTTTCATCATTTGGCACTTTCCATTACAATGTAATTTGGGTCTTGATTTATTGATACAATTTTTGGCATATTGGGAGGTGTTCGCATAATAGTCTGCAAGTATCATCAATTTGCCAAATTGATGAGTAAAGAAGGATAAAATAAAAAAGACTGCGATTATTTTTAATGAGATAATTCTTGAAATCATATATTTAGCTCTAAATGAAGAGCTTTAATTTGATGCAAATTTAACTCAAAACACTTGGATTGATTTAATAAAAAAAGCTCACATTTTACAATGTGAGCTTTTTTTGTCGGGACGACTGGATTTGAACCAGCGACCACACGCCCCCCAGACGTGTGCGCTACCGGGCTGCGCTACGTCCCGAAATTTCGAATGCAAAGGTAACTTCTTACTTGGTATTTACAAAATTCATATTACACATTTAATGATTTGAATCATACTTCTCAAAATGTTTTTAGTCAATCTTATCGGCTTTTTTATACTATCATTGGAATATTAGCATGTCAATAATATTATTTTATAATTCATCAGATCAAACAAATTATTTTTTACTTGAGTTATTACAACTCGAAGGATATTCAATTCAAACATTATCTTCTATAACTGACATCAGAAAAAAAAACCTAAATAATATTTTGCTAATCATTTATCACGCAACAGATATAGATAAAACAAAGAAGGATATTGTAGAAATTAAAGCGATTTGTTCAATCTTACCGATTATCGTTTGGAGCGATATACTTGACATCTACTTTTTAATTGACTGCATAAAATTAGGTGCAATTGATATCATTGTTAAGCCAATGAATCAAAATAGATTAATTCAAACCATTAATGAAATTAATTTTTCAAAAGAAAGAAAGCCTGATAAAGAATCTTTTGAAAATATAGAATCTATTCATCCATTTATTGGGATTAGTGCTGCTGTTAATCAAATAAAAATAATGATTGATTCGGTAGCCCCGCAAAATACACGTGTATTAATTACAGGGCAAAATGGTGTTGGAAAGGAATTAGTAGCACAATGGATTCATTATAAAAGTCCACGAAAAAATGCTCCCCTTATTGAACTAAATTGTGCAGCTATCCCCAATGAATTAATTGAAAGTGAATTATTCGGTTATGAAAAAGGTGCTTTTACTTCTTCATTAAAACAACACGTTGGGAAATTTGAAGAAGCAAATGGCGGAACCTTATTTTTAGATGAAATTGGAGATATGAGTTTATTGGCTCAAACTAAAATTTTAAGAGTATTACAAGAACATTCAATTACAAGAATTGGATCCAATAAGCCCATTCCTGTAGATGTAAGAATCATCGCAGCCACAAATAAAAATCTTTTAAAAGAGATTGCTCAAAAAAAATTTAGATTGGATTTATATCATAGACTCAGTGTAGTAATGATTCATGTCCCTTCATTGAATGAAAGAAGAGACGATATTCCAGATTTAATTAATTTTTTTATTGATAAAATCTGTAAGGAATATAAAATGCCCATTAAAAAGATTACAAACGAAGCTGTATATGCTTTACGCGAATACGATTGGACAGGTAATATTCGTGAGTTGCATAATGTAATGGAAAGATTGATTGTATTTTGTAGCCAGACAATTACATTGCTCGACATCAATCGTTATGTATTCAGCTCTATATATTCCGACTCTGATCATTATTAAAAATGTTAAAGATTCGGGTTTTTCTGTTGTTTTTTAATTTATGAATACTACATTTGAACAAATTTTTTTACTATGGGTTGGATGATTTTTATTATTTGTACTGTTTTATGGCATATTGGATTATATGGCATGTTTAAAAAAGCATCTATCAGCTCATGGAAAGCTTGGATCCCATTCTATAACATGTATAGTATGGTGCAAGTAATGAAAGTGAAAAAGTATTGGATGTACTTGCAATTTGTACCCATAGCCGGACAATTCATTACTATTTGGTTGATGATTAAATTTGTAGAACATTTTGGAAGATTTGGTTTTCTTCATCATGCAGCCACAGTGTTACTTCCGTTTATTTATTTTCCATATTTAGGGTTCTCTAAAAATGAAAAATTTGCTGGAGCTATTGTAGTTGATAATTATAAAAAATCAGCTGCTCGTGAGTGGATTGACGCAGCTTTTTTTGCTATAGTAGCGGCTTCAATTATCAGAACTTTTATATTTGAAGCTTACACAATTCCAACGCCATCTATGGAGAAAACATTATTAGTAAATGATTTTCTTTTTGTAAGTAAGTTTAGTTACGGCCCACGTATTCCCAATACTCCAATTGCAATGCCTTTTGTACACCATACCATGCCCATTACCAATTCAAAAGCTTATTTAGAATGGATCAAGTTGCCTTATCAACGTTGGTTTGCGTCTCCTGTAAAGCGTAATGATGTTGTGGTATTTAATTTTCCGGCAAATGATACAGTTATTAATGATGAACAAAACTTTGGGAGTAAAGTAACTTACTATGAAGCAGTTCGCCAATTAGGAAGAGACAGGGTTTGGCAAGATTATGGTGATATTATCATTACACGTCCGGTAGATAAAAGAGAAAATTTCATTAAAAGATGCGTAGCCATTGCCGGGGATGAACTAAAAGTAATCAATGGTCAAGTTTATATTAATGGTAAGCCACAGGATTTTTTACCAGCATCCGAAAGGTATTACAAACTAGAAACCCCCTCTAATGTAGTTGTAGATCAAGATAAATTAAAAGAACTGGGTATAAATATTCATGCAGGTGAAGATATTGGTGATATTGTAGAAATGGGACCATTGGTAAACATCACCAATTTAGAGAAATCTCAATTGCATTTACCTCAAGGTTATAAGATTAGCGATTTCATAATGGAGCCAAGTGGACAATTATTTCCATATTATGCAACGGATAGTACAAAAAAATGGTCTGCTGACAATTACGGACCTATTTGGATTCCCAAAAAAGGTACTTCTATACAATTAACACCTGATAATTGGATACGATATCAACGTTGTATTCAGGTATATGAGGGTAATACAGTAGAGGAAAAAAATGGAGTTATTTATATAAATGGTAAACAAGCTTCTTCTTATACTTTTAAAATGAATTATTATTGGATGATGGGAGATAACCGACATAATTCATTAGACAGTAGATATTGGGGATATGTACCTGAAGATCATATAGTAGGAAAAGCTTCTCTTATTTGGTTTAGTTGGGAAGGAGGAGCGCCAAGGTGGAAAAGATTGTTTAATATTATAAGATAAAAAATCAAAAAAATAAATCCTCTTACTTCATCGTGAGAGGATTTTTACTCTAAAAACGAATGTATGAAAAAAACGATTTACGAATTTGAATATGATGTGTATGATTCTATTGAAAACTTAACTCCTGAAGATAAGTCATTGATGGATTCGGCAAGAAAGGTTACACAAAAAGCATATGCTCCATATAGTAAATTTTTGGTAGGGGCTATTGCAATCCTGGAGAATGGTGAGAGGGTAGAAGGCACAAATCAGGAAAATGCATCCTTTCCTGTAGGTATATGCGCAGAAAGAACATTGTTGGGTTCTGCTGCGATGTATCATCAAGGAGTGCCCATCCAAACAATGGCTATTGCCTACCATAATCTTAATGGAAGAAGCGACAAGCCCGTTTCGCCTTGTGGAATGTGCCGACAGGCATTGTCCGAATATGAAGACCGTACTCAAAAACCTATTCGTTTAATTCTTAGCGGAATGGACGGCAATGTATACATCATAAAAAAATCAAGTCTTTTACTTCCACTATCTTTCGGGAGCATCGATTTTAAATAATCGGACATTGTATTATGAATGGTAACTCTTTAGTTATCACCTAAAAAAAGATTTTTTAAAAAAATCAATTATTTTTTGTTACTAAAAAATGAAGTCTTACTTTTGCCACGGAGAGATGGCAGAGTGGTCGATTGCGGCGGTCTTGAAAACCGTTGACTGTCAAAGGTCCGGGGGTTCGAATCCCTCTCTCTCCGCATCATTTCTAACAAGAAATAAGCTAAAACCCTGATTATCAATGATAATCGGGGTTTTTTTATGGGAAAATATGGCTCTGAAAACGACTTAAAACGCCATAAAACGACACATTT
>CANGEW010000053.1 GCA_947452965.1 Chitinophagaceae bacterium | reverse complement strand
GTAGAGTAGCCGATTTCATTGAGTTGGGCGAGTTGATGTGCATGGATGCATTAAACAGAAATGAAAGCTGTGGTGGACATTTTAGAGAAGAAAGTCAAACAGAAGATGGAGAAGCCAAAAGAGATGATGATCAATATGCATATGTGGCTGCTTGGGAAAATAAAGGAGATCATGGTTGGGAATTGCATAAGGAGTCGTTGCAATTTGAAATTGTTAAACCAACACAAAGAAGCTATAAATAATAAGCAATTACATTTTATCCACTTGCTTTAAAAAATACTATTATGGAACATTATCACATGAATCTGACCTTAAAAGTTTGGCGTCAGAAAAATTCAAAAACAAAAGGTAGTTTAGAGACTTATCAAGTAAAAGACATTTCATCTGAGATGAGCTTCTTAGAAATGTTTGATGTGTTGAATGAGCAATTAATTGCTGAAGGCAAAGAGCCTATCGCGTTTGATCATGATTGTAGAGAGGGTATTTGTGGAATGTGTAGTATGTATATCAACGGTCAGGCGCACGGCCCATGGCAACAAAATACAACTTGTCAATTACATATGAGGGCTTTTAAAGATGGAGATACCATAGTTGTAGAGCCATGGAGAAGTACAGCTTTTCCTGTAGTAAAAGATTTGGTGGTAGATCGTTCTTCCTTTGATCGTATTATTCAAGCTGGGGGGTATATCAGTGTGAATACAGGTAATGCAGTGGATGCAAATGCTATTCCTATTGATAAAAAAGATGCTGATGATGCGTTTATGGCTGCAGCTTGTATTGGTTGCGGCGCTTGTGTAGCTACTTGTAAAAATGGTAGCGCTATGTTGTTTGTTGGTGCTAAGGTTTCTCAATTGGCCTTACTTCCTCAAGGTGCTCCTGAACGTGAATCAAGAGTGTTGAATATGGTAGCACAAATGGATAAAGAAGGTTTCGGAAATTGTACTAATACTTATGCTTGTGAAGCAGAATGTCCAAAGGGAATCTCTGTTGCCAATATCGCAAGATTAAACAGCGAATTTTTAAAAGCAGGGTTAACGACTGAACAGAAATAAAAAATATATTCAGGTATAAAAAAAACCGACTTAATCAAAGTCGGTTTTTTTTATATGACTTGTTGAACTCTATTTATCTTCCCATCCATCCACCATCAATAGTCAGAATGGTTCCGTTAACATAATCAGAAGCAGGAGAGGATAAAAATACGAATCCTCCGGCTAAATCAGTTGCATCGCCCCACTTACCCGCAGGGATACGCGCTAAAATGGAAGCATTGCGTTCTGCATCGGCTCTCAACATTGCTGTGTTGTCTGTGGCTATATACCCCGGAGCAATTCCATTTACGGTAATGCCATGTTTTGCCCATTCATTTGCAAATGCTTTTAGTAAAGAGGCAACAGCGCCTTTACTCGCTGCATAACCAGGCACATTGATTCCACCCTGAAAGCTTAATAAAGAACAAGTGAAAACAATTTTACCATATTTATTGGCAATCATTTGCTTACCAATTTCTCTGGTAATAATGAATTGTGCATTAAGATTGATATCAATAATGGTGTCCCAATATTCATCAGAATGTTCTGCAGCCGGGTTTCTTAATATGTGTCCCGCATTATTGATTAAGATATCAATTTTTGGATGATCATTTTTTACATTATTGATAAACTGATACAAGGAGTCTCGATTAGTGAAATCAGCGTTGTAAGCATAAAATTTTCTTCCAGCCTTCTCAACAGCAGCGGCAACTTCTTGTCCAGATTCTATCATTTTACTGCTTACGCCAATGATGTCAGCTCCGCTTTCGGCTAAAGCAACGGCAATCGCGAGGCCTATACCTTTATTACAACCGGTAACTAAAGCCAATTTATTGTCTACTCTAAAATTTATCATTTTAAAATTATTTTAAGTCCATTATATTAACAGTATCCATGTCGGCAAATGAGCTGTTTTCGCCAGCCATAGCCCAAATGAATGAATAAGCTGCTGTAGCTACGCCACTATGAATGCTCCAAGACGGTGAAACAATAGCTTGTTCATTGTTCAAGAACATATGTCTGGTTTCATGAGGTTCACCCATGAAATGAATGACTCTTTGTGAAGCAGGCAAATCAAAATAAAAATATGCTTCCATTCTTCTGTCGTGAAGATGAGAGGGCATGGTATTCCAAATACTACCTAGTTTGAAATTCGTAACTCCCAACATTAATTGACAACTTTGTAAACCATCCGGATGAACATATTTATTTATAGTTCTGTGGTTAGCGGTTTCGGATGAACCTAATTCTGCTGGAGTAGCATCCGCAGATTTCATTAATTGAACAGGATATGCAGCGTGAGCGGGGCATGAGAAGAAGATGAATTTTGCTTCTTTACCATCAAAAATGATATCTTTTTTTCCTTTTCCTATATAAATACAATCTAATTTATGTAATTCAAATTTCTCTCCGTCAACTGAAACACTTCCAGCATCGCCAATATTAATTACACCCATTTCTCTTCTCTCTAAGAAATAATTGCTTTTTAATTGATCGTATGTGCCTAACGTTAACGGGCCAGCGCTTGGCTTAGCAGCACCTACTACCATTCTGTCGTAGTGAGTGTAAGCACAGTTGATTTGATTGTCTGCAACTAAATTTTCTAATAAGAATTTCTCTCTGATTTGCTGAGTATTGTACTTTACAAAGTCCTCAGGATGAACTGCGTGAATGATTTTCATGATTATTTTTTGATTTATTGTTTTGAATGTATGATCAACTTATTTTGTTAGAGTCCTCTGTTTGAGGATTCTCTGATAAATAATTTAGGTTTGAAAACGATTTCTTTTTCTGATAAGTCGGCATCAGAATGCATCATTTCAATGAAAATTTTTGCAGTGGCTTTTCCCATTTCAAAGGCGTGCATTTCAACACTCGAAATAGCAGGGGTAAGTAATTTTGTAATAGGTTCATTGTTGAATCCTACTAATCCGATGTCTTTAGGCATTTTTAAGCCAAATTCTTTAATGGCAATCATGGCACCAATAGCTAACCGGTCGCTAATTGCAAAAATAGCATCAGGCCTGTTTTTACCCGTTAATAATTCTTTGGTTGCTATATATGCGTAATCTTGATTAAATTCACAATGAATGATTGCGTTTTTGTCGGGCTTGATTTTATTTTGTTTTAACACTTCATAGTGTCCTTCAATTCTTTCATTACTCACATTCATGTTTTCCGGACCAGCAATTACAGCAATTTTTTTATAACCCTGATCTAATAAGTGTTGAGTGGCAATGCGCCCGCCTTCTACATTGTCTAATTTCACTTTAGGGACATTCACATTGTCGATAACTCTATCAAAAAGAACAAGGGGTATTTTTTTAGATTGTATTTTTTTTATGTGTTCAAACACTCTGGTTTCACTGGAAACCGAGATAATAAATCCATCAACTAAGCTGTCCAACAATCTTTTGGTATTAACCATTTCTCTTCCAAAGCTTTCATCACTTTGACAAACCATAACAGTGTATCCGGCTTCAAGTGCTACTTCATCAATGCCTCTAACCATGGTTGCCAATACATAGTCTAAGTTTGGGATAATGATGCCGATAGTATTGGTTTGTTTGTTTAATAAGCTAAGGGCAAGTTTGTTAGGCTGGTAGTCTAATTCTTCAGCCAATGCCTTTACGGCTTTTCTGGTTTCTTCACCAACATCAGGCGCATCTCTAAGAGCTCTGCTCACGGTTGAAGTAGAGATTCTTAATGCTTGGGCTATGTCTTTTATGGTTGTTTGTCTTTCCATAATTCGGGCTAAATTATGAATACTTTTTGATAATGTTGCAGAAATTACCGGCACCCTTTCCGGCATCGTTGCCGCAGGGTAATGTTAGCTAAAATTTGGTGTATATATATGATTGTTAGATTAATTTTAAGGGGTTAACTAATTTTTAGATAATTATTAAGTGGTTTTTTGGCTCAGTCCCGATAATTGCCAATAATATTACATTCTGATATTGTACAATTTTGAAGTTCAATTTCTTTAATTTTTATGAATTGTACGTATCTGACTATTTGCTGCCATTTTATGAAAAATTGCTTGTTGCTTTTATTGTTTTTACACTCGGCTGTATATGCTCAAGTTCATCCTGTGGCATATGCCAACAAACAAGAGTTTGGTTATGTTCGTGATCAGTTTCCTCATAATAATTTATTAAAAACTACTTTTAAGGAACTTCAAAAACAAGTAGACCCATTGGTTGGTGTTGATGTGGATGTTCCAGTTCCGAAAGATCCTGCAGGAGGATATACTCATGATCAGCATAAGTCTAATTACAATTTGATGTACAACGCAGGTTTGCTTTATCAAATTACTGGTGATGTTAAATATGCGATCATCGTAAAGAAAATGTTTTTGAAATATGCAGTA
This sequence comes from Chitinophagaceae bacterium, assembly GCA_947452965.1. Classification (GTDB taxonomy): domain Bacteria; phylum Bacteroidota; class Bacteroidia; order Chitinophagales; family Chitinophagaceae; genus Ferruginibacter. The sequence continues at coordinate 446 of CANGEW010000053.1, read as the reverse complement.
TTAAATCCAACCTTAAAAAATCACCCACAAGCAACCAGTGCCTCCCCAGGCAGATTGTTTTGGCAGGCTTTAAATGATGCTAATTGGTTGGTATATACTGGAATCGCTTTTGATTGCATACATGATTACCTTACTAAGTCTGAACGAGAGCAAATTACTAAGGGTGCTTTTAAGCCTATAGTTGATTATTTTACTATTGACCAAAAAAATTGGTTTAATCTAATCCATAATCATGCCGTTTGGGCTACAGCAGGTGTAGGGATTGTGGGTATTGCAACTGATAACAACGAATATTTGCAAATGGCATTATATGGTACACAGAAAGATTCTACCGCTGGATTCATTGCTAATTTGAAAGGGTTGTTTTCTCCAGATGGTTTCTATCATGAAGGGCCTTATTATACAAGATATGCATTATTGCCTTTTTATTTATTTGCTAATGCTAT
>CANGEW010000052.1 GCA_947452965.1 Chitinophagaceae bacterium | reverse complement strand
TAGGGTAGTTAATAAGTGGAAGGAGATAGATAATCAAGAACAAAAAGAGGAGTTTAAATCACATATACAATCCTATGTCCGTTTGTATGGGTATATCTCTCAAATCATCTCTTTTGAGGATATTGAATTGGAGAAGTTATTCATTTTCCTAAAGTATGTAAATAAGAAGTTACCTAAAGAAGAATCTGAAAGATTAAAAATATCAGATTCTATTGATTTAGATTCACTTCGTATTCAAAAGATTGGTGAACATAAATTGAGTTTAGAAGATAAACAAGGGGAAATTCCTCCATTTGGACCTGATGGTTCAAGTGGAATGGTTGAAGAACCAATGGATTTCCTTTCAGAAATATTGAAAAAAATAAATACTGTGTTTGGAAGTGATTTTAGTGAGGAACATAAACTGAATCTCAGACAAGTTACTAAACGAGTTTATGGTAATGAAGATTTAAGTAAGGTTATGGAAGGGGATAATTCAGAACAAAACAAAAGGAAGAAATTGGAAGATATCACAAGAGATGTATTGTTAGGGTATGTTAATGACCAATTTGATTTTTACAAGAAAATGGAGAATCCTCATCTGATTAATTTACTAACAAATGAGTTATATAAGAACTACTCTAATAAAGGGTTGTATTAGTTGATGTAAGAATTAGACTAAATTTATATTATAAATTTTCTATATGAAAAAAGGAATCTTATTATTTATTTCTGGAATTTTCATGTTAAATGGATTTTCACAGACAACTTTTGATTTAAAGTATCATAAACTTTTGAATTTAGAAATTGACAATAGTATTGGTATAAATGAAATATATGAAGATGTTAGTAAAGGGTTAGTTGAAACTTTTATAATTGAAATAAAAGATAAAAATCAGAAACAATTAGTAAAAGATTTTAAAAATTGGTATTCTAAATATTTTATGAGTTTAAAAACAACATTACAAAGTGAAACTGAGGATCAACTAGTTTTCAATTATATATACACAAGTTATTTCAAACAAGGTTTATTACAAATAAGTTCATCTCATGATTATCAATTAAGATTGGTGGTTCAATTCAAAGATTCTAAAATTAGAGTTCAGTTCATAGATGATTTAAAGTTTATAAATTATGGGGATAGAGATTTAGTTACTAATTCATCTAACAAATATTATTTAAAAGGTATAAAGTATCAATTATACTTAAATGAACTAAAACATATGAGTGAAATATTGACAGAGTTACATAATAATATTACAAAACCTAATTCTGATAATTGGTAATTATTCTTCACACATTCTTCGTAAATCGTTTGTATTGGGTTTAATTAAGAAAGGATTTGAGAGTGGAGACCATCTTTCTTTGGTTAAAGTAAGTAGATTGATTGGTCATAGTTCTGTTTCTACTACACTTCGTTATACAAACTTTGAAACAAACCAAATGTTGGATTTATATGAATTGAGTTAATCAAATATAACATCATTTGAATAGTTCTTATTATAACAACTATTTATTTATTTATTGATAATTTTTGATATTTCATTTTGTATTAATGGATAAAACAACCCATTTAATAAGAAGTATACGATAAGAATAATCCACATTTCTTTATTATAATTTCTGATACCATTTTGTTTATTATAAATCTCCCATTTCTTTGTTTTTTTATGGTATAAAAAGTAAAGTTGAATTAGATATAAACCCGAAATTACAAGTGTTAAGTAAGACACTAATTCAGGTTTTTTATATCCAAATTGAAACTTGTGATTATTTATATAAATTGTTTGAAAGTATAGATATATCCCACTTAATAATGAAAATATTGACCAGGTTCTTAAAAAAACAAGTATGTTTTTTTGTTTATAGAGTGAATAACATATTATTAAACCTAAAAATAATCCCATAACACCAACAAAAATTGGAGTTTCCATCCTAGTAATCACTAATCCAATTATTAGTGTTGAAAATAATAATAAAGTTATTAAAAATTGAAGTGGAAGAATTCCAGAATGAAAGTAATTGATTTCCTCTTTGAAATCATGGTTTTCAATTATTTTTTTTTTAGTTCAACCTCATCAGTAACATCGTTGGTATTTTTATAAAATATTACTTTTGTAAGTAAAAATAATAATACCAATATCATAATAAATGGAAGTAACCAATGAACTAATGTACTAAAGTAGAAATTACTTTTTTGTGAAATGTCAACTCCTTCACCACCCATTAACATCAAAATTTCTGAAACTAAAAAAATTATAATTGTGTTTATTATTGTTCTTTTAGAAGTTTTATTCCATAAAAAATAAGTTGAAAGTCCTACAAATAAGGATACTACTATAATTCCCATTAAATCATTTGGGAATTCGTGTGATACTATCAGGATACCGTGTGAAAGTATGTAAAGTATTATTTGAAGTGTAATTCGTATTCCTTTTTTCATATTATCAAATTATTTAATAAATATAATGTTATTATTTGAATAGAAATGATTTTTAAGTCAAATAATTTTCTTTAATTCAAATTCTTTAAATACTCATTCTCATTTATCAAATATTCTTTTGATAAATAAAACATTTTATTATCATAAATAAATTCTGTTTTGATTTTCGTATTTTGATTTATAATTGTCCTTACTAATTCAGTATCACTTCCAATCAAATCAATGTATTTTGATTCCAATTGAAAGTTTGTTATATTCTCGTCAAATAGACTATTTAAAATGATTCTATATTCTTTTGTAAATGGTAATGGAATTTCAATTCCATTTGAATAATATTTTACATTTTTATTTTTTATTTTATTATTTGTGATTACAGGGTCTACATTACTCACATTTAAGTCTAATAAACGATAAACATAACACACACCAATACCTAAAATAAAATATACTAAATATCCCATATTTAAAACTTATTTGATTGTTTATAAATAAAATATTTAAATGTAATAAACCCCCATACTGTTATTATAATTATTCCAATCAGAACAGTATATCTATAAAAATCATAAATAGAACTATTATTGGTTGTGTACTTAAATACCCTTGATTTTTTCGGATTTGATTTTAGGTAATTTACTTTTACTTTAAGTGGATTGTTTTCTAAATCATAAAATTCTTCAGGTTCTTTTCCTTTAACTTCTTCTGTGGATGTATAACTAATACCATCTTCAGATACAAATTCGTAATTGTATGTGAAAGTAAATTCTTCCCTAGTAGACCTACCATCATTAATTTCTACAATTTCTGAACTTTGTTTTGAACTAGTTATATATCCATCAACAATTATACTATTATTGATTAATCTAAAATCATTAATTGGGTCATATGAAGTATACCAGAATGAAATAATGATAATGGTAATTATGTTCCAAATTACGAATCCTTTAATATGTTTAATTTTTTTAAGTTTACTATTTGGAATGTTATCAGTTAATTTATCGTAAATTAATGATGGTAGATTTAATGGTAATTGATATATTTTCTCAATTTTATCTTCAATGTTTTCAAACTTTCTATTTCTTTCATAATCATAACCATATCTTCTATCTATAATGTTTTTTATAAAATCTACAATTGAACCAATAATTGTATTTAATATTAACCATATCCAACCACTGATAAACAAAAAAATAAACAAGTAAAGGAATAGATAAAATATATTTAAACCAATTGATTCGTAACCATTAAAAAGTTTATCTATCCAATTAGTCATAAATTTATTTTAAAACTTTATATTGATTTAACCTTCTGATTTATAAGGAACATTAAATAATCTATATCCGTATTTTTGTTAAATTTGATTTTATATAAATTTCCTTTTACTCCACTTTTCCATTCCCATGAACCTTCTTCGGAAATACCCTTAGGGTCATCAAGATTAAAGAAGTTTTTAGATTTAGTTCCATCTGGGTTTACATTACCCCTTAAGATTTCAATTGATATGTAGTTCTTTCTAAAATTACAGAAACAAACATTCTTACTTTCACCCATTAATGAAATATAGGGTTTCTTTATTTCAAGTTTTACATTATCTAATTCAGATATTCTTTCTTTGAAATCATTCCATTTTTGGAGGGTATCTGAATCTAATTTACTGGTATGGAATTCCTCATCAACTACCTGTATTTCTTTACTTACACTCTCAATCAGATTTGAACTATCTACATTGGAGAGTGTATCAATACTTTCTTTAGATGTTGAGTTGTGTTTATTCAGTACAATAGTTTCATTGTTGAATCTTTTGATTTCCCATAGTTCAAAAGGTAAGTTTTTGAAGTTTACACTATTCCGTTGATATGAACTGAATGATTGGGATATGAATAGGATTCTAGACTGAGTCCAATCAACATCATCTCTCTTTAATGTTTTGTTTAACCTCTCATTATATTCAATTATGAACTCTGATTTGTTATTCAACATTAGTGATAGATAGGAGTATCCCTGGTCTATAACTGAATAACTACTTCCTTTCTTATATTCTATTAATACAAAAGAGTTTGTTTCATTATCAAAACAAAGGGTATCTATTCTAAACTCACCAATAGGGAACTCTGAACGAACGAATTCTAAGTTGAAGAATGTTTCGGTGTTTTTTTCAATAACCTCTTGTATATCCTTTTCTAATTTGAAAGGGTTTAGTTCTACAACCTCAACTTTATGGTCCTTTATGTTGAATACTTCCATTTATCTTTATTATATTATAAATTTACTAAATATTGAGTTATGAGTGTCATCAATTTAATAAAAACCGATGATTTAGTTACTCTAGTCCTTCTTCTTTACAATTAAACTCCTCTGTGGTACTTTTTTGAATGTATCAAGTTTGGATTGTAGGTTTTCTCTCAAGTAGTATTTCTCCATCACTTTAAGGGTGTGTCCAGTTATCTCACATATTTGGAATGGAGTAATATCCTCATT
>CANGEW010000051.1 GCA_947452965.1 Chitinophagaceae bacterium | reverse complement strand
TTTATCAATAGTTTCAGGATTACCCCTTGGGATATGAGTAATAGAAAATAGCCGGCAAATAACAAGAACATTATGATAGTAAGCTTTATGGCATTCCATCTTGCCAGTAGGCCCATTCTTTTTTCAAATCCTATATAATTTTTTCTATTAAAGGATCTGATCAGGCCCATCATTGCATTTGAAGAGAAATATAACGCTAGCAATAATCCAAACGATAATAATGCGATACGGTCACCCCAAATAAAAGCATCTACAAATTTTATTAATTCTTTATTGTATACATTAGACGGTACAATATCATGGATGGTTCTGTTTAATTGAATTTGAATTGTTCTTTTTGAAACAAAGGGAAGATTAGGAATTAATGTAAATAGAAATAATAATGATGGGGGAATTGCCATCATAAAGTTATATGAAATCGCGGAGGCTCTTTCTGTTAAACCATGGGTTTTGATTTGTTTGTAAAAGAATCGTAATACATCGTAAAGAGGTACTCCTTGAAAACCCGGAAGTTTCCAATGCTTGCTCTTATTCAGAAAATAAGCCAATGGAGTTTTCGTAATTAATATGCGTTCAAATTTTGTCACTCGTTTGTTTGATTCAAAAGTTTATTCAACGCTTCTTGATATAAGTGAGCATTTTCCAGATGCTTTTTATAATCGTTGGTAAAGATAGAGTATCCGCTGAAATCAGGCTTCGCTACAAAAAATAAATAATCGGTAGTAGGTGCATTTAATACAGCATCAATGGTTTGTATCGAAGGAGTGCAAATAGGTCCTGGAGGTAGTCCTTTGATTTGATAAGTATTGTATGGTGATAAAACAGTAAGATGCTGATGTAAAACTCTTTTTATTTCAAATGCTCGTAAGGCATATTTTACAGTAGGGTCTGCTTCTAATTTCATGTTTTTATGCATGCGATTGATATACACACTTGCAATTAAACCTTTATCTTTCTCTTTATTGGTTTCTTCTTCAATAATGCTGGCTAATGTATATACTTGAATGGGGGTAAGTCCTTTTTGCGCTGCTTTTTTGGTTCTGTTGCCTTCCCAAAAGAATTGTTGTTGTTCATGTAATCTAGTAATTGTTTTTTTCATGGAGCTGTTCCACCACATCATGTAGGTGTTTGGAATAAGGATACTCATCACTGTGTTGGTGTCTAATTGAAACGGAGCCAAAGAGTCATTGCTTAATAAAAACTGAATGGCTGAAACGGAGTCTACTTCAAAGTTGGAAGCAATTTTTGCTGCCAGGTCTTCTTTGGTTCTTAATTTGGTAATAACAAATCTTACGGGAGTTTGTGATCCTGATTTCAGTTTTCTTACTAATGAAAAAAGGCTTGTGGCGTTAGTAATTTCGTATCTACCAGGTTTTATTTTACTATAACTCAATAGCTTGGCTACAGCATCAAAGAAGTAAGTATTAGAGAGTATTTTTTGTTCTAAAAGACTAGACTTTACATCATTTATTTGACTTCCAGTTTTAACATATAAGTAGTTGTTTTTAGGAGAATGAAGAGTTGGGCCCAATAGCATCCAAGCAGAATAGGCAGCTACAAGGAAGGATAAAAAAAACAAGTAGAAGATGATTTTTTTCATTGGTTAATTTGCTGTAGCTATTTAAAATAAAATGCCCCGCATATGTATGCAGGGCAAAATTTTATGATAAGATGATTAATTGCCTGATGCAGGTGACTGTGTTCCTGGCATAGGCGTTGTATTTGCCGGTGCAGGAGTATTTTGTTTTTGTTGTGGCGTTGTAGAGATAGATTTGATTAGATCATCTCCTTTGTTAGTATCTTCTTTAGGAATAAAAGCTGGAGAAACCATGCATAATAAACCTACTAAGCCAGCAAAGATCCAGGTACCTTTTTCTAAAACGTCGGTTGTTTGCTTTACGCCCATTAATTGATTGCCCACTCCGCCGAAGGTGCCAGAAAGTCCGCCTCCTTTTGGATTTTGGATTAAAACGATAAATCCTAGGATGATTGAAGCGATAATGATTAGAATTCCGAATATAACTAGCATATTATTTGTCTTTTAAAGATTCTATTTTGTGTGCAAAGTAAGTGTTTTTGGAAGGATTTTGCAAACTTAATTTTGTATATATTTCTTTGGCTTTTACAAATTTATGCTGTTGTACGAATACTTCAGCCATGGCTTCGGTAATTACTTCGGTTTCTATATTGCTTTTTTCGGCCATTTGTTCTACTGTTTGGTCGATATGGCTACCACTTTCAGGCAGTTTGTTACCATGGACCTTTTTCATTGTTTTTAGCCATTCTGTAAAGCTTTTTAGCTGTTTACCTAGTTTGTCATTGGGTTGAACTTCCTCTTGAAATTTGATTCCTTGAGAGGCAAAGTAGTCTGTTGTATGTAAGGGTTCAAAAAGAAAATCTTCCAATTTAGTGGTCTTGCTTTCTGTAGGATCTGTACTTTTAATAAGGGGCTTATCCGAATTATTTTCTTTTTCTAACCTATTGATTAATATTTCCTTATTTGAATTTAGCTCAATATTCAATCTATGTAAATGATTGAAATAAATACCTGTTTTTGCTGCATGAAGGGTATTGTTTTTATTATCCTTTAGTTGCTCTTTAAGATAAAAAAAATGGGCAATGGTAAAGTAAGGGTACTTTTCAATGTCGTTTGTAAGGAGTTGAATATTGCCTGGATCTCCTAACGACTTGCCATATATACTATTGAAAAGTTCTTGTTGCGACATAACCAAAGCTACTAGAATTACTTGTTACTTTTTACCAATTTGAAAATATTTTATTGAAAATCTCGTCTACAATATTTTTGATCATTTCTTCATTCAGGGAAGATTCGGCTTGTGACAGACTTAAATTGGCATCAAAGTCGAATGTTCGTTGAATATCAGCTTCAAAGTTCTTTTTTTCGTCCAAATTATTCTTAAAAATAAGGTGTACTCCTACAGTCAAACGGTTGCCGTTGGCACTTGTGCCGGAAATACTAATGGTAGAAGTATAATATTGAGAAACATACCCGCTAATATCATAATGAGCCTCGTCTGAGTTGGTTTGCTGTAATCGGGTAGTGTTTATTATTTTTTGCTTTAATTTTTCGGTAATTTGTGGACTAAGTTGTGTGTTTACGTATTCGGCTTTGTTTTCAATATAGTTTACCCTAAATGTTTTTACTTCCACTGGAATGGGAGAAGTGTCCTTGAATGAATATTTGCAGGTGGCATAATTGCCAATAGAAAGAATGGTCACTAAAATGATGATATGTTTGAACCTTCTTTTAAATTCTGTTAGAGTTGTCATTTGTTTTATTGATATCATGCGATGATTATAAATGTTCGATATCGTATTCTTTTAATTTCCTGTATAATGTTCTTTCGCTGATGCCGAGATCTACCGCTGCATCTCTTCTTTTTCCTTTATGTTTTTTCAGAGCTTTGATGATCAGTTCTTTTTCTTTATCTAAGATACTTAAAGATTCTTCAACATCTTCGTGTTGATGAATAGGGGTTGTATTCTCTCTATAGATAATAGAAGGAGAGGAGTTAGAGGAAATTACGTTAGGACTATAATCGTTGATTTGAGTGTGATGATTGTTATCTGGAGTAAATATGGGTACATTGGGTCCCATATTTGGGTTGTGAATAAGGTCTACCAGTGCTTTTTTTAAATCGTTTACATCTTTTTTCATGTCGAAAAATAGTTTGTAAAGAATTTCTCTTTCATTCGCAAATTCAGCCTGACTAACCACTCCTGGTCCAGCGGTGATTGCAGGAAATTGAGAAAAAGTTTGATCGGGTAAAAAGGTATTCAGTTGATCGCCATTGATATTTTTGTCTTTACTCAAAACAGAAATTTGTTCAGCAATATTTTTTAGTTCTCTAACATTGCCTGGCCATCGATAATTGGTAAGAATAGTTTTAGCCTCTTCATTGAGTTGGATAGGTGCTGCTTTGTATCTTTCTGCGAAGTCGGTAGCAAATTTTCTAAATAGAAGAACAATGTCATCTTTTCTGTCTCTTAATGCAGGAACTCTAATAGGAACGGTATTTAATCGATAGTACAAGTCTTCTCTGAATTTACCTTTTTGAGTGTATTCCAACAGTTCTTTATTAGTGGCAGCAATGACGCGTACGTCTGTTTTTTGTACTTTACTGCTTCCTACGCGAATGTATTCACCGGTTTCGAGTACACGAAGTAATCTAGCTTGGGTGCCTAATGGCATTTCTCCAATTTCATCTAAAAAAATGGTGCCTCCATTTACAGTTTCAAAGTATCCTTTTCTACTTTCAACGGCTCCAGTGAATGAGCCTTTTTCGTGTCCAAATAATTCTGAATCTATAGTGCCTTCTGGAATAGCTCCGCAGTTAACTGCAATAAAAGGATTGTGTTTTCGTGCGGATAATGAATGGATGATTTGAGAAAACACTTCTTTACCAACGCCACTTTCTCCATTAATTAGTACGCTCAAATCAGTATTGGCAACTTGCGAAGCCACATTGATAGCGTGGTTTAATGCAGGGGCATTACCAATGATGCCAAATCTATTTTTAATTAATTGTAAGTCCATTTTTTATTCAATTATATTTCCAATTAATGTGCCTGCAGTACATTCGCGCACTTTCACAAAAACATAATCGCCTTTTTTATAAATGAGTTTTGGAAAAACGATTACTTTGTTTTGATCATTCCTGCCGTAAAATTCAGCTTCATTTTTTTTAGATATTCCTTCAATCAATACTTTAAATGTTTTGCCAACTTCTTTTTGCATGCTTTCCAATGAATGGATTCGATGTAATGCAACCATTTCTTGTAATCTGCGTTTTTTTACATCTAACGGAACATCGTCTTTGAATCTTCTGGCGGCCAATGTTCCCGGACGTTCGGAATAGAAATACATGTACGCTAAATCATACTTACAATATTCCATT
>CANGEW010000050.1 GCA_947452965.1 Chitinophagaceae bacterium | reverse complement strand
TTGACGGCAGATCTCATTGACAGACATTCCGCTGTCCTGAAGTTTTAAAATCGATACGATTTGAGACTCCGTAAATTTTGAGTTTTTCATGATGGTTGAGTTTTACGGACTCTAATTTAAGATGTTTCAGTTTTTCGGGAAGCTTACCAATGAATTTCTAATTAATGGAAACAGCGCCTTGTTCAATAATTTCAAACAAGACAGCATTTTTAAACTCAGTGAATTTATTGACTTTGTAAGCCCATTTTATTGTGTTCAATTTGATAAAGTACTTTACCAATCATTTGAAAAGAATAATTTAGAATTGTTTACATCCATCATAAAAGCTCCACAGTTATTCAATCCGACTGATGTCAATTTAGTATTTAAGAGTTTAACGAATTTATTGAATTCAAAAATTTCAGAAATTGACCAAATTAGAAATGAAATAGAAAACGAAGAAAGTAATTACGATGAGGACAGCATAAAAGATATTATTGGGATTGTCAAACGAAATTTTCCAAATAATTTCTTAAATCTACTCCCAACATATTTTCAAAGTCAAATTTTGAAAATTGCAACTTCGATTAACCGTCTATCCAACGCTATTTGGGATGCCTTCGAAACAACTGTAGTATCTTACGAATTAACTGGTTACTTAATCACTTTAAATATTGACGGTTTAGATAGGCCTACGTTTGAGAATAATTACAAAATTATTAAAAAGAGACACGATGATAAAACTGAACAAAAAAAGAATGCCCCATTATTAAAAAAATGGGCTAACGTGCTGCTTGAAATAAGAGAATTAATCAAACGAACAGATGACAAGAAAATTAAAGGAGTTGTTGGGTTCGCTAGTTTAAATAACTTATTTGATATTAATGAGCTCAATGCATTGCCGAGTTTTGCAAACGAAATAAGAAGTCAAATAGCATTTTCAATAAGGAGCTTATCAATTTCAATGTGGAACAAGCACAATGACATAAAAAATTCAATTGGCACGATTAAACTTGCAATGAAAATTAATGTGAGTGCTGATGACTCATTAAAATTCAAACAAGATTTTGAGGAATTAACTGAACTTGAGAAAAAATATAGAGGTGTTCTTATTTGTCACTTTTGTGAAAAAAACACTCCGGACGAAGATGCCAAAATCAGCAAAACAATGTATAAAGAAACCAGCAGGACATACTTTCCTAGAAGAGTTCAGTTTTCATATGTTGATGTTGAAATTCCTAGATGCAATAGCTGCAAACAAATACACTCTCAAGGAGGTGGGCAGAAATCATTATCTATGGTGATTGGTGCCGGCGTTGGTGTAATTATTGGCGCAATTGCCGATGAACATTTTATTATAGGTGGACTTCTAGGGTTGGGTATTGGCTGGTTAGTTGGTTCGAGTCAGGCCAGCGGCACATATTCAAATCACAAAATAAAAGATGACTCATCAGATTCTATAGCAGCGCATCCGATTTTGCGAAGTCGATTTGCGGAAGGATGGACATTTTCAAAACCAAGTGCTTAACAATTTAAAAATAAAAATATGCAAGAGATAAAAAAGTTAAATGTAAAAGTCCCACAAGCTTATTTGGACTTTATGAATCAAATTTTCGAAATTGAAAAAAAAATAAGCTATCTGAGCGAGGAAAATTCAATTAGTCGAAATATTAATAAAATTAAAGGATTATTAGAAGAAGAATTCTTTAAAAGTGCTTCAACATTAGGTTTTTCATACCACAATCCACTAGGCGAAGATTACTCTGAAACTAGAACCGATTGTGAAGCAACCATTGCTGGTGAGGGAACTGAAAACCTAGAAATTATTGAGGTTATTAAGCCTATCATATACATATCATATTATGAATTTGATAAAATAATGAAATCTATTGTTCAGCCTGCTGTTGTAATAGTAAAAACAAGAAACATTTAACATATTAAAACATGGAAAGTACAATAAACTTTGGAATTGATTTGGGAACTACAAATAGTGCGATAGCAAAATTTGTAAAAGGAGAAGTTGTAATTTTCTCAAATCCTCAAGATTACGGAAGAAATACTTTACCTTCTGTTGTTTCCTACAGAAAGGATAAAATTATAGTGGGGAATAAAGCAAAAGAATTTTTAGAAAAAGATCCAAAAAGTGTAGTTGGCGTATTCAAACGAAAAATGGGAACTACCGAGAGTTTCAAAATCAAGTCAATAAATGAATCGAAAACTCCGATCGAGTTGTCTGCTCAAGTATTAAAGGAACTTAAAACGTTTGTCAATACGGGTGATAATTTAGACTCTACTGTTTTAACAATACCAGCTTCTTTTGACACAATTCAATCTAACGCTACAAAAGAGGCGGGATTGCAAGCGGGATTTAAACAGGTTGTTTTATTACAAGAGCCGATTGCCGCTAGTTTAGCTTATGCTAACATGAAAAAAGAGAGAGAGCTAAAAGATGGGCAATGGTTAGTTTATGATTTGGGCGGAGGAACTTTTGATGTAGCCTTGATAAAAATTAATGAAGGCGAAATGAAGGTTCTCGATCATGAAGGTGATAATTTTCTTGGCGGAGCCGATTTTGACAATATGATTGTCGAAAAAATTCTAATTCCAAAAATCATCCAAGAATATTCTTTTACGAATCTTGAGGAGGAAATGAAAAGTGCTTCAGGCAAATACAATGCGAAGTATTATGTTTTATTGCGACGGGCTGAAGAGGCTAAAATCACCCTTTCCTCAAAAACATCTGCTGAAATTGTTATAGATGGTTTTGAAGATGAGGAAGGCAATGAAGTTGACATGGAAATAGTAATTACTCGATCTGAATTTAACGAATTGATTAAACAAAATATCGATGGTACAATTGATATGATTAAGAAAATCATTACTAGAAATTCTTTAAAGCCAAATGACATTCAATTTACCTTAATGGTGGGAGGATCAACTTACATTCCTTATGTTAGAACAAGAGTTGAAGAAGTACTTCAAATTCCAGTAAATTGCGAAATAGACCCTACAACTGCAGTTGCCATTGGAGCTGCCTACTATGCTGCTACAAAACCAAAGGAAGCAAATAAAGATGGTCTCCCGAAAAAGGACACTTCAATCTCAATTAAGGCCTCATACAATAAAGCGTCAAAGGAAAAGGAGGAGTTATTTGCAGCCCGAATTACTGGAAATGTAGAAAACCTCAGTTATAGAATCGTTAGGCAAGATGGTGGTTATGATTCCGGTTTAAAAAAGTTATCTGATCGAATCAATGAAGATTTACCTTTAGTAGACGGGGCGTATAACTTTTTTACCCTAACTGTTTATGATAGTCAAAACAACATTATTGAAACTGATCTTGAGCCAATTGGAATTAACAGTGGTTTTGGTATAAGTGGGCAACCCATACCTGAAGACATCTGCTTGGAAGTTGATGATCTAGATAACCCCGGAAGAACAAGATTAAAATTAATATTTCAAAAGAATTCAATTTTACCATTACGTTCAAGTACTATCAGTTTTCCACTGAACAAAGGAATGATTAAAGGAAATGAAGCCGACTATATTTTCATTAATATACTAGAGGGTTCCCAGCATTCTTTGCCAGAGGCCAACAAGGGTATTGGATTCATGGAAATTTATGGCACTCAATTAACAAGAGATGTTGCAAAAGGATCAGACATTGAAATTTCCATAGCCATTTCCGAGTCAAGAGACATTACTATAAATGCCTACCTCAACATGGCCGATCAGGAATTCAAACAAACTTTCAATCCTAAAGCTAGGCATACTCCTATTGAATTTTTAAAAGAGCAGGTTATTGATTTATCAAACAAGTTAGAAGAAGAAATTCAAGAAGCTACTGACAATGAAGATTTCGAAACAGCTGCCACTTTGAATAAATTGAAGAAGGAAATGGATCAAGTGAATAGCGATACAGAGAATTTAACAAATGACGATGTTACTGATAAGAGATATCAACTTGAAGACAAAAAACGCAAAATTGCACAAGAGATTGATGCCGCAACAAAGGACAAACGAATTCAGCAGGTAAAAGCCCATTATTATGAAATTAAAGATGATTGTTTGAAAATGCTTGATGACCACGGCAATGACCATGAACGAAAAACCTTCAATGACATTATTGCACAAGAAGTTGCCTTTTTCGCGACCAATAGTCCAATGAAAATTCAAGAAAAATCAGATGAATTATCAAGTATCGCCTCTAGAATTAGATGGCGCACCCCAAATTTCCTTAAAGGGGTTTTCAGCTGGTGCAAGAACAATCAAACTAGAATGAATGATCAATCTCAAGCCAAAAGCTTAATTGACGCGGGTAACTTCGCAATTGAAAGTGAAAATTGGGAAAGATTGGCTGAAATAAACAGTGGATTGTTGAATCTTCTGCCAAAAGGGGCGGAAAAAGAGGCAACAACTAGAATTGGTTTTGGACTATAAAAAAAATGTAATGAAAAATCAAGAATTCAAATCCTTTTTGTTTCGTTCTGCTGTTATTGCAATGGCATGTGATGGTGACATTGCAGACAGTGAAATTAACACTATACGAGAGCTTGCTAGTAATGAAATTTACTTTTTAGGCCTCGATTACGACGATTTATTGCAAGCAAATGTCAATGAAATAAAGTCGATTGGAAAGATTGCTATCAATAACTATTTATCTGAATTAAGTACGTTCCAATTAAATACGCATCAAGAATTGCAAATAATTGAAGTGCTTTTACAAATAATAAATGCTGATAATCAAACAGAAGAGAGCGAATTGAAGTTTCTTCATCTAGTAAAATCAAAATTAAAGGTCGACCAAGAGACTTTAATCGTTGAATTTCCAAATAATATCGACCAACTGCTTGACTTTAAAAATTATGGCCTTCACTGTAATACTCCCCTTTTGTTGGACCAAAAGGTTGTGTTGCTAAGTTAAACATTTTATTCTTTTAGGCTGCTTTTTTAATTAGAGATTGTTCATATCGTTCGAGAGGAGACATTTTAATTGACTGGTGTTTTTTCTGATGGTAGTAGT
>CANGEW010000049.1 GCA_947452965.1 Chitinophagaceae bacterium | reverse complement strand
ATTACACCCGGACCAGGGAATGATTGATTTATAGTTCCTGCTAATTCGATTTTGCCATTATTGGTAAGGGTTCCATTGTTGATGAAATTTCCTAGCGCAATTAATGTAGAACCTGTATTGATGGAAAGTATAGCGCCTGCATTAATCGTGATGTTTGCACAAATAGCATTGGTTCCGGCATTGATTACTGGAGTGAATGCAACGCCTGTTGGTATGACTACATTTTTAATTGAATTAGGAATGCCTCCACACCAATTCGAAGCATCAGACCAATCCGCGTTTATTCCTAACCATGTTGAAACGTTTGGTGGTACGCTATTTGTAATCGTAATCGAGCCTGTATTTACACAACCAGTAGTATTAGTTGCCACCACACTGTAGTTACCGGAATTCGTTACTACAATAATTGGGTTGGTTCCTAATCCGCCATTCCAGTTATATGAAGTTCCACCAGATGCAGTTAATGTGATGGACAAACTTGAACAACTGATATCTGCAGTTGGACTGCTGGTAATTGTAACTACAGGTAATGTGTTAATGGTGATGACTCCTGATAAAGTGGCCACAGCGCAATTAGAAACTGTTGTTGTTGCCGTAAAATTAAACACACCAGATTGTGTTGGCGTTCCACTGATGGTGAAGATACCTGCACTGTAATTAGTGGTCAATCCTGTAGGCAATCCGGTTACGGTAACACCGGTTATGTTACCTGCGGCCTGCATGGTGATATTGATAATTGGGCTATTTAAACAAACTGATTGATTGATTGAGCCTGTTGCTGAAGTTAATGTTAGCGTATTACTTGGTGCAACGAAGATTGATCCAGTTGTAGTAATGGTTCCGCAACCTCCTGTCAAAGTAATTGTATAATTGAAAGTTCCTGTAGCTGTGGGTATACCGCTTAGGGTTACAATATCAGCAGCCCAAGTACCTGTTACACCAGCTGGTAGTCCGGTGAAAGTTGCACCTGTGGCTCCAGTTGTAGTGTATGTGATGTTGTTGATCGGTGTGTTGATACAAACTGTCTGTGCATTTGTTCCAGCGGCAGAGCTTAAAGTAATGATGTTATTTGGTGTTACATTGATGGAACCTGTTGCTGTAATAATTCCACAGCCTCCTGTTAATGTAACCACATAATTAAATGTTCCAGATGCAGTAGGAGTGCCACTGATAATTACGTTATTTCCTGCCCAACTACCGATAACGCCAGCAGGCAAACCTGTAAATGTTGCACCAGTTGCACCAACAGTAGTATAAGTTATTATTGTCAATGGGGTGCTGATACAAATTGTTTGTGCGTCGGTACCTGCGACTGAACTCAATGCAATCGTATTGTTAGGAGTAACTGTAATATTTCCAGCTACTGTAGTTATTCCACATCCACCTGTAAGTGTAATGTTGTAATTGAAACTGCCTGTTTCTGTTGGCGTTCCACTTATAATAACAGCATTTGCTGCCCAACTGCCGGTTACACCTAAAGGTAATCCTGTGATTGTGGCTCCTGTTGCTCCGATAGTTGTGTAAGTAATATTAGTTATTGCTGTATTGATACATTTAGTCTGTGCATTGGTTCCCGCAGCCGAACTTAAAGTGATGGTGTTGTTAGCAGTAACCGTTATGGTTCCTGTTGCAGTAATAATTCCACAACCTCCTGTAAGTGTGATCGTGTAATTGAATACACCTGCTACAGTTGGTGTGCCGCTTATGATTATTGTATCTGTTGCCCATACTCCCGTTATGCCTGTAGGCAATCCTGCGAAAGTGGCTCCAGTAGCTCCTGTTGTGGCATATTTGATATCAGTAAGTACATTGTTTATGCAAAGTGTTTGCGCATTTGTACCAGCCGCCGAACTTAAAGTAATGGTGTTGTTTGGAGTGATAATTATGCTTCCTGAATCTTTTACAACTCCACAACTACTCGTAAGCGTTATCATATAATTGAATGTGCCGGCTACAGTAGGAGTGCCACTAATAGTTAGTGTATTTGCCACCAAGGTACTTGTTAATCCAGTAGGCAATCCTGTAACAGCTGCTGTTGTAGCACCTCCGGTAGTATAGGTGATGCTGGTAATAGGCGTGTTAATACATTTTGTTTGAGCATTGGTTCCTGCTGCTGAACTTAATGCAATGGTTTGACCCGTTACAACGATTTGACCATTGAATGTTCTTGGGGCACAGTTTGAAGACAATGAAATGACATAATTGAATGTGCCTAACGCAGTTGGTGTTCCTGTAATTTGCAAATTATATCCATTGAATGTAAATGTTACTCCTGGTGGCAATCCTGTAACGTTAACGGTACCACCTGAACCCACTGTTAATGATACTGGTGTGATAGGCGTGTTGATACATACTGTTTGCGTATCTGTTGAAGGACTTGAAACCAGATTGATAAACGGTGACATCGACGCAAATGAAATATCATCCACACCAAAACTATTTCCAATGTATGAAGTTTGAGTGTTGGTAATGGCAAGCGTTGCTGATGTTGCCGTGCCTGAATTCCAAACGGCATAAAACCTCGACCAGTTATTTGCTGAAGTATCTGAATTCCCTCTGTTAGGTAGAATCAGCGTGGTTCCTACTTGTGTGGAATTGACGGTGAACTTTAATCGACCATTGAATCCAAGTCCATTCAAACTCATACCATAAGCAGAGAAATAATAATTGGTATTCGGTGTTACAGGAATGGTTTCTTGCCATAAAACAGGGATAGCAAATGCATACCCATGTACCACCATGAAATTTCCATTACCAGTGGTATGATCACGTCCCCAATACAGATCATGATAAAAATTGGCATTCTTTCCAATACCATATCTTCCTGGTGAATAAAGTTCTCTTTGATAGTTAATGGAGTCTGCTACATAAACGTAACGTTGCGTTCCAAGAGCAGGACTGGTAAAGCCAACATTGCCCTGATCAAAATTACCATTTACAACCAACTCTGTTGAAACTGAGATACTGTTTGATGCTCCGCAGCCATTACCATTATTAATAGTGATGGTATAGGTGCCTACTAAATCTACAATAGTAGTATCTGCAGTAGAACCATTGTTCCAGTAATAAGTATAGTTTCCTGCAGGTGTGGGTACAGCTGTTAACTTCACTCTTCCAGGATAAGTACAATAATCTGATAAGATAAGTATGGTTGGTATGTTGATGATACTAATAGTTCCAGTAGCGGTTACTGTTGTATTGGTTGTAGAGCAAATGCCTCCTGTAACAGTTACTGTATAGTTATAAGTACCGGTCAAAGTAGGCACACCACTTATTGTAATGATACCTGATACAACAGCATAAGTTACACCTGCTGGTAAACCCGTTATGGAGACGGCACTGGCACTGATATTACCACCTGTACTATAAACGATATTTATAAGCGGACTACCAATACAAACAGTCTGAATGTTGTTGTTAGCAGTAGAAGTTAATACCAACGATTGCCCTTGTGAAGTGATTTGTCCGTAGAATATTTTAGGGGCACATCCTGCAATAGAAACACTATAATTAAACACACCCAAGACAGTAGGAGCGCCAAAGATTTTAACTGTATAGCCATCAAATGTGTAAGTAACGCCAGGAGGTAATCCAGTTACAACAGGAGATAAAGAGTCCATACCTAATGTAAGCATTACGGTATCAATTGGCGCATTCAAACAAACGGTTTGTGTATCAGTAGATGCTGGAGAAACTAATGTAATAAAAGGTGATAAAACGCCAATTGAAATATCATCCAATCCAAAGCTATTACCTAAAGAAAAATTTTGAATATCTGTAATTGCAAAAGAGGCTTGCGTTGTTGCGCCTGAATTCCATGTGGCATAGAAACGAGTCCAACGGTCAGGAGCAGTAGGAGATTGTCCATGATTAATAAGCGTTAAATTAGTACCAAGCTGCACATTATTAATCGTGAATTTTAAAATAGGATTGTTATTCAAACTATCTAATCCCTGAGCCCAAGCTGTAAAATAATAAAGTGTATTAGGGATAATGGCAATCGTTTTTTCCCAACTAGGAATAGGTACAAATGGGATGCCATGAACAATCATGAAATTGCCGGATCCTGTAGTGTGATCTCTACCTTGATAACTATCATTGTAATTATTTGCGTTGGGGCCAATACCATATAATCCTGGAATTCTTAATTCTGTTCGAACATTTGGAGAATCCGCAACATACGTGTAACGCTGGTTTAATAATAATGGGGTGTTGAAGCCCACATTGCCTGCATCAAAGTTTCCGTTTTCGACAAATTCAAGACCTACTTGTATTGTAGCCACTCCAATACAACCATTAGCATTGGTTACTCTTACAGAATGTACACCTGCAGTAACAACTAATGTGGTATCAGTTGTAGCGCCATTGCTCCACAAAAAAGTATAGGTGCCGGCAGGGGTTACTGTCGCTTTAAGTTTGATGCTACCCGGAATGGCACAATAATCAGCTGTTATTTTAACTATAGGTTTTGCAGAAACATTTATCGTTCCTGTTGCTGTTGGGGCTGTACCACAACTAACTGTTGAATTGATCGTGTAAGTATAAGCGCCAGCAATTGTTGGTGTTCCTGAAATGGTAATGATATTTGACGCATAAGTATAAGTTACTCCTGCAGGTAATCCTGCAATGGTAATCCCTGTTATATTGGATGCGGTGGAATACGTAATTCTTCTGGCTGTATCGCCTAAACAAACATTTTGGCTGTTTGTACCTGCAGCTGATGTTAGCAAAATGCCGATGGTAACATTTACACTTGCTGTAGTACTACAGCCGATACTATTTGTTACGGTTACCGTATAAGTGCCTGGAGTAGCAACTGTAATGGTATCTGTTGTTGCCCCGGTTGACCATGAAAAAGTATGTGTTCCCGCAGGAGCTGGCACTGCTTTTAATCTAACACTTCCTGCAATTACACAATAGTTCAAACTTATCGTTACAATAGGTTTTGCCTTAACAGTAAGGGTGCCTGTATAAATATTAGTTGCAGAGCAGCCGCTTCCAGTATTAGTTATCGTATAGTTGAATGTGCCACTAATGGTGGGTGTACCACTGATGGTTAATATTCCTGCATT
>CANGEW010000048.1 GCA_947452965.1 Chitinophagaceae bacterium | reverse complement strand
TCATTTTTTTTGATAACAGATTCTAATACCGGAATTTTACTTTGCGCGGCAGTTAAATCATTTTGATTGTTTTCAACTAGTTTTTGTGCCGACAAACTATTGAATTTGCTATCGTCTAGTTGCTTTTGAGTAATCGCTTCTCCTGCAAAAAGCTTTTTGTTTCTCTCGTAATCCCCATCTGCTTGTTGCAGCTTTACTTTATTGATCTCTATGGTTCCTTTGTTTACTGACAAAGAAGTAATTGCATTTTGTAGACTTGCTTTAGCGTTTGCTATGTCTGACATTGCCTGTACGGAATCGGCTTGCAGTTCGGCCAATTGTGTTTGTAATTCAGCGTCGTCTATTGTAACCAAAAACTGTTTGGTTGTAACGCTATCAAAATCCTGTATCATTAACTCTTTGATGTAGCCACTTGCTCTAGCAATTACTGGTACAATTTGTGTTTCCACTTGTGCATTATCGGTGGTTTCATGACTAAGCGTGTATGAAATTTTTTTATAGCCAAAAAACAAACCTGTAAGAAGAACAACACTAAGAATGATTTTTTTTACCGGAGATTTTTTTGGAGAGATAGTGTCTGACATGGAAGTTAAAATTTAAAGCAAAAATACTGATTTGCTTTTTATTATCGTTTATTCTCTATGGTTATCTTACATTAACATACTGTAAACACTAATGTTTTTGCGCCTTAAAAAAAACTAAGGTTTTTTTGATTGAGCGGAACGAATAATCGCTTCACAACTTTGATAACCTAATTGGGCTGTTTTATTGTTAGGTTGAATTTGTAATACTTTGGCCAGTGCATTTTGTGCTTCTTGATATTTTCCTGTGGCGTACAGCATACCAGCAAGATGATAGTTTGCGTTAGCGGTTACACTATCATTTGCTGTGGCATATTTCGCCGCTTTTGTTAAATAAATCAAAGAAGAGTCATATTTTTTTTCTTGATTGGTTCTAATGCCTTGAATAAGATATCTATTGGCTAGAAACTTGTCGTAATCTACAAGTTTTGGGTGTGCGGGGTTTATTTCTCTTAGCCTATCCCAGTATTCTTCCGCTTTAATAATGTTTCCTAACCTATTGTAGCAAACGCCCATATTGATCAAATCCTTATCAAACTCAGGAAATAATTGAAGCGCTTTTTCATAATGAAACATAGCTTTTTTCATCAGACTGTCTCTTTGTTGCAGGGTAATGTTTTTCTTTTCTGACTGACTCAAATAGTAATTGGCAACACCATCGTTTACTCGAATGCTGTTGCTGGCTTTTGGATAATCAGCAAGATTGAGTGTATCCGTATCTTTCCAATCCTTGTTTCTATTTATAATTTCAAATGAGCAAAGGATAACAACAGGTACTATAAGTAATAAAACGCTTACAGTTTTCTTGAGGGGTATTAGTTTTTCAAGTTTTTTGACTAGTAAAAATCCTAAATAAGCTATTGCAATACAGAAAAATAAAGAAGGGAGGAATAATAATCTTTCTCCAATAGTTACAGCAATATCAACAAACAGGTTTGATGCTAAAGAAAAAGTAATCGCAAAAAGCAAGATACAAAAGGATAATATGTTTTTTTGTTTGAATGTTTTGAAAGCATATAAAAACAACCCCGAATACACCAGTAAAGCAACCCACACCCAAGGACTAAAACCATTTACATAAGGTATTTGATTATAAGAGTAATCATAACTAAGCGGATAAGGGAAACATAAGAGCAGTAAATATTTTAGCAGTAAATAAATTTTTGTAAAAATAACCTCGTTGCCTACCGCGTTTAAAAAAGGATAATTAATGATGTACATTCCCTCCATGTCAGTGCTTGAAGTATTTATCGGAAGGGCTTTCATTCTAAAGAAAAAATAAACGCCTACAACCCCAAAAAACCAAGCTGTTTTTTTGGCTATTTCTTTATTAGATAGATTGGTAAAGAAATACAACATGACTGGAATACCGGCTAAGAAAGTGATGGCGTTTTCTTTTGACAATAAAGCCAAAAAGAAGGTCAGCAAAGCCACAACTAGCGATAATTTGTTTTTTGAGTATGTGAATTTAAATAAATAGATCAGAGAGAGCGTCATAAAAAACAAGCACAACATTTCGTCTCTGCTTTTAATGTTTGTTACCACTTCAGAATGAATGGGATGAATGGCAAATAGAAGGGTTGCGAAAAAGGATAGCCAAATATCTTTTATTAACAAACTCGACAAAAAATAAAAGATTAATAATACGCAACCGGTATACAACAGTATATTTATGAGATGGCTGTATTCTGGATGGTTTTTTCCAAAAACACCTATTTCAATGGCATAGCTAATTAGTGGGATAGGTCGCCAAGGACTGGCAGCGTTGCTGCTTTCATAATGTAAATAGCCAGATAAATAATCGCTTGTAAAATGCTCTTTAATTCCAGCAAACCCTTTTTGTGTAGTACTGTTTTCCGTAATAGCCATTGCATCATCTAAACAGTACCCATTGTATATAGAATTGGCGTAAAGAGAAACGCATATTACAGCAAAAAAAATATGGCAAAACAAAAGATGTCTTGCGGAATCATCGGTCTTTCCTATAACCTTATTTAGCAGAAAGTTCATCGTTGTAGTGTTTTTTATATGCCATCAAATGATAATAATCATACTTAATCAGTCTTTTTAATATGCTTTTCCATTAAAATAATCAGCAATTACGCACAAAATTAGCCATTACTCATGATTATCATTGATTATCAGCATAAAAGATGATGATGGTCAGTAAAATTAAATAATTTGTTTTCATACTTTGTTTAAATAAAAATTTTTTTAAACGAAGTGTTTCTCAACATAATGAAGCGATGGTTAGAGAAACAGCACGAGTATTAACTGGATCGACTATTGTTAAAGCGTATCGCTACATTGAAAAAATGAATAATCTAAAAGAATGTGAATTTACAAAAAATTGCGCGCTCCGATTGGATGGTCATTTCGATTCATTATTTAAATACGCGCCAATAGGAATTTTTATCATGAATCCGAGTGGTGAGATATTAATGGCTAATAGACACTTGGAGAAGATGTTTATGTATTCCTCTCAAGAATTGATTCATGAAAAAATTGAAAAGCTATTCCCAATAAGAACAAGAAATAAATATTATGAAAGTCTAAAATACTTCATTAAAAAACTAGAAAAAAATAAAGAAGGAATCAAAACAGAACAGTTTGGTCAAAAAAAATCGGGGGTTGTTTTTCCTATTCAAATTAGTATAAGTCAATATTATATTAGAGCGGAGTCTTTTTTTATTGTATTTGTTACTGATATAACCAAAGAAAGAACTCAAAAACAAAAAACCATAGACCAACACAAAATCAATAAAGAATCGGAAAATCAAAAAATCAAAGAATTAACAAGAACCACCAGTGTATTAAAAATGGTTAACCATCGGCACGATGTGACTATGTTATACAAAAAAGCAATTCTGGATAATATAGGTGTGATGTTGTTTTTAACAGATAAAAACGGGTCCATAAAGTTTTTTAATCCCCATGCAGCAATTCTTTCCGGCTATTCAATGGATGAAATTATAAACAAAAAATCACCCGATATTTTTTTTAGTAAAGAAGAAATAAGTTTTTGTAGGCAACAGTTTTCTGACAGTACATCTTTTAAAAAAGATATTGATGTAATTCTTGCTAAATCCTCAAAAGGAGAAATTATAGATATGGAATGTTCGTTAGTTACAAAAAATAACACGACCATTCCTGTTTCCACCACCATCACGCCTATAAAAGACAAACAAAATGAAATTACAGGCTTCCTTGGCTTAATAAAAGATATTTCCATACAAAAAGACACAACAAAAATTTTATCTGCGGCATTAGAAAAAGAAAAAGAACTCGGAAGTTTGAAGAGCAAGTTTGTTACTATGGCTTCGCATGAATTTAGAACCCCCTTAAGTACCATTCTCTCTTCTACTTATTTAGCCTTACAATATTTGATGAATGAAGAGCCTATTAAAACAGAAAAACATCTTCAAAGAGTTATTCAATCTGTTAATTTATTGACAGACATTTTAAATGATTTTTTAAGCGTAGGAAGAATAGAAGAGGGTAAAATATTAGTCCGCTTGGAAGATTTTAATATTAAAAAATCAGTTGAAAAAACAATTGTTGATCTGTCTCAATCTGTCAAAAAAGGACAAAAAATTAAATATGAACATCAGGGCAATCTGATTGCGCATTTAGATCAAAGCCTATTTAAAAATATTTTAAATAATCTGCTTTCCAATGCTATTAAGTTCTCGCCGGACAAGTCACAAATAGAGATAAAAACAGCTGTGAAAGAATCTCAAACTATATTAGAAATCAAAGACAATGGAATTGGCATTTCCATAGAAGACCAGGCACATTTAATGGAACGCTTTTTTAGAGGCGCCAACGCCATTAATATTCAAGGAACGGGTTTAGGAATGCATATTGTTTCGAAATACGTTGAAAGATTAAACGGAACGATTTCTTTTACGAGTGAAATCAACAAAGGCACGACTTTCCGTATCGTATTTAATAACATATTTAATCACTTACAATAATCAAACAACATGAAAACGATTTTACTAATTGAAGACAACGACGAAATCAGAGAGAACACCGCTGAAATTTTAGAGCTGGCAATGTATAATGTCTTTTCTGCTCCCAATGGAAAAGAAGGAATTGAAAAAGCCATTGACATTAAGCCCGACTTGATTATTTGCGACATTATGATGCCGGTATTAGATGGCTACGGGGTTTTACACGCCATTCAAAAAAACGAATCTATTAAAAACACCCCCTTCATATTTCTTACAGCAAAAACAGACAGAGCTGATTTTAGAAAAGGAATGGAATTAGGTGCCGATGATTATATATCCAAACCATTTGACGCAACAGAATTACTAAATGCCATTGATTGCAGGTTTAAAAAAACAGAATCTTTAAAGAAAGTATTTACACCAGATGTTCAAGGAATACAGGATTTAAAAAATGAAATTTCAATAGGCGATCCCATTAAATCACTGGTTGAATATAGAAGCATTAATAAATACAAAAAGAAGCAAGTTATTTATACAGAAGGGAATCACCCCATACAATTATACTATGTATTAAAAGGCAAAATCAAAACTTTCAAATCGAATGATGACGGCAAAGAATTAGTAACCGATTTATATTCACCCGGAGACTTTTTAGGACATATTGCTCTTTTACAAGGTGGGTTGTATAAAGAAACCGCCGAAGCTATAGATGAATGTGAATTAGCTATTGTTCCCAAAAAAGATTTTGAAGACTTAT
>CANGEW010000047.1 GCA_947452965.1 Chitinophagaceae bacterium | reverse complement strand
TTGGGACAGAAATCCATCCCATTGGGCCATTCCAATCCCCCACCGCTTTCAATTGAAACCTGCTTAAAATAATCTTTATCTAATAATGAAACACTGATTCCTTTTCCAATCAGTGTTGTAAAATCTACAGTTTTTGATTCTCCATCTTGAAACTGTAACCAGATTTTATATTCTTCCAAAACCTTAAATGCAACAATCCTATTCATAATTATTATTAATTAAGTGGTGCAATTTTTTTAATCTCCATCTTATTGACTGCCAATTGCCAATCCTCGAGTAGTTCTTCTCTATGTAAAGATGCCCATTCCAAAATCATCGCATGAGCACGTGTTGGCAAACTTCCCCGAATCACTGTTAGAGTTTGAATGTCATATTCTGCAGTAAACTCTTGATATTCAGCATGAAAATGTGGTGGATTATGATCCCCAAAATACATTTTTATGATTATACCGAAAAAACGACTTATTTCTGGCACTGGTTACATTTTATAGAAGTAAAGTTAATAAAAATGCCCCAGAATTTCTTCTGAGGCATCATATCATTTGTTATTTTACAAAACAACTATTGTATTATAAAACAACACTGTACCGGGGAGCAGACTTGAACTGCCGACCTCAGGGTTATGAATCCTGTGCTCTAACCAGCTGAGCTACCCCGGCATCCTTTAACTTAAGGGATGCAAAAGTAAATAAATAATGCTTAATAAGGAAAATAAAATGAAAAAATCATGAATTTATCCTTGGTTTCCAAGGTATTTCCGGAGCCATTAATTGTTGGGCTATATATCTCGCCAATACAAATAAATAATCACTGAGTCTATTTAGGTACTTGATAACCAATACGTCTACAAACATCTGTTCTTCTTGCATAAATACTACTATCCTCTCTGCCCTTCTACAAACACAACGACAAATATGAAGATTGGATACTGATGGATGACCACCTGGTAAAATAAAAGACTTCATAGCAGGTAACTGCTCATTCATCTTATCTATTTCTGATTCCAATAACTGTACATCCGACTCTTTCAAATCTGGAATTTTCATCATGGGCTCTTTATCAGGATCACAAGCCAATGAAGACCCAACTGTAAATAGTCTGTCTTGAATTTCCTTCAGCATAGCATTGGTCTTCTCATCAATAATCAAATCATTTGCCAAACCTATGAAAGAATTTAACTCATCAATGGTGCCATAGCTTTCAATTCTAATATGACTTTTAGGCACTTTTGTACCTCCAATTAAGCTTGTTTTTCCGGCATCCCCAGTTTTAGTGTATATTTTGATAGCCATGTAATAGTATTATTAAATTCAGAACAACCGAACGAGTAAATAGTTCAGCACTTTATAAAATAATTGAAGGATTTGCATTAACAATATCCGTTTCTATCATTCCATCTTTTAAACGAATAATCCTGTGAGCAAAAAGAGAAATATCTTCTTCATGTGTTACCAGCACAACTGTATTGCCCTCGCTGTGAATCTTTCCTAAAATCTCCATAATCTCATGCGAAGTTTTGGAATCTAAATTACCCGTGGGTTCATCTGCTAAAATAATAGCAGGATTATTAATTAATGCTCTGGCTATGGCTACTCTCTGACACTGTCCGCCACTCAATTCATTTGGTTTATGATGCATCCTGTCTTCTAATCGAACCTTGTGTAAAACTTCCTCGGCTCTCTCTATACGTTCTTTTTTTGAAACGCCTGCATACACAAGAGGTAAAGCCACATTTTCTGCCGCCGTTAATCGAGGCAACAAATTAAACTGCTGAAAAACAAATCCGATTTCTTTATTTCTCACTGCCGCTAACTCGTCATCATGCATCCCACTCACATCTTTCCCATTCAACACATATTTGCCACTAGAAGGAGAATCTAAACAACCTAAAATATTCATTAAAGTTGACTTGCCAGAACCACTGGGACCCATAAGAGCTACATAATCATTCTTAAAAATATCCATAGAAATTCCCTTCAAAACTCTAAGCTCTTGTTTTCCTAAGAAATAGCTTTTTATTATGTCTTCTAAGTGTAATATGGATGCCATTGTTTGAAAATAAAACCTACATTATTTTTGAATTACTTTGGGAACTTTAAAAAAAGACTCGTCTTTATGAGTTGCGTTTGTTAGTGCGTCACCTCTTGAAAAACTTGAAATCACTTCATCTTCTCTTAAAATATTTTTATGTTGTGCAATGTGCAACAAGGGTTCAACCCCTGTAGTGTCCAATTGTTGTAATTGATTTACAAAATCTAACATATTTTGTAAATCCTTCTGTATGTTATTTTTCTCTTGATCGCTAAAATCTAATTTAGATAGCATAGCCAACTTAGAGATTGTTTCTTGGGTAATTTCCATGTAACAAAAGTAGCGTATTATGGTTTTATTATCTCTATCGTGCGTATTTTTGTTAGATGAGTGAAATCAATAAAACTATGGACCCAATTTCCCCTTTCCCATCCAAGATTGTTATGAGCGGTATCAGGCCAACCGGTATGGTACACCTCGGCAATTATTTTGGAGCCATTAGAAATTATGTTAAGATGCAAGAAGAATTCGAATGTTATTTTATGATTGCTGATTTGCACTCTTTGACAACCCATCCAGATACTCAAACTTTGAAATCAAATGTTAGAAGAGTATTAGCCGAAAATATTGCCTGTGGATTAGATCCAGAAAAAGCTACATTTTTTTGCCAGAGTCATGTATACGAAACTTCAGAGCTATACCTTTATTTAAATATGCTTGCTTATAAAGGCGAGTTGGAGAAAACAGTTACATTCAAAGACAAAGCACGCCAGCATCCAGAAAACGTAAATGCAGGTCTGCTTACCTACCCAGTATTGCAAACAGCCGATATCATTTTGCACAGAGCTAGCTTAGTTCCGGTTGGAAAAGATCAGGAACAGCATCTTGAAATGGCAAGAAACTTTGTGGTTCGATTCAATCACAGATACGGTAATATTTTTCCAGAGCCACATGCGTTCAATTATCAACAAGAATTAATAAAAGTACCCGGATTAGACGGGTCGGGCAAAATGAGCAAAAGTGAAAACAATATGGCCACTTTATATTTTGCTGATGATGACGATACCATCAGAAAAAAAGTAATGAAAGCCAAAACTGATAGTGGCCCAACTGAAATGAATGCCCCAAAGCCAGATTATATCGAAAATATTTTCATGTTGATGAAGCTGGTTTGCTCAGATGATGTGATTCGTAAATTTGAAGAGGATTACAACCAATGCACTATTCGATATGGTGACTTAAAAAAACAATTGGGTGAAGACATGGTAAATTTTATCTCTCCAATTCGACAAAAAACCAATGACATCCTGGCAAATGACGAATATTTAGTAGAAGTCATGAAAAAAGGCGCCCAAAAATCCCGGGAAAGCGCCCAAAAAACAATGGAATTGGTGAGAAAAGCAATGGGATTAAATTATTTTTAAACATCTACAAAAAAAGAAACATTCTGAGTATTTATTCAATACTTTCGTAGCAAAGAAATATCGTTCTATTACCATGGCCAAGTCAAAAAAACCAAAACACATTGCAGTTGCCGGAAATATCGGGGCTGGCAAAACCACACTCACTGAATTATTAAGTAAACATTATAAATGGATTCCTCAATTTGAAGATGTGGACCATAATCCATACTTGAATGATTTTTATGAGGATATGCCTCGCTGGAGCTTTAACTTACAAATATTTTTTCTAAATAGCCGATTGAATCAATTATTAGAAATACAACGTGGAACCGAAACCGTTATTCAGGATAGAACGATTTTTGAAGATGCCAATATTTTTGCTCCCAACCTTCATGATATGGGACTCATGGGAAAAAGAGATTTTGAAAACTATTACCGTTTTTTTGAAACATTGAAATCAATGGTTCAACCTCCGGATTTATTGATTTATTTGAAGGCATCTGTCCCTACATTAGTTGGACAAATTCAAAAAAGGGGAAGAGAGTATGAAGAAAATATCCGCCTGGACTATTTAAAAAAGCTAAACGATCTTTATAATAACTGGATAGACAATTACAAAGATGGAGCAGTATTAGTCATTGATGCCGACACGAATAAATTTGGAGAAAATGAAGAGGACTTAGGAAAAATCATCACAAAGATTGACTCTACTTTATTTGGACTATTTTAATCAATCATTATTCAATCAATTGATTTTTCATTGCATAAAAAACCAGCCCTACTGAGTTTTTTACTCCAAATCTTTCCATTAATCTGTCTTTTATTGCCTCTACCGTTCTTGGACTAATATCCATTTTGGAGGAGATTTCAGCAGCAGTGAATTCCATGCACACAAGCGTAAGTACTTCTTTTTCTCTGTCGCTTAATACAATTTCTGAATTTAGATTAGGATTAAATTTTTGTTTGGAATAATTTTTTTTGATGAGTACTTTATTCACAAAAGGATTTAAATAAAAACCAGTGCGCACTACATCAACAATGGCTTTTTTTATTTCTGCAGGATCCGTGCTTTTTAATAAATAACCCGCTGCCCCACAATCCATAAGATGCCCTACAAAACGTTCATCTTCATACATAGTTAGTATAATCACTCTAATTCCAGGGAAATTTTTAGTGATTGCTTTAGTAGCATCAATCCCATCTTTAATGGGCATTTTTAAATCACATAAGATAACATCGGGTGATGCTTCCGGAATTTTAGCAAGTAGATCTTCCCCATTATCTGCCTCCATCACAAATTTAATGTTGGTATATTGACGCATCGAAAGGATGACACCCTTTCTGAAGATTTTGTGATCATCAGCAATGGCCACTTTTATGGGGAGCGTTTCATTCATAAGGGAAATCGGAAGAAATATAAAAGATTAAAACTTTTGTTCTCTCGGCACTTCTATTGTTATTTTGTAATAGGTCTGACTTGGATCTATTTCAAAGAAAATCCTGCCATTTACTACATTAATTCTACTAGCAATATTTTTTAATCCTAAACCTTGCGCACTTTCATTTAATTTGTCAAAATCTGCTTGTGTAATTCCTTTACCATCGTGATGAATTCTCAAGTAAAGTTTATTACCAGAACAATTTTGAGTTAGGTGTATAAACCCTGCATTACTATGCTTAAGAATATTATTGACTAACTCTTGAACAATTCTAAATACTAGCAATTCTTGTTCAACTTTTAAACGCTCTCTATAATCATGAAATCTAGCACTTGCATTAATAACCCCACTGCCGCTTATTTTTTGAAACAAATCAGTAGTGGCACTTTCTAAACCAAAGTTTTTTAGTGTAGGTGGCATCAAACTATGACTAATGTTTCTAATCAATGCAATCGCATCATCAATAATTTGTTTAGCACTGATGATACTTTGTAATTGTTGTGCTTTTTCTTGGTTGACTAAATTTTCATTTAAGTACAATCTAGCCGTTGCCAGTAAAGGACCCGCGTCATCGTGCAGATCAGCTGCAATTCGTTGTCTTTCTTCTTCTTGAAAACGAATAGAAGCATTTAACAAAGTTTGTTGCTTTTCGGCTTCAAGTTTTTTCATTTCCATCTGGTAACGAATGACTTTTCTTTGATGAAAAATCACAAACGCTATAATGCCAACCGCTAAAATAAGCATCCCTAATGTACCTAATAACATTAAGCTCGAAATACCACTTGTGTCCGCTTGTAAAATATACATAAATCAACTACGTTTTAATTTGTTGATGAACAGGATCCCAACTACTATCTCCCGGAAAATCGATAGAAGCCTTATTATATTCATCATTCTGATTATTTACAAAAGCTAATCCCAAAATAATATTTTTAATAATAGTTACTGAGCTATAAATGATATTTAACTGATCCTTTAAAGATTGATTTGCATGTTTTGAATTTTCAACAAACAGAAAATAGAAGAAGTTGCCAGTAAAATATAAAAAAAGGCCTACTGAAATCCAAAAATGAATACTATTGAGAGAGAAAGAAGAAGCAACTGAAATAGTTTTCATTTTTTCAAAGAAATAAACAATTATTATAAGAATAAAAAAAATGAACTCAATTAATGTTGGCAAAGTCCCAAATAACTTATTGCCAAATTTCATATAATCAAAATAAGTATAGAATATAAATGGTAAAACTGTAAAAATAATTAAAGCCTTAATTATCTTGTTTTTTATAATGAAATGAAAAAAAAGACCAACTATTAAATATTCAATAACTAAATGAACTCTTAATATGAGCATGTAATTACCATATGATTCCAAATAGTAGAATACATAGATACACCAAGCACTAAAAAAAGACTGAAGGATTGAATATATAAAAAAAACCTTTAAAGATTTTGTATCGATTTTTTTAAAATAAAAAATACAAAATATTAAAGGGAGAATTTCAGATAATAAAGTAATATTTAATAATATTTTCAGAAAAATGTTATTTCGTCAAAAATAAACAAGTGTTTTCCAAAATCAAAATTTACTTGACCACACATTCTATCTGAAGAAAAAGTAAAGCATTGATAATACTAAAGCGTGCATGTTAATAATTTTTGTGGTTTAAGATTATTTGCACTGTAAACTTGGGTTTATTAAAAAATGAGAACAATAGGTGAATAGTGAAATAGTAAAACTACGATAGCAGTAAAACACACTATAATGTTGTATTTTAAGCATAAAAGAACGTTTTTTTT
>CANGEW010000046.1 GCA_947452965.1 Chitinophagaceae bacterium | reverse complement strand
TGGGTTGTGGATACTTAAATATTGAAAATTTAAAAAAGCCTTCATTTTCATATTCAATCTCTATTTGGCCATTTTGTGCATTTGCTGTTAGATTTGGTTCAATAAAGTTTACCTCTTGAATGATTTCCTTTCTGTCATCACCCATAGGTAATAAAATCAATGTTATAGGGCTAAAATATTTAATTTTCGTTGGGTCCTCTAAATATGGAACTAAATCATTGGCAACTCTTTCTGTATCAACATCTCTTTGAAACAAATCTCTAACATCCCAAGACTCACTTCCCTTAATGTTAGAAATTAATTTTATCTTGTCTAATTCATCCCAAGTTATTACGGTTTCTAAAAATCTTATTTTAGAATTAGCGCCCTCACCCAATTCACCATAGATGCCGAATTTTTTTTGATTATACGATACAATAGATTGTTCAGGTAAATTCATAATTATTGTTTTGAATATTTAGGTTTAGAAAAATTTTTAAGTAATGCCTCTACAAGTTCTTCAGTTCTATTGCTTTCTTCATTGGATTCATTGGTTTTAAGACATACAAAAAGTAAATCTGAAATTTTTTTTATTGGTAACTTATTTTTTAAGGAATAATCTTGAAATCTATTATGAAAGTCATTCACATCTTTTGAACCTACACCCTTTATATGTTGTTGACACCTTGTGTTTAAATTCGTGGCCTTTCCTACATATAATGGTGGTAAAAAAAGACTTGCCCTCATCATTGTTTCGGTTAATTTCTTAAAATTGCTATCATCAGAGCAAATATTATTCCATGTTAACTTATATGATGTAAGATCAACTGGTTTTGTACTCATTGTTGCTTTTATTGAAAGTATATCCCAATTGAATTTCAAATCTTTTATAGATTCAGGGTTGCCTAAGGATGTTGAATCGTAATCTAAAATCAAATTTATTGTTTTAACGTATTCATCAATGTCTTTTGTATGAATCCTTAAGGGATAAAACCATGCATATACCCCTGGTTTAGTAGGGACTTTGCCAAAAGTTTCCATAGTATAAAAACCCATTTCTGCTTCTGCAAATTGAGAGTTTAATTTTCTCCAAATATCATTTAATGGCATAATTTATATAAAACAACTAGCGCACCCTTCTTCCTCTGTATCATCTAAAATATCGATTAAGTAAGGTGATTTAGTTTTTGATTTATTGGTTCTATTTACAAATTCTCTTTTAATTGATTCAATTCTTTCCGTTGTACTCAATGTCTCTAAACTTTCATTCTGATTCCAAGTGAAACCATCTTTTAAATTTTCGTACTCTTTTGCTTTTTCAAACAAATCGGGATGCTGTTCGTATAACCACACCCATTCTATTTTTTGTTGAAAGAAGCAGAAATAACAACCCGAACGACTTCTTGCATACTCGCCTTTTTTACCGTCTATTTCAAACTCCATTTTTTCGTAGTATGCCGGTACGCCAACACCACTCTCACGCAATAGTTTAAAAATATCATCTCTTACCAAAATTTCATCATTATCTATTAATGGGAAATAGCTTTCTTTACCTAAAGGATAATCTGTCAGTTTTAAATATTCAAAAACAACAGCATTAAATGATTTAATATCTTGGTCTAATAATAAGTTTAGTTTTTGCTGGATGGTGAATCGTGTAGAAACAGGTTGATTTACAATTTCAATTATCCTATTTAAATCCTTGTCCTTAAATAAAAAATTATAAATTTCTATTACTGCAGGAATGTTTTCGTTTTTAAGCAGTTTTGTTATTACATCCTCACTCCAGATAGACTTTCTAAAAGGGAAAATGGATTGAATATTTGTTTTCTTAGAAATATACCCTTCTCTGTCTTCATCCCCTCTTATTCCAACATAGGATATTACTGGTTCTGTTCCAACAAACTCTTCAAAGGGATCAAGTTTTAATTTTTTTGTGCACCATCTCGAACTTGATGAGGGTAAATAGCGCCCATAAATATTATAGAAATGATCAAAAGGATCTTGAGAGCTATCTTCCGCAGCCATTAACCTCGTAATTTTTTTTCCCAGATAAACCTCTAGCTTATCAATCAGCTCGTAAGTTTCTGATAACTCTTTACCTGTATCACAAGTGTAGTATTCTATATCTAACTCGGGATATTTATTACGTAAGTAGATAGCTAAAGCAGCACTGTCTTTACCTCCAGAAATCCCCAATACATGTCTTGTTTTTTTACTCATTATTTATCAGTTCTTGCAATAGCTTGGTTAGAATAGTGATATTCAACTTTTTGTCTTTCCCCAAATTAGTTTTTATTTTCTTAATATGATCTTCTACCTCTTTATTTTTTTCTTTCGAGATTCGAATTGTTTGTTTATTTAGCCCCTGGTTGAATGATGTAATTTGTAAATTTAGCACCTCTTCATTTTTTTCATCAATTTCAATATTGCTTATTTCAGTAAGATTGTCTAACTCAAACATCAGCTCTCTAACTTTTTCATAAAGCAACGCTTCGTCCTCATCTAACAAGTTGGTTAATGGTTTCCCTACACAAGATTGTGCAATAGAACTAAGCCAAGTTTTTCTGTCATCTAATTCGGATTGTAATCTTGTGTAAACGGTTTTTTGATTAGGTTGTAATAAGTGCGTTTTAAGTGTTTTGTAGCGCTTCTTTATTTCATTTTTATACTCTGGGAATTTCGCTTTTATTCCAAGAACCTCTTTTATAAAATATCTTTCAAATCTATCAATCAGTTCATCATAACAAGTCCTCATTTCTCTAATTGAAGCTTGCATATGATTAATAAAGGTTTCTACTTGTTTCGGATTCTCTTGAATCTCTTGATTGCTATATCCAAGCGCAATTGGAAAATCTTCAAAAAAGGCTTTTTCTGGGTCCTTAGCTGAAGCAATAACTTTTCTTAGTGCAAGCGTTTTTGCTTTAAGCCTATTAGTTTTTTTTGCGTATTCAGGCAAGTCTCTATAAAAAGTAAGAAAAGGCTTTATTGTTTGTATGAAAATTTTGTTGTTGGGCTTTTGATTCTCTGCTTGATTTAAAAAGACACGGTATCTATTGAACAAATCCAATTTTACTCCCGAAACATCAAATGCTTTAATATTAAATAAGCTTGGGCGCTTGTTTACTAAGTCTAAAATATCACTATTTAATTCTGGTATGTAGTTGCTGCCATCAAACAAGGCAAACTCATCTCTCTTTGCTAATAAAAATATGGGGACCCAATAATCTAAAAATCCTTGCTTAAGCTTAAATGGCTTTTGTGATAAAATTGAGATAAAATCAGACAAGTTTCTATCTTTTCCTTTTGATGAATTTAAGAAAGCTATTCCCATGTTCCATAAATCGTCATAAGAAGAATTATCTGGCTTATTTAAAACACCTACTCCAGATTTTATTTTATGAAGTCCCGTTTCTCTTAACAATGTTAAGTAGATAGATTTTTCTGGTGGAAACTCTGTTACTTCGAATCCAATATTTTGTTCATCGAGATTGAACATTAATCTGTCGATGAGTTTTTTTCGAGCAACTGCAACTTGTCCTGAAAATTTGGTTTTATTAACCAATTCATTTTTAAAAATTGGTGTGCCGCTATACACTTTTTCACAGATTTCAGAAAGTGTTTGATTGAATTTTTGCCTGTCAGTAATTTTTAATTTCTCTCCTTTGAAGTACCATATAATATTGCCATTATCTGAATACATATTGCCTAATACCTGGTGATTAAGCAGTTGGATATAATGCGACAAAATAGAATCTAATTCTCTTGTGGCAACTTTATCATCTAAATTATTTTCTTTAACCTTGCTTACCTTTTGAATATCAAAAAGAATTTCTTTTATATCAGATGTATTTTTGTAATACCCAAATAAAATAGCTTCATCACATTGAGCTGAGAATTCTTGTATTTTTTTATTTGCTGTTGTTTCTTCGGTAAAAATTAAATTTATGAACCCGTCAATTTCTCTCTCCGGAATTGCCTCAAGAGGTTTTTCTGTTAATTTAAATTGGAAAAATCTGGGTGTTCCTTTTTTGTAATAAGCATTCTTAGCAGAAATAAATGGAAATTCAAAATGCTGGTTTAAAGATGCAACTACATTACTTACTTTTTCTACAAGACGCCCAGCGTCATCGATTGCTATTTCAATATCTAAATCTGTTCCTTCAAATAAAATATATTTTAAACTATGATTTACATATCTAATAATTTTCTTTTTCTCGAGCTCTTCAATTATTGTATCTGCATTATTTATTCCTAAGCATAGCTTTGAATAATTTTTATAAAAAGAGGGATCAAGTTTAGCTGAGCCGGTTGCGAAAACATTCAATAAGCCTATTAATTTTAAAATATCTTCTGCTTGTTTTTGTGTGGCATAATCTTTAAACAGACCTTCAATTCTTTCAATAGATCTTCTAATAGCAGACCATTGGGTATAGTCAGGATTATACTTTGTAGTTAAAAATGAATAATACCCATTTATTAAATAATCGTAAACTCTTGGAACGCTATAATAATTATTTTTCTTTACATCAAATTCATTGATGCTTAAATAATCCTTTGATTCAATAAAGGAAAATAAACTTCTTTCATTTTGTCCATATTTTTGTAGCGCTAAAGTCAAAACTGCAGCTGATAAAATATCGAATGGGAAGAGTTTTTTGGCAAAGTCCTTTTCGAAATAATCCTTTAATGGAAATGCATTTGCTTTTGCAATTACATCAAATAACTTTTCGAAGTTTTTATCTACTGCAACGTCAGAAAATTTCTGATGAATTCTTTCAGCCGCTAGGTGTAATAATTGTTCTACTGGCTCATTGAATGGAATATCTTTAATTCTTCCTTTTACCTTATCCCACTCTTGTTTTTGTAATTTACTTAACTGCAAAGCATAAGCACTAAAATCCTGATGAAGTGTACTTACAAACAAAGTATCTTTATTGATATCATTTGCCCACTCTGCTAGTTGTTGTATAAAATACAATTCAGATTCTGGGTTATTCTTAGCTGCAAATTCTAAAAACTTTCCAAACTCATCTACTAATATCGCAATACCAAACCCTTTCTTAACATTGGCTTTATAATGTTTATCTATAGCTTTTATAATATCGGTTGTAGAAGCGTTTTTATCAAGCTTATATAACTTAATGAAATAATTTTCGAATGAAGTATACTCACCGACGATGTTTATAAACTCGTATTGAGTGGCATTTGTTTTTGCAGATAAATTGAAGTGGTTTTTTGTGCCTTCAATAGTTTGTTGAAGCGCTAATAAAAATGAAGATTTACCAGTACCATAAGATCCAATTAATACATGTGATCTTGCTCCAGACTTGGTGTCTGACAAAATAGTATTAAATGCATTTTTTGCATTTAAAGTTGGTATATAGTTAAAGTCATTTTTTTTATCTCTAACAATGTTTACCGACGGAGAAAAATTACCCTTTATAGTAGCCATTTAATATATCCCACTTGGTTATTGATGATTTAATTTGCAGCTCACGAATACCTGCAGTCTCTGTATATGTTAACCCTTTTATTTTTTTAACTATTGTATCTAATTTTTGATACAATCCTTCTTCATTTAAAGCAAAAATATTTCCTGGCGAATTTGGTCCCACCAATAATTCTTTAAACGATATCGATTTACCGTATGCTTCATTGTCTAATATGGAGAACAAAACAACTTCCGGGGGTAAATCAACCTGAAGAGAATTCTCAACTTTATACCACTCTACAATTTTCCCTTCAGCATTTTCAGCTTTGTATGATTTCATCAAATCAAGGTCAATCATAAGGCTTGAAAAATCTTCTTCAATATCTATTTTAGTTTCTTTGAAAGATGGCTTTAAATAATTTCTTATAAAAACACTTATATCATTATTGATTGTATTAACGTTTACATTTTTTTGTCCCTCTCCTTCTAACATCCTTTTTATATAAGATAGAAATTGTTCTTTAGTAAAATCTGTCCTTCCTTTTCTAAATTCATTAAAGAACATGCTATAAACAGAAGCTTTATTTGTTTTGATTAATGAAAAATGTAGTAACCAAACTGTGGCTAGATTTTCAATATAGGGATCATATCCTTTTATCTCATCAAATATTTTATCAGCAAGTTCTGTTCTTAAGTTATTTGAATCAAGGATTCCGAATGACTTCAACCAGTAGTTTATAGAAGTTACCATGTTTTTACCTACGCCCAACCCAATCACTGCTGATTCACTATTAAAGTCATTATTTTTTACAATATAATCGTATCCCTTCTTTAGCCAGAAGTGCTTACAAATAAATGATTCATGTCCTGAGAATTGCAATTTCATAGTTTACAAAACTAATAAGTTCAAAAGATTAAATGACTGTTGTTAACAACTAAAATTAAGGTGAAAAATACATCAATTTTTTTAGAAAAAACTAAATATTTTAGCCTATCGCAACCATAACTCAAAAGTATAAAAACAGACCTCAATCTATTGGAGGAGTTTTTTTATTTATTTGAATTTATTTGCTTTATTTGTTTAAAATAATCACACTTAAATGGCAATTAGAAATAGTAAAAAAGGCATTTATTGTCTTGAAGGGCTTTGGAATCACCACGATATTAAGGACAAATCAACTGTACTGCCAATTTTGGATTTGTTAGAAAAGAGAAATTACTGTGACTATATTTATCACGACTGCGCTACAAAGGAAGAATTAGAATTTTTTCTTGATAAATGGACCAGATTGTCAGTAAGTAATA
>CANGEW010000045.1 GCA_947452965.1 Chitinophagaceae bacterium | reverse complement strand
TCAATCAAATCTGTAGTGACAATGGTTTTGATTACCATATCATTTGGCATAGCAATTCCTTTTGCTTTTCTGGCTTCAATCATGTAATTAAATACCAACAAAGCCGTTTGATTTCCGTTCAATAAAACCCATTCTCCTTTATGATTTTTAACACCCACGCCCACACGATCAGCATCTGGATCTGTTCCTAATAGTATATCGGCATTTAACTCTTTTGCTTTAGCCAAACCAATACTCATGGTTTCTGTTTCTTCTGGATTGGGATAAATGACTGTAGGAAAATTGCCATCAGGATTTTTTTGTTCTTCCACTATATGCACATTGTCAAAACCCAGCTTGCTCAGAGCTTGCGGCACAAGCATAATGCCAGAACCATGAATAGGTGTATATACAATTTTCAAATCATGTTGCACTTTACATACATCAGGAAAGATGCTTAAGCCTTTCACCATGTTGAGATATAATTCATCCATCTCCTTTCCAATAATTGTAATATGCTCTTCTCCTCCACTCCATTTTACATCATCTACTGATGCAATTTTTTCAACTTCTGCAATTACATTCTTATCATGTGGTGGAACCAACTGAGCACCATCATCCCAATATGCTTTATAACCATTGTATTCTTTAGGATTATGACTTGCTGTACAAACCACTCCAGCTTTACAATGTAAATTTCGAATGGTAAAACTCAATTCGGGCGTAGGTCGTAGACTTTCAAACAAAAACACTTTGATCCCATTTGCAGCAAATACGTTGGCTGTAATTTCAGCAAAATCTCTGCTATTATTTCTACAATCATGACCAATCGCTACACTAATTTCCCCCTCAAAACATTTTTTTAAATAGTTGGCAAACCCTTGTGTAGCCATGCCCACAGTGTACTTATTCATACGATTGGTACCAATGCCCATTATACCTCTCAAGCCACCCGTGCCAAATTCCAGGTTTTTATAAAAGGCATCCATCAAATCATCAGGATGATTAGCCTGCATTTGCCTAATCCCTTCTTTTGTAACCTCATCATAATTACCTTGAAGCCAAGTTTCAATTGTAGCCGCAATCTTTTGTTCCATATAAATCTATTAAGAGTGTCAAATTTATAGCATTCGTAACGTAATCAATCAGATTACTATTATTTTTGTTGAATGATTACTATTTCAATAAATAGAAGAAAAAACTCAATTAAAGCTGTTTTTTTTATATTACTTACTACCTTGATTACTACGTCTTCGAATATTTATGGACAGGTAGATTCTATTTCATATCATCACACAAACAAAAATCTACTAAAAAAAGTTGCTATTGTTAATGCAAGCATTTACGGAGGAAGTATGATTGGTTTATATAGCGCTTGGTATAAAGACTATCCACAATCTAATTTTCACACTTTTGACGACAACGAAGAATGGCTTCAAATAGATAAAATCGGACATGCCTATAGTTCTTACACAATGGGAAGGTTTAGTATCGAAATGTGGAGGAAAGCCGGATTAAGTCGGAAGAAAAGCATTTGGATTGGAGGATTGACAGGTACCACTTATCAAACAGTAATTGAAACCCTTGATGGATTTAGTTCCGAATGGGGATGGAGCTGGGGCGATATGGGCTCTAATGTATTGGGAAGCGGACTATTGATTTCTCAAGAACTATTATGGAATGAACAAAGGATTCAATTCAAAACTTCTTTTCATGAAAAAAATTATGACGAACCCATTATCAATTCAAGAACGCAAAAATTATTCGGCAATAATATTGCAGAACGCTCACTCAAAGATTATAATGGTCAAACCTATTGGCTAAGTTTCAATCTGAGTTCTTTTTTACCAAAATCAAAATTACCAAAATGGTTAATGATTGCTGTTGGAACTGGAGCAGAAGGGCTACTAGGTGCGAGAGAGAATATTTGGACTGATAAAAATACCGGCATAACCTACGACAGAACTAATATTCCAAGATTCCGTCAATGGTATCTTGCTCCAGATATAGATCTGACGAAAATTCCAACAAAAAAGAAATGGCTAAAAACCACTTTTTTTGTATTGAACTCTTTAAAATTCCCCACCCCCTCTTTAGAATATTCGAATGGTAATATAAAATGGAATTGGCTTCATTTTTGATAGTCTCTATTCAGAAATATATGCCATCTCAACTTCATTATCTTTTACCGAAACAATGATATTCTGTTGAAGTGTGGTGGATACAGACATACCAACATAATCAATAGCGATAGGAAATTTTTTATGGGTTCTTTCCACTAGAACCAAAGTTTCAATTTGGGCAGGAAACTGATATAATATCGGCTTCAATGCATATAAAATCGTTTTGCCGCTATTCGCAACATCATCAATTATAATAACCGATTTGCCATTGAATTCAACTGTTTCATGCAAGGCAATATCCGTTGGCTTTTTTTTGTCTAATGACAACTCAACCAACTGAAGAGTTCCTTGAAAAACCTCTTTGAGATATTCAGCAACCTTCCTGGCAATTACTACCCCGTTTTCTTTAATGCCTATGAGAATTAAATGATCTTTATCAAAGTTTTTTTCCGCTATTTCCAGCGCCATTCTCCTGATTTTTTTAGATGCGGTGTCTTTGTTTAGTATCATAAAGCTTTTATTTGAATGTTGAAAATCCAGAAAATATGTTTTAGTAAACAACAAATCATTTACCTTAGCTACTACAATTTGTTTGTCATGCAATATATACAACAAGTCGCATTTTTATTACTAAGTGGCTTCTCTATTTGGTTATTTTCTAAGAACATTATACAAATTAAAAAAAATATACTTTTAGGAAGAGACGAGGACCTTTCCGATAATCCAGGATTAAGATGGAAGAACCTATTTTTATTGGCATTAGGACAAAAGAAAATGTTCCGAAATCCTACAGTTGCTGTTATGCACCTCATCATTTATGCTGGCTTTATTATCATCAATGTGGAAGTCATTGAAATTATACTAGATGGTATCCTTGGCTCCCATAGAATTTTTCTGACTCCTTTAGGTAATTACTACAGCTGGCTCATCAACTTCTTTGAAATACTGGCCTTCGGCGTAATTATAGTATGCATTGTTTTTTTAGCAAGAAGAAATATCGTAAGAGTAAAAAGATTCGTGAGTAAGGATCTGCAGGGCTGGCCTAAAAGTGATGCAAATATTATATTGATTACAGAAATTATTTTAATGAGTCTCTTTTTGATCATGAATGCCACGGATCAAGTGCTACAAAATATCGTACCTAACCATTACCACTCTACGCAACCCTTTATCATTTCACAACATATTACCAGCTTTTTTCAAGGTTATTCTGAAACAAAGTTGATTTTCATTGAAAGAACTTGCTGGTGGATACACATTCTTGGAATTTTTGCTTTTTTAAATTACTTGCCATATAGCAAACATTTACATATCCTCCTTGCTTTTCCTAACGCCTATTATGCTAGGCTTCAACCCATGGGAACAATGCAGAATATGAAACATGTGCAAAATGAAGTAACATACATGATGCAACCAGAGTTAGCTCCTACCGGAGAGGCACAACCTATGAAATTTGGCGCCAAAGATGTAATGGATTTAAGTTGGAAAAGTTTATTAGACGCATATAGCTGTACCGAATGTGGTCGATGCAGTAGCGCCTGCCCTGCCAATCAAACCGGGAAATTATTAAGTCCTAGAAAAATCATGATGGACACTAGAGACAGACTGGAAGAAGTGGGACAATCCATCAAAAAAAATGGAACATGGATAGATGACGGTAAAACTTTAGTAAATCATTATATCACAATCGAGGAATTACGTGCGTGTACTACCTGTAATGCTTGTGTGCAAGAGTGTCCAGTGAGTATTAATCCTCTTGACATCATTATAGAATTAAGAAGGAGTTTAATAATGGAAGATAGTAATGCTCCTCAAGAATGGAATGCACTATTTGGCAATATTGAAAATAATTTTGCCCCATGGAAATTAAGTCCGGATGACCGAGACAAATGGGCAACAGAACTATAACTTTATACACCCTATCAAAAAAAATCATATGCATGTACCTACAATGGCTGAGTTTATTGCAACAGGCGAAAAGCCAGAGGTTTTATTTTGGGTTGGATGCGCAGGAAGCTTTGATCAAAGAGCCCAAAAAATCACCAAAGCATTTGTAACTATTTTAGATAAATTAAAGATAAAATATGCCATTTTAGGAAAAGAAGAAATGTGCACAGGCGACCCAGCCAGAAGAGCAGGAAATGAATTTATGTTTCAGATGATGGCCTATCAAAATATTCAAATCTTGAATGGGTACGACATCAAAAAAATTGTTACCGCTTGTCCACACTGTTTCAATGTATTAAAAAACGAATATCCGGTTCTTGGAGGCAATTACGAGGTAATTCATCATGCCACTTTTTTGCAACAGCTAATTGATGAAGGGAAAATAAAGATGCGTGAAGAGGGTCAATTTAAAGGAAAAAAAATCACTTATCATGATAGTTGTTATTTAGGCAGAGCCAATAACATATATGAAGCTCCGAGAAGAGTTTTGGAAGCAATGGATGTAGCTCTTATTGAAATGAAACGATGCAAAAGTAATGGTCTTTGTTGTGGCGCCGGCGGAGCACAAATGTTTAAAGAAGAAGAAAAAGGCGATGTTAGAATTAATATTGAAAGAAGCGATGAAGCCCTTGCAACAGGCGCCAAGGTGATTGCAGCTGCTTGTCCGTTTTGCAATACGATGCTAACAGAT
This sequence comes from Chitinophagaceae bacterium, assembly GCA_947452965.1. GTDB lineage: Bacteria > Bacteroidota > Bacteroidia > Chitinophagales > Chitinophagaceae > Ferruginibacter. The sequence continues at coordinate 2,920 of CANGEW010000045.1, read as the reverse complement.
GGAGTAAAAAACAAAGAAAAAGAAGAGGAAGTTCAGGTATTGGATATTGCCGAACTAGTGGCATTGTCTATGCAGGAATCATAACTGAAACAACACCATTTAAATGGTACCCATGAGTATATTAATATTTCAAAATACGGTCAATTCCCAAATCCCAAGCAATTTACATCCCAATTCCAGGGTGTGGATCTATCAGGCCGACAGAGCATTTTCACCAAAAGAGAATATCGAAATCAAAGAATTATTGGATCATTTCGTTGATCAATGGACCACCCATGGTGATAAAGTAAAAGGTTTTGCAAGTGTTTTTTTTGACCGATTTATTGTTTTTATGGCTGATGAAACGGATTTTATGGTAAGTGGTTGCAGTAAAGACAGCTCAGTAAGATTAGTAAAATCCATCGAAGAAAAATACAAGATATCGCTGTTTGACAGACAACTACTCTTGTTTTTGAAAAACGAAGAATTGATGCAAATTGCTTTAGCTGAAGTTTCCTCTTCCATCCAAAACAACCTCATTAACGAACACTCTCATTTCTTTGATAACACTGTTTTAACTAAACAAGAATTTGAATCTAACTGGATAAAACAATTGAAAAACAGCTGGTTAAAAATAAAAATATAAATTGATTAGTTTGAAAGATTTAAAAAAATCAAAAGGTTTCAGGCGTTCGAGAGGTCGAATATCGGAACCTTTGGAACATCAAACCTCTGAATCATTGAACCATTGAAACACCAAACCTATTGAACCTCTTAAACTTTTAAGCTCCTCCCTGACGAAGATTAGTCTGCCATCCTGTCACTCTTATGCTTAATTTTTATATCTTTGCAATTCAAAATTTTTGATGCAAATGGAGACTTTACTGGCTGATAAAACTCATGACGAAGAAAGGCAAGGAGAAGCCTTTGCTCCATCAATAACCAATGAAATCTTCGATAAACATTTCTATATCGAAAGCTACGGATGTGCCATGAATTTTGCCGATAGCGAAGTAGTGGCCTCTATATTACATAAAGAGAAAATCGGAGCAACACCTGTTTTAGAAAATGCCGATGTGATTCTAATCAACACCTGCTCTATTCGTGAAAAAGCAGAAGAAAGAATCAGAAAACGCCTTACAGAATTCAAACAACTCAAAAAGGAAAAGCCCCATTTAATTATAGGCATTCTTGGTTGCATGGCTGAAAGACTAAAAGCCAACTTACTTGAAGAAGAGAAACTGGTTGACATCGTTGTTGGACCAGATGCATACAGAACTTTACCAGACCTAATTCTGGAAGCAGAAACTGGACAAAAAGCAGTAAATGTACTATTGAGCAGAGACGAAACCTATGCAGACATTTCTCCAATTAGACTAAATAGCAACGGCATCAATGCCTTTGTAAGCATCATGCGCGGATGCAATAACATGTGCTCATTTTGCGTAGTGCCATTTACACGAGGTAGAGAAAGAAGCAGAAGCGCCTTTAGTATTATTGCAGAATGCGAAGCCCTTTTTCGTGATGGATATAGAGAAATTACTTTGTTAGGCCAAAATGTAGATAGTTACCATTGGATCAATAACGAAGATAACAGTGTGGTTAGCTTTGCAGATTTATTAGAAAAAGTTGCATTGATATCACCCTTATTACGGGTCAGGTTCTCCACCTCTCACCCAAAAGACATCACAGATGATGTACTATTTACCATGAAAAGGCATGAAAACATTTGTAACTACATTCATCTCCCTGTTCAAAGCGGCAGTACCAGAATGTTGCAAATGATGAATAGAACCTACAGCAGAGAATGGTATATCGCCAAAGTCAATCGCATTAAAGAAATTTTACCAGACTGCGGACTCTCAACCGATATGATTACCGGATTTTGTACCGAAACAGAAGAAGACCACCAAGAGTCTATGAGCCTAATGGAATATTGTAAGTATGATTTAGCGTACATGTATTTCTATTCCGAACGTCCGGGAACATTGGCCGCCAGAAGATTCAAAGACGATGTTCCGTTAGATGTAAAAAAACGCAGATTACAAGAAATGGTTGCACTTCATAGAATTCATTCATTGGAAAGCATGCAAAAAGAAGTTGGAAAAACATTTAAAGTCTTAATTGAAGGCCTATCTAAAAAAAATGAAAATGAATTTTACGGAAGAAATGACCAAAACAAAGTAGTCGTTTTTCCAAAATTGCATTTCAACAAAGGAGACTATGTTTTTGTTAAAGTGCATGAATGCACCGCCGGAACCCTAATTGGTAACATAATTGAATAGACGATGGATTTACAGTTAATTAAAAACAGATTTGGAATTATTGGTAATGCGCCAGCATTAAATCACGCTATCAATGTGGCTTCTCAAGTTGCCAATACTGATCTAAGCGTATTGATTAATGGAGAAAGCGGTGTAGGTAAAGAGGTTTTTTCTCAAATCATCCATTCATTATCAGCCCGTAAACACAACGCATTTATTGCGGTAAACTGCGGAGCCATTCCGGAGGGCACAATCGATTCAGAACTATTCGGACATGAGAAAGGATCTTTTACAGGAGCAGTCGAAAGCAGAAAAGGATATTTTGAAACAGTAAATGGTGGTACCATTTTTTTAGATGAAATTGGAGAAATGCCTTTAGGCACCCAAGCAAGATTGCTGCGTGTACTCGAAACCGGTGAATACATTCGGGTAGGAAGCAGTAAAGTACAAAAAACCGATGTACGCGTTATTGCTGCCACCAACAAAGAGCTATTGGAGTACACTCAAAAAGGAAAATTTAGAGAAGACTTGTACTACCGATTAAATACTGTTCCTATTAGAGTTCCTGCATTAAGAGACAGAAAAGATGACATTGTTCTTCTATTTAGAAAATTTGCTACCGACTTCGCAGAAAGATACAAAGCAGCACCTATCCAACTCAATGAAGAGGCTAAAAC
>CANGEW010000044.1 GCA_947452965.1 Chitinophagaceae bacterium | reverse complement strand
GTTCAGAAATTAAATGATACTACTTACACAGTATTGTTTGCTGATACTACTACTTTGAGTGCTACAGATCCAAGAACTGTAAATGTTTACAGCTTATCAGCTTGTGATACAAGTTTGGCTAAAGTAGTTACTTTAACAAGAACTGTAGCGGTTACTCCAGGTACAATTTACAATTCATTTGATGCTAACGCCACAACTGGACCAGCTGCTGTTACAGCCGTTTGTTCAATCGTAGGTGGTGCAGGTACTACTTACAAAATCAGAAAAGTAGCAACAGCTATTACTTATGATTGGTCAGTAAAATCAGGAGCTAACATGATTGTTACTCATGAGAATACTGCTGGTGGTATCAATGATACAGCAATCACAGTTCAATACTTAGCTGGATTTGTATCTGATAGTATTTTTGTAAGATCAGTAAATGGTTGTGGTGCAAGTGCTGCAAAAGGAATTAAAGTTTCTGCAACTACTCCAGCTGCTCCTGCAACACTTACTGTTACTTCTTTGGGTACCATCAATTGTGGTCAACCAAGATATCGTTTTACTGCTCCGGCTGTATTGCCTGCTGCTACTACTACTGCAGGTGCTGCTACAGGATACGATTGGTCATTCTATGGTACATTGGGTGCTACTTTTGTTAAGGATTCAGGTACTTACACTTCAGGCATAATTACAGGTTACTTTAATAGTACAGCTGTACATGGCTTGGGTGATTCAGTTAAAGTAAGATACTCATCTACATGTGGATTCAGTACATATAAAGTTGCTGCATTAACTAACGTAGCATCTTCATCTGCTGTTCCTGCTGCTCCTGCAAGTTTGACTGCAACATTGGTTTCTGATGTTTGTGGTGCAAGAGTATATCGTTATACTGCTCCAGCATTACCAGTAGGTTCTGCTACTGCAGCAGCTGCTACAGGTTACACATGGACATTACCAACAGGATCTGCAGTTGCATTATCTGCAACATTGGATTCAGGTGTGTTGAGTGGTGCCGGTGCTAGATATATCAGATTGAAATTTACAAACAACGGTGCTGCTGTTACAGGCGATAGCGTAAGAGTTCGTTATACTTCAGCTTGTGGTGTTGGTGCCAACAAGCCGTTGAAATTAACTAACGTTGCTAAAGTTTGCTTAGTAGGTGCTCCAGTTTATGCAAAAGGTACTGAAGTTATCAATGCTGAGATTTATCCAAATCCAAACAATGGTAACTTTACTTTGAATGTACAAACTGGTATCATGACTGCTGCTATTGCAAAAGTTCAAATTATCGATATGTACGGCAGAGTGGTAAATCAATTTACTGCTCAAAACAACAATGGTTCAATCTATATGAACATCTCAGATAGCAAACTAGTTAATGGTTTGTATTCTGTGAAGTATTCAGTAGGAACTGTTTCTAATTCTTTAAAATTGATGATTAAGAAATAAATTGTCTTTTAAAATGAGCAAAAGGGCTGTCAGTTTATCTGGCAGCCCTTTTTGCTTAAAATAGAGAGCGTTGCTTTTTATTTAAAAAAAATCATGAGAACAAAAACTACAAATGGGTTATTTTATATAATCCTATTTTTCACAATTTTCTTTTTGCTGCTCTTTGCAAATAACAGTAACGCACAAACGCTAGTTTGGCAAGAGGAATTTAACTCCACTTCACTCAATACAAATTACTGGACTTATGATTTTGGAGATGGCTGCGACAGAAATTTATGTGGATGGGGGAATGCAGAATTGGAAAATTACACCACGCGCCCTGAAAATGTAAGAATTGAAAACGGCAATCTGGTTATTGAGGCAAGAAATGAAACCTATGGCAATAGTTCATTTACCTCAGGTAGAATAAAAACAGAAGGGCGAGTTCATATTAAATACGGAACTGTTGAAGCCAGAATCAAAATCCCAAATCTTGCCAATGGCTTGTGGCCTGCATTTTGGACTTTAGGTACAATAGGAGGGACATGGCCCAGCATTGGAGAGATTGATATCATGGAAATGGGAAACCAATCTGCAAGACTGGCTAATATTATCAATAAACAAGTTACCTGTGCCAATCACTGGAGTAATAATGGGGCTTATACTTATAGCAGTTCTTCTATTAATAGTAGTGTTGATTTGAACAATGATTATCATTTGTATAAAATGGTCTGGAATAGTCAAAGTATAACCATGTATCTTGATGGCATTTCATTTTATACTTTAGATATTTCGAATCCTGTTGCATCAAGCAAAGATGAATTTCACAATCCTCATTTTATATTGCTTAACATGGCTATCGGAGGTGGGTATACAGGATTGTTAAACGCATCTTCAATCACAGCCAGCATGCCTGCACAAATGCTAGTAGATTATGTTAGGGTGTATCAAAACGCAGGAGATCAAGTGATTTTAGGAACACAAAATCTTACTTCAGGAAATTACGGTGTATTTACTGAAACGACATCAGTTACAGATTCGCTTACCATTGGCACAAACACTACATTAAATTACTGGAATAATATGGCGCCTATTGCAGGAGCCTTACCATATGAAGGTTCTAAAGTATGGGCTGTTCGCGCTGCTGCAGGCAATTGGTTTGGTATGGGCATCGACAATAAATATATCAATTTAACCGGTCATACATCAGGCGCTTTGAAATTCCATTTCAAAACTTCATATTCCGGACAATTCAAATTCGGTATCAAATCTGGAGATGGCGAGTCATGGATAAACATTCCTGCAGGATCAAATTTATATGGTATTGTAAGAGATGGCAACTGGCATGAAGTGAGTATTCCCTTGTCGGAGTTTTTAAACACAGCATCAGGAAGATATTGTGATTACTGGTCGGTGAAATCAGCTTTCATGTTTGCAGGTGATGCACCAACAGCTGTTGCAGATTTTTATATCGATAATATTTATTTTAGCAAGAATACGGTAACGCCTACACTAAGTAATTTTTCAGTTCCTGCAAAAGTATTGGGTGATCCTTCATTTAATTTGACAGCTCCAACAAGCAACAGCTCCGGCAGTTTTGCTTATTCAAGCAGCAATACATCAGTAGCTATGGTTAGTGGTAATACGGTTACTATTACAGGAGTTGGAACAGCCGTAATTACAGCTACTCAATCTCCGAATGGTATTTATGGAAGTGCTTCCATCACGGCTAACCTTGTTGTTACCATGCCTGTGCCATTAACAGCTGCACCAACACCTTCAGCCAGAAACAGCAGCGATTACATTTCACTTTTCAGTAACGCTTACGCAAATGTGGCTGGAACAGATTGGTTCCCAAATTGGGGGCAATCAACTACAGTAACAGAGGTGTTGATTGCAGGTAATGCAACAAAAAAATATGAGAATTTTAATTATCAAGGTGTTCAATTCAGCGGCGCTGTAAATGCCTCTTCAATGTCTTATATTCATATTGATATATGGACTCCGAATTGTTCGATATTTGATTTGTATTTGATAAATACAACACCCGGACTAGTTGAGCAGAAAGTTTCTGTTACTCCGACTTTTAATGGCTGGAATAGTTATGATATTGCATTGACCCAATATCCAGGAATTGCCATGAATAATATCAACCAATTAAAATTGGTAAGCACACCATTTGGAGCTACTACACTTTATTTTGATAATGTTTATTTTTGGCGTCCTTCCAATTTACCTGCCTTGTCAAATTTTTCGATGCCGGTAAAAACATACGGAGATGCACCTTTTGTAATTACACCTCCAACTTCCAACAGTACAGGCGCATTTACTTATTCAAGTAACAATACCGCAGTTGCAACAGTAAGTGGAAATACAATAACCATAATCGGTGTTGGAAATGCAGTGATTACAGCAACACAAGCTGCTACAGCAACTTATGCTTCCGGTACGATTAGTTCAACATTGATAGTAAATTATCCGGCACCGACAACAGCAGCTCCAGTGCCACCAACCAGATCTTCTGCTGATTATATTTCTGTCTACAGTGACGCATACACGAACTTCCCTGGAACTGATTTTAATCCTAATTGGGGACAATCAACTGTCGTAACTGATTTTGTTGTCTCAGGAAACAATCATAAAAAATATGAGAATTTCAATTACCAGGGCATTCAATTGGCAAATGTGCTTAATGCTGCTAACATGCAATATGTTCACATAGATTTATGGACTCCAAATTGTACAGCGTTTGATCTATATCTTATCAACACCACTCCTGCTTTATTGGAAAGAAAGGTGACGTTAGTGCCAACTTTATCAGGATGGAACAGTTATGATATTGCATTGACACAATTCAGTCCGGTTGTACTTAGCAACATTACCCAATTTAAATTGATGGCTACTCCTGCAGGTTCTTCGATTGTGTATTGGGATAATTTATATTTCTGGAAAGCAAGTGCTGTGTCAACGCCAACTATTAGTGTTACACAACCTTCTTGTGCTATACCAACAGGAACTATTACGGTAACTTCATCGCTTACAGGTTTAAACTTCAGTATTGATGGCGTTAATTATTCAAATACAACCGGTGTGTTTTCTGGATTGAGTTCTGGGACATATAATGTTACATCTAGAAATTCAAGCGGAGCAGTTTCTAGTCCGGCAACTGCTGTAATTAATACAGCTCCTGTAAATCCTGGGGCAATAACAACGATAACGGGTACACGAAATATTAATCAATGTGATACACTTCAAAATTATAGCGTACAAAATATTTCTGGTCTTACATATACATGGTCAGTAACAGGCACGGGTAATCGAATTGTAAGCGGACAAGGAACTAGTGCAGTGGTGACTGTGATGAAAGTTGCCGGTACAGTAACTATTGCCACTTCAGGAGCCTGCGGTGCAAACCCTACTATTTCTCTTGCAGTAACAAAGGCAGTGCCTACTACACCTTCCACATTAACTTATACCAGTACAAATGTTTGTATGTACACACAATCCGCATTTTTAGCTTCTGCTTTGCGCGATACATTTAGAACAACACAAATCGCAAATGCAACAGGATATATTTGGGAAGTTCCTATGGGTTCAATTTCGCAGCGATTAAATGATACAACTATTACAGTTGTTTTTCCAGACACAATTTCATTAAGTGCAACAGATCCTAGATATGTAAAAGTTTATAGCTTATCAGCTTGTGATACAAGTTTGGCTAAATCAATCACATTGACAAGAGTTGCGCCTGTAACACCTGGAACAATTTATAATGCTTTTGACCCAGGTGCTACCATTGGGCCTGCTGCTGTGACTGCGGTTTGTTCTATTGTTGGAGGTGCCGGTACTACTTACAAAATCAGAAAAGTAGCCACAGCATCATCATATTCATGGTCGGTAAAATCAGGAACTAATATTATTATTACTCATGAGAATACTGCTGGAGGTTTCAATGATACTGCAATAACAGTTCAATATTTAAACGGATTTGTATCTGACAGTATTTTTGTAAGATCAGTAAATGGTTGTGGTGTAAGTGTTGCAAAAGGAATTAAAGTTTCTGCAACAACACCTTCAGCTCCAACAACATTAACTGTTACTTCTTTAGGAACACAGGTATGTGGTCGTCCGAGATATCGTTATACAGCTCCGTCTGTTTTGCCTGCAGCAACTGCCACAGCTGGCGCTGCAACTGGTTACGACTGGTCATTCTACGGAACTTTGGGTGCTACATTTGTAGTTGACTCTGGTTCATTATCAACAAGCGTAGTTGCCGGTTACTTCACAAGTACAGCTGTTCATGGATTAGGAGATTCTGTAAAACTAAGATATGCATCAACATGTGGATTCAGTCCTTATAAAGTTGCTGCGTTAACAAACGTAGCATCTTCATCTGCAGTTCCTGCTGCTCCAGCAAGTTTGACTGCGACATTGGTTTCTGATGTATGTGGAGCAAGAGTATATCGTTACACCGCTCCTGCATTACCTGCAGGATCTGCTACGGCAGCAGCTGCTACAGGTTACACATGGACATTACCAACAGGATCTGCAGTTGCATTATCTGCAACATTGGATTCAGGTGTATTGAGTGGAGCAGGTGCGAGATATATTAGATTGAAATTTACAAACAATGGTGCTGCAGTTGTTGGAGATAGCGTAAGAGTTCGCTATACCTCTGCTTGCGGCGTTGGTCCTAATAAGGCGTTGAAATTAACCAACCTTGCTAAGGTTTGCCTTTTGGGCGCTCCAGTATATGCAAAAGGTGCTTCTTTTACCAAGAATGAGATTTACCCAAATCCAAATAACGGAAGTTTTAGCTTACATTTTGAGACGGCTGATTTAGGCCAGCAATATGCGGTAATTGACATTAAAGACATCATCGGAAAGTCAATTGATCAATTTCAAGTTAATGTCATAAGTGGAAAAATTGACGCTTTTTACAACAACGGAAAGTTGAAAGCTGGAATGTATTTTATAGGTTTGAAAAACCAAAATAAGACAAGTTATAAAAAAATAGTAGTGGTTCAATAGGATTGAATGTTTATTTATTTTTTGAATTAATTCTCTTTCTTTAAACAATAGTGGAAGTTTTGACATAACTGAATTAACATTGGAAGAATTGTAGGAGCGTTGAAGTAGCGTTTGAAATCAAAAGTAAAATCAGTTTATACTTAAACTAACTAATAATTTAAGTTGAGTTATTTTATTTGATGTATGAGTGATGTAGTATTGATGTAGTTGATTTGAGTGTAAAATTGCTATTAGTTTTACTTAGGATGTAGTAATGAAGTGGCATTTTTGAGCTGTAGGATTTAGGTCTGGTTTACCTTTAGTTTTCGAATTACCTTTTTTACGGATATTTTTATTTTATTGATTGCAAATTAAAATCTACAAACACAATGAAAAAGCATTTCTTCATTTCTGCCATTCTGTCTTTTTGTTTATTAGGAGCAATGGCACAACCTTCATTCCCAGCAACAACACCTCCTGTTAGAAACACGACAGATGTGATTTCACTTTTTAGTGATGCTTACACTAATGTAGCCGGAACGAACTGGTTTCCCAATTGGGGACAATCGACCGTGGTTACCGATTATACCATTTTTGGTAACGTCATGAAAAAATATGCTAATCTGAATTATCAAGGTGTTCAATTTGCTAATACGGTTGACGCTTCTTCCATGACTTATCTTCACGTGGATATTTGGACAAACAATTGTCCAACATTTGACGTATATCTAATCAATACAAATCCTCCAAATCCTGCTTTGGTGGAAAGAAAAGTAACATTGAGTCCTTCTCAAACAGGTTGGAGCAGTTTCGATATTGCTTTAACTCAATATGCTCCCGTTGCTATGGGAAGTTTACAACAAATCAAATTAGTAGGTACACCATCAGGTGGAACCGTTTATTTGGATAATATTTATTTTTGGAAATCGGCAAGTTCTCCAACGATAACTGGTTTCACCGTTCCAACAGCAGTGTTGGGAGATGCACCATTCACATTAACTCAACCCACCAGTAACAGTTCAGGTGCATTTACATATACAAGTAGCAACCCTGCAGTAGCTACAGTAAGTGGTAATGTTGTTACCATTGTAGGTGTAGGTACTTCAGTAATTACAGCAAATCAGGCAGCAGCCGGTTCATACACAAGTGGTTCAGTTACGGCAAATCTTGTGGTTGGTTATCCTGGCCCAACAAGCCCAGCACCAACTCCAACAAGATCAGCATCAGATGTGATTTCACTATTCAGTAATGCATATACTGATGTTCCTGTTGACACTTGGTCCGCAGGATGGGATCAAGCTGATTTAGCAGATATTCAAATTGCCGGTAACGACACAAAAAAATATACT
>CANGEW010000043.1 GCA_947452965.1 Chitinophagaceae bacterium | reverse complement strand
AGAGGCTATGTGTCTCCATACTTCGTAACCAACAGCGAAAAAATGGAAGCTGAATTACAGAATCCATTCATCTTGATTTATGACAAGAAGATTTCTGCAATGAAAGACATCCTTCATATTTTGGAGAAAGTAGCTCAAACCGGTCGTCCTTTGTTAATCATCGCTGAAGATTTAGAAGGCGAAGCATTAGCAACTTTAGTTGTAAACAAATTACGTGGTACCATCAAAGTGGCTGCTGTAAAAGCTCCAGGATTTGGCGACAGAAGAAAAGAAATGTTACAAGACATCGCGATCCTAACTGCAGGTATCGTTGTAAGTGAAGAACAAGGTTACAAATTAGAAAATGCTGATCTAACTTATTTAGGTCAAGCGGCTTCAGTAACAATCGATAAAGACAATACAACTGTTGTTGGTGGTAAAGGTAAAAAAGTAGATATCACTGCAAGAGTAAACCAAATCAAAGCTCAGGTAGAAAATACAACCAGTGATTACGATCGTGAAAAATTACAAGAGCGTTTGGCTAAATTGGCCGGAGGTGTGGCGGTATTGTATGTAGGTGCTGCTACTGAAGTGGAAATGAAAGAAAAGAAAGATAGAGTAGACGATGCGTTACATGCAACACGTGCTGCTGTTGAAGAAGGAATTGTTCCAGGTGGTGGTGTAGCTTATATCCGTGCGGTATCTGCTTTGGATGCAAAAGTTAAAGGACAAATCGCCGACGAACAAACCGGTATGCAAATCGTTAGACGTGCTTTGGAAGAACCCATGCGTACTTTAACTGCAAATGCAGGAATCGATGGTTCTATCGTTGTTCAAAGAATTAAAGAAGGTAAAGGAGATTTTGGTTTTAACGCCAGAACGGAAACATATGAAAACCTATTCAAAGCTGGTGTTATCGATCCTACGAAAGTAAGTCGTGTAGCATTAGAAAATGCCGCTTCCATCGCAGGTATGTTGTTGACCACTGAATGTGTAATCGCCGATAAACCTAAGAAAGAAGAACCACACATGCATGGCGGTGCGCCTGATATGGGTGGAATGGGATATTAAGCTGGATATGCTAGATACTAGATGCTAGATATAGCAGTTTAGTATATCCAGAATCTAGAATCTAACAACCAGAATCAAAATATAAGCCTGCTCTTTAAATAGAGTGGGCTTTTTTAATAATTTACTGCCGTAGTTGGTGTTATCACCAACAAGAGTAGAAAGGGGGAATTTGCTGCCGTTGTTGGTGTTATCACCAATAAGATTAGGATTGGGAAAGCTTTTTTCTTGCGGCCGTATTTGGTGTTATCACCAATAAAAATATAAAAATGGTTACATTTTCAAATAGACAAATTATTACAAGTTATTCTCAATAATAAACCGAATCAATTCTCCAGGAGTTTTTAATTTCAGTTTTTGCATGATGTTTTTTCGATGGGTTTCTGTAGTATAAATGCTGAGATTAAGTCGGTTGCTGATTTGCTGATTGGTCTCACCGATTTTAATGTATTGTATGATTTCCCATTCTCTTTTTGTGATTTTGTAAAGTGTCGAAATCCATTCGAATGGCTCGTCTTTATTAAAGAAATCAACATGTTTTTTTCTTGCATTTTGATAAAGCACTTTTTCAATAGTATTTCTTAATTCAGCAATCCCAACATTTTTAAGCAGAAATGCATCTGCACTTTTGGCTAAACATTTATTGATCGTCTCAACATCTGAAAAAGTAGAAATCATGATAATCTTGATATTGCTGTTTTCTTTTTTTATCAATTCAAGTGCTTTGATGCCATCAAGTCCCGGCATTTTAATATCAAGTAAAATCAGTTGTGGCGATAAGTTGCCGATGGATTTAATCAGCAAATCACCTCTGTGAATGTGCGTGAAGATATAATCATCATGATATTGTTTCAACAAGGCAATTAAACCTTCTGCAAAAAGTAGATGGTCGTCAACAACAAGTATATGAATCGAATTATGCTTCATGCTGAACAGGTATGTTAATAATGATGGTTGTATTGCCTGGAGATGAGTCTATGTTTATTTTGCCATTTAGTTTTTGAATTCTTTTTCTGATGCTGCGAATCCCCATTCCAGGTTTGTTTTTTTCTGTGAAACCAATGCCATTATCTTCTACAATGATTTCAAAATTACTGTCATTGAAAAAAAACTGAATCATTGATTCTTTGGCATGAGCATGCTTGAGAATGTTATGAATGATTTCCATCAAAACCAGATAGATATTAAGTTCTGTTTCTTTGTTGAAGTTATACGATTCACCTGTTTGTGTAAAACTAAATTGAGTCGATTGGTCTTTATTGAGTTGAAACAAATAGTTTGAGAAAATATTCGAAAGCATGTTTTCATTCAGCTCAACAAGATTCATGTTGTGGGCAATGTTTCTGGTGTTTTCAGAAATATCGTCAATAAGGTGTTCAGCATTATTTTTTTGATCACCTGAAAGCGATGTGATTTTTAATTTCAATGCAGCCAGTTGGCCTCCAAGTAAATCATGCAAATCTTCGGCGATTCTTTTTTGTTCTATCTTTTGTGTCTCAACTATTTCTTTTAGGTTGTTGATTTTTTCTAAAGACAATTGATCAAACAGTTGTTGGTTTTCCTTTCGCAACAATTGATACCTGTACAAAATACCGATGGATATAAAGATGACCTCAAATACAAAACACCATTGCATGGGATTGACAGAGTCTATGCTTTTATTGATGACACCAGTTTCAACCAATGAAGACAATACGCCAGTAAACAACAACATCACTGTAGCAATAAAATAGAATGTGGCTGGTCTATATTTTTGAAATATTTTTTCGAGCGTCGAAAACAAGACTGTAATGATGCCCGTTATCTGAATAAATAGGAAACTATAAAAATGAATCTTTTTTGTAAGCAGAAAAGGGAAGTGGTCATAAATCATCAAGGTAATGGGAATCATGGCTACATTCAGCCATTTAATGACTATTGCGGCATGATAAAATCTGCTATTGTCTTTTTTCTGTTTCACAAACAATTGCATCACATGTATCATCAAAGCCAATGTGGAAAGTCCTGAAATGAATCTAGAAACTGAAGCGTAAAATGGATGGTTGGGGTAGATGAATTCGAAATCATATCCCTCAAAACTCAATATCATGTTGATGACTGCAATGATATAAATGCTATACCAAATGGTGAGTTTGTCTTTGAAAATAAAAACAAGAAACAGGTTGATGATAAAAGCAAGAAAAAGAATGCCAATAATCATCCCCATTGAAATCGCTGTTTTGTTCTCTACTTTTTTAAGTGCCTCTTCGGTATAGATAAATAAGGCAGTGTTGAGGTTTTCGTTTTTTTTATCGCACTGCAAATAATAAATACCAGAATCTCCTTGATGTAATTCAATCGGATAAATAAAATGATTGGAATTGTAAAGCCTTTGATTAAAAGGATAATAATCGCCTGTGGTACCAAGATGTTTTAGTGAGTCATTTACAATTGAAAATAAATCAAGATGATTAATGCCTTTGTTGGTGATTTTGAGAAAATATTTATTGGCAATGTGGTTATTCACAAACTTGAATTTGAACCAATAAATACTGTCGCTTATTTTGAGATTGATGGTGTTGGAATTGCTATTTAGTTTCCAATTTTGTAAAGGCTGATGTATTATTTCTTGAATGCTTTCGTTCTTGGAAGTTGCGTAAATATCAACCTGCTTGCTGATGTTTATTTTTCCTTTATTAATTATTGTAAAAAGTGAAATGGCTTGCTGACCAAAGCAAATTGGCGCATTCCAAAATAGAAATGACAATAAGATTAATAATGCAGTTACGTTGCGCATATTATAGCTTAACCTAAATTAAGATAGTTTGTATTAACAGGAAAAAAAATACCAAGTAGTTGGTATGTGATTTTGTAGAATGAGTATTGGGTTTGATTATGGAAATAAAAAATACAAACTGGTTGGTATTGTCGGAGATTATGGGTTTTAATACTTTGTGGAACTTAAAAATAACACTATGAAGTATAGCTATTCATTGTCTGAAAAAACATCTTTTCTGCTAATTTTACTTACATGCTTATTATTTATTGGTAATAAATTTTCCTACGCTCAAATCGTTCCACTTGATCCAACATTCAACGTCGCCGACCAGGGTTTGGCTGGGCAGGGTTTTAATAATACGGTAAGCACAATCGTTCAGTTGCAAGATGGAAAATTATTGGTAGGGGGGAATTTTACAACCTATAATGGTGTTGCGGTAAGGCCTTTTGTGCGATTAAACACAGATGGAACATTAGATAATAGTTTTATGCTGGATACGATTCTTCAAAATCAACCATTATATAAATGTGCTCGTCAATTGCCTGATGGAAGAATTTTATTAGCAGGTGTTTATTATCATGTGGACACTCCTTTTACATCTATTCATAACCTTAATTTTAATGTTTCCTCTGTTTGTATAAATAATGATGGCAAAATAAACAGAAGCTTCAATTCCGCAGGAGGAGTTTCAGGCTTTGTTAACAACATTGCTGTACAAAATGATGGTAAGATATTATTGTGTGGAAGTTTCACTAATTATTTCAATAACACACAAATACCTAACATCAGTCCGATACCGCATAATATTATCCGTTTGAATGCCGATGGCACCAGAGATATTTCTTTTAACCCCGGAGTTGCCTTCACTGGAAACTATGATAATGCTCTAAGTGTTGTAGCGCTTCCAAATGGGAAAATATTGGTAGGAGGTACATTTTCTGCTTTTGATGGACATCCCGCAGATAATATTGTTAGGTTAAATGCAGACGGAAGTTACGATCCTACATTTAGCAATGCCAATACAAACAACTTTATCAATAAGATTTTGGTATTGCCTGATGGTAAATATCTTGTAGGAGGTGGCTTTTCTCAATATAATGGTTTAGTGCATAGTTTGGTCAGGCTTAATACTGATGGAACGAGAGATACCAGTTTCTCTACTGCAGTATCTTTTAATATTATTTATGATTTGTGTAGAACCCCTCAGGGAAAAATTCTGGTGGGTTATGATGCAATAATAGGTTCTACAACACTTCCCAAAGGTATTATTCAACTAAATGAAAATGGCACATATGATAATTCATTAAATTTTGGTAATGGCATTTATCCAAGCGGACAAAATATCGAAACAGTGTGTTTGCAGTCGGATAATAATATTGTTTTAGGTGGATATTTTTCGGGATATAATAATACTCCTAAAAATAAAATATTCAGACTACGCATCTGCGACAACACAGGCAGAAGAGACACCATCTATTCTTGCAATAACTATAACTGGAATGGTACTGTTTATGCAACATCAGGGGTATATACACAAACCATCACCACTGCCAACGGATGCAGTAGGATTGACACCATTCAGTTGTTTGTGGGTACAGCCATTCCTACCAGTCCATCCATCACTCAAACATTAGTGAGTAATGTATGCGGCGCAAGAGTTTATCGTTATACTGCAAGCACTATTACTACAGCTTCCGGTTATGCATGGACGTTACCAACATCAGTAGGAGGCGTTTCAGGTGTAAGTATCGACTCGGGTAATATCAATTATTCCAGAATCATCAAGGTGCGTTATGCCTCCAATGAAGCATCGATTACCGGCGATACCATCAGGGTAAAAGCTTTTTCGGGTTGTGGACAAAGTGCAGTTAGAGCTGCCAAGCTAAGCAATGCAAAATTGTCTGTGCCTGCCACTCCATCTTCAATCACCATTACCGCATTGCAAACCAATGTTTGCGGAGCCAGAAAATACAGATATACTGCACCGACATTACCAATAGCAACTACATCTGCAACAGCGGCTACGGGATATGTATGGAGTTTTATTGGCGATTTATCATTCGAAGGCTTTAGTATCGACTCAGGTTCGCTAAATAGTCAAAAACTTGTGATTACATTTCCATCAAACGCAGCAGCTGTAGCAGGAGATAGTGTTCGCTTATATTACACTTCTGCCTGCGGCAACAGTTTGACAAAATCTTCCAAGCTAAGCAATACAGTTCTCAATCAGCCTGCAGCGCCGACATCCATCACCATCACCTCATTAGGCGCAAGTACATGTGGTCAGCCGAGATACAGATATGTTGCACCCACATTACCCGTTGCCACTACCACAGCAGGAGCGGCAACAGGATACAATTGGAGTTTATTAGGGCAGTGGCAGTTTGGCCCCAATGCGACTATTGATTCCGGTTCATTGACTTCACAAAAAATTGTGATCAGGTATTTAAATGGCAATGTAAAAGTTGCAGGCGATTCCATCAGATGCATGTATTCATCAGCTTGTGGATATAGTGCTTATAAAGTAACGGCACTTACCAATACAGCCACAGGAAATGCAGCACCAGCCAAGCCTGCTAGTATCACCATCGCTATTGTTGACACATCAATTTGTGGTGGCAGAAAATACCGATATACAGCACCATCACTTCCTGCGGCAACATCTGTTTATGCAGCAGCTACAGGTTATGTATGGACCTTACCCGCTACAGATATCGGCGCCATTCTCGACTCAGGTACTTTAAACAGCAAAGTGATTGTAGTGCGTTATACCAATAACAGAGCCGCGATTGCTGGAGATAGCATGTACTTGAATTATACATCGGCTTGTGGGGTAAGTGCAGTAAAAGGACAAAAGCTAACCAACTTGTTGAAGGCCGGTTGTAAAACAACAGTCAAAGGAACCAATAATTATGTTGAAGTCGTAGATGCTGAAAAAAATGAAGCGGATGTTTATCCCAATCCTTCAAATACCGGATTCAATTTTATTGTAAATTCTTCAAAGACATCGAGTGTGCAAATCAGCATCATTGATATGCAAGGAAGGTGCTTGAAGAAGGTTAAAACAACTTCAAATCAAACCATTCAATTGGGTGGAGATTTGTTGCCAGGGGTTTATTTTATAAATTATGAAATGGGTGGAAGAGTTAAATCGATCAGAGTAATTAAATATTGATTTTTAAAATAATTAATTAATAAAACACACAAATATGAAAAAAACAATTTCAATCAAAGCCTTGCTCATCCTTACTTTCAATGCATTATTCGCACAAACACCCGATTTAAAAAACGCCTTGATACTAACAAGCGGCAAGCATGAAATATCATTAACCGAATTCAAAGAAAAAGAATTTTGCGTTTACGAAGACGCTACAAAATTTATGTTCACCGGTGCAAAAATCAAATTTCATCTAAAGAATCAAGCTGATGGAAAAGAGAAAATAAAAGCAGGGAAGACTTATTACAGAGGCAGCATCGTAAACCTTAAAAGACATGATTTGAAATATTATTTTTATCCTGCTTTTGACTCCATGGGCAATCAAATAGTTGATGAAAATTATGAAAAATCTACAAAGGAAAATGATTTGGGAGATGTCATCGAATCGCTGAAATCAGGTGATGTGGTGGAGTTCTATGAAATAAAAATGCTGGATATGAAATCGGGTAAAACGGTAAACGGAGAAAAAGCGATGTATACAATTAAATAATACCAATTATAATTTCTTTTAGTTCTATTTTTTCTGGTATGACAGCTGTTTGGGACAGTTTTATTGGGCCATTACAGCTGTCATATCGGTATAAGATAGATGCTCCTGTTGGACTTTTGACCAGAAAAAAACGGTTAACAGAATACCTAGAATTGCATAACGAGAAAGAAAGAGTTATATAGTTGTTCAGATGACCAACTAAGGAAAGCATGAGCGAAGCGTATTAAACCATTAAACCAACGAAGTGTGTTAAACCTCTAATGCAAATCAATCGAAGTCTTCTTTCCAAATAAATTCCTCAATGAATCTTTAACACGTGTTGTGTCTTTGT
>CANGEW010000042.1 GCA_947452965.1 Chitinophagaceae bacterium | reverse complement strand
GTAGCACCAACAACTACTACAACTACGGTAGCACCAACAACTACTACAACATTGGCGCCAGTTACAATGCATTGGGATTTAACAACTAGTGGTGGTGGTGGGGCTGAACTTCAAATATTAAATGGTTCAAATTCTATAATATTTTCGCAAGTGACAAGTGGAGCTCCTCAAAGTGGTACATTTGTAACTGATATTGGGCAAGCTCCATTAACTATAAAATACTGGTGGACTGCTGGAAGTGGTAATATAGTAAGATACAGAGTGTGTGACGGAAGTCCTGGTAGTGAGATTTATTATAGAGGTGATATTGATAATACGGTTGGTTCGGATACCTATGTATTATCGCCAACTCCTTTTGAATTCTGGGTACATGGTTCATCTGGGGTAACCGCATATCCTATAAATTGCGATGGAAGCGCAGGTGGTACAACAACTACAACTACTTCAACAACTACTGCAGCACCTGCATGTAAGCAAGTATTAATAAATGTTGGTTCTCCTGATAGGGCAGCATCTGATGATGGTAAAGTGTATTTCTATTTCACAGATTGCTTTGGTGACCCGTATCTTCTAAATTATAATACAAATAAATCACACTTTGATAGTGGCCATTGTGTAGACACAAGCTATTCTTATGGATGCTATATATTAGTTAGTGGAATACAAACCCCTTGCACATCAAGTAGTTTAGAACTTGGAGCTGATTGTGGTGGAGCAACTACAACATCAACATCTACCTCAACAAGTACAACAAGTACATCAACCACATCCACCACAACAGCCGGTCCTGGTCTAACGCAAGTAACAATTAATATTGGAACTCAAGCTTATGCCAATGGAAGTGGTGAACTTACATTCTTTGCATATTGTGATACTGGTACAACTTTAGTTGATACTGATGTAACTGTTCCTATTCAATGGGTTGGCGATTTGAGTAGTGTTATAAATACAAATGTTGTTATTTATAGTGGAACTAATTGTGGTTCAACAACATCAGCAGGAGCTGAGCCAGGTGAGTATTATTCTACAATGACAATAAATGGAGACTTTACACCAATGACATCCTCAACTCAAGAATATGTTGGTGGAGGAGATGCAACCCCAATTAGTAGTTGTCCATAGAAAATTTGAAAAAACAATAATTATACTAAATAAAGGTTATAAACAAAATGGAAGATATTTTTAAAGCTTGGGGTATTGAATATGACCCAAATAATAGCATAAATGAATTAGCATCCAAACGAATTGAAGTTTGTAATTCATGTCCTAACAAAAAAGAAATAGATGGAGTTAGAAACATATGTTCACTTTGTGGATGTATGTTGAAGTCTAAAGTATTTACCAACGAAATGGGACAATGTCCTGATAATAGATGGAATGCGGTAGAAGAAAGTTTAGTCAAATACAAAACTAAGAAAAACTTAAGATTCATTTCAGCACAACCAGCAATTCCTTATTACACTTGGCAGGTTGAAGTAATGTTAAACAATTTTATTGAAATGGGTATCAACTTAAATAATGTTGATATTGTATGCTGGAAAGAAAATGGAGTTATACCAGAAGCTTGGTCTAAATTAGCAAATGGATATGCAGCCCGTTTCTTTTTTTATGATGATACCAGAGTAACAAAAGATTATATATCTTCAATCAGACCTAATATTCTCAAACAACACTTTCAAAAATTTCCTGAATTAAAACATGAAACTATATTTTATCACGATTGTGATATTATATTCACTAAGCCAATTAAAGAATGGATAACGGATGATATGATTAATGATGAGAATTGGTATGGTTCTGATACTCGCTGGTATATTGGACATGATTATATAAAATCAAAAGGAGATGATGTATTGGATTTGATGTGTGATATAGTTGGTATTGATAAAAAATTAGTTAAATCAAATGAATTAAACTCAATAGGAGCTCAATATATAATGAAGGGTATATCTCATTATTTTTGGGACAGAGTTGAAAAGGAATGTGAAATATTATTTAAAGATGTAAATGAATTAAATAAAGAAAAAAAACAAACAGACCCAACACATCACGAATTACAAATATGGTGCGCTGACATGTGGGCAGTATTATGGAATGGTTGGAAATTGGGATATGAAACAATATGTAGTGAAAATTTACAATTTAGTTGGGCAACATCGGGTGAAGAAGATTATAACAGATATAATATAATGCATAATGCTGGGGTAACAGGTAGTGATAGTGGTAGATTTTATAAAGCTCAATTTATGGAAGAATTACCATATAATAAAGTATTAGATGTAACTAAAAATACAGCAAGTTGGTATTATTGGAGAGAGGTTAGAAAAACAGCAAAAAAATCAGTATTACTATGAGAAAATTACCAATAGAATATGTAAAGAATAGAAAAGAATACATACTATTTAAAAATGATTGTGGTGTAAGTGATATGACTCGTAGGGGTGGTATTTATGAACATTACATTTTTGATTATATAAAAGATAATGTTGATATTAAAGGAAAAACTATAATTGATATTGGTGCTAATTTTGGATTTCATACATTAGAATTTGCCGATTTAGTAGAAGATGGTAATGTAATATCATTTGAACCACAAAAGTTAGTTTACTATCAACTATGTGGAAATATAATGTTGAATGGATATGATAATATAACTGCACATAATATAGCATTGAGTGATGAACATACAAATCTTAAAATGGAAAATTTACAATACCATTCAGATGATACAATCAATATTGGTAATGCTCACTTAGATGCTTACTATGGTTCTGGTTATAATAATGTAGAAGTAAGACCTTTGGACTCTTATGATTTTGAAAATGTAGCAGTATTAAAAATAGATGTACAGGGTTACGAACCAAAAGTATTGGATGGTGCAATACAAACAATTAAAAAACACAAACCTATAATCTTTATAGAAGTTGAGTTTCCACAATTACAAATATATGGATACAATCAGAATGATGTATTCGATAGACTAGATTCTTTAGGATATACATATAAGAAAGTAATTGATGCAGCTCACTTAGTAGATTATGTAGCAATACCTAAGTAATATGATATTTGATTATTTTGATGGTGGATTTTATCTTAATTTAGATAAACGAACTGAAAGGAGAGCGGCATTTGAAATGAGAAGTAAAGAAGCCGGATTTGAGGTAGAAAGATTTTCTGCTATTCAACTTAAAAAAGAAGATGTACCAAATCCATTTAACGGAACTGATTGGCATATAAAAATATCATGCACATATTCTCACTTTGAAATGATTAAAGAAGCAAAGAGAAGGGGATGGAAAAATTGTGTGATATTTGAGGATGATTGTATATTTGTGGATGGATTTGTTGATAAGGTTAAAAAATGTATTGAGGAATTAAAAGATAAAGAGTGGGATTTATTTTATATGGGAGGTGAGCCGGGTTCGTGGTGTGATAGTGTAGGTGATAATTTGGCAAAATGTACTGCTGGTATGTATGCTACTCACGCATATGCAATAAATGAATCTTTCTATGATACTATAATTAACTTACCTCATACAATGGGAGTTATTGATACTGTGTATATGGGTATGTTTTTTAAAAATTATTATGTATGTAAAGAGTTATTAGCTTGGCAGGATGATGAATTTGAAAGTGATTTATGGGGTGGTAAGATAAGGAGAGAACAACAATATAGAAACGCATATAAAAAATGGATAAGATAGTAATAACAGGACATAAAGGATTTGTTGGAAAAAACTTATTCAAAAAATTTACATCTGTCATAGGTATTGATGAAAAGTATAGTAGAGGATATATTATAAACTTTTTGGATATACACAACCCAGACGTAGTTTTTCATATCGGAGCATGTAGTGATACTCTTGCAACTGATATTGGATTTGTTATGGAAAGAAATTATCTATCAACAAAGTGGATTACCGATTGGTGTGTTAAGAATGGTAAAAAAATAATATATGCATCTTCCGCAGCTGTATATGGATTTGATGGTAAAAAACCATCTAATTTATATGGTTGGTCAAAGTTAATGGGTGAAGATTATGTTGTAGCTAAGGGTGGAATTGCATTAAGATATTTTAATGTGTATGGACCTGGTGAAGAGCATAAAGGAAATATGGCATCAATGATTTATCAAAATTTAAATAATAGTCAAATTAAATTATTTCCTGGTAAACCAAAAAGAGATTTTGTTTATATTGATGATATTGTAAATGCTAATTTATATGCATTAGAAAATTATGATAAATTAAAAGGAAATTGGTATGAAGTTGGTAGTGGGGAAAGTAATACGTTTGAAACAATATTTGATAAATTGGAATTGCAATACACATACCATAATAAATCAGAAATACCAAATGGATATCAGTTTCAGACATTAAGTTTGGAAGAAAAATGGATGCCTGGTTGGAAGCCAAAGTTTAATTTAAAAAAAGGATTAAAAGAATATAAAAAATACTTAAATGAAAAAAGTTAGTTTTGTATGTACTACCTATGGTAGATTTACTTGTGTTGAGAGGATAGTGGCTCAATACCACGCACAAACATACCCAAACAAAGAATTAATCATATTCAATACAGATGAAGAACATCCTTATGAATTGGGATTCGAAGATGATAGTATTATAATTGTGAATAACAATATAAATTATCAAACAGCATGTGAGTATGAGAATAGAGGGCAAATATGTAGAGATGCCGTAACTCATGCAACTGGTGATTACTTTATGTTAGCTGATGATGATGACATTTATTTACCTTGGCACATACAACAGGCGGTAGAAGGTATAGAAGAATTGGGAACTGATGCTTGGAAGCCAAGAGCTAGTTTATTTGCAACATCAAATAGAATAGAGATGTGTCAAAACACATTAGAAGCAAGTGTTATTGTAAAAATGAATAGAATTAGAGAAATAGGATTTCGTTCAGATATCACTGGATATGAAGGATTGAGTTGGTACACTAAATTAAGAGATGAAAAGCAATTAGATGAGTGGAATAACAATTATGTACCATCATATTGTTTTAATTGGAGTGACCCACATGAAATAGCAGGTCATAAACAAAGTGGAGCAATTGGTTCGCCTAATAATTTTGAAAATCACAAGTTAGCATCAATTGATTATGCATTAAGACCTTTAAAGAAATTATCTGATAGTGAAATTAAGAATGTATATGAAAAATATTACAATTGGTTAAAAGATAATACTGATAAATTTAATTTAGATTATTATGAAAAATACGCTAAAAAATTTATAAATTAATACTTATTAAAAATTCATAAGTTATGATATATTGGTTTACGGGACAGCCTGGCGCAGGTAAGACGGTATTGGGAACAAAGTTAAAAGACTTTTTACAAACCGAAAAAAGAAATTGGAGAAAGGATGTATTTCACATTGATGGGGATGATTTAAGAGCACTTACTGATAATAAAGATTATTCAGAGCAAGGTAGAATTCAAAATATTAAAAATGCACAATTAATTGCACATTATTTAGAAAATGAAAAATGTGATATTGTAGTATCTTTAGTATCACCATATAAAGAATTAAGAGAAGATTTTAAAACAATAATGGGTGATAACATTGTTGAAATATATGTACATACCAATCGTAAAAGAAACAGAGAAGAATTTAAAGTAAAAAATTACGAAGCCCCTGAGCAAAACTTCTTTGATATGGATACTACTTCGGATAATCCAACTCAATCTTTTACAAAATTAATACACTACTTAAGAGAATCAGATAAATTATAAATGTTATGAGAAAGTACGCAATGTTCATCGGAAGATGGCAAACTTGGCATAAAGGCCACGAATGGTTAATCAACCAACAATTAGAAAAAGGTAAAGATGTGTGGGTAGCAATTAGAGATGTACCTACCGATGAAAATAATCCAAAATCAGCACATAGAGTAATGATGGATTTGATGGAAGAACCATTCTTTAAAGAAAATATAGATAAGATATTAGTTAGTATCATTCCTGATATTGAATCGGTAAACTATGGTAGAGGTGTTGGATATGAAGTTATCTATCATCAACCACCAACCGATATTGAATCTATTAGTGGAACTGGTATCAGAAAAGGATACATTGATTCAAACGGAGATATAATCGCCTACAATATAGATGTAAATGATAGTACAACGCAAGAGACACATAGCTAAAACCATCTCATATCGTATTGTAAGTACTTTAGTGGGGTTTCTTTTGATGTGGTGGATAAGTGGTTCAATTAAAGTTGGCACCGCATTTGGGGTAGCAGAATTGCTTTACAAGCCTATCCAATACTACATTCATGAAAGAATTTGGTATAAGTGGATAAAATACGGTCTTAAAAAATAAAATTGATATACTTATATATAGAAACATAAAAAGTGTATCAAATTTAGTTATGGAAGATGAAGTAAAAGAGTTTCCCAACTTTGACCCAACAAAGAATTTATCATTAGCACCACAAAGAAGAACAAAAAGAGGATTAGGTGCTAGACCTTTATTAGAGAGTGAAATAAGGGATATTCAGAAGAAAGCCCGTTCAGCAGCGGAAGCAGCAAGATTATTAGGTGTATCGTACAACACATACAAAAAGTACGCTAGAGAATATAAACTATTTGAGGAATTAAAAAATCCATCTGGTATTGGTATTAGAAAAGGAAATCAATCTAGTTCTGGATTTCATGCATTAGATGATATTTTAAATGGAAGATATCCCAATTATCCAATTTGGAAATTAAAAAAGAGATTATTACTTAATTCTTATATGGAAGAAAAATGTAATAATTGTGGATTTTGCGAAAGAAGGGTAACTGACCATAGAGTTCCATTAGTTTTGGACTTTTTAGATGGTAATCGTAAGAATTTTACATATGATAATCTTAGAATGCTATGTTTTAACTGCTCGTTCCTAATAAACGGAAATCTTACAGGTCCTAGAAAAGAATATGAGTATTAATTTGGTAGATTCAGAAAAAAATCGTATATTTGTAATATTAAACAATTTAAACAATAAATTATGGCAAAGTATTTTGAAGTTACAGTGACCGTACAACACGAAGTAGATGGTGGTAAAGGCGGTACAAAAATCAAAAAAGTAAAAGAAAGTTATTTAGTAGATGCTATGACCGTTACGGAAGCTGAAGCTAGAGTAGTTAAAGAATTCGAATCAGCAGGTGTAAGCTTAGAGTATGAGGTATCAGCTGCAAGAGAATCTAAAATCTTACAAGTAATAGCATAATGGGAACGGAACTAAAAGAAACAAAAACATTGGTTTTGAAAAGAGTTCCACCGGGTGATAGATGGGTATTTGCGTCTGGTAATGAGCAGAACATATATCCATCTCTTACTGATGCTTTAGAGGCTTGGTTTCAATACAACGGAGACACACAATTCTATATGGATGCTCGTAAGGGTACTATTGAGATTGTTAAAACCGAAGAAATTGAAGTTATTAAACCAATAAACAAGTACTCTTTATATGGAGAAATGTAATGTTTACTCAAAAACATTATACTTATATACAAACCTTAAAAAACAAAAATTATGGGATTATTTTCATTCATTAAAAAGTTAATCGGAGCAGCTGATAAAGTAGAAGCTCAGGTTGATACATTAGTTGCAGAAGTAAAGGAGCAGGCTCCTGAAGTAGCAGCAAAAATTGAACCAACTGTTAAGAAAGTAAAAGCTGTGAAAAAAGAAGTAGTAGCTAAAACTATCGAAGTTGAGAAAAAAGTTACTAAGAAAGCACCAGCTAAGAAAACTAAGTAATGAACCAACTACTATCTGAGTTAAAATCTATTAAAAAAGAACTTAAAGAAATCCAAACAAAACTATTCGTTGATTTAATCACAGAAGGAGTTGATGACCCTGGTATTCTTAAATGTATCTTTTTGGCAGGTGGACCTGGTAGTGGTAAATCATATACGGCAAAGGAAATATTTGGTGTTGGTAAGAGTGATATGGCTTCTGTTTCTGCTGGAGGACTTAAAGTGATTAGTTCGGATATGGCATTTGAACAAGCTCTTAAGAAGAACGGCATTAATCCAAAATATTTAGCAGATATACAAAAGAATGACCCTAACTTCTGGGCTTACATAGCTGGAGAAGAAGGAGATTCAATTCGTAATAGAGCTAAAGAGATTACACAAAAACAACAGGCGTTTTACGAAGCTGGAAGATTGGGAATGATAATCGATGGAACAGGCGATGAAGTTCTTAAAATTCGTAACAAAATGGACAAAGCTGAAAAGCTTGGATATGATTGTTATATGGTATTTGTAAATACATCTTTGGAAGTTGCAATTAAAAGAAATGCTGAAAGAAGTAGAAGTTTACCTGAATCTTTAGTTAGAGAAATCTGGAGTAAGTGCCAGGAAAATATGGGTAAGTTTCAGGGTATGTTTGGTAATAACTTTATTATAGTTGATAATACCGAATATCATCCAATAAATCAATCAGTACAAAAGCAAGTAGATGCTTTTTTAAGAAAACCAATCCAAAATCCAATCGGAAAGAAATGGATATTAGGAGCTAGAACACTTAAGAAACATTTATAATCGGTTACGTTACACTTTACATTAAAATGTAACAACAATGGCAAAAGCTAAAGGTGCAAGTTCTCAAAAGGTAACTTTTGGAAAAAGAAAAACAGGTCAACCAAACGGAACTAAAAGTTTCAACAAGCATACACCTAAACCAAAGGCGTATCGTGGACAAGGTAGATAATTAAAACAAAGAAGTTATGAAAATATGGTTATGGAGATTACTCGGACTATTGTTCGTAGGTTGCGCATACATTGGAGCTATTGTGCCCGGCATTCCTATGACAACATTTGTAATCTTAGCAGCATGGGCATTCGCTAAGAGTTCACCAAAGTTAAATCATTGGTTGCACACTCACCCTAAATTCTCACCATATCTAATTCGCTGGGAAGAAAAAAGTATTTATCCAACAAAAGTAAAATGGATAATGGTATG
>CANGEW010000041.1 GCA_947452965.1 Chitinophagaceae bacterium | reverse complement strand
TTGGGAAGGTTGCGTACGTGTTCCGCACCCGTTTGCCGGTCGCCGCCAGGTATTGCTACCCGCGCTGCCCCTCGACTTGCATGTATTAAGCCTGCCGCTAGCGTTCATCCTGAGCCAGGATCAAACTCTCCATTGTAAATGAGTTGTTTAATCTGACTGTGTAATTTCATTGGAAATTAACGTCAAATTCTAAATTAATATTTGCGCTATAACCATTACCTAATAATCATTAAAGATTTGCTGCTGTTTCCAAACTTTCAAAGAACTTTGAGGCTTTTACTCCTCGTATAATTTTTTACAAAATTTCAAGTTTTTACTTTTGTTTTTTCCTTTGAAAAAACACCCGTTTTTTGATTGGGAGTGCAAAGGTAATTGTCAATTTGTTATAAACCAAATTTATTTTCTTTTTCTTCAAAAATATTTTTTAGAAAACTTACCTTTTTTTGTCTCAGAACTACCCCTTTTTTAAAAGCGGAGTGCAAAGATAGGGGCATACACACTGACAGCAAAATTTTTTCAAAGAATTTTCGAATTATTTTTTTAAAAAAATAGCCGACTTAGCGCATAACCCAATGCCATGCTATCTTTCAGTCATAAAATTATTTCTGATTTTTTTTCTAACTATCTTGATTATTCGCTAAAATGCGACTTCTATCAATGAAAGTCCATGTGCAGGTGTTGAAAAATCGACCCTTTTGCAATCTTTTGAAGCTATAATATCTGAAAACTCTTCTAGTGTTATTTTTTTTGACCCCACTCTTAACATTGTCCCCACGAGCCCTCTTACCATACCTCTCAAGAATCTATTAGCCTTTACCTCATAGGTAATGACATTTCCTTCTTTCTTCCATTGGCTTTGCATAATTGTACATTCATAGGTATGTACTTGTGCATTTTTTTTGCAAAAAGACTCAAAATCTTCATTTCTATGAATAATCTTGGCTGCCTCTTGCAATAAAGCCATATCTAATGGATAAGGAAAATATAGCCCTCTATCATTCATAAATGGATCTTTAGAATCATAAATAGTATAATGATAGGCTCTGGAAACAGCATCAAATCTACAGTGTGACGTGTCATTCACTTTAAATATTCGCTTGATTGTAATAGACGCGGGAAGTATGGCATTCAAATGATAAACCGACTTATCAAAATGATTTTCATCAGTCGTATCAAAGTCGAAATGAAAATAGTTTTGCTTAGCATGTACTCCAGCATCTGTTCTTGATGAGCCAGTGAGTTCAATTTTCTCTCTAAAATACGTTTGTATAGCTTTTTCGACCTCCCCTTGAATGGTATCGGCATTTTTCTGTACCTGAAAGCCTGCAAAATCCTTTCCCATGTATGCCAGCTCTAAAAAAAAACGCGCCATATCTTGGGGGTTTAGTCTATGAGTTTACGAAATGATTTGATTAAGGCTTTATCAGTGAGTACCGATTGTAATTCTGGGAGATTTTCTTTATCAGATATGTGTTTTAATGAAGACTTTAGCAATTCGAAGCGAGTAGGCTCATTCATGATTAACATACTCAATGATTTTACTTGGTTAGTTGAAAAACAAGTCTCTTTAAAAGACTTTTGTACTTCGTTCAACATTAATGATTCATTATCCTGACTGATCATATTTCTTCTTAGTTGTATGAAATCATCATTAGTCGCCTCTTTGTTACATGCCTCGGTTAGAGTATGGCTACTTTCGACTGCTGATCTATAACTGATATATAATGAAATCGTATCCACTCTGCCATTTTGAAATATAGTATACTTTAATGTTCTACCATTTGAATCATATGCAGCATATATTTTATTAATGCTCTCATTTGACTTCATTGATGATCCTTGATTGTCAGCGTTGTTTTGCAATATAGAAGGATTGTCTGTTACCCTTGCTAATACATTCGAAAATTCATCTTGTTTTGCAGTGGTATTGTTCGCGGATCTTCCAGATTCTATAGACTCTATGACTTCCTTTGTTGAAATATCTACTAATGTCCATCGGCCGGATTCATCTTTTTTTAACTCAAACCCTCTATCCGCAATTGTTACATCCACTATAAATGTTTGTGACGGCCATTGGTTTTTTGGGAAACCCATTACATATTTCTTTAACCCAGCATCTAATTTTGTCAATATCACGTATCCCGATTCAGACGAGCTGTAAAGAATATCTTGAGTTTTTACATAAAAAGGCTGTCTATTTTCTGTTTGTATATATACATAATGGGTGGATTGAGCCCTTGTATTGGTTGCTATTAAACACAAAATCAGAAATATACCATTACGGAAGCTTTTCATACCTAGTTGCTTATTTTTTCAAAACTAATTAATATCATGCATTATTTTTTAAAAAATTAACAAGTATTTACTTTGCTTGACTCTACCTTTGCGGCTTGCTATGAAATATTGTTTTGATTAGCTAGTTTATTGAACTTGACTCATTTTATTTTTTTAAATAATTAAACCATATACAAAATGAAACGAATCGTATTGCTTTTAGCCCTGATTTCAGGAACGCAACTTTCTATGGCGCAACTTTCTGAAGAGCCTCAGGATACGGCTTTGAAAAATAATTATCGTGCATCATCAACTAAAATTAACAGTCTAGTTCACACTAAACTAGACGTTCGTTTTGATTTTAATAAGGCTTACATGTATGGAAAAGAATGGTTAACTGCTAAGCCTACCTTTTACCCAACGGACTCCATTGTTCTAGATGCTAAAGGAATGGACATCAAAATGGTAGCTTTGATTGATGCCAATAAAAGAATCCCTCTACAATACACATACGATAGTCTTCAACTTCATATCGCTCTAAATAAAACATATTCTAGCAAAGAACTCTATACATTGTATTTTGAGTATACCAGTAAGCCCAATGAATTTAAGGCAGAAGGAAGTGCCGCCATCACAGACGCCAAGGGATTGTACTTTATTAATCCCACTGGTAGTGAAAAAAATAAACCTACACAAATTTGGACACAAGGAGAAACCGAATCCAATAGTGTTTGGATGATTACAATAGACAAACCCAACCAAAAGTCTACCGAAGAAATTAGTATAACAATCCCTAATAAATATGTTACTCTTAGCAATGGATTACTGATTAGCCAGAAAAAAAATACAGATGGCACCCGAACTGATAATTGGAAAATGGATCTTCCTCATGCACCATACTTGTTTTTTATGGGGGTAGGAGATTTCGCTATTGTGAGAGATTCTTACAAAGGAAAAGAAGTAAATTATTATGTTGAAAAATCTTATCAACCCTACGCAAAAGGCATTTTTGGTAACACACCAGAAATGATGGGTTTTTATTCAAAAAAACTAGGGGTTGAATATCCTTGGCCAAAATATTCACAAATTGTAGGTCGTGATTTTGTGAGCGGTGCCATGGAAAACACCACTTCTACACTTCATCAAGAAAGCGCCTATCAAAATGCAAGAGAACTATCAGATGGTAATGAATGGGAAGAAACCATTGCACATGAGTTATTTCATCATTGGTTTGGAGATTTAGTTACCGCTGAGAGCTGGAGCAATATTACCGTTAACGAAAGTTTTGCGAATTATAGTGAGTACCTATGGGATGAATACAAACATGGGAAAGACTGGGCAGATGCACATGGGTTTGAAGACATGCAAGGATATTTGATGTCTGGAGGAGAAAAAAAAGACCTAGTTAGATTTTTTTACAACAGCAGAGAAGATGTTTTTGATGGTGTGAGTTACAACAAAGGAGGAAGAATTTTGCACATGTTGAGAAATTATGTTGGCGACGATGCGTTTTTTGCTTCTTTACATAATTATTTAACAACCAACCAATTCAAAACTGGTGAAGCGCATCAACTTAGATTAGCTTTTGAAGAGGTTACCGGCAAAGATTTAAATTGGTTTTGGAATCAGTGGTATTACAGTAGCGGACATCCGAAATTAAAAATCAATTACACATATGATTCATCAGGATACGCCGGTGTGGTTATCAATCAAACACAAAAATCAGGTAAAGCCTTTATATTGCCTATAGCAGTAGATGTGTATATCAAAGGCAATAAAGAAAGACACCCTATTACGATTAATAAACTTTCGGACACTTTTTATTTTAAGTGTAGCGAAATGCCAGAGCTTATTAATGTTGATGCAGAGAAAATTTTGTTAGCAGAAAAAAATGACAATAAATCAGCCGATAACTTTAAAGCCCAATGGAAGTATGCAAAAAATTACTTAGACAGAAAAGAAGCTATTGATTATTTTGCTAAGAATAAAATGCCGGAACTTGCCAATGGCTTATCTGATCCTTTTTATAAAATCAGAATGTATACTATCCAAAAAATAAGCAGCATCAGTTCCTTAAAGAACGATGAAAAAACTCTCTCTTCGATTGAAAACATTGCAAAAAATGATAAAAACAGAAAAGTCATCGCGACAGCTTTGTCGTTTTTATTGAAAACGAAAGATTCTAAATATTTGCCTCTATATGAAAAAGCGATTAACGACTCTTCCTATAATGTGGCTGGAACTGCCTTTAAAGGTATCGCACAACAAAAACCTGAAGAAGCTTACGCTTTGGCAAAAAAATATTCAACGGATGCTAAAGGAATTTTAGGCCAGGAAGTTATTGATGTATTGATTGAAAAGGGAACGGAGGCAGATTTTGACTTCGTTGCAAAACATTATGATGACGCACCATTAAGTCAAGAAAAAGTAAGTATGACTGAAAAGTTTGCCAACTATCTTTTACAAATCAATGATCTATCTAAAATTAAAACAGGCATTAACGCTATTCTTTCATTTAGAAAAATGATTCCAGAACAATACAGAAGTTATATAGACGGGTCATTTAAGAAATCGTTTGATAAGCTTTCTGCCTCTAAGGGCAATGAAATTAAAGAATATATCGAAAACAATTTCAAGTAGGCTTTACATCTCAAGAAGCATTTCAATATGCGGAATGCCATCCTCGAGATATTCATCGCTTACTTTTTGAAAGCCGAAGGATTCGTAAAACCGTATTAAATAACATTGAGCTCCAATTTTTATCCTTGTGATATGAAATTGGGCTCTTGTTTTTTGTATAGCAACTTTCATCAATTCCTTTCCAAATCCTTTGGCTCTGTTATCAGGGTGGCTTACTACTCTTCCTATTGAGGCCTCTTCATATGAAACTCCTGGAGCTATTACTCTTGCATACGCAACTAATTCTCCGGCTACCCACCCGCATAAATGCCAGCAATTGAAATCCTTTTGATCTAAATCCAAATACACACAATTTTGTTCCACCACAAATACTCGGCTCCTAAGCGTCATTATTTGATAAAGCTCCTTTGTATTTAATTCAGTAAAATGTTGATACGTCCAATTTATCATAGAATAAAATTATTAATAGCCATACATATCTTTCCATCTTTCTTTTAAAAACTTTCTCACTTCCTCTTCTCTTGTATTTTTTTGAGGTGTGTAAATTCTTGTTCCTGATAATGCGGATGGAAGAAACTCCTGCAGTACAAAATTATTTTCGTATTGATGTGCATATTTATACTCTTTCCCATAATTCATTTCCTTCATCATTTTCGTTGGTGCATTTCGCAAGTGTAACGGAACAGGTAAATCTCCTTTTTGTTTTACCAATGAAATTGCTTCATCAATAGCCATATATGACGCATTACTTTTGGGAGATGTTGCCAAAAAAATAGCACATTGAGATAAAATAATTCTGCTTTCAGGATAACCAATCATACTTACTGCTTGAAATGTGCTTGTTGCAAGCAACAAAGCATTCGGGTTTGCATTTCCAATATCTTCACTAGCAAAAATCACCATTCGCCTAGCAATGAATTTTACATCTTCACCACCTTCAATCATTCTTGCTAACCAGTATACTGCTCCGTTAGGATCGCTACCGCGCATACTTTTAATAAATGCCGAAATAATATCATAGTGCTGCTCCCCGGTTTTATCATACAAAGCAATCTTTTGTTGTGCAATATTCATCGCTACTTCATCGGTGATTACTGCTTGGTTGGGAAGATTATCACAGACTAATTCTAATAAGTTGAGAAGTTTTCTCGCATCACCGCCTGATATTCTGATAAGAGATTCAGTTTCTTTTAATACTATATTTTTTGAAGATAAGTGTGCATCTTTTTTTATTGCTGCTTGTAATAGTTGCACCATTTCTTCTTCGTTCAAGTTTTTTAAAACGAAGACCTGCGCTCTGCTTAGTAAGGCACTGTTCACTTCAAATGAAGGATTTTCTGTTGTAGCGCCTATCAAAGTAATGATTCCTTTTTCAACTGCTCCCAACAATGCATCCTGCTGACCTTTATTGAAACGATGAATTTCATCAATAAACAATATTGAACCATTATGATGCTTTGCTTCTTCAATAACTTCTCTGATTTCTTTTACGCCCGAAGAAATTGCACTTAATGTATAAAAAGGCTGTGACAAAGAATGTGCAATAATCCCTGCGATGGTTGTTTTACCCACACCCGGCGGACCCCATAATATTATAGATGGAATTTTTTTATTTTCAATAGCAACTCGGAGAATGCTTCCTTTACCTGTAAGATGTTGTTGGCCAACCAAATCATCTAAAGATGTGGGCCTTAATCGTTCGGCTAATGGAGTAAGTTGTGTCATGTTTTTGGAGTTTCAAAAGTTTGAAAGGTTTCAGACGTTCAAGAGGTTCAAGAGGTTTCAGAAGTTGATTCTTGGAACCTTTGGAACAGCTCAACAAACTACCAGCCACCACTGGCTCCGCCACCACCAAAGCTGCCGCCACCAAATCCGCCAAATCCACCTCCAGAGTCATTTCCTGAAGAGCTCCCAAATCCTCCTCCCATTGGAAAAAACATAGGCCCCATGAAACCTCTATGTCCACGGCCACTCATGTAAGAGCCTCCGCCGCCACCACGCGAAAAAATAGTGAGTAAAACAATTACTATCACAATCAACAAAACAATTCTACCACTAGTATTCCCTTTGTTTTTTTGTCGGGGTGTTTGGTATTCCCCTTTCACTGCTTTTATAATAGCACTTGTTCCTTCATCTATACCTCTGTAAAAATCATTGCCTTTAAAATTAGGCTTGATAATTTCATCAATAATATGTTTGCAAGTAATATCAGGCAACGCACCTTCTACTCCATATCCCGTTGATATATTAATTTTTCTATCAGACTTAGCAATCAACAACACTACACCATTGTTATAATTAGCACCCCCCACACCCCATGATCTTCCTACCTGTAATGCATAATCGCTAATATCAGCACCGTCTAATGTTTCTACAATTACTACTGCTATCTGAGTTGATGTGCTGTCATCAAAAGTGACAAGTTTTTTTTCTAAGGCTTGTTGTTGGTCTGCCGTAAGAGTATTCGTGAAATCATTGACTAATCTAGGAGGATTAGGCTTGTTGGGTATGTTTTGTGCCGAAGCTACAAAAGCCCACAAAATAAACACCCACAACAAACTTATTATTTTTTTATACCGCCTCATCCCTTTTTTGATTTTATTTACCGAAGATGATATCATCAGGTAATTCGTTTTTATCATCTGTACTGTCATAAGGAAACTTTTCTACTAAAGTATTTCCAACTGTTGCAATACACTGAATAAGTCCGTCTGTAAGATTGTTGTTTTTGAAATGTGTAATCATTTGAACGACCTGATGGTTCCAAAATTCGGCACCTACTTGTTGATGAATACCTTCGTCACCAAAAATTGCCACTTCTCTATCTTTTACAGCTACGTATAATAAAACACCATTTCTTTTTTTCGTTTGATGCATTTGCATTTTAAAAAAAATCTCTTTGGCTCTTTCCAATGTGTTCATCAAAGGATTTTTTGATTCGATGTACACCCTGATTTCTCCACTGGTCAATTGTTCTGTTGATGTAATAGCAGCAACAATTCTTTTATTATCCTCTTGAGATAATATTGATTTTTTTTTGAACAAACCAAACATACAATGCTAGTTAAATAAAGAGAAGATGACTTATTTTATATCGAACTTAATATCAGGTGCTTTTTCAGTTCCTTCATCAGCTTTGTAATATGGCTTTTCATTGTAGCCGAATAAACGAGCAAGGATTACACTAGGAAAACGTTTTACACGAAGATTAAAGTCTTCAATTGATTTATTATAATCTTGTCGTGCCACATTGATTCTGTTTTCTGTACCTTCTATTTGTGTTTGAAAATCTCTGAAAGCATCTGTGGTTTTAAGATTTGGATAACTTTCGGCAACCGCCATTAATCTGCTGAAAGACCCCTGTAAATTTGCCTGAGCTTTTTGATAAGCAGCCAGAGATGCCGGATCGTTAATATCCACTTTTATAGAAGTGGCTTTTGATCTTGCCTCGATTACATCTTTCAATGTTGATTTTTCAAAGTTAGCAGATCCCTCAATTGTTTTAATAACACTGTTATATAAGTCTGTTCTGCGCTGATAATTTGTTTCTACATTTCCCCAAACCTTTTTTACTCCTTGATCTGCACCAATCAAACTGTTGTAACCATTGCACCCCCAGAAAAAAACAATCAGAAACAAACCCAATAAACTGAATAAAATGATTTTACTTGTACTCATATTTTTTATTTTTTGTAAAATTAGATGATAAAGAATAAATAAATCTGTTAAATCTGGAAATTCATGCTGTTATAAATTGGATATTCATATGACATTGCACGTTATCAATATCCTGCTTTTGATCCGCCTATATTTTCTATTGGATGCCAAGTAGTTTTCACCTCTTGAAAGTCATTAATAAAATAAGGTGATTGTGTGGCTGCTTGCATCCATTTTTTATTCTCATAAAACAGGGTGCGTTTTACATTCAACGATGCTTTTTCTTTAATTAATTTTTGTTGTGATTTATCTTGTTCTGAATAACAAATAGCATTTACATCCATATGATCTGCTAAAAAAGGCAACAACTCACTTGGTTTGCCTGTTAAAATATTAACCACTCCGCCAGGAAGATCAGAACTATTTAATACTTCTGCAAAAGTTACGGCACAAAGAGGTTTCTTTTCGGAAGCTAACACTACACAGGTGTTTCCTCCGGCAATAACAGGAGCAACCATGGAAACCAAGCCAATCAGAGATGTATCTTGAGGTGCAATCACTGACACCACTCCCATTGGCTCCAGTTGTGAAAAGTTAAAATGAGAAGATGCTACCGGATTAACACTACTAAAAACTTGCTGATATTTATCACACCAGCCGCTATAATATATCAAACGATCGATGGAGAGTTCTACTTCATTTGTTGCAGACGATTTTGTAGATCCTTGTTGGATTAATTCTTCAATAAATTGAAGTTTTCTTCCTTCGAGCATTTCTGCGATACGATACAGTATTTGTCCACGATTGAAAGCAGCTCTGCTACTCCATCCTCCAAATGCGCCTCTGGCACTTCCCACTGCATCCCTTACATCTTTCCTTGAGCTTAAACACACATTTGCCAGCATTTGTCCTTTAGCGTTAGTTGCCACATA
>CANGEW010000040.1 GCA_947452965.1 Chitinophagaceae bacterium | reverse complement strand
GATACCACTATTTGTGCAGGTAATTCATACACATTAGCTTCGGGTAATCCTACTTTTGGTGGTTCTGCCACTCAAGCTACTTGGTCTAGCTCCGGTACAGGATCTTTCATTGGAGGAACTGATTTTACATTAGCAACATCTTATGTTCCTTCTTCAGCTGATTCACTTGCTGGCTCGGTTACACTTTCTTTGATAACAAATAATCCTGTTGGAGGAGCTTGTTTGAGTGACACATCTAATTTAGTATTAACAATAAATAATGGAATAGGTAGTTCTAGTTCGCAAACAGCTTGTGATAGTTATAGCTGGAATGGTAATACGTACACATCGAGTGGGGATTATACATTCTTGAATACTACATCAGGCGGATGCAGCAAGATTGATACGTTACATTTAACTATAAATACAAGTACTCACAACGTAACGATACAAACAGCTTGTGATAGCTATGTTTGGAACGGACAAACCTATACAGCTTCTGGAACGTATACTTATTCATATTCCAATGGTAATGCATGTCCGTCTGTTGATACACTTTATTTGAATATTACATCAAGTTCACACTTTGTATCAGCTCAAACTGCTTGTAGTAATTACAATTGGAATGGCCAGACATATACAAGTTCAGGAACCTATACTTATTCATATACTAACGGTAATGGTTGTCCATCCGTTGATACTTTGTATTTAACCATCGTAAATGTAACTCCCAATCCAACTGAAATAATTACTTCTTGTGATAGTTATAGCTGGAACGGACAAACCTATACAGCTTCTGGAACCTATACATATAGCCGTTTGGTTGGTTCTGGTTGTTATGCAATTGACACACTTCAATTGACAATCAATTATGGTACACACAATGTGACTATAGATTCAGCTTGTGATAGTTATGTTTGGGCCACTGATGGTCAAACGTATACAGCAAGTGGTGATTATGTTTATACATATACAAATGGAACAAGCTGTCCTTCAGCTGATACACTGCATTTGACAATTAATCATCCAACATATAATTCGACTACAGAGGTAGCTTGTGATAGTTATGTATGGGCTGCTGATGGTCAAACTTATACAGCTTCAGGTGATTATGTTTACACTTACACCAACTCAACAGGTTGCTCATCTGCAGACACGCTACATTTAACTGTAAATTATGGAACACATAATGTAACTACAGATGTGGCTTGTGATAGTTATACTTGGGCAACGGATGGTCAAACGTATACAGCAAGCGGTGATTATGTTTACACTTACACAAATGGTACTAGTTGTCCTTCAGCAGATACATTGCATTTGACAATTAATTATGGTACACACAATGTAACTATAGATTCAGCTTGTGATAGTTATGTTTGGGCCACCGATGGTCAAACCTATACAACAAGTGGTGACTATGTATATACTTACACAAATGGAACTAGTTGTGCATCTGCTGATACACTGCATTTGACAATTAATCATCCAACATATAATTCGACTACAGAGGTAGCTTGTGATAGTTATGTATGGGCTGCTGATGGTCAAACTTATACAGCTTCAGGTGATTATATTTACACTTACACCAACTCAACAGGTTGTTCATCTGCAGACACACTTCATTTAACTGTAAATTTTGGTACACACAATGTAACTACAGATGTGGCTTGTCAAAGTTATGTTTGGGCTGCTGATGGTCAAACGTATACAGCTTCAGGTGATTATGTTTACACTTACACAAATGTTGATGGCTGTCCATCTGCGGATACTTTACATTTAACAATCCTATCAAATACTGGGGATACTTCGGCAATCGCTTGTACCAGTTTTGATTGGTACGGGGTTACCTATACCACTTCTGGAGATATCACTCATACATTGACGAATATTAACGGTTGTGATAGTGTTGTAACTTTACATTTGATCATTGCAGCAAATACTGGCGATACCACTGCGCATGCATGTGTAAGTTTTGATTGGTATGGATCTACTTATACAAACTCTGGTGATTTTACGTATACATTAACTAATAGTAATGGTTGTGATAGTATTGTAACGTTGCATTTGACCATTGGAAATCCAAATACAGGAGACACAACTGTTGTTGCTTGTGGAAGTTTTGTTTGGAATGGTACCGAATATACCACTTCAGGAGACCAGGTGTACACTTACACAAACGTGAGTGGTTGTGATAGTGTTGTAACTTTACATTTAACCATCAATCCTTTGCCTGTAGTAGCGCTAACAACAGGAGTTGATTCAATGCTTGTTTCACAAACGACTCAATTACAAAATGCTAGTATATTGGCTGGTAATGAAACCGCAGTATGGTCAAGTGCAGACAATACAATTGCTACTGTAGATGCATCTGGATTAGTTACCGGCGTTGCTTTAGGTACAACATACATAGTATATACTGTTACGAATCAAACAACAGGATGTAGTGATTCTTATAGTTATGCTGTAAGAGTGGTAGACTTACCAGTACCTGTTACATTAATCAGTCTATCAGCTCAATTAATGAATGAAAATCATTCATTAGTTAGTTGGAAATCAGCCACTGAAGTTAATATGCATCATTATGAGGTTGAAAGAAGTGAAGATGGAATTCATTTTGAAAAACGTGGAACTCAAGTTGCAACGGGTAATTCTAATAATGTTCAAAATTATAGTTACACCGACTTGTTAAACACTTCTTCTTTAATTGTTTATTATAGACTGAAAATGTTTAATAATGATGGTTCATTTGCTTATTCAAATGTGGTTTCAGTAAGACTTAAAGGTAATTTCAATCAACCACAAATTACTGTCTATCCAAATCCATTTAATACAGATATTAAATTGACGTATAGCAGTACTATTAATGAAAAAGCAGAGTTAAAACTATTAACATCCGACGGAAAAGTAATTATTCGTAAGAAAGTGGATGTTCTTATTGGCAATAATGTGTTTGTGTTAGATCAATTAGGAAAAGTTGCCAGTGGAGTTTATATGATCCAATTAAACACCGACAGTAATAAGTTTATTAAGCAAATAATCAAAAAGTAATTCTTACTTAACTACACAAAATAGGCCGCTTAATGCGGCCTATTTTTTTTGAAGATATACTCTTATAGATAATTATGGTTTTAAGGCTTTTCCATAAGTTTCTAAACATCTTTTTCTCGCAAATTCATGATTTACCATTGGAGCAGGGTAGTGTAATTCTTCCAATTCTGGCACCCATTTTTTGATATATATGAGATTGGGGTCAAATTTTTTAGTTTGAAGATATGGGTTAAATATTCTAAAGTAAGGAGCTGCATCGCAACCGCTTCCAGCAGCCCATTGCCATCCTCCATTATTTGCCGCGAAGTCAAAATCTAGTAGCTTTTCTGCAAAATACGCTTCGCCCCATCTCCAATCAATTAATAAGTGTTTGCATAAAAAAGAGGCAACAATCATGCGTACACGATTATGCATGAATCCGGTGGTATTTAATTCCCGCATTCCTGCATCTACAATTGGGTAGCCAGTTGATCCTTCGCACCATCTTTTAAAATCGTTTTCATCATTGCGCCATTCAATTTGATCGTAGACTGGTTTAAAGGATTTGTAATGATTGATGTGTGGAAAATTCCAGCAAATCATATGGTAGAAATCTCTCCAGATTAATTCGTTCAAAAATGTTTCAGACAGTGTAGATGCAAGTAAAGTTAGTTTTCTAATACTAATGGTTCCAAAGCGAAGATGAACGCCTAATTTGCTTGTTCCGGCTATTCCTGGAATGTCTCTTTGTGAGTGGTAGTGTTTAATAATTTCATCATCCGGCTTATTATGTGGAAATGCTACGTTGGTTCGAGCAAACCCCATTTCTTCTAATGTTGGAATACCTGAGTTTTTGTTTTTATAGAAATTATCGAATACTTTTTTTGTATCTAATAGCTGGATGGGATTTTCTTGTAGCCTTGTTTTCCATTTTCTACTGTAAGGAGTAAAAACAGTATAGGGATTACCATCATCTTTTACCACTTCCTTTTTTTCGAAAACAACTTGGTCTTTGAAACTATGAAAAACGATTTGATGGGATTGCAGGAATGTCTTTATTTCAAGATCTCTTTGTATTCCATAGCTTTCATAATCATGATTGGTAAAGACTTCTGAAATCGTATATTTTTTTAGTAACTTTTCGAATGCCTTTATGGGTGTATCATGAATGCATTCTAAACAAGAACCTATTTGCAGCAACTCCTCTTGAATTTTATGAATATGCGTATGAATGAATTCAACTCTAGCGTCAGATTTATTGGGCAGTATAGTTAGAATATTGGTATCAAAAATGAAAATGGGTACAACTGGGTGATTTCCCTTTAGGGCATGGAAGAGTCCTGTGTTGTCCTCTAGTCGTAGATCTCGTCTAAACCAAAAAATTGATACGGTAGGCTTCATGATCATTTAACAAAAAAAAGGTTCATTTGTTTGAACAATCTTACGTATAATTTCTTGTAGTAATGGGTTGTTGTATTGAGAAGAGTCAATTCCGGCCACCCATCTTATATTATAAATGCTATTTGTTAGGAAAACCTCATCTGCATCTAAAAGTTCATTTATAGTGATTGACTGTTCTTCAACATGATAGCTTTCTTTTTTTAAAAAATTGATTACTTCTTTTCGCATAATCCCAGCAACACAACCATCTGATAATGGAGGCGTTTTTATGATATTGTTTTTTATAATAAAAACATTTGCAATCGTGCTATCACAAATATGTTGGTTGGTATTAAGTATGATGGCGTCGTTACATTTTTCTTTTTTTGCCTTAAGAGCTCCCATCAGGTAAGGCAAGTAGTTATTATGCTTACAATTGCTATAGATATCGGTGGTTTTGTGACTATCTTTAAAAATGCAACATTGTAAACCGTTTTCATTTAACGATTTTGTGCTTTTAGGCAATTCCCAAGTTTCGATGATGTATTGAGGAGTGTGATTCATGGGGTCATAAAGTCCGCCACTGCCTCTAATAATGGTTACCCTTACTCTTGCTGAAATGTGTTTATTTTTTTTAATGAGCTCAATGATTTGAGACTCCAGAAAGTCGGGTGTAAAAAGCTTTGGCACTTCAAATTGAAAGAGTCGCATTCCATTCCAAAGTCGAGATAAATGTTCGTCTATAAGGACGAGTTGATTATTTTGATATTTGATAGTTTCAAAAAGACCATCTCCATATCTCAAACCTCTATTATTGGCTTCAATAATGGGGGTGTTAGATGCAAGGATTTTTCCGTTATAGTTAATAAAAAACATGATATAAAATAAACAATCCCCAGTTTATTGGGGATTGAAAGTAATAGAATTTAAAATTAAATTTCGTCTATGATTTTATGCTTTACTGCGTACATGATAAGTCCAGCAGTGGTTTTAGAGCCGGTTTTAACTTTTAGTCGGTCACGAATAGCTTCTACAGTTCTTGGACTTAATTCAACAAGATCAGCAATTTCTTTGGTGCTTTTTTCTTCGCACATGAGTCTTAAGATGGTCGTTTCTTTTTCATTGAGTTGAGCATCAGGTTGTACCAAGGCTTGAGGCGTAGGGGTATTTTTTTGTCTGAGATTGGTAAGTAGTGCTTTGTTAGTAAGAGAGTTGAAAAAATATTCTTGTTCAAAACAAGTTTTAATAGCTTCATAAATCACTTCACTGTCGCTGGTTTTTGTAAGATAACTATTCGCCCCAAGCTCCATTAGTTTAGTAATCATACTATTATCATCTACCATGGTAAGCATAATTACTTTAGTTTTTGGGGATATTTTTTTTATTTCTGGAAGCGTTGCAATGCCATCCATGATAGGCATCTGAATATCTAAAAGAATTACATCTACTTCTAAATTTTTAATCAAATTAATAAGGTGCATACCATTATCTGCTTCAGCAATTACTTTCACATCACTTTTTGCAGACAATGAAGCCTTTACACCGGCTCTATACAGCACGTGATCATCCGCAATAATTACTTTAATCGGCTCATTCATTTCTTTTTCCATAGTTAGTTCAGTTAATAATGGGATTAGTGTATCCTTGTTTTACTTAGTATGAATACTAAACGTATTATGCAATATTAAATTATTTTGTCAGACAAATCTCAGGAAAATTACCCTATATCTAGCATAGTGTTTTTACTAGGGGGTTAATAGGTGCAAAAGAAAGGGGTTGATTACTCAACCCCCGTTCTCGTTTCATAGAGTACTTCTAGAAACTCAACGATGTGAAATACGATAAAAGAAAACGCTGTTTTGGAGGGAAAACACCAAGAAAAAGGTGTTTTTTTCACATCGTAACTAGATAATTATAGTTTAATATTGCATTATATGGGAAAGGAAATAAAGTTTATTTTTTTTGATCTTCAATGCTTGTTGGTAATCTCATTATTGTGCATTTGTCTTTATTATAATAAAAATCTTAAAAGTAGCAAAATATATCATATAAAGTATTTTGCATTTATTGCATTTATAGACGTTATTTTTTTCTTTAATTCAATTCATTTTAATAGTGTTTTTTTTTTCTCAAATCAATTGAATAATTATTCTTTGCTTATTAATTTTTCATTTTTTTCAATCCTATTTATTAATCAAATCAGATCTAGAATAAAATTGTATTTATATTTATTTTTTCTAATAATGGCATCTAAAATAGTCCAATTGTTGTTTTTTTCTAATGATTATGATATTTCTAAGTCAAGTACTAGTCTGTTTTCTATCAATCATTTCGGTTTATTAATAATATCCGTTACATACATGTATTATATGGTTAAAGAGATAGGAGATAACAATTTGCTAAAAGATCCGATTTTTAATTTTGCAATAGGTGTTTTATTGTGTTCTATTATTAACTTTCCCCTTGTATACTTTTTGCAAGAAATTTATAAACTAAATCTTGATATATTTTCAAATAATTTGATATTAAATAGTATTCCATGCATTGGTTATGTTTTTATGTATTTTTTTATTATTAAAGGTGTATTATGTTCAGTTCGAATATAGAAAAGCTAGTTTATTTTATAACTATAGTTACTCTTTTCTTAATCTTTTTAGGTGGTTTGATATTTTATTTAATCTATAAATTTCAGAAGAAGCAGTGGTTGAATAAAAAAAATCTAGAAGAGTTACAGTTAATACATGAAAATAATTTACTTCAATCCAAAATACAAGTACAAGAGCAGACTTTTCAAAATATTTCAAGGGAAATTCACGATAATATTGGTCAAAAATTATCTCTGGCAAAATTGCATTTGAACAATATTCACGAAATCGCTTCTCCAGCTATTAAGGTAACCATACAAGAAGTGGTTAAAAATATCACTACTTGCATTATTGATCTGAGAGATATTAGTAGAAGCCTAAGTTCTGATGTGATTATAAATAATGGCTTTTTAAAAGCGCTAGAATTTGAAATCGAACAAATCAATAAAACATTTCAATATCATATATCCTTAAAAGTTACGGGTGATAGTGTTTTCATGACTGCAGAAAGAGAGCTCACTGTTTTTCGAATCATACAAGAGGCACTTCATAATATTTTTAAGCATGCTGAAGCTAGTCAAATTAATATTATTGTTCATTTTTTTGATCAAATGCTCGATATTCAAGTGGTTGATAATGGAAAGGGTTTTGATGTTAATCATGTTGATAATAGTAACGGACTTAACAATATCAAAAATAGAGCTCAATCAATCAACGGTACTGTAGAATTTAAATCTGTTTTGCGTCAAGGAACAAC
Source organism: Chitinophagaceae bacterium (assembly GCA_947452965.1). GTDB lineage: Bacteria > Bacteroidota > Bacteroidia > Chitinophagales > Chitinophagaceae > Ferruginibacter. The sequence goes on along the minus strand of CANGEW010000040.1, from coordinate 1,783 downwards.
TATTCACTTAAAATTACCTACATATGAACCAAAGTAAAATAATCTTGGCAGATGATCATGTTTTATTAAGAGATGCATTATCCAATTTAATCAATTCTTTTGATGAATGCAAAGTCATTGCATCTGTTGGAAATGGTTTAGAGCTGATTGAAGCTTTTTCTAATGGACTTCAGCCTGATTTGGTTATTTTAGATTTGAATATGCCCAAAATGGATGGATTTGAAACATCCAAATGGCTGTATAAAAATCACCCTAATATTAACATTGTAGTACTTACCATGTTTGATTCAGAAATCGCATTGATTCGTTTACTTCAATGGGGCGTAAAAGGTTTTTTAAAAAAAGATATTCATCCCAATGACTTAAGATATGCTTTACAATCAGTTGCTAAAGATGGGTTCTATTATTCGCATGATACCACCGGAAAGCTGGCAACATTATTTCAAAAGAGTTCTCAAAATCATCATTATATAGAAAAAGCAATGTTGTCTGATCAAGAAATTGTTTTTTTAAGGTTAGCAAGTACAGATTTAACCTACAAAGAAATTGCCGCTCAATTAAAATTAACTCCAAGGGCTATTGATGGTTACAGAGATGCTTTATTTGAAAAATTGGATGTAAAAAGTAGAGTGGGGCTTGCTATTTATGCTGTAAAAAACGGTATTGTTACATTCTAGTAGAATTATTCTATTAGTTTGTTACGCATACCATACATGATTAGACCGCCTATAGTTTTAGCATTTACTTTTGCCTTCATATTTTGACGAATTGTTTCTATCGTACGGGGGCTTAAAAAAATAATTTTAGAGATTTCCTCGGTCGTATGATCCTCGGCTAGTAATTGCAGTATTTTTAATTCTTTTTCATTAAAAGTAACAGGGGTAGAAGTGCCATAATGTTGCCTAACATTTTTCTTTTGCATTAATTTTCCCATAACTGCTTTATTGACTAATTCATTGAAATAGAAATCATCATTCATGCAGGTTAATATGGCTTCGTATATTTCTTCGGGATCGGTTGTTTTTGTTAAGTAGGCATTTGCACCCATTTCCATCATTTTGCTAATCATTTGCTGATCATCGTACATGGTGAGTACTATGATTTTTAATTCCTCATATTCTTTCCTGATCATTTGAATTGCATTGATGCCGTCAATTTCAGGCATCCTGATGTCCATGAGTAAAACATCTGGCATTTTGATGGCAATCTTATGCATCATATCTTTTCCATCTTCTGCCTCCCAAAGCATTTTTAGATTTGATTTGTCTGACAGGGCCATTTTGATGCCATCTCTAAATATTTTATGATCGTCGGCAATGGCTATTTTAATTTGGAGATCGGTTGTCATATCGCTAAGTTAACAGATTAAGATTTGTATCAAATTTACTAAAACTAGCAGGAAAATGAATTTTCTTTTCAAATACAGTTGTTGGGTATTGAAAGAAAATGAAAAATCTGAACCGAAATTGATTTATTTCTCTTTTAAAAATCGGGTTATCTAGGGCAAGCCGTAATTAATTACTAACATAATTATCCACAAAAAAGACCAGTATCGTAAAAATACGAAGTAAAAAAACTATACATTATAGTAAAATTACTATTTTTTATACGTATATTTACTTTATATTTTGGTGAAAAAAAACGTTCTTTTATGCTTAAAATACAACATTATAGTGTGTTTTACTGCTATCGTAGTTTTACTATTTCACTATTCACCTATTGTTCTCATTTTTTAATAAACCCAAGTTTACAGTGCAAATAATCTTAAACCACAAAAATTATT
>CANGEW010000039.1 GCA_947452965.1 Chitinophagaceae bacterium | reverse complement strand
GGGCAAATCGTCATTATCAGCGTTGGTAGCTGTAAAGGTGTCCAATGGCTGAATAAATTCAGAGTCGGTAACTGATTTATTTCTGCCAGAGGGTAGGATCTGCTCAATTCTCCAAGCATCTAAGTTGGTGATGTAGTTGGTTCTTCCTTCCTTTTCCCATTTCGACCCCTTGACATTAAAATATACCTTAATGTCATCCCCAATATTTACTCTGTCTATAATGGTGGTTTTATCTTGAACAGATTGAAATTTCACATAATTAACAAGGGTTCTACCATTAATATCGTCAGATTTCTCCACTACAAACTCTCTGGTTTTAAAGCTTTCTGTACGCTGTACGGTATCATATTTGGCCACTAGTTTACCGGTTAATTCATAACTCATAAATAAAATATTAAGGGTGACAAATGTAGGCTTATTTCAGCAAAATTGCTGTTTAATGTCCAAAAAAGCGATCGAAGAAAATTATTAAATTCTTTTCTAAAAATTAGAAGATTTTACATTAAAAAGGATTATTTTCAATGCCCCGAATGTTTTTTTAGAATTGTAAAAATTATTAAACAAAAAAATTTTTTTTTCAACATTTTATAATGATATTCGCCGTCCAATAAAAATTTGGGCCGGAATTGTGGGTAACTGGTTAAGAAAGTCAAATTATATTAACTCAATATAAATCGTTTTTGGAATAATGGAGAAGTCTTTTGAAAAAGTATGGAAGAATTGCTTGTTGATTATTAAAGACATTGTAGAATGGCAGCATTTTAAAACATGGTTTGAGCCCATCAAGCCTGTTGGCTTGAAAGAGAAGGTTTTAACCATTCAAGTTCCCAGTCAGTTTTTTTATGAGTATTTAGAGGAGCATTATGTATCCTTACTTGCCAAAACATTAAAAAGAGAGTTAGGTAAAGAGGCAAGATTGGAATACAGAATAATGGTAGATAGTGGTAACAGCAAGAGCAAGCCATTGACCATGGATATTCCCGGAAATGGATACAAGTCCTTTTCAAATAATGAAATGGATTTTCCTTTGGTGGTTAACAATCCCGTAAAGAATCCTTTTGTTATTCCTGGATTGAAAAAAATGCAGATTGATCCTCAATTGAACAGTGCATATACATTTGATACTTATATTGAGGGTGATTGCAACAGGGTGGCTCGCAGAGCTGGGAAAACAGTAGCTGAAAAGCCCGGAACAACTTCTTTTAATCCTTTGGTAATTTATGGTGGTGTAGGATTGGGTAAAACCCATTTGGCTCAGGCGATAGGAAATGAGGTGAAAAGATTGTACAACAATAAGGTTGTATTGTATGTAAGTTCAGAAAAATTCATTAATCAGTTTATCGATCATAGTAGAAACAATGCGATTAATGATTTTATTCATTTTTATCAGATGATTGACGTGTTGATTATTGATGATGTTCAGTTTTTTAATCGTGCAGAAAAATCTCAAGATGCGTTCTTCTCTATTTTCAATCATTTACATCAAAGTGGTAAGCAGTTGATCTTGACCAGTGATAAATCACCAAAAGATTTAGAGGGTGTGCAGGAAAGATTGTTGAGTCGTTTCAGATGGGGATTGAGCGCTGATTTACAGTTGCCGGACTATGAGACCAAGAGTGAGATATTGGAGAGTAAAATGAAGCAAAATGGTTTGGAGATGCCCCGCGAGGTGGTAAAGTATATAGCCTACAACATCAATAGTAATGTTCGTGAATTGGAGGGTGCATTAATTTCGTTGTTGGCACAATCATCTTTAAATAAGAGAGAAATTGATTTGGAGTTGGCAAAAAAAGTTTTAAGAAACTTTGTGAAGTCATCCAGCAAAGAAATCACTATAGATACCATACAAAAAATGGTATGTGATTACTTTGATGTGTCCTATGATAAGTTATTACAAAAAACCAGAAAGAGAGAGATTGTGCAGGCAAGACAGATTACCATGTTTTTATCAAAGGCATTCACCAAGAATTCATTAAAGACTATTGGTGAGCATTTTGGAGGCAGGGATCACACAACGGTAATTCACAGTTGTCAGACCGTTAAGGATTTGATGGATACTGACAACTTATTTAAAGAAAGCGTTTTGGAATTGCAGCATAAGGTTCAGTTGGCTGCCATGTAATATTTCGGCATTTTCTTTTTGGGTAATTACATTTGCAATTGTATTTTTGCAACCCCTTACAAAAGTGTGAGGGTGTATAAAAGGAGAGGTGCCTGAGTGGCCGAAAGGGCCGGTTTGCTAAACCGTTGTACGGGCTTAAACCTGTACCGAGGGTTCGAATCCCTCCCTCTCCGCCAGAATTTTAGAGTAGGGAGGAAGGGTTAGCAATTCAGCCTTGAAGCTCTAAATAAAATTGTAGATAACCACGTTCGGGATGTAGCGTAGCCCGGTTATCGCGCCTGGTTTGGGACCAGGAGGTCGCAAGTTCGAATCTTGCCATCCCGACATTACTTCCAAAATGACAATCCAAATCCGGGTTGTCATTTTTAGTTTCAGCTAAAACCCTTGCCTGTATTGCGATTTCGCGGAATAAGGTATTAACTCTAATAGTTCGAACTGTATCGTTTTTCTTATCATACAACATTCCTTCCGGAAACATCAAGTATTGTAATTGTTGCTTCTCATAGTAATCTGATGAAATCCACAACTGGCTTATATTTTCAGCGATATTCAAACCCTTTTCAACTGCTTTTTCAAGGTTCGAACTCATGTCGGCATATGTCTTCGTTTCTTTCTTAAGTTGTGCGAGTTCATCTCTGTATTTTGATGAGAATTTATCGTACTGCTCTTTCGTGATTTCATTCAAAACAAAACGCTCCTCCATTTTATCAATGTTGTTTTGCAATTCGGTTACACGTTTTTTATTTACCACCTCATCAACTTTGTTATCATCAAAATGCTTTGACAATTTTTGATTCAGTATTGTCTTTAATTTTTCCCTACTTGAATTATCATACTCAAAAGATTGAAGTAGTTTTTCGAAATGGCTATTCAATTTTTTGGCGGATATATTGATATTGGTTCCTGCATCTCTTGTCTTGTAATAAAACAGTTTTTTCTTTTTATTTTGATAGCCGGTAAATGGGCTGTTACTAAACATATCCCTCACGAAAACTTTCAATGGTAATTCATCCACATTTAATTTTTTTGGAACACCGCTGATTGCATTTTGCTTACTGATGTTGTTTGCTTTTAAAAAAGTATCATCATTGATTAATGCTGGATGTTTTCCGGGAATCAGTTCGCCGGGTAATAATGAACTATACACATACCCACAATAAAAAGGATTCGCAAAAATCCAAGCAATGTAACGAAGTGTGACTGTTATTCCTTTCAACGCTAATTTGTAGATAATTTGCTGATTGCTCAATTTACCTGATGCTTTCCACTCAAAAGCTCTGCGAAGCATTTTACCCTCATCATTGACAATATAGATATGTTTGTCTGCGGTTGCATACTTTACCGTATTGGTGTATCCACGAGGTGTGGCATAAGGCCAAAATCCTTTTTTAATCATCGACTTTGTTCCAGATATACTTTTATCCCGACGCATGTCATTATCGAGTTTGCTTAAAAGCATGTATAGGTTTTCCTGAAAACTCCCTGTGGGCGTAAATGAATCTACTTCCTGTGTGACTGCGATAATCTTGACACCAAGTTTCTTTAAATTCTCCAACAGAAATATTCCATTTGCACCGGAACGGGAAAATCGGTCGTAACTATAAATCAATATTGCAGAAACGGATTTGTCTTTCGCAATATCCGATAACATTCTTTTGAACTCTTTTCGTTCATCCGTTTTCGCAGATTCGTAGGTTCCACCATATTTGTTTTTGATAACTAAGTTGTTTTTTAAGGCATGTTCATCCAATCTTTCGAATTGCCAAGCCAAACTATTACCGTTTACCATTTGGTCTCTTGACGATACCCTATCGTATGTGAAACATACATTACCGGAACGTGGAGACACTACTTTTGAAATAGGGTTAAGCCTTTTCGCCATTAGTTCCTCCAGCGCAGATTTGTTATTCGTTCTCATTATCGTAATTTTCTTTTAATAATAATGCAACGATGATATCAGCAAACGTATCAAGCTGCTCATCAATTGTTGCGATATTTCGGTTATTATCTAATTCAAATTCTTGTTTTTTCGCATCGGTGGTTTCGTTTTTTATCCGATGTTTTGTTATAGAATCCCTCATTGTTTTTCAATGATTGGGATTGTAAGTGAGGGTATCTCACATTACGCTCATTTTATAAATACGACTGAGGACTTCAGTACATTTTTTAAAGTTTTACCAATTCAATTTGTTCGAAATATTGGATGTTGCCATCTCTGGTTTTAATAAGCATGTCTTTGAAAGTTCCTTTCTTTTTTAGTCCTTCAACTTCTTTTTTAAGCTGATCAAAACTTTTATATTTTTTTATTTTAACCGTAGGTCTTCCGCTTTGATTTACTCTAATAGTGATTTCGTCAATCTGGTTATTTAAGAATAAATTTTTAAGTGACGAAACTGAGTTTTCTGACATCAAAGTTCCAAAACCAAGATTCTTAGAAAAGTGCTCATGTGTACCGGATAAATCAGCAATTATTTTTTTAAGATTAACGAAAACAACAGTATTGTTGGACAATTGATCAAATAATGACTGGAGATTTTCAATTGGGTCATTTAATAAAGCATTGAGCTCTAAGGCATCAATTTTGCCGTTTGAATCAATGTAAATACAATAATTACTGCGGGTTAAAATTGTTGCCAATAAAAAGCTTGTAAAAAGTGAAAAGCTTGCTTCTTTTAAAATATCCAGATGTTCATTTTCAAAAACTGGTTTCCCATCTTTAAATTCAATCTTCTCTTTAATTTCTTTTTCCAATTCTTTGTTTGGAAATTCGGTTTCCGATTTTGTAAAGAAATCGTTCACGAAATTTTTAGGAAAGAAGAAATCTTTAACCTCACGAAGTTTGTCTAACCCTACACCAACAGACCGGAGTTCCAATAATAACTTCAACCAGCAAACTTCTACGAAACTGAATCTTCCCCAAGACTTTTCCTTTTGTGCGAAAGGAAGTAATTCATGTTTTTTCCATGAATAAAGCAATTTTCGATCTACACCAATGTTGGCATCTGTAATAGATAAATCCCGGGTAAAGAATTTTTCCATTAACTCGGCAATAATTTGACTGTTTTCAAGAAGTTGATTTTCTACATTTGACATGTTTAAAGCATCTACTTCTTTTGTAAGAATTTTTCGTCTATTCATATAGACAAATATAAGTAACAAAAATTAAATCTGGAAAAAAATTTAAAGCTTAACAAGGAATGTTTCTTTTAAAAAAGAGAGAATAAAAATGCTCGGATTTTATTGAAAAAAATTATGCTTTTTTGAGCTCCCAAATGTCGAAAAATCAGAGGCAGTTGTTCCCATCTAAAGAATTACATGCGCTTCGGATATTTTTGCTGGATTTTCGTTAAATAATTTACCTTTTTGAACTCAAGAATGTCGAAAAATCAAAAGCATTTTTTTTCATTTTAATAATTTGATGCGCTCCGGATATTTTTTGCAGGGTTTTCGTGAATTAATTTACCTTTTTGAGCTCAAGAATGTCGAAAAATCAAAGGGCTTTTTTTCATTTTAATAATTTGATGCGCTCCGGATATTTTTTGCAGGGTTTTCGTGGATTAATTTACCTTTTTGAGTTCCTGAATGTCGAAAAATCAAAGGCATTTTTTTCATTTTAATAATTTGATGCGCTCCGGATATTTTTTGCAGGGTTTACGTGAATTAATTTACCTTTTTGAGCTCAAGAATGTCGAAAAATCAGAGACAGTTTTTTTCATTTTTAAGAAGTTAATGCGCTCCGAATATTTTTGCAGGGTTTTCGTGGATTAATTTACCTTTTTTGAGCTCCAGAATGTCGAAAAACCAAAGGCAGTTTTTTTTTATTTTAATAATTTAAAGTGCTCCGCATAGTTTTCGTAAATTAATTTGCCTTTTTGAGCTTTGTTTTTCGAAAAATTAATAGTCAGTTGTTTCCACTTCAAGATATCGAAGTTCTTTAATGGCACTCATTTGGAATATCCAATCCTCGAAAAATTAATTGGCAATAGTTGCTATTTTCAAGATTTGCAAATGTGTATGAGTGTAGCTTTTAAATTTTAAATGATTTAAATTTTCCAATGTCGCTTATCAATAACTTAAACATTTGTCCTGCTAAAATGCTTTGAATTCTGGATTAACCGGCAGCCAAATGATGAATTGATTGTAGGCATTGGGGCGTTTTATTCACATACACATAAGTCAAAATACGTTGGTTCAGCCTCCTGTTTCAATAATGAAGGCGAGTTTAGAGGTTTTGATTGTTTCGGCAGTGGAGATACAATAAGTCTGGCCGGTTCCATCCGAAAGGCAGTCCAAACATTTCTGAATACACACCCCCAGGCCAGCAGGTTAATAATACATTTCTATAAACTAATCAGTAAAAAAGAACTCAAACCTATTTTAGATACCCTTTACAATAGTCTTAATTTAACAATTCCGGTAATAGTCGTAACCATCAATAAAACCGCCAGCAAAGAATTACTTGCCTTCGATACAGAAAGCGCAGGGCTAATGCCTTACAGTGGCACATACATTAATGTAGGTGAAAGAGAATACCTCTTGTTCAATAATACCCGCTACGATGAAAACTCAAAACCAACACCCAAAGAGTATCACTTTCCTGTTAAAATAAAATTGACTTCCACCCATTTAGAACTGCTGGAAGAAAAAGAGTTGGTTGATTTATTGATTGACCAGGTTTATCAATTCAGTCGTATGTACTGGAAAAGTGTAAGCCAACAAAATTTGCCGGTAACCTTAGCTTACCCTGAAATGGTGGCGGAGGTTTTTCCATACTTCAAGTACGACAGGTTGCCGGATTTTGGAAAGGAGAATTTGTGGTTTTTGTAAAGTGAGGGTTTATGTCATTATCAGCTGTTCTTTTATATATCATGCCATAGTAATTCAGATTCTCTTCAGAATCTTTACCTTATTTTACATAAATAAAGGGAATGAAAATCTTAATTGTAGAAGATGAAAAAGAGCTATCAAAAAGCATGGTAACCTACCTGCAAAGGGAAAACTATACTTGCGATGTGGCTTATAATTTCAATGATGGCAGGAGTAAGATGGAAAGTTTTGATTACGATTGTATTTTACTGGATATTTCTTTGCCAGATGGCAATGGGCTGCAAATTTTAAAAGAACTGAAAGGTGATGATAAATTGGATGGTGTAATTATTATATCAGCCAAAAACTCATTGGATGATAAAATAGCCGGATTAAATTTAGGCGCTGATGATTACATGGCTAAGCCATTTCATTTGTCAGAATTAAGTGCAAGGATTGCCGCAGTGATCAGGCGTAAAAGATTTCAGGGAAGCAACGTGCTGGTATTTAACGAACTTACCATTGACCTGCTGGCTAAAACGGTTTCGGTAAGTAATAAACCGGTGGATGTTACAAGAAAGGAATACGACTTATTGCTATACCTTGTTTCCAATAAAAACAGGGTTATTTCAAAAAATGCCATTGCCGAAAATATATCTGGTGATAATGCGGATTTGTACGATAATTTTGATTTTATATATGCCCACATGAAAAATTTAAAAAAGAAACTGACAGCTGCAGGTTGTGAGGACTATATCAAATCAATTTACGGTATGGGTTATAAGTTTACTATCTGATGAAACTTTTACAAAAAACAATCCGCAGTTATTTTGTTTATTCAGTAATTATTTTGCTGGTAGCGATACCGGTATTTTATTTTGTTATACAAGGTATTGTGCGGGAAGATGTGGATGAAAATTTAATGAATACAAAGGAAATCCTAAAACCTAAAATAGCCAATGCCTTACTACATAATAACATCAGCCAGTTAAATTTCCTTGACCATGATATTACTGTATCCGTGTCCACGGCTTTAAAAGAATTTGATACGCTAACTACCATTGAAATATTTGATACAGTTGCCAGGGAATTGGTACCCTACAGAGTACTAACGTCGTATGTCATTATTAATGGAAAGCCCTGCATACTTGAGGTAAAAACTTCGCTGGTAGATAATGAAGACCTGATTCAAAGTATTGTAAAAGTGCAGGTCATTTTGTTGCTTTTACTCATTGTAGGCTTGTTCATTATTAACCGCAACCTTTCTAAAAAGATATGGATGCCTTTTTATACAACACTCAATACACTGAAGAATTATAAAGTAGAAAAGCATGAGCCACTGGCTTTATCCAAATCTGCTATTACAGAATTTAACGACCTGAATACATCGCTGCAGGAGTTAACCGAAAGAACCTACCAGTCTTACATAAGTCAAAAAGAATTTACGGAAAACGCTTCGCATGAAATGCAAACACCGTTGGCTGTATTTCATAGCAAACTGGAACTATTGATGCAAACGATGCCGCTTAGTCAGGAGCAGGCAGAATTAATGAGCGGCCTTGCAGATGCAGGCCAGCGCATGGCACGGCTTAATAAAAGCCTTTTGTTGCTTACTAAAATTGAAAACAGCCAATTTGCTGATAAAGAAAATATATCCTTAAATGCCTGCATTGAAAAGTTTATACTGCTGTACCAGCCACAGATAAACGAAAAGCAAATTACAGTTGAAAATAAAATAACTACAGATGAAATACTAAATGCTAACACAGCATTGATTGAAGTATTAATCAGCAACCTGCTGGGCAATGCCATCCGGCATAATTATGTGGGCGGCCGTATAAATATTCAATTACATTTAGATGAGTTGGTAATTGAAAATACGGGTAGGCAAACTCCTTTAGATGAAACAAAAATATTTGAGCGTTTTCAAAAAGAAAGTATAGACAGCAACAGCATAGGTTTGGGACTTGAAATGGTTAATAAGGTTTGTAGTATCAATCAGTATGAGGTTGCCTACCAGTTCATTAATAACCTGCATAGTTTTACTGTACGGTTTAACAGTTAATAATCCTGCATTTTCAGTTTCTCTTCAGTTTCCCTGCACAGCTTTACATAAGTATTAAGGAGCTATTTGCAAATAGTGGTGGTGTACTCAAAAGAGTTATTGATTACCATGCCTTTTAAAGAGATGACTGCTTTCGTTTAGCATTTTCTTCAACTAAAGGTTTATCAGAAATCTAAGAGTTTATTTTTTATCATTAATAACAACTAATGCAAAATAACAAGCAAACAAGCTTTTCTTTAAATACTATAATAGATATTCTGGTAAATGCCGTAGCAAGAAAAATAGAATTTACTAATCCTGAATACACAGTTACTGCCGATACCATGTTTAAGGCAGATGCTGATATTGACATTTACGGATTTGCCGATGTCTTATTACACCTGTTTGATAAAACACAATTGATAACCGGCTTTGAACTTTTAATTAAATGGTTTGCAAAAAAGCGATTGCAGCATTAGAGAAATGTTAGTAAAAATTGAGTATATAAAAGCAAACAGCTCTGGAGAATCAAACTATCGTTTTATGTAATAAAAATCTCCGCCTATGAAGTTAAAAACCGCATATCCTGCTATCTATGAT
>CANGEW010000038.1 GCA_947452965.1 Chitinophagaceae bacterium | reverse complement strand
TAATATTATTAAACGGATTCCAAAAGAAATCGCAGAAAACTCCTCCGAATGAAATTCAATTAGCCGAGAAACTGATGAAAGAATATTTTGAAGAACAAAAAAAATAGATTTTTATGAAAAAGAATACAAAAGATAACTTAACATCATTTGCTGATCATTTGGATTTACAGTACGGGAAAAAAGGCACTAAATCTCGCGAGCAATATGAAGAAGGTTTTGAAGCTTTTAAATTGGGGGTTATGTTGCAGGAATTAAGAAAAGAATCTGGAATGACTCAAGATCAATTAGCTGAAAAATGTGGTACTACAAAAACATACATTTCAAGAATTGAAAATGATGCATCCGATATAAGATTGTCAACTTTAATGAGAATTATTCGTGAGGGATTTGGAGGGCATTTGAAATTGAATGTAGAATTATAAAAATTTAAAAGCAGACCATAATGATCTGCTTTTTTTCTGTTTTGTTGTATTTAAAAACAACATTGTCGGGACGACTACCAGGAGTTCGAACTTTTTGGGAGAAATTATGTCAATTTTTCATTTTTAAAATACTAAATTAATTGGCATATAATTTGATATTATATTTAGCAAATTAATAATTAAATATATGAGCCAGATATCAGGATACAACATCCCTCTTCATCAGGAAGTAATTTCAGATTTTATTTTTCATATCCGAAAACATTTACAAAGCAGAGGACTACAATACGAATTTAAGGTTGCTCCTGAAGTAATTTTAAGAAATGAGGACTTCAAAGAAGGTTATATTATCCCAGATGTTTCAGTAAAAAAAAGAGAAAATTCATGGAATCAACCAGAAATGATAATATAGGTAACCAGAAACAGAAGTTGGAATACCGATATCAAGAAAGTAAGAAAAGCCATTAAAGAAGTTAAATCACTGAAAGAGGTTTTTGTGTTTAATATAGAAGAATCTGAATGCTGGAGAATCAGCAAACCCGATTTTGATGAAGAAGATGGAAACTGTTTTTCAGGTGTTCTAAGATTTGACTTAAAAAATTGCCTTAGAGGTTAACTAGTAAACACAAAAGTATAAACATGTAAAATATTGAATTCACTTACTTTTGGTCAAAAATCCTACATATCTACACTTTAATTTCCAGTGTTGTTTTAGAATATAATTTCTTATTTATATGCGATTATTAAAAAAAGCCATCAATGAAAATTGATGGCTTTTTGTCGGGACGACTGCCGGGAGTTCGGACATTTTTGGAGGATATGGAGAAGGTTAATATATTTTGAAAATAAACAATTAAATTTATTGAAATTTATTCTAAACTAAGATGGTCAGAAAAGCTATTATCATAGGACCCCATAACTGATTATATCAGTGAGTGGAAACATATGGCAGGTTACAATTTAATTACGATTAAAGATTTATTGCGGCACACTTCAGGGTTAAAGTTTACAGAAAATATATTTAATCCAGAATCAGATCAGCTCCAGTTTTATTATGGCACAACCTTGAGAAAAAGTATTCTTGGTTCAACTATCAAAGAACCGCCAGGGCAACATTTCGATTACCAGAGTGAGAATCCATCGCTGCTTGCATTGATTATTGAACGCACAACCGGCAACACGGTCAGCAATTATCTGCAAAAAAAGATATGGTCGCAAATTGGAACAGAAGCCCCGGCATTGTGGAGTACAGATAGAAAAGATAGTGCTGCTATTGAAAAAGCATTTTGTTGTTTAAATGCCCGCACACTTGATTTTGCAAAATTTGCAAGGCTTTTACTCAATAAAGGAAACTGGAATGGAAAGCAAATAATACCGCGGCATTGGATTGAGGAAAGTATAATAAGTACCACAGAAAATGGCGGTAAGGTTTCTTATGGTTATAATCTTGGACTTGGTCCGGCTGCCTATAATAGTTTTTACCCAATTGGTTTGTATGATCAGTTGCTTTACATCTATCCAAAAAAGAACCTTATTATCGTACGCTTTGGTAATGCAGATTTCAATTACAATCCAAATTACTGGAAAGAAATCATGATTCAGTTGATTGACCAGTTATAAAAATAATTATTCAAATGCTTTCTGTTTTAATTAACATCAATGCCTTTAAAATTCAGCATTTGTACAGTATGCAGTTATAGTTTTACTCTATCAATTTAAATGATACAATTACGATAAAAGTTTGCGGAACAAGAATATTGAATATCAATTTCTTCTAAAATTCTTCAAGGTTTCTTCAGGATTGAATCACAGATTTACAATAATATTTTAAAAATTAAAAAAACAAGCAAAATGAAAAAGTTCTTAATGTCAGTTATGGCTGTTACGGCAATTGTATTTGCTGCTAACGCCCAAAAGTTAGATGCATCAAAAGTGCCAGCGGCAGTTAAAGCATCCTTTGCTAAACAGTACCCAGGTACAAAAGTCAAGTGGGAAAAAGAAAATGGCTTATATGAAGCTGGCTTTGACCACAATGGCAGTGAAATGAGTGCAATGTTTGAAACAAACGGCACCATGACAGAATCTGAAATGGAAATCAAAGTAAGCGAATTACCAGCCTCTGTTATGCAGTACATATCTTCTCATCACAAAGCAGCGACTGTGAAGGAAGCCGCTAAAATTACAAAGGCAAATGGCGAAGTTAATTATGAAGCAGAAGTAAAAGGTATGGACCTTATATTTGATGCCACCGGCAAATTTTTGAAAGAAGTTAAAGGATAGTTTTTTTCATAAGCTACGGTTTAAGGGTTAATGGCAAGGGGGTGTATTAATCTACATCCCCTTTTTTGTAACTGGTAAATGAATAGAGTAAATCCCTGTTAAAGATTTTGATATTATAAATTCAGAATCTCTACAGTATCTAAAGTTAGGTTTGTACAATTACTTTATTAAATCATATTTAAATCGAATAGGATTCGCCAAACAAAAATTTAATGGTCAAAACTTTTGTTGGTAGGTAGTATTGTCTATGGATGACTGATTGTAATTAAGTTTCTTTTTTTGATCAATAAAAACATAATAATGTCTAAAAGATTTATCGTTTCAACAGTAATGACCGTTGTGCTTTCTGCATCACTACTGGCACAATCAGTAACACATTTAAAAGTAATTAACACTTTTCACATACCCAGTGCCGGAGGCTGGGATTATCTTGAAGTGGGACCTGTAAATGATTGGCTCTATGTTAGTCATGGAACACAAGTGAATATAATAAACAAAAAAACCGGAGACTCAGTTGGCATAATAGAAAATACTGCTGGTGTGCATGGAATAGCTTTCGATGTGGCCGAGAAAAAGGGGTTTACCAGCAATGGTAGAATAAATACTGTAACGGTATTTGATATGAATTCTAATAAGGTGCTGGCACAAATTGGAACTGGGCAAAACCCTGATGCTATTATGTATGAACCATTTTCTAAAATGATTATAACATGCAATGGCAGGAGTAAAAATTTGACAATTATTGATCCAGTTAAAAATATAGCTATCGACAGCGTTGATATCGGTGGTAAACCGGAAACAGCGGTAAGCGACGGAGCCGGCCGGCTCTATGTAAACAATGAAGATAAAAACGAAATTGTTGTTGTGGATACTAAAACGTTTAAAGTGCTCAACCGATGGAGCATCGAACCAGGCGAAGGCCCAACCGGCCTTGCTTTTGACAAGGAAACAAAAAGGTTATTTGCAGGATGCGAAAAATTATTGATGGTTATTGATGCTACTAATGGCAAGGTGATTGATAAAATTGTGATTGGTGATGGCTGTGATGGAGTAGCATTTGACGCAACAACAAAAAATATTTTTACTTCTAATGGCAGCGATGGAACGGTTACCATTGTTCATGAAGAAAACGCTGATAAATTTGTTGTAATTGAAAATGTAAAAACCAAAAAAGGTGCAAGAACAATTGCTTTAGATAATCAAACACACTTAATTTATTTGCCAACTGCTGAATTTGAGGCTGCAATACCCGACCAAAAAGGAAGATCCAAAATGGTGCCTGGTACTTTTCAGGTTTTGGTCGTGGGTAAATAATAGCTAACAAACTGATGATAAGAGTAAAGTTTTCCTTTTTAATACTGGCTTTAATTTCAACCAGCTTAGCAAGTGTTGCACAAGAAAAGCAATTGGACTTTTTTATTAGCGAGGGGTTAAAAAATAATCCCTCGCTTTTAGAGATCAACAACCTGCAACAGTATTTTCAAATTCAAAACGAATTTATCACTGCACAAAATAAAAAGCCGCAGGTAAGTTTTACAGCTGATTATTTATTTGCCCCTTTCTTTTTTGATAATGGCAGGCCCGTAAGTATTACCCAGACCCCCTCACCCAAAGCCTTCGGTTATGATGCAGGATTGACCAATGGAGGTTTGTATGCAGCACAGGTAAATGTGGCTATCCCGATCTTTAATACCGCTATTGTAAAAAGACTATACGAACAAAATAGAGTACAGGCAGATATTTCTGCCTTTAGCCGTAAGCAAATTGAGCATGATATTAGTAAAACTATTATTGACCAATACATAATTACTTACCAGTTTCTGCAACAAACAAGTTATCTGCAAAAAATTATTGCACAGTTAGAAAGCCGCAAGCCACTGGTGGCAGCTTTGGTAAAGCAGGGGATCCTGCAGCAAAATGATTTTTTATTGTTAGATATTCAGCTTACTACAAATAGTAATGATTTAAAGCAGTTGCAGTTTGCGTATAATAATGGCATTGCATTATTAAAAAATCTCTCCCTTGTAAGTGATACTGCTACTTTTATTCTGGATAAACCTGCTATTGAAATAAAAGCTGCTGCAACGGAATATAATTATGTCCAAAAGTTTAAACTCGACAGCTTGAATCTAGTTGCTCAGCAAAATGTTTTTAACAGCAAATATCAACCACAGGTAAGTCTGTTGGGTTCCACAGGAATTAATGCTGCAGATATTCGAAATGTGCCACACAATGTGGGTTTGGCAGCAGGTGTACATTTAAGCATACCTATTAGCGACGGACACCAGCGTAAGTTGTATGAAAGGCAAAATAAAGTTCTTTTAACCAATCAGCAGGCTTACCTGAACAGTGCAGGTTTACTCCGGTTAAATAATCTGCGGAATGCAACCCAACAAATTGAACAATGGAAACAAACCATTGCAATGGCCATAGAGCCCATTCAAAAACAGGAATTGCTGTTGGATATTATAAAGGATAAAGTAATTAAAGGCCAGGTAACAGTAATGGATTATATCAATGCGCTGCAGGAATATGCTGTATTGCAAAAGAATAAGGCAATCGCTGAAACAAATTTACTGCTATACATCAATCAATACAATTATTACAACTGGTAAATAATAGGGAGTATGAAAATGAAGAAGTATTTATTTTTTATGGGCTGTTTTATGGTACTGTATTGTACATCTTGCTCAAATAAAACTGCCAGTGAAGAGGCTGTGGCTGCGCCTGTAAAAACTTCTGTAACTTTTACGCAACCGGTCTCACAAGGATTTACAGATAATATTATATTGAACGGTAATACCCAGTTTCAGAAGAAATTAGTCCTGCGAGCTAATATAACGGGTTATATAACAGCTATGCCTTGGAAAACAGGCGATCATATTTCCAGTGGTACTTTATTTTGCAGCATTAAGACCAAAGAACAGGATGCACTAAAAAATATAGATAGCAGGGAACCTTCTCTAAAACAATTTCAAACACCTTTAAATGTATTTGCTAATGCTTCAGGAATTTTTACTGCTGTTAATTACAGTAAAGGAGATTTTGTAAATGAAGGAGATATACTGGCTACCATTACCGATCCCTCATCATTGGTGCTGGTAGTAAATGTGCCTTACGAATATCATGAATTTGTTTATAAAGGAAGAACCTGTTCTGTAAAGTTTCCTGATGGGAAAACAATTCAGGCAACAATTCAGGAAGAGGTGCCGGTTGTTGATGCGGCTTACCAAACACAATCTTTTTTAATTCGGTTCCCTGGTAACCGGCTATTACCGGAAAATATAAATTTGATTGTACATATACCGGTAAACCAAAAACAAAATGCGGTGTCTTTACCGCTGGAAGCTATCCAAACAAATGAAACACAAGACGCCTTCTGGGTAATGAAGTTGATAAATGATTCCCTTGCTGTTAAGATACCCATAACTGTCGGCTTGCAAAATGATTCTTTGCGGGAAATTATTTCCGGCATAGGGATTAACGATAAAATAATTGTTAAGGGAGCTTACGGTCTGCCCGATTCTTCATTGGTAAAGCTGCAAACAGAAAAAGACTAAAAATGCAGCAATACCACTCCTATCATAAAAAAACACTACTTGGATTAGCTGTATTAATAATACTGGCTGGCGTGTTTAGTTTTTCTAACTTAAAGACCGGCTTGTTCCCGGATATTACATTTCCTAAACTGAAAGTGATTGCCGACGCCGGGCAGCAGCCGGTTGATAAAATGATGGCTACGGTTACAATTCCCCTCGAGAATATTATTAAACGAACTGAAGGGCTGGATTATATACGCAGCACTACCTCCAGGGGAAGTTGTGAAATTTCTGTATTTCTGAAATGGGATGCCAATATCGATTTAGCCCGTTTGCAAATGCAATCCCTGATTAATGATGTACGAGGCAATTTGTTACCCGGAACTCAGATTACTGTTGAAAAAATGAATCCATCCATATTGCCTGTGATGGGTTTTAGCCTGGAAAGTGATCGTTCCCCGATCGAAGTAAAGAAAATAGCCCAGTTGCAGATAAAACCCTTTCTGGCTGCTACTCCAGGCGTATCTGACATTGCGGTAATTGGTGGCAAAACTAAAGAGTATCAATTATTATTAAAACAGGATAAGCTAACAGAATTAGGCATCACACCTCAGCAAATAAGTACAGTCGTTGCTCAAACAAATGTTTTACAATCAAATGGGTACATCAGTGATTACAACAGGTTGTACCTGACTCTTACAGATAATGCAATTGATAGTAAAACAGAATTGGAAAATCTGGTCATTGTAAATTCAGCTAAAAGAGTTGTGCTGCTGAAAGATATTGCAGAAATAAAAATTGCTGAAACCAAGGAATATGTTAAGATAAATGCCAACGGAAAAGATGTGCCGCTGATTGCAGTCATTAAGCAGCCAACAGCAAATCTTATAGATGTAAATGACGGCGTATTAAAAAGGGTAAAAGAATTGGAAACCATATTACCAAAAGATGTAAAAATTAAACCGTACTATTTACAGGCTGATTTTGTGAATGAAAGCGTAAGAAGTATTGAGGATGTTTTATGGATTGGGTTGGTATTAGCCATCATTGTGGTGATCGTCTTCTTACGTTCATGGAAATCAAGTTTGGTAATTCTATTAACAATACCCACCACGCTTGCCTTAACCTTGGTTTGCCTATATGCTTTCGGTTATACTTTTAATATAATGACGTTGGGTGCAATAGCTGCCGCAATTGGATTAATGATTGACGATGCGGTAATTGTAGTAGAGCAAATACACCGTAGCCATGAGGAACATCCTGATGAAGCAATGCCGGTCATCGTAAGTAAAGCGATAAAATATTTATTTCCGGCAATGGTAGGTTCTTCACTGAGTACCATTGTAATTTTTGTGCCATTTATCTTAATGAGTGGAGTGGCAGGTGCTTACTTTAAAGTACTGGCATTTACCATGATTATTACTTTGTCAGCCTCCTTTATTGTTACCTGGTTAGTTTTGCCGGCATTGTTCTTATTGTTCCCTTATAAACTCAAAACCGCATTGCCTGAAAAAAGTATAGGTAAATCAATTGGCAAAAAGCCGAAAGAAACGGGTGGTTGGATTCGGTTTTTTATCCGGCATTCTTATATAGGCATTTTATTCGCAATAGCCTGTGCTGTCCTGATTTATATTTTACCGGGTAAAATGCCTTCCGGCTTTTTACCGGAAATGGACGAAGGCGGTATTGTACTTGACTTTAACAGTCCGCCGGGTACAACCCTGCAAGAAACTGACAGGATGCTGAGAGAGGTTGATAAAATTATTCAAGAACAACCTGAAGTAGCCAATTACAGTCGCCGCCTGGGCACACAAATGGGGTTCTTTATTACAGAACCCAACCGGGGTGATTATTTAATACAGTTAAAAAAGAAACGTAGTATAACCACTGATGAAGTGTCCGCTGAATTACGAACAAAAATTGAAGCAGTATTACCGCAGCTAAAGGTTGATTTTGGACAGGTGATTGGAGATATGCTGGGAGATTTAATGAGCAGTGTGCAACCTGTAGAAATAAAATTGTATGGAGATAACAGGCAAAAATTACAGGAGCTTTCTAAGCAGGTATCCAATATTGTTAGTAATGTAAAAGGCACAGCAGATGTGTTTGATGGTATTGTAATTGCAGGGCCCGAAGTGCTGGTGCAACCCGATGTCGCAAGGCTGGCGCAATTTGGCATATCACCTACTGATTTTCAATTCCAGTTACAAACGCAACTGGAAGGAAATGTGGTAAGTACTATTATGGAAAAAGAGCAGATGGTAAACATCCGCATGCTGTATCCTAATGCCCAGCGTACCAATATAAATTCACTAAAAACCGGCAATATTTTTTTACCCAATGGTTTATTAAAACCAATCAGTACGGTGGCAAATGTTCAATTAGAAAATGGGGTGGCAGAAATAGAAAGAGAAAATCAAAAGATGATTGGCGTAATTACAGCCCGTTTGGATAACCGGGATTTGGGCAGTACGCTGAAAGATATTCAAAAGGATATTAGAGATAAACTTTCCTTGCCACCGGGCTATCATATTGAATATGGCGGATCCTATGCACAGCAGCAACAAGCATTTACTGAACTACTCTACATTTTGTTAGCAGCCTGTATCTTGGTATTTATTTTATTGCTGGCTTTATTCAGGGAATTTATTGTTTCTTTTTTTATTATTGTTTTGGCAGTGTTGGGTGTTGGCGGATGCTTACTGGCACTCTATCTTACCAACACGCCGTTAAATGTAGGCAGCTATACAGGTATCATAATGATTGTTGGTATCATTGGGGAGAATGCCATCTTTACTTACCAGCAATACCTGCAGGCAAAGCTTACTATGGATACTAAACAAAGTGTTGTATTTGCGATAAGTGCAAGGCTGAGGCCCAAATTAATGACTGCATTAGGTGCTATCATGGCGTTATTTCCGCTGGCTTTGGGTATCGGTGCAGGCGCACAGTTGCACCAGCCATTGGCTATTGCAGTTATTGGTGGCCTTTGTGCTGCATTGCCATTATTATTAATTGTGCTACCGACATTTTTGAGGCTGATACATAGAAAATAAGTTATAAATAGGCACTAAACTGAAATGTATGTGGTGGATATATGCTTTACTCTCAGCTTTATTTGCTTCCATAACAGCCATCTTTGCAAAAGTTGGCATTGTAGGGGTTAATTCAAATTTAGCAACAGCCATTCGTACTATTATCATTCGATGGTAGCCTGGGGCATTGTTATAGCAAGAGGCGAAACAAAAGGAATTGCAACGCTGTCTAAACAAAAGCAGTAATTTTTATAAACTAAATAATCAAACCTCATGACCTGGTTTCAAACGATCGTATTAGCAATTGTAGAAGGCATTTCAGAATTTATTCCCGTATCCTCCACCGGGCACATGATAATTGCCAGTTCCATAATGGGTATTAACGAAAAGGCCTTCACTAAACTTTTTGAGGTGTGCATTCAATTCGGTGCCATTTTATCGGTAGTGGTTTTGTATTGGAAAAAGTTTTTTGCTTTTAGCCGCTGGCAATTTTACTGTAAACTTTTGGTAGCTTTCATTCCGGCTGTCATTATGGGTGTATTATTTGCAAAAAAAATTGATGCGCTTTTAGAAAGCAGCTTAACAGTAGGCATCATGCTTTTTTTAGGGGGCATCATATTGCTGTTTATTGACCGCCTTGTGAAACATTCCCAAATTGATGATGATAAGGAGATGACGTATCGATCAGCTTTTGTAATTGGATGGTTTGTAATCAGGCAAAGCGGCAGTCACATGATTATGCAACACCCTACTAAAAAAGGACAAATCGTTTGTCCTAATCATGGTAGCCGTGAAATGCCTTTAACGAATTACATTTTAGAAGACAATGCTTATTAAGGCATTCTATGTGACAAAAAATAATAAATATTCACACATAAAATTGGTAAAGGATTGGAGAAAAAAATTAAGAAAGACGCAGGAATCTAAAAAAAAAATTATGAAAATTGAAATGATTGTAGAACGCACAAAAACTGGATATTCTGCTTACTCAGAAAAGTATCCTGTCTTTACTGTTGGAAAAACATTACAAGAGCTTAAAACAAACATGCTTGAAGCATTAAATC
>CANGEW010000037.1 GCA_947452965.1 Chitinophagaceae bacterium | reverse complement strand
TTTGTTCTGCACCGCTTGCAATAAATCGATTTTCATCATGTTCGCAGAACCAGAGATTTTGTGAGTCAACCCATTCAGTTAACTTCTTTGCTTCTTGCTCTTTTGAGAACTTTGATTTTTCAGTGTCTCCACTTGTTTTTTGGCTTTCTCTAATGTAGTGGGCTGCTGCTTTGATAATATTCTCTGCTGAATAATCGCCAATTCCTGAAATGATACTTTGTAGTTCATGTTTTAGATTCATTTAGGTAAAAATAAACAATAAAACGAATAATATAAAATGTGGCTTTTAGTATGAAGCTAACGTAAATATTATTTTCAAAAATAAAGTAGTCCCGCCAAGAATCGAACTTGGATCTAAAGTTTAGGAAACTTCTATTATTCTGAATTTTTTATTACAATTGATTTTCAAATAGTTAGTTTATAATTTGTGTATGTAAGTGTGTAGTAAATTTTATTGTTGCTACACAGGTTGCTACACAGGTTTTAAGTTCAATTATTATGAAGTGAAATTCTTGAACCCTTTTTCATTTTAGAGAACGCCTTGCCAGATTCTTGCCACATTTTTAATACTAGGGGTTCAGAATACCCTCATTTTGATATCAAATAATTTATCATACGAAATGTTTAAATTTTAAACAAATAACTTACTTTTAATTATAGTAGGCAGAAAAAATCTACCGAATCCTTGTAAGTATCTCAGTTCTGTATAGCAAGAAAAATTAATTCTTCATTTAATAATATGTAAGTTAAATTCTTCAATGAAATTTTATGGCTTCAAAATCTTTATCAGGTGCTGTTGCTAATTTTTTTTTAAAGTTATTGCTTGCCCCAATCATTATAGCCTTTTTTGCAATTATCCTACCTATCCTTAACGGTGATAACGAAAAGTATAGTAAAGAGCTATCTGAATATGAAAAAACTTTCAATTATGATTTAGAGAGAGTTATTGATTCAACGAAACTTTTTTACATTCCTTCAAATGCCAAATCATCTATCGATCATGAATCATCTCAAATCAAAATAGTTATACAACAAGAGGAATTGAATCCTCATTTAAAGCGCAAATTGATAATTTTAAATAAGTCTGAATTTGGTCAATATCTTAATTTGAATCTAGATATTAATAAATTATTCAATCAAAATTATATCGCGAAAAGTTATTCAGAATTAAATACTATTGTAGTTATTAACTACCATGAGATCGAATTGGAAAAATATTACATGAATGGATCAAGCGGCATACAACATTATATTATTATAGATTTTGTAGACTATGCATCTCATAAAATCATCTTAAGTAAGTCCTTAATTGGAGGTATGCCTCCATCTAAAAGAAGAAGTGGAGGATCAGCTGACGGGAGTTTGGTTTCCTCGGAAGAAATTGTTACTATGATTGAAGAAGAATTTGCGAAAAGTCCCTGAAATCAAGGGAGTTGAAATAATATAAAAATATGGATAATATCAGTTTAAATAGTTACGAAAATTTGCCATTTAAGGTTATTTTTAATCTTTTTGTATCAAGATATGTAAAAGAATACGGGGAGTTTAAAGCAATTAAAATTTCAAAAGAAATTGAGGCAACAAGTAAAGTAAACGATTATATAAATGCACTATTGTCAGAAAATCATTTTCCAAGTTATATTGATATTCTTTCAATTTTAAATTCCACTTCTTTTTTTCTTTTTTCAAAAGGAGAAACATTATGTTTAGGTTCTTTAATGATTCTTGGATATTGGAACGATTTAGGTAATGAAAATTCAAATTTATTATCTTCAAAAGAAGTTTCTGGAATAGCAATTAGTATTATTCATCAATGCAGTATAACAAAATTTAAAAGGGACGATAATTTATTTACAAGATTTTATCTTGATATTAACACACATACTAAATCAACACAAATGGAAAAAATAACACAACCCAGTGACAAAAACTATCGTGTCTTTATTGTAAGAAAAAGTTCGGGGCCGCATGAGTATCCATTTAATATTAATCCTGAATATAATTATATGAATTTGGAGCTAGAGCTAGATGGTTCAACTTATTTATTGAAAGACGAAATTCACTTTGACTATTTCGAAGAGGAACTCGAAAAGTATCAGGTAAACAAAAAATTTATACTTAAAATTACCAATTACAAAATTGAGCAAAGTGGCGACAAGTATGTCTTATTGCGAAATAAATAATCATTATAATAAAAGAGGTGGAAGTTTCCACCTCTTTTATATTATAACCTGATACTATCATACACATCTTGTATTTCCTTTTCTCTTATACCCAAGTTTTTCATTTTGGTTGTTTAGAATAACCTCATTTTGATATCCAATCACACGAATCAAATGTTGCAGTTACTCCGTTATCAAAGTTCACCCTGTAGCTAATTTTATCGTTTGATAGTATAACACTTTCAACCCATGCTTGACTATTTTGTTCAATGTCTTTGCGGTAAGTTCATGAGTTTGTTTCTCCGGTATAAATCACATCGTCACCAGTGTTTAGATTTTTCATATTATTTTTTGTATGAAGTAAAAGGTTGTACCTGAGACAAGCAATAAGTAAGCTTCGTTTTGACTAAATTTACTATATAATATAGTATTAAAATATTGAAACATGGTAAATACGAGAAACATTGTTACCTTAAAACAAGATGTTTATGATGAAATATCAAAGTGTCTAGAAATTGAAATGAATCTGAATAATAATCCAACTAAATAATTTTTCATGCCATTTTATATAATAACTGGAGGAAATCAAGCGGACTATTGGAATAAAATTGAATATTTTAATGATTCCAATGACTTAAATAATTATTTAAAAAAAATAAACAAAAGTGAAAAACCTCAATACAGAAAAATTGAAACTTATGAAAATTTGATTTTAGTACATTGTGATTTTGACACAGACGACAAAGTTCTTTTAATAATCAAGTATGTAGAGTTAAAGTTCGGCGAGTTATTAAATAAAGAATTTGAGAATCAAATACCCCGAACTGAATCACAACAAAATACATTCTTAACAAGAATTGAGCAACTTCAAAACGAACTTTGGGATGAGGCAATGGCTTTAAATGAAGAACCTGATTACAATGAAAGAAAAAGTGGATGGGAAGACCTTGGAGAAAGTGAAATGAAAAAATGGGACAGAGAAACTGGTGGTTCTTGGAGAATAGAAAATGATTTTGGATAAAAATAGAATTATGCAGAATAGGTTAGACTTCCTAATAAAAGACAATCATTGTGAGAAAGCAATAGAAGATTTTAAGATTCTCACTTCTGTTCCTTACTGGTTAAATCAGTATTCTGACCTGTTCGATTCGGTCTCCATAAAACCAGAAGGATTACCCAGAATAACATCATCTCATTTCGATGGAGAGACATTTGAAAACATTCTGTTGTTTGCTCATCTATATGATTTGGTAAATTCGTTGTTTGAATAATTTTAAAACAAAAATTTTCAATTCTTAAATAATAATTGACTTTTTAAAATTACAGCTACATAATTTTAAACAATAAAATTTAGGTTTATGATTCCAACTGAACTTCAGAAATATTTAAAAATATCAGTCATCCCAATAAGAGTTGGTAATCAATTTGCCTTATGTGATATTAACAAGAAAATATTATCTATAATACAATATGATTACATATCACCATTTCAAGATGGATTTGCAATTTTTGGGATAATGCAATCAGAAAAATCTAATTTATTGTATGGTTTAATATCAGAATCTGGCGCAATAATTCTTGCCCCTCAATACTTAAAAATTAATAGACTAAAATCAATTCCATCAAGGGTAATTTTAGTTAATAAATTATCAAGTGATTTATATGACACATCTAAAAATAAAATCCTTTTCAAAGGAGCAAAGTCTTTCGAAGGTTTTAATTTAAATTATATAATTGTAAACAAAGGGTCTCAACATAGTTTTGAAGGAGAAGCAGGTGGGGAAATTGAAATTAATTATGACGGAGAAAATTTTGGACTTATAGATTTTGATGGAAATATTATTTTGAAGCCTCAGTTTAATCTTTTAGACTATCCATGCAATGGGATTCTCAGAGCAAATAATTACGGTTCTTTATACGATTGTATGGACATAAAATATGCAGATGATTTAATTTTTAGGGGACCATTTAAAATTCCAATAGGCGGCTATTCCTATTATATTGATATTAATGGGAATTTTAACTTTTCAAAAACTTATAAATTTTGTTGGAATTTCAATGAAGGTATTGCAAGAGTACTTGTTGATGGGGAATTTGAAGTAATAGAAGATTATAAAAATCCAATGCTTATTTTAAAAAATCCAATTTATTCATACATTAATGAGAGAGAAGAAATTCTTTATACTACTGAAAAAAATTGTACTGCATATGATTTTAAAAACGGGAAAGCAGAAATTATTTCATCAGATAAAAAAACAAAGTGGTTAATTAAAGATGGTAATCAATTAATTGAACAAAATCCAATTATAGAAACCACAAAACAAAAATGGGAAAATGATTTTTTTAAATGTCTTTACACACCAAATGGATTTCAATTAATAGATTTGAAATTAGGTAAGGAAGTTCTTAGTTGTAATGATTGTGAAAATATTGTATTTGCATCAAAAGAACTTATTTATAAAATCAAGAAAAATAAAAATGGAAGTATTGACTTATTATTATTAAAATATAAAAATCAAGATTATTTTATTAATTTATGTTCTTTAAACAATATTGACTCATATGAGGTAAAGGATAATCTTTTATTTGTTTCAAAAAATGAAAAAAAAGGTGTATTTCTACTCGATGGTTCTCAAATTATACCTGTTGAATACGATAGAATTCAATTTGAATCTGGTATGTTGGGGGTATATGAAAAAATCGGACACTACAAGTATTCATTAATGGGTTATTACTCAATTTTAGGAATAAAATATTTTTAGTTTTTTTTTAAAACGATAAATAGATTTGAAATTTGTATAATCAATCATAGAATTAAAGACTTACAGCCTCACACTATCATAAACATCATGGATTTCTTTTTCCCTAATCCCCAAATATCGCTTCGTTAATGCTGGACTGCTGTGAGAAAATAAAAACATCAGAAGTGTTATGCTTTCCGCCGAGTAATTATTCAGACGGAGTACACGATTCCCTAGAGTCTTTCTGAAAAAATGAGATCCGCCAGGACTAACAATATTATACTTTTTGAAAATCTCTTTCAACTTTACATTCACATAAGACTTGTCAATAGGTTTTGTTCCGTATCTGTTTATGAAAATGAATTGATTAGTATCAACTATATTCATTTTTGATTTTATTCTGGCAACAATTTCTTTCAAATCCTGATTGATTTTAATTCTTCGTTGTTTTTTGGTTTTGATTTCTGTTACTGTAAGAATTTCTGTTTCTACAAATTGATTAAATCGTAGTTGAAGTAAATCTGAAATTCTCAATCCTGTAAAAACACCAATTGAGATTAGTAAACTAAATTTGTAATCCCCATCTCGTTCCAATTTAGAAATGAGTGATTTGAAATCATCCCAGTCCATCGATGTAGTTGTTGTTTTTTGTCCTTTTAAACTCATAGCTTTTGTTTTGAGCTAATCTACGGCTGCAACTTATACTTGCATAATTTATAGTGCTAAGTATAAGCTAAATCCAGACTCAAAATCACAGAAACTGTGAAACCCTCTACCAGTAAGGGTTTTGTAAAATGACGAACTTATACTTTTGTAATAAGTATAAGTTGGATTCATTTTTATCATTTTTATTGAAAAGTGGAAATTAGCACCATTCTTTTTTTTGCAATTGGCAAAATGAAAATTTCTGCAGATCGCGTGAACCAAAAGTTGACTGGCTCAACCATAAAGTCCCCCGGACAGGATGATCATGCGCGGATTATTGTCTGGCTCCATTCTATTCAACGCCACAATATTACAAACCATCTTCTAATAATCCTCTAAACTTCACATCCAGAGTGTTCTTCGTTAAATTCAATAATTTCCCAACTCAATTTACTTGTTTATTTATGATCGCGTCACCGTATGATCCTGATGGATTGTTGTCTGGCTTTGTTTTAATTTTCTCAATTATATCATAAATAAATAACTGAAATGAAATCAATGACCCAGTTAATTTAATTCTGTTACCGTCTTGTTTCCCCTTCAACAAATCATTAAGGATGTCTCTAGATAAGTTGATTATAGCTGAATCGATGGTTTCATTATTTGACTTGAAATCGTTATCCAGATTGATTTCTATGTCCTTATTGATTTCTGGTTTACCTGTTATTATTTGTTTAATCATTTCTCTTTTGATATAAATATCAGTGAAGATGAATGACTTTTGATTTTCTATAAAAGTCGGAGTGAATTGAAGAGTGGGATAATACTAAACACCTACCGAAGCCAAACAAAAATTTACAGCACGATCAGGAAAAAAACTGGAATTCCCGTATTGATTGAAATGGAAAACGGGGAATTGATAAAATCGTATTACAGGATATTGATGAGATATGTATAAGCGTTGATCCCGACAAAAAAATTCAGAAATATGTTGCTGTTTTACGACAAAGATGAGTTCTTAGAAATAAATTTCAATAGAAACTTAAAGTATGAATTTGGGTATTCAATTTTATTAAAATAGCTAGTGTGAAACGACTGTTGAAGGTATTTTTTTAAAAATACAATTTCAACATTTTTCAATTTAAAAGTGAAATATTATTCAGTAACCTGTATTAAACAAACAAAATCTTTTAGAGTTTTAATTTGTTCTTTTAGCTCTTTAGAAGCTAGTTGGTTTGTATTGACTGGAAGTTCTATATTAGGGATCATGTTAATTAAGTTATTTAAATAGGCTGATTTAATGGCATAATTAACATTTTCAACTTGAACACCTACAGCTTTGCTATTTAATCTGGCTGAAGTAATTCCAATAACATTTCCTTGGCTATTAAAAAGAGGCCCGCCACTATTGCCTGGTTGTATTGGTATTGTAATTTGATAATATCTAACATCATCCCCTATTCCTGATTTTGCACTAATAATTCCATCTGCCACTTTGTAATTATCCCCCATAATATCATTCAAAGGATATCCAATAGTAAATGTTTTTTCTCCAATATCTGCTTGCTCTATGATATTATATGGTAATGGTTTAGATTCTTTGAAATTTATATCATCAATTTGGATAATTGCAACATCATTTTTAGCATCAATGAGTAATAATTTGGCGTTGTATGTTGTATTACCAATGTCACTTGGGACTTTAATTTCAATTTTCTTTGCCTTGCTTACAACATGAGCATTCGTTGCTATTAGACCTTTTGATGTTATAAAGAATCCACTACCAGTAACACTAATAGAATTAGCGCTTTTAGTAGTTTCAGATTTATTTAAAGGGTATAATTTTAAAAACAGAGATTCTTCAGTAGTCCCATTCAATCCTGTGGGTAATAAAATTTTGAGGACTGTTTTATTTTCTAATGTACCAATAGTTTCTTTAGGTGTTTTATCACCCATTAACCACTTTATTGAAAAAAGATTTTCTGAAGAGCTTTTTTCAAAATAAGCTTTAACTTCTCCAACCTCCCATTTTTTTTTATCTTCAGCTTCGAGAATTAAAGCTAAATAGATGTCGTTATACTTTTTTATTGCGAGTCTATAAAATCTTCCGGTTACCGATTTATAAATACCTTCTATAGGGTCTATTTCAGATGAATCAATGTATGCTTTAAAGGAAGTTGCATTTTCGTTTGTCATTTTCATCTCATTTTGGCCAAATATATTTTGACCAAAAATTGAAATAAATAAAATTAAGAGTGTTGTTTTTTTCATATTAATTTAATTAAATATTGTCGATATTAAATGTTGTTTATTTTCATTTCTAACTCCCCTCTACAATCTTAATTTCATCTTCTGTTAAGTCATACAATGCATAAATCATCTGGTCTATTTCCTTATCTGTTTTGTCTATTTGGAATTTGAGAGCTATAGCAATCTTCTTGTTTTCTTCAAATAGTTCCATCCATTCAAACTCGTCTTTTTTACTAAGTGGTAACCCTTTGGTTGCTTTGATTCCTTTGTTTAATTCTTTTATGAAATCTGAAAAATCGAGCTCATACCAAGCGGTAAGTTTTCTTGAAAATTTAATCTCATCCCACTTTGAACTAATATAATTAATAAATTTTAATCGCAAATCCTCTAAAACTCTTGATTGACTTGTAATTGACTCTGCAAATCTTTTAAAAGCATCTTTATGATCATTAGAAACTTCTTTAATTGGTAAATTACTCATTATATTTCCATCAAGTCTAACTCCTCTGCTGTTCTCAACATCACCAAAATGTGGAAAAAGAAAATACTTAATGAAGTTGAAAAGTTTTGAGTTTAGAATACACTGTAAATATCGATCAGCGTTTCCAATAAAATAACAATTTGCACTTATATAGTATCCGTCTTCATCAAAATAAAAATTATGATGTATAGCAGTGTGATAATATATTATTTTAGGCAATTTAAATATCTCCGAGTATGCAATAGTGTCTTGTGTTTCAAACCATTTATTCATAGATTTTTTTCTTGAGCCTTTTTCACCACTTTGTTCGATTCTACTCCCAAAGGAACTTAAAAATGTTTTCACGCCATTAAATTTGTCAATATCTATTCTTTTTGAGGGAAAAGTTGTTATCATAAATCGTCCAGAAAAATTCAGATGCCATCTCTTGAAATCATCGCCCTCCACCATTTTTTGGACGATTTTTTCAGAATTGGGATCTTTACTGATTATTTTCATTCTATCGACTTCATTAATTATAAACGCTTGATTCAAACCAGTTTTCACTCCGTAATAAACCCCTCCACTAGTGTAGGATTTTATTGTTATTTCTCCGCTTTTAAATTTGTCAATAATTCCCTGATTTTTATTTGAAGAAAACCGCCACATATCTTTTTCAAATCTTCCTTTCTCAAATTTTTCTGATATATCATTGTATAATCCTTCAACATTGATTGGGCATTTATATTTGATTGGGTAATTGATGTCAATTGAATTGGTAAAGAGGAAAATTGAAGGGTCTGCAATGGCATCATCAAATACAGACATTTTATTCATATTGACTATTTCCTCAATTCTTAATTGGATTAAATAATTTCTTAACTCAAATCCATATTTTCTTTCTAACCATTTATTTGGGGTGATGAAACCCATTTTGCCATTTGGTTTTAGTATATTAAAGGATAATTCATAGAAATAGACATATAAATCTGCAATTCCATTATAAACATTTTTATAATTATTGGAGAAATAATCTTTTTGAATTTGACCCAGTAATTCTTGTCTCACATAAGGTGGATTTCCAATCACTACATCAAATCCACCATTAGCAAAGACATCAGGGAATTCATTGTGCCAATTAAATGCTTTATCACCGGCTACAGCAGGGTCATCAACTAAAGAGTTTCCACATTTAATGTTGTTGCTCAGGTTTGTAAGTTTGCGACCTTGTTTAGCTGTTCGAAGCCATAATGATAATTTAGCAATTTCAATACTCTCTTCATTAATATCTACACCATAAATATTATTCTCTAATATTGCTATATCTGTATCAAACAAACGCAAAGGGGTATTGGTTAAATCTGCAATAATATCATCAACAAACTGATGCTCCTTAATTAAAAAGCTTACCGCCTCGTTTAAAAATGCTCCGCTACCACATGCTGGATCTATTATTTTAAGAGACATCAACCAATCTTTATATTGATTCAAAGTATCAAACAACAAAACACCCTTAGTATTTAATTTCCCATCCAATTTATGGTGTTCATTTATATCTATGTCAATATCTAAGTTTAATTCAGTTTTCTTCTGAGCGCACAATTTCCCAACTGTGTTTTCTACTATATACTTAGTAATGAATTTGGGTGTATAAAACACACCATCTTTCTTTCTCTTACCTTTAGTTTTGTCAGCTGCTTCACCTTTTAATTCAGCTTCTACTTCTTCTATTTCACTTAGTGAATGTTCAAAAATATGTCCCAGAATATTCACATCGACATCTGTGTTGAAGTCGTATCTCGAAAGCTTTAATAAATCATCTTTTAATACCGAATCATCAACAATTAAAGTGTCCAGTACTTCATCAGGTGCAAATATCTCCCCGCCAAATTCTGGAATCAGTACAGAACCTTTTTGGTCATATTTTCCTTTAAATAAATTATTAAAAAATAAAACCACCAGTTGATATAAGGGTTTGGGAGTATCAAAAGCATCGTTCTTTAGGTCATTCCATTTTTCTACTATTTGGACAATGGAGTTAGTTGTTACTAATCCTTTATCTTCTGCAAAAAGTACAAACAATAATTTATCTAAAAACTTCTGTGATTTTTTAAAGAGTAATAATTTATCGTATTGTGGATTATTGTCTACAACATTTTGAAAAAAACTATTTTTAAATGAAGAGTAGTCTTTGTATAGACTTTTAGTGATATTCTCTTCATGAAACTTGGTTTCCTGTCGTAATAATTTAGGGATGTTTTTATCAAGGAGTCCTTCTTTGCGTAGGTAAAGGTAAAAACGCTTAAAGGTCTCTTTATCTAAATTG
>CANGEW010000036.1 GCA_947452965.1 Chitinophagaceae bacterium | reverse complement strand
TACCAGTAATTATTGCCGTAGGCAATGGGTTCACTGTTATTACAGCCGTTCCACTTTGCAACTGTGAACATTGTGTAGTACTTCCATCCTTAACACTCACTAACGTGTAGGTATAGGTACCGCTTGTAGTTGTTGGAACTGCCAACGTTACACTATTACCTGATGTTGTAGTTATTGTTGCATTTGAACCATTGTTAATCTTGTATGTAAATGTATACGGGGCTGTACCTCCTGAACCTGTAAACGTAATATTAGGCGAAGAAACATTTTGACAAACGCTTGTTGTACCAGTAATTATTGCCGTAGGCAATGGGTTCACTGTTATTACAGCCGTTCCGCTCTGCAACTGTGAGCATTGTGTAGTGCTGCCATCCTTAACACTAACAAGCGTGTAGGTATAGGTACCGCTTGTAGTTGTTGGAACTGCCAGCGTTACACTATTGCCTGATGTTGTGGTTATTGTTGCATTTGAGCCTCCATTAATATTATACGTAAATGTATATGGAGCCGTACCTCCTGAACCCGTAAACGTAATATTAGGCGAAGAAACATTTTGACAAACGCTTGTTGTACCAGTAATTATTGCCGTAGGCAATGGGTTCACTGTTATTACAGCCGTTCCACTTTGCAACTGTGAACATTGTGTAGTACTTCCATCCTTAACACTCACTAACGTGTAGGTATAGGTACCGGTTGTAGTTGTTGGAACTGCCAACGTTACACTATTACCTGATGTTGTAGTTATTGTTGTATTTGAGGCTCCATTAATATTATACGTGAATGTATATGGAGCCGTACCTCCTGAACCCGTAAAGGTAATTGTTGGTGATGTTGCACCTTGACAAACATTTGCTGCACCTGTAATTGTTGCTGTGGGCAATGGATTTACAGTAATTATTGCTGAACTAGTTTGTAGCTGAGAACACTGTGATGAACTAGCATCTTTTACACTTATTAAATTGTAAATGTAGGTTCCAATAGTATTTGTCGGTGCAGACAACGTCACGCTATTCCCTGATGTTGTTGTTATTGTTGTGTTTGAACCTCCATTGATATTATACGTAAATATATATGGAGCTGTACCTCCGGAACCAGTAAAGGTAATATTAGGTCTTGTAGTGCCTTGACATACACTAGTTGTACCTGTAATTGTTGCCGTTGGCAAAGGATTTACTGTAATTGTGAAACTACTAGATAAATCAACACAACCATTTACAGAGTCTCTAATAGAAATAGTAGCCGTTGCGGCAGTATTTGAAGGATTCAATATTGTCTTAATAGGCAGAATAATATTTGAAGATCCACTTAGCGGCAATCCAAAAGAGGTATTATTATTGGTCCAACTAATTGAAGTTCCAGAAATTGGACTGCTTATTGTGACTAAATTTGTTGAATCTCCATTACAAAGAAATTGATTAGCAGGGACTGTTACCCTTGGTCTTGGATAAACCAAAACTGGCAAAGTAAAAGTTTGCCCTGAGCAATTACCCGACCTTGGAGTAATGGTGTAAATAGCAAGTTGATTTGTAGTTGTATTGTTCACAAGTGTACCACTAATACCTGATACGCTTGAGCCAGCAGCGCCCCCGGTTCCACCATACGAAGGTGAATTCCATGAATATGTAGTAGATGAAGGAATTATATTTCCTTGTGTAGGTGGTATTACTGAAAAAGAATTTCCACTGCACAATTTAATGGTGTCTAAGTTTTTGATTATCGGAACTGAGTCTATATTTATTAATTTAAATGTGTCGACGATGCCACAATAATTATACACCCTAAGTTTTACAGAATCTATACCTGTAGTATCAAATTTTATTGGACCAGGTGAATTGAAGGTAGGATTAGTTATTGTAGTCCTGATAGAAGGACTCACTGACCATCTTAAAGAATCAATTGAACACTTTGCTGCAACGGATGGAGATATTGTATTCCCGACACAAACATTTGTAGGCAAATTAGTAATAGATGTAATGATTGGCTTGGTTAATACGGTTACGTTTTGTGTAACAACATTTGATGAACAAGATAATGCAGGAGAAAAAGTTTGTAAAGAGATGCTATAAGTACCGGGTGTTGTAAAAATGATTTTTGGATTTGCAGAAGTGTCAGTCAAAATTATAGACCCATCTACGATACCATTACAATCAGTATTTGGGGTCCATCTAATCGTCCATTTATATGTATTTTTTCCACAGGTAGCAATATTGGTGGTACTAACAGGAATAAGCGTATCCGGTATACATAATTTAATTTTGGGCAGCGTAAAGCTAGCTGTAGGTATTGGATTAACACATATTGTTTTTATGATAGAATCTGTACCACACAATGACGTATTAGCAGATTTTAATTTTATTATATATGTACCTTCAGAATCAAATCGAAGAGTAACCGAATCCGAACCTGCAGTCCAATTGTTTGGATTTCTTGTATTGTAAATACCCAAACTTCCACTTATTACTCTGTATTTATTTCCGGGCATAGAATCCGGGTTAATTAACCAAACTGATTTACCAGGCGTACAGCCTCCAACCTGACTCACATCAGTACCTGCAGTTCCAATATTTTTAATACCTATTATTTGTCCAACACAAATTGTGTCTTTTGGTGTGATAGTAAAATCGGCCTTGGGTTTACCTGAAATATAGATCGGAACAACAGAACCTGATCCGGTTCCACAAGGATTCACCATTGTCAAATACGCGCCGTATGAATTCGGATATGGTGTTGTACCATCTGTACTTGTTTGATTGCAACTTGTTGCTTGAAAAATATGAGATATAGTAATAGGGTCAGGAATTGGATGATAAAAAGTCGAATCAGGACTTCCATCATTATAGTGCAGTGTATACATTGTACCTGCAGGGTTATTAGCAGTTCCACTGAGAACAATAGAATATGGCGAACCGGAACAAACTGTACCACCTGGAATTCTTATAAGACCACCTAATGGATATGTACCAGTAAAAACTCTATACTTTACCGAATCGACACATACTCCTTTGTATGCGTATAATGTTAGATTATATGTACCAATTGGATATATATGATCTATTGGGGTTCCATATTGGAACAATGACTGAGTGGCAACAAAATCAGGCTGACCATCACCCCACTTAATAACATAACTTGTATTATTATTTTGTGAATTATTATAAAATGTGAAAGTTGAGGCGACTGATGCACATTGATAAAAATATTGAACGCCTGCAATAGTTAATTTAGGTTGATCACTAATAAGATCTGCATCAGGTTGTTCTCCGATTGTAACCTGCAGAAAAAAAGTATCCTTACAACCATAATTATTAGTAACTACTAATGAAACAGTAAATTGATGACTACCACTTCCTCTTGGAGGATCAAACTCATGAGAAGGGTTTTGGCTTGTAGAGTGATCTCCATCTCCAAAATTCCAGTAGTAAGGCGAATTACCATTAGACGTATTAAAAGTGGCTCCTACACCTGGGGTTGAGGAATTTGAAAAGGCTATTTCTCTACCACATCCTCCAGTTTGTTGAGTAGTAAAACTTGCATTAGGTTTAGGATTAACTGATAAGGCAATTGTTTTTGTTTTTTTACAACCAAACCGAGTACACTCAACAGAATAAGTTGTTGATGTGGTTGGGCTAGCAGTTACCTGTATCCCTGACGTTGTGTTAAGTCCAGTTGAAGGGCTCCATACAAATGTTCCGTAAGGTGATTGATTATTTGAATTAATGGATAGATTAGTTGACCCACCATAGCAAATACTTGGATTACCAGCATTAATTGTAAAATCTGGTCTACCCCTAAATATAACATAAACAGTATCTAAAGCATATCTACCACCATTGTTACCGTTACCGGGAGTAGTATCAACTATGCATGTATAGCTACCCGTACCATTATTGTTACTAGTAACTACGAGCGTTGTGTTTGTTCCAAGAGAAGAAGACAAGCTTCCATTTGATTGAATATAGTACCAACTAATCGTAGCTCCAGAAGGGACATTTTGTGCTGTTAATGTTACTGGATAATCTTCACAAGTGTCAATATTACCAATAGGTACAATAGAATCGATTTTTGAAAATTCAATTAAATTATAAATATTATTGTTAGCTTCTACTTTTAAAAAAAATATATTGAAGAACAAAAAAGCAACTAAAAGACGACTGATGTGTTTACTATAAAATTTGTCAAATAAAAATTTGAATTGCATAATTCTAATTGATTTAATTTATCAAATGCCAAAGCAGAAATAATCTAACTTAATATGATACACTTGAGTGATACCTAAAATTTCTTTTGGATTAAGGGACGCTTTAATAGGGGAAGAAAAACTACATAACAATCAACAAATTTGACATGATTATGCGAAGTGTAAATATATAACAAAACTATTAATTGATAAAATATAATAATAAGAAAATCAACAAATATTTAAAGAGAAATCAAACACATTGAATTTAGTATAATTAAGATGCAATGAATGCCTATGTTAATGTTTAATAACTCCTTACTTTCAACCCAATACACTGCCATTAACTTCGTTGAAAAGGCATTATTCACTTAACTTCCTTGAGTGCGGAGGGAATAAGGCGAAATTTGGAATTTATAATGATTTCAATGAATCGATGAGTATAAGTAGATAATTGTTTCTAATCTCCCAAACTATCCCAAAGTCAATTCCCATGTAATCGTGAACAATTCTGTTTCTGAAACCCCTGATTCTGTACCAGTCAATTTGAGAATGTGAATCTTTGAAGTCTTCGGGTAGTCTGTTTGCAGCCTCTCCTATAATTTCAAAATTTCTTATAACAGCATCAATAGTTTTTGAATCATTTGCAAACTCCTCAAATGTCATACCATCGGTGTATTGCAAAATTTTATTGAAACTTTCCAGCATGTCGTTAATTAAAAGTTGAGGTATTCGTTTAGACATAAACTATTTCATTCTCTATAGAAGCGAAGTATTGAGGTTTAATTCCCTTTCTTGACACCAAATCAACAGGTGTATTGACTTTTTTTTCTATTAAATCAGCAAGGTCAATAAAAGAAATTCCGATGGGCTCACTAAAATCAACAATGATATCCAAATCACTTTCAGGAGTAAAATCATTCCTTACAGCAGATCCAAATATACCTAAAGAACTCACATGATACTTTTTCTCAAGTTCAGGCTTTAGTTCTTTTAATATATTTTTTATGGAAATCAAATTCTTCATGACAAAACAAATATACTAAAAATAACAAAACCGACCTATTGGTCGGTTTGTCTGTTGTATTATAAAACAACATCGTGCATTTTACTTCCGTGAGTGCAGAAGATTTGAAAGTTTTATTTTCATCAGAATGAGAAACAGAAAGAAAGAGAAGTAAAAAGTCAGAACTTCATGATTGCTCTCGCTTTCATTCTCGTTCTGACTTTTTGTGCACTTTGCTTCCGTGAGTGCGGAGGAAATAAGGCGAAATTTGGAGAATTTCCAACTTGTTAATAATTTGTATATTTGATATCTATAAAGAAAAGGTAAAATGCCTACAATTTTGTTCATATATGGCTGGCGATTGTTCTTCTACTCAAATGAGGGAAATGAACCTGTTCATATTCATGCAGAAAAAGGAGATATGGAATGTAAGTTTTGGTTAATTGTTGAAGATGTCGAAATCAAAGAAGTATTTTCGTACAATATGACGCCAAGCTCAAAAAATGAAATAAAGAAAATCATTTATCAGCATTTCGACCTAATAGTAGAATCTTGGAATAATTACTTTAAAAAATAATACTATGGTTACCACTCACCACATAGACGCCATAAAATTCACAGAAAATTCTCTCATTCTGCAGGTTGATGGGAAAGAATATACATTTGATCTAAAGAAAATCTCAACGAAATTATTTTCTGCAAATGAGTTACAAAAAAGTCTTTATACAATATCTCCATCTGGGTATGGTATTCATTGGCCTTTGATTGATGAAGATCTATCTATTGATTCGCTCCTAAAAATTGCTTAAAGCTTAGTCATCTTATTATTAACACAAAAGCCATGCAATGCATGGCTTTTTACTTTTTTGTTATTTTATAAAACAAATATTGTCTTTTAAAATAACAGCGTGCCCAGGAAAGGAATCGAACCTTCACATCCTTGCGAATGGCAGATTTTGAGTCTGCTGCGTCTACCAATTTCGCCACCTGGGCTTTAAATTAGGATGACAAATTTACACTAATCCTCTAACCTATCCAAAATACGCTCTAAATATTTTTTCTTATAATAATATTCTTTTACTTTTTGCAAGTCTTGCTCACTCCATTCCATAGGGAGATTTTTCATTACATTTTCAATAGGTTGATAAATAAAAGACTCTAAAGCTTGTAATTTCACCTTAACACTATTAGGCTCTTCACCCATCAAATCCTCGTTCAACTCCATCATCTCCATTAAAAAATCAGCAGGTAATGAATATTTTTCTTCTTCCTGAATTTGCCCTTTTATGGTAAGAAAATATTCAATGGTTGATTGATCGTTTTTAAAAATCTTATACGCCTTGTTTATCTCTGCAGATTGATTCAAAACCTCTTCTTTTTCTGACTCAGTGGCATCTTGGAAAAAATCAGGATGATATTTCCTTTGTAATGTGATATACTTTTTTGAAACTATTTCCTGGTCAACAATAGGCGACTCGGGAATCTCAAATAATTCAAAATAATTCATAGTTTAAAGGTAGTATTCTAAATAATAATTTAAAAATGTAAATTGCCGGTAAATAAAAACCGATATGCTTGTAATTGGACTCATTAAAGAAGGCAAATCCCCTTCTGATAATCGCGTGGCACTCACCCCCGCCCAATGTAAATTTATCAACAAGTCGCAAAACGATTGTAAAGTAGTTGTTCAAAAAAGTAACAACCGATGCTATTCTGACCAAGAATACCAAAAAGCCGGAATTGAAGTAACCGACAATATGAATCAATGCAACATCTTGTTAGGGATTAAGGAAGTGCCCATTGACATGCTGATTCCAAATAAAACATACCTTTTCTTCTCTCATACAAAAAAGCTACAACCCTATAATCAAAAATTAATAAAAGCCATCGCTGAAAAAAATATTACACTAATTGATTACGAATGCCTTGAACATTCAGATGGCAAGAGAATAATTGGCTTTGGATTTTTCGCAGGTGTTGTAGGCGCTCATAATGGAATGATGGCCTATGGAGAGAAAACAAAAACATACCACCTTGACAGAGTCAACGCTAATAAAACTTTCAACGATTTAATCCATACCTATTTTGGATTACACTTACCTCCTATTAAAATTGCTGTTACTGGAAGCGGAAGAGTTGCACACGGTGTTTTAGAAATCATGAATTTGTTAGGCATTCATGAAGTTGAGCCCGATGAATACAAAGAAAAACTATTCCCCTACCCTGTATACGTTCATTTAAAAGGACGTGACCTATACCTGCATAAAGAAAATAACACTTATCATCGGGAAGATTTTCATAAAAATCCTGCACAGTATATTTGCACGTTCAAAGAATACATTCCACATACCGACATCTTAATGAATGGCATCTATTGGGACCATCACATACCTCGTCTGTTCGAAAAAGAAGACACTCAAAACCCTTATTTCAAAATCAAAACCATTGCCGACATTACTGATGATATGTATGGTTCAGTCCCTTGTAATTTAGGTGATTCTACCATTGACAATCCGGTATATGGTGTTGATAAGATTACTTTTGAAAAAACAGCACCTTATTTAGAAAACACCATCGATGTTATGTCTGTAGGTAATTTACCGAATGAGTTACCCAGAGATGCAAGTCGATTCTTTGGCCAACAGCTCATTAAATTTGTTTTAAAAGGTTTAATAGAAGGGAATAGTGAAATTATTGAAAAGGCTACCATTATGAATCAAGGCAAACTAACAAGCCATTACTCCTATATGCATAATTACGTTTATGCATAACTGCTATTTCATAAATAGAGATAATAATCCTTTAGCAAATCCTTAAATGGATCTGTATATTTCCGATGCTCATCATGTATACTTATCTCGTTTACTGATAATGAACCTTGCACAGGCGAAAACAATAACATCGCTCTAAAAAAATCACTTTTTGTGGTAGTCCGAACCAATGTTTCTTGAATCAAATACAAACCATTTTGTTCAAGAATAATTTTTACAGTACTCAACCTTTGAAAAGGTATTAGCATTGCTGCCAATCCATTGCTAGAAATGTTTTTTGAAATAAATAAAATCAATTGAACTAAAGTGAGTGATGTATCATGCTTTGCGTTATTTTTTTCCGCTTCAATACTCTTTAAATCCCCCTCAAAAAAAGGCGGATTTGAAAAAATAAAATCAAACTTTTTGTCTGGTATATAATCTTGCAAAGCGATATTTTCTACCTCACACCTTTTATAATAGGGAGATTGATTTATATTGTCCATCGCTTGTTCATAGGCATGCCTATCTATTTCCACCCCATAGATGCGACCTATTGTTTTTTGAGCAATCATCAAACTTAACAAGCCTGTTCCTACTCCTATTTCTAAAGCATTTTTAATTTCAATTTTTTGTTCTTCAATATAAGAAGATACCCATGCGCCAAATAAACATGAATCTGTGCATACTTTCATAGCACATTGATCTTGTTGAATTGTAAACTTTTTAAACTGAAAATAATGATTAGACAAACGTCAAAGTTTATTTGAGAAAATAATGATAGAATAATTTACTACCACTCTGCTCTTGCTGTAGAACCAACTGTTACTGGACTGAAATCTTTAGCTAAAAATTTATAATAGCCTGTAATAGCAATCATGGCAGCATTATCTGTACAGTATTCGAATTTAGGGATATATGTATTCCAGCCTTCTTTGATTCCCATGTCCGTTAAAGCATTTCTTAACCCACTATTTGCACTCACCCCACCAGCAATACAAATTTCTTTTATCCCTGTTTCTCTGGACGCTTTTTTTAATTTATTTAAAAGAATGGATACAATTCGCGATTGAATGGATGCACAAATATCCGATAAATTTGAATCTATAAATTGTTTCTTTTCTTCAGTAGATACTACTTGTGATTCTTTATATACATTACTCGCTCCTGCATTATTTATAAAATATAATATAGATGTTTTTAACCCTGAAAAACTAAAATTCAACCCAGGAATCTGGGGCTCAGAGAAATTAAACCGATTGGGATTACCTTCTTTAGCGTATTTATCGATTAATGGCCCTCCGGGATAAGGCAAGCCTAGCATTTTTGCAGATTTATCAAAAGCCTCTCCAGCTGCATCATCTATCGTTTCGCCTATCACTTTCATTTGCAAAGGCGACTCGCATAATACTATTTGTGTATGTCCACCACTAACGGTTAGGCATAAGAAAGGAAAGGATGGCTTGGGACTTTCTATTAAATTAGCTACCACATGTGCTTGCATATGATGGACAGCTATTAAAGGTTTATTCAAAGCCAATGATAAAGATTTAGCAAACTGTCCCCCTACTAACAAGGCTCCGATTAATCCCGGAGCTTGAGTAAACGCGATAGCATCTATTTCTTCTAATGTGCAACCTGCATTTTTTATTGCAACATCTACAACAGGAACAATATGTTGCATATGCGCTCTGCTTGCTAACTCTGGCACTACCCCACCATATTGCTCATGAATTTTTTGCGTAGCTATCACATTAGATAATATAAGACCATCTCTGCAAACTGAAGCTGAGGTTTCATCACAGGAAGATTCAATAGCAAGAATTGTAATCATATTGCAATATAATAAAGTTACCCTACACTCAGCTCCTGATTGCCTTCACCGGATCCATTTTAGCAGCTCTCGAAGCGGGTATGATGCCTGCTATGATGCCTACAAATAAACACAATATAAAAGTAGAGACAATCATAGACCAAGAAAGAAAAACTGGAAAGTCTAATGGCCCTGATAATACCAGTGTTAATATATAAACCAAGAAAATTCCTATCATTCCGCCAAATACACAAAGCACAGACGCCTCTAATAAAAATTCAATTAGGATGGTTCTACTTTTTGCTCCGATAGCTTTTTTTAATCCAATGATGGAAGTCCTTTCTTTGACTGTAACAAACATAATATTAGCAATACCAAACATGCCCACAATCAAACTAATGCCGCCAATAATAGATCCAACAATGTCAATAGTTACAAAAGAATCTGAAATAGCTTTACTAAAAGCCTCAACCGTATTAAGTGTAAAATTATCTTCTTGAAGTGGACTTAACCTTCTTATTTGCCTCATGATACCCTTCAATTCCTGATATAGAGCAGCAGTGGTAACATTAGGCTTGCCTTTTACTATCAATATTGGGTTGGCCGCTTCTGGATCAAAAATTTGCTTTGCGAACTTGTTGTTCAACATAATACACTTATCATAATCCCAACCAATAAAACTTTTCCCTTCCTTTTTAATCACTCCAATAATTGTAGCTTTTTTC
Source organism: Chitinophagaceae bacterium (assembly GCA_947452965.1). Lineage (GTDB taxonomy): Bacteria > Bacteroidota > Bacteroidia > Chitinophagales > Chitinophagaceae > Ferruginibacter. The sequence continues at coordinate 567 of CANGEW010000036.1, read as the reverse complement.
CCTTTTACTTCTATTTGCTTTCCGACAGCTCTTTCGGCACTTCCAAATAAATCTTCGGCATTTGTGTAGCCAATGATACAATTATTATCGCCGTTAGTAAATTCTGATTTGGAAAAATATCTACCTTCTGCAAATTGAATGGGCTGGATATCTATTTGGTCTTCATTTATGCAATAAACAGAAGCATTTTCTATTGCTATATCGCCATGAGAAACAGTTGCCATTGTTTGCAACAAATAAGTCACTGCTCCTGTTAAAGCTGAACGTTGTTTGATGAATGCAGCCTCCTCATTTTTCATAATGGGTCTTGACCTAAACTTCCACATAGGCCTATTGGGTCCGCCGCCACTATAATCCCACTTATCAATGTAGATAGTATTAGACCCTAAACTTTGTACTTCATTTTGAATATTTTGTTCCAAGCTATTCACTGTAGTGAGCACGCCAATAATACAGAAGATTCCAAAAGCTACACCAGTTAAACTTAATGCTGAACGCAATTTATTTGCGTTCAATTCTTGCAAGGTTAATCTTATGGCATTTTGAAGAATACTAATGGAAGAATGC
>CANGEW010000035.1 GCA_947452965.1 Chitinophagaceae bacterium | reverse complement strand
TGTCCAATAGTGGGAACAAGCAGTGGTTCCACATTTACCAGTGGAACCGTTACGGGTGCTACGTCTTATAAATGGACGATACCTACAACGGCAGTGATTGATAGTCCTGCAGTGAGTCCGTATAGCAATAAAGTAAAACTGAGGTTTACGGGTGCCGGAGCAAATGACAGCGTGTATGTTCAAGCCATAGGAGCAGGAGGTTGTTCGGGTGCCAAGAAAGTTCTCAAACTAATAACAACAGGATGTGTAACGCCAACATTATATAGTATGCATTATTTGGATGCTGTAATAAATAAAAAAAGACAACAAATTAAGCGCTAAAGGATTAAAATTATTTTAATTAAGTTGTGTGTATTGCATATGCTTGACGGGATGTACCACTAATGTCAGGCAAACTATATTGAGGAAATAAACCGTGTAAAACAATACAAGCTTTTTTTTTAACTTTTAATGTTATCATCCCATCCCATTGAATAGAGTTCATCATTGAGTTGAATCATTTCTATGCTACCATCTTGATTTCTTAATAACATATTTATTACCAATTAATCCTCAGTTGTAAAATGATAATTTTATTGTATATTTAACGAGGATTAAAAAATATTATAGACTCATTTTTCTCAAATCGCTTTTGATTTAATTTTAATTATTACTATTTATGAAATTAAATACGAAATCTACATTTTTGTTATTCTTATTTGCTGCAATTTCACAAGTTTCTAAAGCTCAAAAAGTTTTTTCAGTTGATTATGAAAGCCAAGCGGATGTCAAGGTTTTTGTTGTTGATTATGAGAGTCAAGCTGATTTAAAAGTTTTCAAGGTCAAATATGAGAATCAGGCAGGTAAAAATGACGGAACTTGGTTTTTTACCAAATATGCTAATCAGGCAAAAAAGAAAATATATTTTGTAAAATATGAAAGTCAAGCAGACTTGAAAATTTATTTTGTTGACTATGAAAGTCAGGCTGGTTGGAAAAAGGCGTCGAAAATGAATTTAATGTATTAGATATTTAAGTGATTATAATTTTTACAACATACATTGATGGCTCAAATTCATCCATACATTCATTTTAATGGCAATACGGAAGAGGCTTTCTCTTTTTATCAATCAATATTTGGTGGTAATTTTTCTTCTGTTGTAAGATATAAAGATTTACATACGGAATCTGATCTCCTTGACCATAGTGAGTCAAATAAAATCATGCATATTGCGCTGCCTATTGGTCAATGTTCAATGTTATTAGGAAGTGATGTGCCGAATTTTTTAGGTGTAGTTAACGAAAAAGAAAATAGAAGTAAAATTTCAATTCAGGCAGATAGCAAAGAAGAAGCTTTTGAAATATTTAATAAACTTTCCGTTAATGGAGAAGTAGAAGTTCCTTTTTCTGAAAGTACTCTAGGCGTTTATTTTGGAATGCTTAGAGATAAATTCGGAATCGAGTGGATGATCAACTTTGATTCTAATAAATAGAGTAACAAATTTTTTAGGGTCAAAATTAATATTATTTCTTTAACTTTTATTTTGACATTTTATTAATTACCAATAATTAGTTTTCAAAAAATATACTGATTTAATAACTAAATATTATTGCTCTATTTTCTGAGCTATTTTTTTTCATGAGTATGAGGAATACATTCAATGATTTTAAGAATTTCACAGATAAGCTAACTGATGAAAATTTTTTAATGCCTGTTTTATTTATTGGACACGGATCGCCAATGAATGGTATTGAAGATAACGAATTCAGCAGAAGGTGGACTACTTTGGCACAAGAAATTCCAACGCCTAAGGCTGTGTTAGTTATTTCAGCACATTGGTTTACAAAAGGTACACGTATTACGGCAATGGACTTTCCTAAAACCATTCATGATTTTGGTGGCTTTCCAGATGCTTTGTTTCAGGTGCAATATCCTGCACCAGGTAATCCCACATTAGCCAAAGAATCTGCATCAGGAATAAAAACTACTAAAGTCGATTTAGATCATGAATGGGGCCTAGATCATGGAACATGGTCGATTGTAAAACATATGTATCCCAATGCAAATATTCCAGTCTTGCAATTAAGTATTGACTACTCTAAAAACGCTGATTTTCACTATCAATTAGGTAAAGAATTATTTCATTTACGCTCTAAAGGGGTATTGATTATTGGAAGTGGTAATATGGTACATAATCTTAGAATGATTGATTGGGGTAAGTTGCATGAGCCTTCATTCGGTTATGACTGGACACTTAAAATGAATCATACTTTTAAAGAACTGATTATGAATCATAATCATCAGCCTCTAATTCATTATCATCAATTAGGTAGAGAGGCTTCACTAGCTATACCTACACCTGAACATTATTTGCCTTTGTTATATTCACTCGCCTTACAAGAAAAAAATGATAGTATTTCCTTCTTCAATGATAAGCCAATTGGAGGTTCGTTGACAATGACTTCAGTAAAAATTGGTTAAAAGAGTAAATTGGTAGTATGTAATCATCTAATACCTATTTAAATATTTCATCAGACAAACCCTTGTTGATGACGTAATTCGAAAATAAAATTTCTACTTCTCCTTTTTTGTCCTTTTGTTTTTTTGTAACAGAAGAATTAGCTGTCCCATCATCAAAATCGAATGTAATTCCTTTTGGTAATTTGTAATCCTTTGTATTGAATGAAAATAAGATCTTATCAGGCAATCCGTAATCTGAATATTTTTCATATTTCATCACTAATTCATAAGTTCCACTTTCTTTAGTTGTAGTTTTACTTTTAAGTATTAAAAAATGAACGGGATCAATATAAAGTGTTGTTAACACCAAATCGCCGTTGTCATTATTAGGCAAGAGTTTAGCAACTCTTACAATGGTGTTGTCTATTTTTTCATTCCCGGCATCAATAATCGTAAAATCATTACCCGTAAATAAACTATTTAGATTAATATTCATAGAGCCTTTAGGGACAAATGACATGCCCTTCTCACTTTTTAGTTTGAATTTATTGGGGTTTTTAAAATACAATGAAACCTTTGCAATGGGTAGTTTTAAAAAGGTGACATTTGTTCTCATTTTACCATCAGCATGATAATCTTTTACTCGTTCTATTTTCGCTTTTGTGTTAGAAACTATAACTTGAATGTCTTGTGCAATAGCAGATTGACCCAATGCGATGATTATTAAAAGTAGATATATTTTATTTTTTTTCATCATGTGAATTTAAGATAGTATGTCTTTTTTTTGAAATGAGTAAACAGCCATTCCTAAAAACACGCCGATATGAGCCAATAAAATATACAGACTGTTTCTAATCGATGCCCAATTTTCAAGACTGCCTTTAATAGGTTGACCTTCAGGATTTACTCCGATATAAAAAAATCCCTTCCATCCAACTAAATAAGATGTAAAAAGCCATGGCTTGATGTTTTTGTCGATGATTGGAACATTAATATTAGATACGATTGTAAAAAACAAAACAATACATACCGTAGCCACAATAGGCCCAATAGAATTTTCTGCATATACCGAAAGCAAAATTCCGAGTGAAGCAATTACAGTAAGAGCAATGGTTGCATAGCCAAATGCAGCAAAATATCTCCACATAATATCATCTTGCGTTATTTGTAAAATTTGCGACTCTTCACCTTTTACTCTAAAAATTAGCATGTCGTCTACTCCAAATAGCAATAAACTTAAAAACAAGGCTAAAATAGCCATCCATACTAATAATAATATCGTAAATATAAAAGATGCAAAAAATTTCACAACAAGAAGTTGAGTACGGCTATATGGTTTCGTTACTAGTAATCTGAGCGTTCCCATATTTGCTTCTCCAGATATTGCATCTCCAGCTATCAAAGCAACTAATATCGGGACTTGAACCAATAATGTATTTAATATGATATAACACATGAAATAACCATTAATAGCTTTTGATTTATCTAATTCGAAATTGTCCTGAACATTTTGCAGCATTAAATTCATGTAACTCTGTCCATCTGATTTAAATGCAAACTGAAATATCAAAACTATAGCTGTAATGGCAGTAAAGGCAATATATGTTCTCGGCCTTCTGTATATCTTATATAGCTCAATTTGCAAAAGGCTCAACATGTACTGAAGTTTTTGTAAGGTTTAGGAAATAATTTTCCAAAGAATGAAGCGGTTGTATCATGTAAATATCAATATGATGTTCTACTAGAAACCTATTTAGATTCGGAATATCTTTTTTGGATATATTTAAATGAATTTGATTGTCTATATTTTTAATGCCATCAGACCAAAGGGATGTTTTAAGCAGTTCAAAAGTATTGTTATTATCGGATGTTTCTACTTTTACGATTGTTTTTGAGGGATCTAATAAGCTATTTACCTCGCCTTCAATTATTTTCTTCCCTTTGTGCATTATTAGCATTCTATTTGCAATAATTTCGATTTCGCTAAGCAAGTGAGAAGATACAAGGATTGTTTTTCCTCTTTCGTGACTTAGTTTTAGAATCAGATTTCTAATGTCCGCAATGCCTTGAGGATCCAGTCCGTTGGTGGGTTCATCTAAAATAATCAACTCGGGATTGTGCACCAAAGCAACCGCAATACCTAAACGCTGTTTCATCCCTTGGCTAAAAGTTTTTACTTTACTTTCACTTCTGTCTGCTAGTCCCACAAGGTCAAGCTGCTCTAATAAATTGTTATTGGATAGTGAAAGTCCGCTCATTTTTGCAAACAATTTCAAATTATCCAGTGCGGATAGATATTTATATAAATCTGGCCGTTCAATAACTGCTCCAACTTGATGTAAAATTTCTTTTCTGTGTTTTTGAAGACTTTTACCGAACAATTTAATCTCTCCGGAGGTTGGTTCAATCAAAGTAAGTAACATACGAATGGTTGTGGACTTGCCAGCTCCATTTTCTCCCAGAAAGCCAAATACATCACCCTTGTAAACGGTAAAATTTACATTATCTACTGCAGTAAATTGATTGAAATTTTTACATAGTTGACTTACTTCAATGATAGGTTCCATCATTTTTAATAACAATCTATTACTTAAAAAGTTTGATTAAGTCAGCAAAATCAAAAAATCTTTCCTGTAGGCCCATATATATTATTAATGACTAACTATTTAAAATAGCATTCAAATGCACTTCCCAAGACAGAACAAATTGATGTTAAATTTGTTACACATAGTTTAATGATCAATTTTATGCATTCTAAAAAATTCACGGTTACTGATATTGAAAACATGGAAACGCTAAAAAGAGCGGCTTTTATGAATTCGCTAACTGGTTTTAAAAGCGCCTCTTTAATTGGAACAACCGATAGTAATCAACAAATTAATTTGTCAATATTCAGCTCTGTAACACATTTGGGATCCAACCCGGCTTTGATTGGCTTCATTAACAGACCTAATACCACTGAGCGTCATACATTGGAAAATATCCTCGAAACGAAATTTTATACCATTAATCATATTAATAAAGATATTTACAAGCAATCACATCAAACATCTGCCCGCTACCCCAAAAATATTTCGGAGTTTGACGCAACCGGGTTAACTCCAGAATTTATTTCGGGCATGGTGGCGCCATATGTGAAAGAAAGCCATATCAAGTATGGAATGGAGTTTATTGAAAGTCATGAATTGAAAATAAACAATACGGTTTTGGTGATTGGAAAGGTAATTGACGTGATACTTCCCGAAAGTTGTTTATCACAAAACGGCGCAATAGACATAGAACAAGCCGAAACAATTACCATATCCGGATTAGACTGTTATCATACAACAAACAGAATAGCAAGATTGTCTTATGCTAAAACAGATAAAATGGCTATTGAAATTATATAACAAAGAAGTTAACGATTAGAATGAAAGCAGTAAAAAAGGAAAACCTGCCCACCAAAATTTGTGTTGTGTGCAACCGGCCATTTACCTGGCGAAAAAAATGGGAGAAAAACTGGGATTTGGTAAAATACTGTAGCGATGCATGCAGAAATAAAAAGCAAAAATGAATACAGCTAAACATAAAACATTGCGATTGATTTTGGGCGACCAGCTCAACATACGTCACAGTTGGTTCAACGCTGTTGATGAAAATGTGACCTATGTTTTGATGGAAATTAAAAGCGAAACCAATTATGCAAAACATCACATACAGAAAGTAATAGGGTTTTTCGCCGCCATGCGAAATTTTGCACAGGAGTTACAAAAAAAACAACATCAGGTAATCTATATTTATTTGAATGACGAAAACAATCAACATCGATTTGATGAGAATTGTATGGCGCTGATTAAAAAATACAATTTCACAAGATTTGAGTACCAAGAGCCTGATGAATATAGAGTTGATGAACATCTAACAACATTTTGCAGTAAAATCAACATAGCTTCAAGTGTTCATGATTCAGAACATTTTTATACTTCAAGATATGAGCTGGCGGAATTGTTCCCCAACAATAAAAAGCCTTTGATGGAAACATTCTATCGGTATATGCGCAAAAAACACCAGGTTTTAGTTGATGCTGAGAACAAACCATTAAACGGAAAATGGAATTTTGACCAGGACAATCGCAAGAAATTACCCAAGTCGCATAAGCCTGTAAATCCTTGTTTGTTTTCTAACGACCTTTCTCAAATTGAAAAAGAAATAATTGATTCGAAAATAAATACAATTGGCACAGTTAACAGCAACAACTTTATCTGGCCTGTCAACAGAGCACAATCATTAACGTTACTCGATTATTTTATAGAAAATTGTTTGCCACTTTTTGGAACTTTTCAAGATGCGATGGCACCTGATGAATGGTCGATATACCATTCAAGATTATCCTTCTCTTTGAATACTAAATTAATCAGTCCCAAGGAAGTCGTAAACAGAGCTATAGATGCGTATTTCAAAAATCCACAAATAATAGAATGTCATCAATTAGAAGGATTTGTAAGACAAATTATTGGTTGGCGCGAATACATGAGGGGAATTTATTGGTTAAAAATGCCTGAATATGCTACACTTAATTTCTTTGAGCAAAAAAATCAATTGCCCGACTGGTATTGGACAGGCAAAACTAAAATGAATTGTTTGAGCCATTCGATTAAGCAGTCTCTTGATTTTGCATATGCACATCATATTCAACGTTTAATGATTACAGGAAATTTTGCGTTGTTGGCAGGAGTGGACCCTGACCTGGTAGATGAATGGTATTTAGGTATTTATATTGATGCGATTGATTGGGTTGAAATCACTAATACAAGAGGCATGAGCCAGTTTGCAGATGGTGGTATCGTTGGCACAAAGCCCTACATCAGCTCTGCCAGCTATATAAATAAAATGAGTAGTTACTGTAACGGCTGCCATTATGATCACGCACAAAAAACAGGAGAAAAAGCTTGTCCGTTTAATAGTCTCTATTGGAAGTTTTATGACAAACACGAAGATAAATTGTCTAGCAACCCGCGTGTAAGTATGATGTACAACGTTTGGAAAAAAATGACAGATAATGCTAGAGCTTCAATTATTGAGCAAGCTGATTATTATTTAAAAAACATTAATGAGTTATAAATGATTCGTTCTATTGTTTGGTTTACAACAGATTTACGATTGCTTGATAATGAAACATTGGTTAGGGCCATTGCTAAAAGTGATGAGATATTGCCAGTATATTGTTTTGATGAATCACATTTTATAACGACAGATTTTGGATTAGAAAAAACCGGAAAATTCAGAACACAATTTTTGATTGAATCGTTAAAAGATTTGGATAATAATTTACGCGCAATAGGTTCGGGACTAATCGTTGTAAAAGGCAATCCGGAAAAAGAGCTTTTAGAAATTGCAGAAAAGTATAACGCTCAAAAAGTATTTACCAAAAAACAGGTTGGATATGAAGAAATCATTACTCAGAAAAAAGTGATGAAAGCTTTAGAAAAAATCAATTGTTTAGTAGAAATTTTTGATACAAGTCAGTTACATAAAACAGACAATCTGCCGTTTGAAATAAAACAAGTACCGGATGTTTTTACAGAGTTTAAAATTCGTGTTGAAAAGAAAGGAAAAATAGGAGAGGTTTTTTCACAACCTGAATTCATTCATTCACCTTTAATTGAAAAAACAGTTTGGCCAACTTCAAAAGATTTAGGTGTGTCAGATTGTTTATATGATTCACGCGCAGCTATAAAGTTTATAGGTGGAGAAACAGCAGGAAAAAAAAGGGCGCATACTTATTTAACGGAAACGCATGCCATAGCAACGTACAAGAATACGAGAAATGGACTGATTGGCGAGAACTATTCATCCAAATTTTCGGCATGGCTGGCTTTGGGTTGTTTATCGCCCAAAATCATTTATAAAGAAATACAAAAGTATGAAACGGAACATCTTGCAAATGAATCTACGTATTGGCTGGTATTTGAGTTGTTGTGGAGAGATTATTTTGCATTCATGACTGAAAAATATCCCGTTCAGTATTTTAAAATAGAAGGAATAAAAAAGAACAAAACAATATCTAATCAACATACAGAAAAAGTATTTCAAAGCTGGTGTAATGGTCAAACAGCCAATGATTTCATCAATGCCAATATGATTGAATTAAATCTTACAGGGTTTATGAGTAATAGAGGCCGACAAAATGTTGCAAGTTATTTATGTCATGACTTGAAATTAGATTGGCGTTACGGAGCTGCATATTTTGAACAGCAGTTGATTGATTATGATGTGAGTAGTAATTGGTGCAATTGGGCTTACATTGCTGGAGTGGGGAATAATCCCAGGGGTATAAGTGTATTTAATATTGAAAAACAAGCAAATGAATACGATAAAAACGAATCATACAGAAAATTATGGCTACACAAACAATGAATCCACAAAGTAATGACTTGACGGATTTGAAAAGTAATCATAGGGATGTTCAGATGCAAAAGTCAGAGAATACCGGTGCTAAAAAAACACTTTTTAGTGAACAAGACAAAGACCGAATTATTCAGATGGCATGGGAAGATCGTACACCATTTGAAGCCATTGAATTTCAGTTTGGTTTAAAAGAAAAAGACGTTATTGATTTTATGCGAAATCATTCATTGCCTTCAAGTTTCCGAATGTGGCGAAAAAGGATGAATGCTCGCACCACAAAACACAGCGCACTTAGAAGTCAAACAGTTAAACGTTTTAAATGCAGCAGACAGCGTAACACTGGTAATAGAATATCAAAAAGATAGTTGGTAATAATTACACCCAAAAATGACTATGATGAATTTATTTGAAAGTGAAAACTCGCAGAATTTTACATCATCCCCTAAAACTACTAAATACGATTTGCCTGATGCAGATGTGACATTAATTGAAAATTTCTTTACCACCCAAGAAAGCTCTGATTTAATAACAAATCTAATTAATGACATTGCTTGGCAACAGCATGCCATCACAATTTTTGGTAAAAAAATCAATCAGCCAAGATTAACAGCTTTTTATGGAGATCAAAATAAAATTTATTCTTATTCGAGGCTTGTTATGAACCCAATGCCATGGAATGAAGATTTACTTTTTATTAAGTCACGAATAGAAAGTTATATTAATATAAAATTTACAAGTGTATTGTTGAATTATTATAGAAATGGAAACGATAGTATGGGTTGGCATGCCGATGATGAGAAAGAATTGGGAATCAATCCAGTTATAGGATCAGTGAGCTTTGGACAAACTAGAACTTTTCAATTGAAACATATCAAACGAAAAGATATAAAAAAAGTTGATATGAGTCTTTCCAACGGCTCATTATTATTAATGAAAGGAACTACCCAGCATTTTTGGCAACATCAAATTCCTAAAACATCTAAATTTTTAGATGCAAGAATAAATTTAACATTTAGAGTTATACAATAGTTTGCTGATAAATTGATTCTCTATTTTTATCCGTAAACAAAATTCTTTTTATTACTTTGCTTTTCTAATATATTTATTTTCATGTTGTATGATAAAGAAAACAAAGTGATTGAGCATTCTCCACTGAGAAATGTCATAAATTATCCAAAGCCATTGGTAAGTGTATGTATCACAGCTTATAATATAGGTGATTATATAGGTGAATGTATCGATAGTATATTAAGTCAGGTCGTAACCTTTGATTATAAAATACTAATAGGTGAGGACATGAGTTTAGATAATACCAGGGAAATACTTAAGGAATATGAATTAAAATATCCTGATAAGGTGAGAGTTATTTACAATTCCCAGAACATAGGCTTGATGCCTAATTTTGTCAATACAATAGAATCTGCAAGAGGTAATTTTATTGCAGTAATGGATGGAGATGACATTTGGTTAAATACCCAAAAATTGCAATCTCAGGTTGAATTTCTTTTGGAGAACGAAGACTACTCACTTTGTTTTCATGATGCTATTATTAGCGATAAAAACTTAGTTCCCTTAACTTCTTTTTCAGAAAGATATCCGAATCGTTTTCGTTTATACAATCAGCGATATTCTCTTGAGGATATTATAAAATGGAGAGGTATACTAAGTGGTACCAGTTCTATTGTTTTCAGAAAGAATTTTGATAAGTTTCCCAAATGGGCAATGAAAGTAGGTGGTTCGGAATCAATGATTTTCATCTTGTTGTTTACATATGGCAAGTTCCATTATATAAAGGAAGCTATGTCTGTTTATCGTACACATCAACATTCAACTGAACGTACACTTTCTAAAATAAGTAAGTCTATTCGTGATATCAAAGATTATAATATTTATTTAAAAGAATTTTATCCTATTTGTAGATTGTTTCTGATTAAGAAAATTCTTCGAAATAGATTTTACATTATTTATCAAAGTATTAAATCAAACCAACCAAAGGAGTTAATCTTTAGCATAAGGATGATTTTTCCTGAAATTACAAAGTATGTATACTTTTTATGTCTAGATAAGATTACAAAGTAAAATTTTAGTTCCCATTCATGTGATCTCAGATTACCAATCTAACGTTATTATTAAAAAGCTAAAAGAAGAGTTTCAACTTTTTAAAAAATTAGTGTATTCAAAATTTAAGATGGCAAATCAGGCTGATGTTTCCAATCAACAAATACCAACAAACTCTATTCAAGGAGAAAAAGTAACTCATTATTTTGAAAATGGCTCAAGTGGTTTGTTTGGTTGAGACCTTCCAAATAATTGGAGAACCATGAAGCAAGTAGTTAATAGATACAAATTGGTTTTTCACAGATATTGGTTATTTGGAGATTATGGAATAGCGTACAAAACTTATTTTGGAAGGCTTGTGCTTAGATTCATTAAAAAGATTTCACCTTCACCGGTTCCAGGTTGGTATGATACTCATGCTAAACATAATTCTGTATACTAATAACTTAATTCACAAATGTGTATTATAAAATGACATCAAATAAAATATAATCATGGAGTTGGTAATCGTTATCCAATTTATGTAAGATCAATTAATGAGTTAATATCTTTTATGATAGAGTATAAAGTATTTATGCTTGGATATATTAAATGAAAAACCTCCCGATATACTCGGGAAGTTTTCATTTGTCGGGACGATTACCGGGAGTTCGAACTTTTTGGAGGATATTGCCCATCTAATCAACCATTAAAACACCATAACTACTCCAAATCGAATTCTAAAACCTGGAGGGTTTTGAATGCCATTCATTTTTGAAATAATCGGCAAAGAAGCTGTAATTGGAAAGCTACATTTTTTAATCGATACATTGGTTCCAAGATTGAAAAATCCAGCATAGTAACCTGAATTCTCATCAATAATATTATCTTCTTTTATTTTTTCCAACCATTCTCCATAATAACCTCCAAATA
>CANGEW010000034.1 GCA_947452965.1 Chitinophagaceae bacterium | reverse complement strand
AGTTGGCATTGTAGGTTGTGTACCTGTTACCACCCAAGCGCATGTTGTTGTGTTGAAGCTCGCTGTTTCATAACAAGCGAGTGTTGGCATTGTAGGCTGAGATCCAGTTACTACCCAAGTACATGTTGTTGTGTTGAAACTCGCAGTTTCATAACATGCTAGTGATGGCATTGTAGGTTGTGAACCTGTTACTACCCAAGCGCATGTTGTTGTATTAAATGATGCTGTTTCATAACAAGCTAGTGTTGGCATTGTAGGCTGTGAACCTGTTACTACCCATGCACATGTTGTTGTATTAAATGAAGCAGTTTCATAACATGCAAGAGTTGGCATTGTAGGTTGTGAACCTGTTACCACCCATGCACATGTAGTTGTGTTGAAGCTCGCTGTTTGGTAACATGCCAATGTTGGCATTGTAGGTTGAGATCCCGTTACCACCCATGCACATGTTGTTGTATTAAAGCTCGCTGTTTCATAACAAGCTAGTGCTGGCATTGTAGGTTGAGATCCTGTTACCACCCAAGCGCATGTTGTTGTATTAAAGCTCGCTGTTTCATAACAAGCTAGTGTTGGCATTGTAGGTTGTGAACCCGTAACCACCCAAGCACATGTTGTTGTGTTGAAACTTGCTGTTTCATAACATGCAAGAGTTGGCATTGTAGGCTGTGATCCTGTTACCACCCAAGCGCATGTTGTTGTATTAAAGCTCGCTGTTTCATAACAAGCTAGTGTTGGCATAACTGGTTGTGAACCTGTTACTACCCAAGCACATGTTGTTGTGTTGAAGCTTGCAGTTTCATAACATGCAAGAGTCGGCATTGAAGGTTGTGTTCCTGTCACTACCCAAGCACATGTTGTTGTATTAAATGATGCAGTCTCATAACATGCAAGAGTTGGCATTGTAGGTTGTGAACCTGTTACTACCCAAGCACATGTTGTTGTGTTGAATGTTGCAGTTTGATAACAAGCTAATGTTGGCATTGTAGGTTGTGAACCAGTTACTACCCATGCACATGTTGTTGTATTAAATGAAGCAGTTTCATAACATGCAAGAGTTGGCATTGTAGGCTGAGATCCAGTTACTACCCAAGCACATGTTGTTGTGTTGAAGCTAGCAGTTTCATAACATGCAAGAGTTGGCATTGTAGGTTGTGTTCCTGTTACATCCCATGAACATGTTGTTGAATTGAATGATGCTGTTTCATAACAAGCAAGAGTTGGCATTGAAGGTTGTGTACCTGTTACTACCCAAGCACATGTTGTTGTGTTGAAGCTTGCAGTTTCATAACAAGCTAATGTTGGCATTGTAGGTTGTGTTCCTGTTACCACCCAAGCACATGTTGTTGTATTGAAGCTCGCTGTTTCATAACAAGCCAATGTTGGCATTGCAGGCTGTGAACCTGTAACTACCCAAGCACATGTTGTTGTGTTGAAGCTCGCTGTTTCATAACATGCAAGAGTTGGCATTGTAGGCTGAGATCCAGTTACTACCCAAGCACATGTTGTTGTATTAAATGATGCTGTTTCATAACAAGCAAGAGTTGGCATTGTAGGCTGTGAACCCGACACTACCCAAGCACATGTTGTTGTGTTGAAACTTGCTGTTTCATAACAAGCAAGAGTTGGCATTGAAGGTTGTGAACCGGTAACCACCCAAGCACATGTTGTTGTGTTGAATGAAGCAGTTTCATAACATGCCAATCCAGTTGGTGCTGCAGGTTGTGGTGTAATAGTAACATAAGCCGTCACAGTACTATCACATCCTTTTGAAGTAGCATAAATATGTTGGTAAGCACCACTTGTATTTACAGTAGTTCCCCATGGAAGTGTATACGAAATGCAACTGGTCATATCAAAAGAACTTGTCTTACTTGGATTAATAGTTAATATTAAAACATCTGTATTACAATCATTGACTAATGTATAGGTTCCACTCGCTGTATAAGTCTGACTATTTACAGACCAGATGTATGAATCACATGAAACAGCAGTGGTTGTATCATAAGCCATATTATTAATTACCAATTGCAATACATCTGTATGACATCCGGTTACATAAGAATAAGTACCAGAAGTAGTGTATGTATTACCCGTTATAGACCAATAATAAGAAGTGCAAGCAGCTGCTTGAACGGTATCACGAGTGCTTTGTGTAAGGGTCAAAATCAATACTGAAGTTTTACAGTTTGATAAGTAAGACGCCGTTGTACTTGAAGTATATGTCTGACCATTTAATGACCATGTATAACTATCACAATCAGAAACATAAAAAGTGTCTCTTGTACTTGCTGTGACGGTTAAATTCAACAACTGAGTACTACATCCACTAACTGAAGTATAAACTCCACTTGAAGTATATGTTTGACCATTTACTGACCATGTATAGCTATCGCAAGCAGGAACAGTTGTTGTATTGCTTGTTGAAGCTGTGATAGTCAAGTTTAATATTCTAGTATCACAACCACTAACTGAAGTATAGGTTCCTGATGTGGTATAAGTCTGACCATTAACAGACCATGTATAAGAATCACATTTAGATTCAGTCGTTGTAGTTGTTGTTGAAGTTGTTACCGCAACCGTAGTGCTAGAAGATGATTGACATCCTGCAGAATCTGTAATAGTTAAAGTATAAGAACCAACGTTACTACTACTTGCTGAGCTAATACTAGGACTTTGAGATGAAGAACTATAAGAACTTGGACCAGACCAGCTATAAGTTTTTGTTCCATATCCACCGGTAGAAGAACCAGTTAACTGAATATTATTGCCACTACAAACTGGACCATTGTTGCTGGCAGATGCAGCAAGTGTACAATTCAATTCACCCAAAGCTAAATCACCATAACCTGTAATACTATTTATTGGCGCAGAAGTGGAAGTTCTTGTTCCCATTGAAGGATAACTCCAGCCACTGTTATATCTACCTGCAATCAAAGCTGATGTGCTAGCCGATCCCAATACGTTAGAAGCAGTATAAGTTAATGTTGCCGCATAATTGGTAAACACAGCAGCACCGCTAACACCGACATAATAATTCAAACGCTTGGTACTGCTTAATACTGAACTTGATAAATTCGGATGTGCCGATTTTGTAGTTGTTACGGCAACTGCACCTGCTGTAGAAACAGTATTGAAAGCAAGAGAAACGGGAGTATATGTTGAATCATCCGGACCAACCTCATAGGCAATAGTTGGAGAACCTATATCTACATTTTTTTCTAAAGTACCTACCACCCAAGTTGTATCATTCTTTGTCAATGACCCTGCACTTGCAATAGAGACTTTATATGCATCAGTATTCAATTTACCTGAAACAAGACTCAGTGTACCATTAACCGTTATGTTTGAATTCAATCTTGAACCCAAAGGATTATTGAATGACAAATTATTGACAGAAGTAATTTCTGTACCAAAAGAGGCACCTGTTCTAGATTGGTTGGCAGCATCATTTTTGGCGAAAACATAATTCACACCAGAAGCGAAAGTTCTGGTTCCGGATAATCTTATCGATCCATTGGAACCATCATTTACAATACCATTACTATTTGTAATAGTTAAAGTAGAACCGGTTTGAGCAACAAAATTACCAGTTCCGTTAAAGTTGTAAGCTGAAGAAAGCGTACCCGTACCAAAAGCAAAAGCTGCATTAGCCTTAACTGTCAATGTTCCAGGTGAATTCAAAGTTTTGTTGGATACCAATGTAACACCGGCAGCATTATCAATGATCACATTACCTGTTATGGTAGCAGGTAAATTACCTGCAGTCTGTGCAATGGTACCATTAAAAATATAATTAGCTGCTGAATCTCTTTTTGTATTGGTAATTGTTAACGCACCAGTCAATCCTGTTGCATTTCCAATGAACACAGAAGATGCAGGTGATAATACGAATGTACCTGCACCTGAAATGATACGTGTACTTAAATCTATTTTCCCATTAACCGTAAGCGTCTTACCAGTATTCACCGCCAAATCACTGTTCATGAAAACTGAATCTGTAGATTGAATGGTAATATTGCTACCTGATGATGGAGCCACAGGAGCATCTGACCAGTTGGTGCCATCATATTTATATTCCCAGATGGCTGCATTGGAGAAATTGCCACTAGCTTTTGTCCTGAAATCCGAAACAGCTGGATCAGCATAAGTCGTTGCTGATATCGTGTTGGATGCTGATGAAGTTGAATTGGCTCCATTAGCAATTAAATAATATGAATAAGTTGTACTAGGAGTAAGCCCTGTAATGGATGTAGATGTTCCACTAACCGAAGCAGGATTATATCCTGATACATTACTAACAACATTTCCCTTAATATAAATATCATCAATACGAGATGTTCCACCTGAAGTAACGACACCTGTACCACCTGCATTTGTAGCTATCGATGTGGTAATCCAGCGCAGATACAAACTATCAACCCCTGCACACTCAGTTGGCAAAGCTAAATTTGATATGAGTGTACTAGAAGCAAATGCAGTAGCTACTGTAATGGCGCCACCGGATACATCAGTCCAAGTTCCATTTGCCCTGATTTTATATTGAATTTTAAAATCACGTGGACCGGATGCAGATGACTGCTGTGCTGATGAAACTGTAAGATTTTGATAACCTACAGCATTGAAAATCACCTGATGGAATTTTCCTACTGTTTGCCAAGTTGTACTGCCAGAAGCCTGTGTTGTAACACCTGAATAGCTGGCCAATGTACCACTGCTCTGGCTAAATCTGTTATTTCCAATATTAGCAGCATTAGATACCGTACTATCTGAGTAGGTACTGGTACCGGAAGTAGGGAATGTCCAGGCAACTACCGTATCAGGAGTTGCCGAACTTACATAAAGCGAATAACCTGTTGCACAAGCTGAGGCGCTCCAGTTTGCAGTAAGAGATGTAGATGCCAAAGCAGATGCAGCTGCTGCAATTGTCGCTGATACACTTGATGTCAATTGACTTCCGGTTAATGGAGAAGTAGTATTGTAAGAAATCAATGAAGCGCTTCCATTGTAACCATATACTTTGTAATTGTAAGTAGTATTATCTATCAATGAAGACATCGCAACTGATGTATTACTACCTGCATACACTACTGTCGCGTTTCCAATTGTAGCATTTGTACTGTAAGATGTACCAGAAGTTGGAGCTGTATTAGGAGCTGTTCCACCTGAAGTACGCAATACGATATATCCGTCTGTTGATGCAGCAGCAGTCCAATTGGCTGTCATTCCGCTACAAGTAACAGCACTAAAAGTTAGATTTGTAGGCTGTGCGGCAGGAGCTGTATAATATGTCGTTGCTGATGATGTCGCAATTGATGTTGTATAATAATTGTAAGTTGATGTGTTTGTTCCATCCCATGTAAATGGAATGATGGCAAAATTATATTGTGTATTTCCTGACAAACCGGTTACTGAAGTAGAAGTTCCGGTTGCAGAAGAACTTATTATTGTAGTGTTAGCACCTGCAACAGGTGAAGCACCGTTAGCATTGCTAAGACTTGGAGTATTTGGAGCCGTTGCTCTAATAATCACATATCCTGTTGTGGTTGCACCTGAACCAGGGAAAGAAGCTGCTGTCCAAGTCAACCCAATTTGAGAGGATGAACTAGCAACTGCGTTGAATGATCCTGCTTGAGATGTTGGCGCAGCTGATAAAGTATAGAAATTAGATTCGGTCGACAATGAAGAACCTTCACTGTTAGTCGCATAACCCGCATAATAATATCTGGTTTGAGGAGATAATCCTGAACGAGTATGACTAAATGAACTTACTGCAGTTCCACCTTCAGCCAATTTATTATCAGAAATAGTTACAGGAGAAGTTGACTTATAAACAGTACCTCTTTCTGTAATAGACGCTCCGCCATCCGCAACAATCGTAGCTCCTAATACAGCACTTGATGAAGTGATAGAACTTACTGTAGAAGTGGAAACTGTAGGTGGCGCATATGTTGAAATGGTTTGTGTATTACCTGAAGCACTTCCTGTCACACTAACACTCGCGGTTACTGAAGCTGAAGCTAATGAAGCCGACAATGTTACTCCATTACTTGGAGCTGAAGCGATATCAGCAATCAATAAATATTTGGTTGCTGCTGTCAATCCTGTTTGACCCAATGAAGAGAACACCAAAGGATTAGACAAACTTGAAACCGTAGCAATAGCAGCAGAAATCTCTCCGGCATCTGCAACACCATTTGCATTCGCATCCACAATCAATCTGAAATTGGAAACATCAGAAGAAGTTGCTGTTCCTGAAGTGGCAATGCTAGCCGCAGTAAAATCGAACGAATTGGTACAAACATTTGGTGTTAACTGAAATCCTAAAATTGGGAAATTTGTTGCTGCAGCAGCAACAAAACCTGCTAAAGGAGTACCGGTATTATCTAAAGTAAATTGTGCAGAAACCGCACTGGCAACACCAACGGTAAAGCTGCCTATAGCACTGTTATAACCCCAAACCAAAACTCTGTAAGTAGTACCGCCAACAGCAGTGAAGGTGATGGTTTCAGCAACACCTGATGCACCTGCATTAGCAGAAGAAGTATAAGTTGGATTCGGACAAGTACCACCAGTAAATAAAGCAACTGCCGCATCAAAACCTGTAGGCGTTACTGTTATAGTATGACTTCCGGAGCAAGATGCAGTGAAAGTATACCATATGTCTTTTGCTGTTCCAGTAGTATACGAAGTAACAGCAGACAATGTAGAAGGATTAGATTTGGTAGCGTATGTATTGTCGCCTGATGTAGCAGCAGCGCCAATAGTCAATGTGGTTGCAGCCGAACAATCATCATTTGATGGTGGCGGAGCATACACAGCATTGGTATTACCAACAACAAAATAGTTGGCACTGTTGGCTAAACTTACCGCAGCAGCAGTAGCCGTTTGACCAGACAATGTTCCTACTGAAGTAATCGCGTAGTTCGGGCCTGCTGTGTAATTACCTAATTCAGCAGTTCCTGAGGCACTGAAAGAGGCAGCCTGATTGGCCACATTCCAGTTCATGGTGGCATTTACAGAAGCACCTGCCCCACCCGGAGTTACTAGCCATTGTAAGTTTACAATTTTGGTAGCATCCTGAACAGTATTGGTGATTGTACTTCCAACAGTCACCGAAATATCATTAACTGTTCCATTGTTTGTTAATGTAATTGGAGCATAAGAAGAAGACGAATTACCTATAGGGAAAACTGTTGATACATTTCCTACTGAAGTACGCTTCAACTTACCGGTGCTGTTGGTCAAGATAAACTTGGCTGAAGTTTGACCGCTGAAACCACCTGAAGCACCCATTGTCAAATCATTGGCACCCAAAGTCAATATACCTGAGGTGAAAGTAAGTGTATTGTTAACCGTTATGGCGTTGTTCAATGAAAGACCTGCGCTGTTATTCAGAGTAATATAATCGAATGTTGTTACACCGGTTATTGTTTGAGCTGATGTACCATTGAAGGCCACTGCCCTACTATTTGGAGTAAACACACCAGTTCTTGTCATGTTACCACCCAAACTCATATCACCACCAACAGCATTACCTAAAGACAAATTACCATTCATAACTAGATTTCTGCCTATGTTTATTGCCCCGCTCTTATTTGCGCTTCCTCCATAATCCATATATAAAGCCGAACCGGCATCAATGGTTAAATCCCTGGCCAATGCAACGGTCTGACTGAAAGCTCCGGTGCTGGTGTTGGGAACATTTATGGTAGTGCTATTTGAAATCTGTACATCATTTGGATAACCTGCAGTTGTACCTACAACAGGACTGCTTAAACCAACCAACCACTCAGTGCTTCTACCGTAAGTAGTAGCTGTGTTATATTTTAATAAAGAAGCATTGCCATATTTAGGCGCATTGGTTGAAACATATCCACTTGGATTGATCAATAAAACTCCATTAACTGTAGATAATCCTGAACCAAAGTCAAAACCACTGGCTAGTTTTACAGTATCGTTCGCAGCAAATGTCAATGTACCGCCGCTGGTTACTGTTGTTGCATTAGAAGTAATATTGAAAACACCTCCTGCCAATGTACTTGTGATGTATCTGTTACCTGAGCTCAAACTTAAATTACCACCACCACTTAAAGTCAATGTTTGACCATTCAAATCAATTGAGCTGGAACCATTGGTTGAAGATAAAGTCAAGCCACCCGAAGTATTAACGGTAACGTTTGTACCAGAAGCTAATTGAATAGTTCCACTTCCGCTTGATATCAAATAATTGAAAGTTTCAGTTCCTCCACCGGTAACGGTTACAACTTGTGTGCCGGAACCATTAAAGAAAACGGCTCTGCTACTAGGCGTAAATGTTGCTGCCGCAGCGCGAGTCCAGTTACCGCCTACATATAAATCAGAACCGGAAGTACTGCTCAAAGAAAGTGTACCGGCACTAATGTTCATATTTCCACCTATACCTCTTGATGTAGCAGGTAATGTCATACCCGCATTTTGCACCGTTACATTTTTTGGAATACCAACACCCGGAGTTGTTGAATTTCCTGTCCATTCGTTAAAAACACCATAAGCAGATGAAGCATTATAAACTAGTGTTGCATTGGAACCATAAGTTGGCGCCTGATTGAAAAAGCCACCTGAGTTAATTTGGCAAGTTCCATTTAATGTCAACACTGCAGCCGAACAGGTTACACCTGATGCTGTTTGGAATAATCCCGATACCGTTCTTGCAGCACTGGCATTTAACGTCATACCACCTTGTAAAATATTTACGTTAGTGGGACCGCTGGCTGTTGGCCAATATTGATCGGTGCTATTCACCCCGTATGATGAAGTGTTGTTAAATATCAAAGTACCCGAAGTACCCCCAAGATTTCCATAAACAAAATTATTACCACTATTCGTATAACCTCCGGCATTCAACTGGAATGAACCGTTGATGGTGGTGGTACCATTATTTATATATTGAACACTGGTTGCAAAAACGGCACCTGAATCAACTGTAGTTGTAACACCTGAATTTCTGGTATTGATACCGCTAGTGGTAACATCCATAGTAACCGTGTGACCATTAAGAATTTTTACACTGGTTGCAGAACTTGGAACGACACCACCAACCCATGTTGAAGTCGAAGACCAGTTACCTGACTGAGCTGAAACTGCCGGTGTAGTTCCAGTTACTGAAGTTTCTGCTGCATAGTTATATGCTTTGTCAAATGCGTATACTTTGTAATAATAAGAAGTACCTGATGATAAGCTATTATCAGTAAATGAAGTTGCGGTTCCTACATATACAACAGTTCCTTGTAAGCTGGAAGTACCATTAGTGGTTGTGTTTCCAACTATATAAATACCATTTTGATTAGGGTCATTATCAGCATTAGGACTTGTGGCGTATCTAACAACCATATAGCCTCCCAATCCTGACCCGGCATCGCCTGAAGAAGCCGTCCAGCTGAGAGATAATGAAGAACCTGTGGCACCAGTAATTGTTGCTGCCGAAGCTACACCTGGAGCAACAGTTTCTGCAGATCCTTCATACACACAAAAATCATCAATAAACATTGAATCAGTACTTGTTCCACCAGTAGCAGCAACTCTGGACATAATGCCAGCATATAAGCCCGTGTTTACTGTAGTGGTAGCAGAGGCCTTATATGTTTTCAATTCCCAAGTATTTGCAGTTACAACACCTGAATAAGTCCCACTGGTACTTTCTGCTCCAAGATAAGATATCACTTGACTTTCGGGACTAGCTGTAATTGGAGCTCTTTTCCAAAATTGAACGGTAATATTCACACCGGTTGCACTAGCAGTATAAGTCGGGCTATAAACACGTCTTCCTGTGGTTGATGTATTAGCAACTTTAAGGGACTTACTTCCAGACCTGGCTATTGTGTTTTCAATAGCAATAGTTTGACTACTATTGTTCTTTTGCCAAATGTTAGCTGCACCTGCAGATGCTAATGTTATATTATCAACATTAGTACCTGTCTCAAAGCTTCCGGCACTACCTAATAAAGTCTGACCATTACTTTGCTTAAATGGCATCAAAAAAATAACTGCCAGTAAAAAGCAGTTAATAATAAACTTTTGAAATTTCACAGTTGTAAAATTGTTGTTCATATTTTGGTTTGATTTATTTTGAAAAGTTGATGTGCAAGTGTTGCCATTAGCACTTAAGCAAAGGTTCGAATTCTTAAATTCCGGATTTACAATTCGGGATGCAAAAAGATTTGTGTCGCAATTAGACAAACGATTTTTGTTCATTTTAAATAAATAAAAATTAGAAACTGCAGATTAAAATAATGCAATAGTAGTTTGTTGCAGGTAAGATTGTCTAGATATCAAGGAGTACAAGAAAAATTTTGAACAGTAAATCTTTAATTTTTATTCCAATTAAAAATTTATTGTTCAACTTTTTTTTACGAAATCGAAATAGTTTATCAATAATACGGATTCTTTATTTTCAACATGTACCTCTTACACAATGAGTTTTTTGGATAAAAAAAACACAAGTTAAAGATTGCGTAAATAAAGTTTTGAATTTTGTTTTCGGATGGGACAAGTGTTAAAAAGAAGCTAAACTAATTCATATAATTAATACTTCAAAATAAAAAAAAGAGATTTTTTATTTTCACATACAATTATATTTCTATTAGTTTAATTCACTAACAACTCCATAGTTGCGGCAAGTTTTTCACCTTGTTTTATTACTAAAGTATACAAACCTTTCGATACATTTTTGAGTAAAAAAGTCTTTTTCTGGCAGCCTTGTTTCAATTCAAAAGAACGGGTATCTACTTTTCTGCCTTGTTTGTCTGTGATATCAACATGAATCCTCCCCTCTTTGAAGTCTTTGAAATATAAATTTAAGATGCCATTTTGTACAGGATTGGGATACACAATGACAGAGGGAGATAAGCTTGTTATTTCGTTTGGATTGTTTTGAGTTTTTGCCAATTGCGAATCCGATGTCATCATATCATTGGAAGTGTTTCCGAAAATAATATAAAAACGATCAGATGCGTAAGAGCCCGGGTCTGTGGTAACCGTGAAGGTGATTTTTGTAGAATCAACACTACTTATGTCTTGAATGGTATTTAAAAATTTATCTACCAGTTTGGCATTCATTCCTGCTCTTGAGAAATTATCCGGTGCAAATGAAAGTTGGTAATCCTGTCTTCTCAGATTGGTAAAATAAAGAAAAACAGTATCTTTTTTAACGACATTTTTTCTGGCTTCCAAAGAGAGTTTCACTCCATTTCTGATCAACGAAAAATTCTCATAAGTATTTGCCATTTTTAACGCGTCATTATAATCTATTCCATTGCTGAACCTTGGATTAAATGCGATTACAGCTCCGTCAATTATTCTGTTATTGGCCGCAGCATTGGATTGTAAACTGACGCGTAAGTAATGACTATTTTGATTTAAAATTTGCCTAAATGTACTGCTACTTCCGGCAACTTTATTGTCTTCGCTGAAACTAAAAGTACCACCAGCACCAGGCAAAGTAGAATGCATCAAAAATGCTTGTCCAGACTGAATTTTAGTACATCTTACACCTGATGGATAATTTACTGTGCCACCAGGAATTGGGAAATAATCGCCATTATTACCGCTAATCATTTGATAGCCGCCATAACCATAAGCACCACCTAATAATGGATCCCAAACCCAGAATGTATTGTCAACATCAGGAACTCCGGGTCCGCTCAATGTGAATTGTGTAAAGTCTATAGCAGAAGCGTAAGGATTACCAATTGAAGTATAGCCATTAGCCGTTACCGTGATTGAAGGGACAGGGTTTCCAATGGGATCAAAAACCTTACCTCTTGTGCGTAAGATTGTAGATGAAGTTATAGCATTCACTGTTGTATCTGCCCTACTTCCTCT
>CANGEW010000033.1 GCA_947452965.1 Chitinophagaceae bacterium | reverse complement strand
TTCAAACAAACGCATAGAACGAATTAATTGCATTTCGTTTTCAATGTTCACTGAGCTCTTATTGAGAATGGCTTTCTCTAATACATCACCTTGTGTACCACTTCCTTTTTCTTCTTTGATATACATGAGGGTATTAGCCACATACTTAGGTGTAACATAACGCGTATAAATGGTAGCAATGGATACACACAAAATAACGGATACCACAAATAGCGGTAAAAACGCTAAGTACTTTATCAGCAATTCCTTCGGAGTAAAGCGACTCGTTTGATCGCCCCCAGAAATAATTTCTAAATTTTTAAAATCAGCCATAGCAGTATTTAATTAATAAATTTGAAAACGCTATTCAACAAAAGCAAATAAGACATAAAGCTTAAGGCCAAAGGAATATCGCGGTAAATGGTAGGATCTTGGTTGGCATTGCGCAAGCGTATTTTATTCGATTGCACATACAACACATCATTGGGTTGTAATTGAAAATACGGACTGTTGTAACATTCGATATTGGTTAAATCAATTTCGTGTTGCTGAATAGTACCATCGGGCATAGTACGAATCAGTAAAATACTTTTGCGTAAGCCGGCATCTTTAATATCGCCTGCTGCAGAGATCGCATCTAAAACCGTTGCTTTCTCATTCGGAAAATTCTTAACACCAGGACTATTTACTTCGCCTAATACGGTTACATTATAATTGATATAGCGCACCACCACAATGGGATCTTTGATATAGGCTTGTAAATGTTTTTTGAGTGTGTCTATAAAAGCACTTTTAGTAAGACCCATGGCTTTCACTTTACCGATTACAGGGAAATCGATATTACCTTCATAATCGACAATATAACCCGCGAGCACCGTAGCGCCTTGTTGCATATTGATCGTACCATTGGTTCCCATACCGGATGTGATATTGAACAAATTCGCTTGTTCTTGGTTAATAGATTGTGCATACACCTGAATCATCAACTGATCATACTTTTGTAACACAGTAGGTTGAAGTTGCAAACGAATAGGGGTATTAACTTGTTTCGCATTTTGGAAATAGATCATTTCTCGGTAATTGCGTTTAGCTACACCGCAAGAGGCTAGCACTACCGCCAATAGGGCTATGAGTGCTAAAGAAGTAGTACTTTTTAAACTATGCATAAGATATAAATTATTTTTTGGGAGCGGCTTGTAAAATAGAAATGGGTAGAGTGGCACTCAAGTATACACCAAGCGTTGGTATTTTTAAAATGGCATATTTACCTTTAATATCTTCAATGATGGCTACTTGATCCATGAACAAACCACTATTGATGAGGACTTCATCTTCTTTTTGGAGGGTAATGGGGGCTACTTGTATATCTTGATATTCATTCAAGAACATACGTAAGTGCAGGATATCTTGTTCTCTTACAAGGGCAGGTTTACCACAATGATGCACATAGTTTAGAATACCTGGAACAGCTTTTAAAAGCGCCCATTTTTGTGCTTCTTCCACATGAACGAACAAATAACCTTTGATGAGGGGTTCTTCAACCCATTTTTTGCGATCTTTCCATTGCCTTAAGCTTCGTTGCATAGGACAATAGACCTCATACTGTAGATGCGTTAAAGAGCTAAGTACTTTTTTCTCCCACCTTGGCAGTGTATAAATAGCGTACCAATTTTTCTGCTCCAAATTTCAATTTTTTTACATGGCTTCGCCCTTCCTCAGTTACAGGTCAGTCCTTATTTTAAAGGCTCAAAAGCACTACAAAATTACGGCTATTTTACCGTAATTAAAAGCCGTAAATTGTTATTTATTTAATAAAAATAGTATATGTTTTTCACAGAAAATTTGTATATTAAGTTATATACTAACGTTTTTTGCTGAACACTAAGTTTATTTAAAAACCTGTTTAAATTTTTCCAATTTAGGCTGTATCACAAAACGACAATAAGGTTGATTTTTATTTAAGGCATAATAATTTTGATGGTAGTCTTCCGCAACATAAAATGTAGCCATTGGCTCGAGGCTAGTTACAATGGGTGCCGGATATGCTTTTACCTCGTTTAAATCTTGTATGGCCGCTTGTGCTACTTCTTTTTGTGAGGCATCGTTATAAAAAATAGCCGATCGGTATTGGGTACCCTCATCATTGCCTTGCCTATTGAGTTGTGTAGGATCGTGGGCTAAGAAAAAAGCGGCTAAGAGTTGCTGATAGGTAACCTGTTCTGGATCAAATTCGATCCAACATACTTCTGCATGCCCTGTGGTGCCTGTGCAAACAGCTTCGTAACTAGGTTGCTCTAGCTGTCCACCCATATATCCGCTACGCACGCTGATTACACCTTTTACTTGAAGAAAAACAGCTTCGGTACACCAAAAACAGCCGGCTGCAAAAACTGCGGTATCTAATTTTTTATTCATTGGAATTACATTTGAAGCGACACGTACAGGAGTAGCAACATGCGAAGAAGAACAAGCACTGACGCCTATAAGACAGCCAATAAGGCTTATAAAAATTAAATAAATAAATTTCAACGTACTCCATTTTAGGATGCAAAGTTACATATTGAAAGTGCTTATTCCCAATATTTGGAAAAAATAAAGCTAATTGCTTTTATATATGCCTAGAGTTAATTATTTTTGCGGCGGAGAGATGGCAGAGCGGTCGAATGCGGCGGTCTTGAAAACCGTTGACTGTTAAAGGTCCGGGGGTTCGAATCCCTCTCTCTCCGCACCCAATTGAAAACCCAGCTAATTGCTGGGTTTTTTTATATCCGGTAGTCGAGCCCAACTTGTTGGAGTGAGACTGCTGGGTATAAAAAAATCTACGAAGTATTTTCAATTGGGTGCAATGGCTCCCCTCTCGGGATCATGAAATAATCCCGATTAAACAACGAAAAATGTAACGGGCGTAGCCCGGCATTTAATTTTTAATGTAGCACAACCCTCTCGGGATCATGAAATAATCCCTTTTCCAATCAACAATAAAAAAATCTACGAAGTATTTTCAATTGGGTGCAATGGCTCCCCTCTCGGGATCATGTAATAATCCCGATTAAAACAACGATAAATGTAAAGCCTACACAAAATAGGGTCAATGAAATATTCATTCTCTTTTTGAATGTCATTTTTGATTTCTATGGTTCTTCTAAAATGGATGCCAACGTTTGAAAGATTTATGAAGTAAAAAAAAGGGGGGATTAAAAGCTCGTCTCTTTCGCCCCGCGACAAACGTTATTAAATGCTTGAAACTTCATACTGGCAGGTCGCCCCCCTTTTTTTTATTTCATAAATCTTATGTTATGCGTTCGTTGTTTCTTTCGTGTCAATGTTTTCAAGTGTTTCAGTGCATACAACACATATAAACTTTACTTGTCTTAATGTATGCGTCTGAATATTTTGTCTTTACTCTTTTTAGTGTTGTAATAAGTTTTTGGTCTTTTTTAAAACCACTTCCAACCATTACAATATAATAACCTTTCTTAAAACTGTCGTAAGCGTTGGAGTATTCAATGCTGATATATATTCCATCGTCCCACCGTCCACGAGCAAGATAACAAGTGCTGTCCTTACCGCCATATTCTTTTGAGTATTTTAAACACGTGTCTGCTGGTGGAGTTAAACCTATACGAGAATTTTTGTCAGGTATAAGTCCACGCAAGTCAAGTTTAATGTTAAGTTCTTTTGTCGCCTGTTTTGCTGTCTGCAATGCGGTCTGATAATCTTGTGTTGATTGAATAAGTAAAAAGTCTTTTTCTGCGTAACAGTCAGGGTTATCTTGTCCAATAGAAAACAGAGGTAGTGTCAGCAAGAAAACTAAAATAATATTTTTCATTTTGTCTGTTTCATTTGTTGCGTTAATGTTCGTTACGC
The DNA here is from genome assembly GCA_947452965.1 of Chitinophagaceae bacterium. GTDB lineage: Bacteria > Bacteroidota > Bacteroidia > Chitinophagales > Chitinophagaceae > Ferruginibacter. Next base: position 8,911 of record CANGEW010000033.1, on the reverse strand, counting down.
GCGTTCTCACAATGACGCATAACGTTTTGCAGATTTGCGATGGGCGGGATTTTTACCACAGAACTTTATGCGGAGCACAAAACTTTCGGCTACCACTAAACTGTCTGCGGAGAACGAAACCCCGCCTATTGCAAATGTGCTGTTACCTGCTGGGCTTCTTTCGGTTCGGAGTGTTGTCGTGTCAAGTTTGCACTGTCCCCCGTGCGGTGGCCTGCAAGCTCTTTTTATTTTTTTAGCGTTGCATTGTGTGTCAGCAAAAAAATAAAATGTGCTTGCAAATGCGTTGGCGTTCTGTGCTGTGTCGTTCATATTTTCTCTGCAATTAAAAGTCCGCCAAAGGTTGCAATTACACAAAGCAAAATACTTCCCAAAGTGTAAAGAATTAAACTGGTGTTATGTCCTTGTTGAAAGAGTGTCAATGTTTCGCTACTGAATGTTGAGAAGGTGCTGAAGCCACCACAAAAACCAACTGCAAGAAATAATCTTGCAGTTGGTGAAAGAATTTGTTTGTGGTCTGCAAGTCCGATTACAAAACCTAAAATTAAACAAGCAATAAAGTTGACTACAAAAGTTCCGAAAGGAAAATGGTGATTGTGCAAAGAGTTAATCCACTTGCCAAGTCCAAACCTTGATAAGCCGCCAAGTCCGCTACCGATAAATACTGCGATTAGTTCTTTCATTTCCAAATCAAAATTACCATTCCCGTTAAAATAAAAGCTGCACCTGCTAAAAGTTTTCCTGTGATTGGTTCTTTCAGAATGATGAACGAAAGTAAGAGTGTAACTACAATGCTTGCTTTGTCAATGGATGCCACATAAGAAACTTGTCCTAACTTCATTGCTCTGTAATAAAAAATCCAAGAGAGTGAAGTTGTGATGCCCGAAATTGCAAGGAAAATTAAATTCTTTGGAGATGATTGTTGCAGTTCGCTAAATGCGTTGCGAAACAAAAATGCGTTTGCAATTACAATTGAAAACACAACTGCTGTCCGCACTGCCAAAGCGGTGTCGCTGCTTAAATCTTTCATTCCAAACTTTGCTATTACAGAAGTCAGCCCTGCAAATAGCATTGAAATGATTGCGTATAAAACCCATTTTTCCATGTCAGTTAGTTTATTGTTTGTGTAAGTTTTGTTTCTCGTTTTAGTTTGATAATTGAAATTGCAACTAATACTACAAGTATCGTAAATAAAATTGCAGATGAACCAATCGTTCCAAAATTTAATCCTCCTTTTTCATGTGTCTTTGTCAGCAAGTCGCCAAAGGTTGCACCAAATGGTCTTGTGAGAACAAACGCCAACCAAAACAAAACTACATGAGATACTTTTGTGAAATAGAAAAGCAAAACAATAACTGCTAATAAACTTCCAATAAGAATTGCTCCACCTGCAAAACCAAGTCCTGAATCGTCTGCAAGAAAATCGCCTAACGCTGTTCCTAATGTGTTGGAAAATAAAATCGCTGTCCAATAAAAAATTTCTCCTCTTGTGGATTTGATATTTGTTACGGACAATGATTTTTCTTTTTGTTTCCAAATTATGAGTGTTGCAATTAAGAGAGAAACTAAAATCAAAGAACCTGTTGCATAACCTAAACCTAAAGTTCTATCCATGAAGTCGGACATGGTTGTTCCTGCTGTGCTTGTTGCAAGTATAACCGCCCAATAAATAATAGGATGAAACTTTTTTGTTGTAAGTTGAACTACAAGTGTTGCAAAAAAGACACTCAAAAGAATGGCTGAACTAACTGCATAGCCAACATTCATTGTCATGGAAAGTAAATCTCCTGCGGTTTCGCCTAAAGTGGTTGCACAAATTTTCATTATCCAAAATGAAAGTGTGATTGCTGGTAATTTATTCATGTGCTAAATGGTTGCTGTTTCGGGTTTGTCATCTTGCATGTAATGTCGGTAAAACTCGTATGCCATAAACCACAATGAATAAACTGTCAATCGTCCCCAAAAGTCAATAAATGGAAGTGTTGCCAAGTCGGGAGAAAGTTTGTTCATGTAACCAAGCGTTAGAAAAACTGGAATGTTGATGACAACAATCAAAATGATTATTGTTTTCAAAATACTTTTCTTTGGTAAATACTTTCTGTAAAGTGCATAGCCCGTAAACCAAAGTGAATACACACAGAGCCGTCCCCAAAAGTCAATGAACACTATTGCCCGTGGCGAACTTGAAAATACTTGCAAGTAGGCAAGTAGTAGAAATATGATTGCGTTTGCCGCTACAAGTGTTCCTAACACTTGCTGAATTATTTTTTTATTTTTTGTCATTTTGATTGAGATTAAAAAGAGCAAAACGCCTTTGGCGTTTTGCTCTTTGGTTAATTATTCTTTTGTTTCTGTTCCGTCTGCTTTGTAAAATACTTCAACAGTTTTTGCACCTTGCTTTAGTTCCACTTCATAAATTGTTCCTTGTTTAGAGGTTTCAATTTTTGAAACTGCTTTTGGCGTTACTCCTTTGTGTGAAGTATTAAACGCTGTCTGCACTTTCTCTGGAAGTTGATTAAAAGTAGTTGGAGTTTCGGTTTCTAACCATTCGCCTGTGTCGCTAAAGTTGGCTGCATAGTTTACCCCTTTCCATACAAACGATGCTTCGTAATTGTGAGCATTTTCTTTGTCCCACTTTACATTAGTAGCATTCGGAAATTTTTGATTGAACGCTGTTGTTACAGCCGTTGGCGTTTTGCTTTGGGCAAAACTTGTCGCAAAAGCACATATAAGAACCGTTGCAACGAAAATTATTTTTCTCATTGTTTACTTGATTTAATGTTTAATTGAAAATTGATTTGTCGCTTACTGAAAGCGAATACTGAAACATCAAGCAACTATCGGTGGTCTGAAAATTTTTGTGATGTAGTCCGATGGAAGAAAATTCACCGAAGGAATTAGCGGTTTCATTTCAGTATGATGAAACTGTGCAATTGAAAATGCAAAGTATGCGATGAAAGAAACGGTTGTCTGTCCGTGATGATGGTTTTGAGTAGGTGTGTGTGGTTTTTGTTCGTCACCGTTTTCGTGTTTGTCAAACAGTCCGTCAATGTTTACTAAATGGTCAGTGATAAAGTCAAGCGGTGTCATATCCTTATCCTCTGTCGCTTTACAATGGCGATACATTTCGGGTATGTCATTCAGCATTGAAAAGTCACCCAACGGCAAACAGAAAGTCCCGAAAGAGTAAAATGCTAAAAGAAATATGTTGACTGCTTTTTTCAATGTTGTTTTTCTAACGGCAAATGTAAGGTTTTATTGTCTGGTCTTGACGGTCTTGGGTGCGGTTGGGCAAAATTAAATGTGCTGCAAAAGCGTTGGCTTGTGTGTCGGCTTGCAGCTCTTTTAATTTTGCGAAGCGTTGGCATTTTGTCGTCCGTTTTAGCACTGTCGTTGATGGTTGCACTGTCGTCATAGCCTTGCAGGTAACTTATGTATACCAGCCATAAAATCATACATAGCAACCCATATTTAGAAGGCTTTGTGCCATAAAATGGCTATATATAAACTAATCAAATATATCTAAATTATTTTACAAATCATCAAATGGACTTTTTATTTTTTGTAAATTTTTGGTGCTTACATGGGTGTAAATCTCTGTTGTTTTACTGCTGCTGTGACCTAAAAGCTCTTGAATGTATCTTAAATCTGTGCCGCTTTCTAGTAAATGAGTTGCATAACTATGTCGCAACCAATGTAAACTTACTGGTTTTGTTATCTTACATTTGGTTAGCGCTTGTTTTAAAACATTTGACAAACTTCTTTCGTCATAAGGTGTGTTTTCTGTTTTTCCTTCAAAAAGCCATGTTTTGGGTTTGTGTATTTTGTAATATTCGCGCAACATGTCTAATATTTTACTTGATAATGGCGCGATTCGGTCTTTTCTACCTTTTGATTGTCTAATGATTACAATATTTCTTTGGGAATCAATGTCGATTGGCTTTAAATTTAGTAATTCACTTCTTCGTAATCCGCAACTGTAAATCAAGGATAACATCGTTTTGTGTTTTATGTTTCCGTGAGCATTTAAGATTAATTTAATTTCTTCTTTGCTCAAAACATTTGGTAATATTTTATCTCGTTTTGGACGGTGAATTTTCTCAATTTCAATTGATTTATTTTTTATTGTTTTGAAATACAATTTTATCGCATTTACAATTTGATTTTGATAGGATGAAGAAAGGTTGTTTATTAAAATATAAAAATTGTTATACTGAATTACATCATCGTTTGTGATTTCTGCAATTGGTTTTGTATTACAAAATGTTAGGAATGATTTTAAAGCTTCCGAATACGTTTTTATTGTGTTTTGACTGTAGCGTCTAGATCGTAACCATTGTTGGAATTTTTGAAGTTCAAGTTTTCCTTCGTCTGTTGGCTCTTCTATTTTAATGTTGAATCGTATTCTGTTTTCTTCTGTAATTGGTATATGCCAAACCTTTAAAGTTTGACTCCAACGGGAATCGGGTAGTTTTTTTATGCGCTGAATTAAGTCTAATTTCTTTTCAAAATATACAGCAATTCGTTTTTCTCCGTTATGGTTTATTATTTTGGCACTCCAATTCATGTTTTTATAGCTTTTATAGGTAACATACTTATTTGAAATTAATTTATAATTTGCAAAAAAACTACTTTAGCCATTCAAAATAAAGTTATGACTACAGAAGCACAATTTCAAAACGAAGTTCATCTGATTATTAAAAATGCCATTCGTGAAGATGTTGGCGATGGTAATCATGCGTCATTAGCTTGCATTCCAAAAGATGCGCAAGATAAAGCTACATTATTGGTAAAAGATGAAGGAATTATTGCTGGAGTCGCATTTGTAAAAATGATTTTTAATTATGTTGATGAAAATATTGTAGTGAGGGATCCTACAATAATCCCAACCCTAAAAACAAGCAGAATTAATTTCATACCACTATAGTCCTATTTTTAGCTATTTCCCTATCTTTATTTTTTAATTTTTATTCTATGCGCTACTTTTTAAAACTTCGTTATTGTATTTTTCTTTTATCCTTTTTTGCAAAGGCACAATCTATTCCTTACTCATCTTTAGTGAATCCCTTCATAGGTACTGGTGGCCACGGACATACCTACCCCGGACCAAGCAAGCCTTATGGCATGATACAAGTTGGCCCCGATACCCGATTAGAGGGTTGGGATGGTTGTAGTGGTTACCATTATTCCGATACGGTTGTTTATGGCTTTTCGCATACCCATTTGAGTGGCACCGGCATTGGCGATTATTGCGATGTCTTATTTACACCTACTACTAATAGCTTTAGTTTTAATAAACTAAACATAGCATCTTCTTTTTCAAAATCAAAAGAACAGGCACGCATTGGTTATTACAGCACTTATTTGAATCGTTATAAAACAAAGGTTTCGCTTACGAGTAGCACGCGCAGTGCCCTACATAAATATCAATTTCCGACAACTGAAAATGCCTATGTGCATATTGATTTAACGCATAGAGATCCACTATTAAAAAGTCATTTGGAATGGGTAGACGATCATACTATTCGCGGCTATCGCTACTCTAAAGGATGGGCCAGTCAGCAACGCATTTATTTTTATGCGGTATTTGATCATGCTATGGAAGGCTATGCCTTGAAAGCTGGCAACGATACAAGTATACATTGGCACGCAGCACAACAAAAAATTACGTTACAAAATGCAAACCAAGCAATACTATCATTTGGTAAAGTAGGTACCCTCTTTGTAAAAGTAGGTATCTCTGCAGTAAGTATGGATGGTGCTAAACGCAATCTGCAAAGCGAAATTCCAGCCTTCGATTTTAAGCGCTTAGTGCAGCAACAAGAACAAGCATGGGATAGTGTACTCTCTAAAATAGAAGTAGCTGGCGGAACGCACGATGAGCAAGTAGTTTTTTATACGGCGCTCTATCACAGTTTTCTAAATCCAAATACCTATCAAGATGTTGATGGCGCTTATCTTGGTCGCGATTTTAAAATTCACAAAAGTGCTACGCCTTATTTTTCTGTTTTTTCTTTATGGGATACCTACAGAGCTACACATCCCTTGCTAGCTTTAATCGATCGAAAAAATACACAAGCCTTTGTTCATACTTTTCTTACACAATACCAACAAGGCGGCTTATTGCCCATATGGGAATTGGCGGCTAACGAAACCTATTGTATGATTGGCAACCATAGTATTCCCGTAATTGCCGATGCTCTTTTAAAAGGTATTCCGATGGATACCACAAAAGCGTTGAAAGCGATGATAGAAGCGGTTAATCGTAAACAATTTGGCATAGACTTATATGCAAAACAAAAAGGACTCTTTGCTGATCAAGAATCGGAATCGGTTTCTAAAACACTCGAATATGCTTTTGATGATGCCTGTATTGCACGTGTAGCTAAAGCAATAGGCAAGGATAGTATAGCACATCATTACGAACTGCGCGCTCAATCTTGGAAAAATGTATTTGATGGAAAATTTATGCGTGCGCGTAGCAATGGTGGCTGGTGGACACCCTTCAATCCATATGAAGTAAACAATAATTATACCGAAGCCAATGCGTGGCAATACCGATTTTATGTACCACAAGATATGAAGTCGCTCAAAAAATATTTGGGTGGAGCCGATGCATTAGAACAAGCATTAGATGAATTATTTACAGCTAGTACCAATCTAAAGGGCCGTGGACAAGCTGATATCACCGGACTTATCGGACAATATGCGCATGGCAACGAACCGAGTCATCATATGGCTTTCTTGTATCACTATACCCATCATCCTTTAAAAAGTAGTTATTATACACAGCGCATTATGAAAGAGCTCTACCATAATGCACCTGATGGCTTGAGTGGCAATGAAGACTGCGGACAAATGTCGTCTTGGTATGTGATGAGTGCTATGGGCTTATATGATATAGCGCCAGGTGTAGATAATCAATATCTCCTTACACAACCGCTGTTTGATAAAATCACGATTCATTTAGAAAATAATAAAGAGCTTATCATAACAAAAGAAGACCAAGATCGTATTACGTTTAATGGCAAAGAAAACACATCGGCAAGTATTGCTTTTGATGCTATCAAAAACGGAGGGCAATTGATACACCCAATAGAAATAGATACTACCATGGATTATCCAACATATCCCAATAGTATGACTTATAAACCATCACTTATTGCTATGCCTAGCATACAATGCAAAAACCCTTTTAAAGACAGCAGCTTAGTAGTGCTAACACATATTGACACAGCAGCTACCCTATACTATTGTATCAAAACACCAGCTACTAAAAAGGTATTTATAAAGTATGAAAAACCTTTTTATATAAAAGCCACAAGTGCTATAGAAGCCTACGCAATCGTAGGCAATCAACATAGTGATACCTGTAATTCAAAAGCATATAAAACAGTGATTAATTATGCAGTATCCTATACCCACCCTTATTTAAATTCGTATACCGGAGGGGGCAAAGAAGCATTGGTAGATGGCTTGTATGGTGCATTAGATTTTCGTTTAAACACCGCATGGCAAGGCTTCCAAGATACCGATATGGAATGCATTATAGATTTGAAACAAGCTAAAAGCATAGAAAGCATAGGATTAAACTGCCTTCAAGATGTGCGCGCTTGGGTATTCTTTTCACCAGAAGTATCGTATTATAAAAGTGATGATGGTGTGCATTGGACGGCATTAGGCAATGTAAAAAGTAAACTCGCAAATACGCCGGAAGCGAAAGCAATTCAGTGCTATACCTTAGCAACAAAAACTAAAACACACTATATAAAAATTGTTGCTAAAAATGCCGGTTTACTTCCTGCTTGGCATGAAGGGAAAGAAAATCCAAGTATATTATTTATGGATGAGATCATTATTAAATAAATTTATAAACCAATCGTGATGTTTATATTTACTCCTTATGAATAGATTTATACTTCTAAGCTATTGCCTTTATTTTTCGGCAAGCACTATGGTGATGGCTCAAAAGCATACGGTAACCATAAAATTAAGTAACTTAAGTTCTAAAAAAGGACAATTACTTATCTCTATTTTTAATAAAGAAACGGGGTTTCCAGAAAACAATAAAGCTGCCTTTAGTACCCTTGTTTTTAAAGAGCCTTTAAGAAATTCGCTCCATTTATTTCTGCCTAATGGCACCTATGCATTGGCTTTTGTGCACGATAAAAACAATAATAATAAAATGGATAAGAATTTATTTGGTGCACCTACAGAGCCTTATGGTGTTTCGCTCAATAAAACGTATTTAATCAAAGCCCCGGAATTTGAAGAAAACAAGTTCACACTTTTGCGAGATACTACTTTGAATATTATATTAAAATAAAAAACGCGTTGCTGTTGCAACGCGTTTTTAGTATCAAAAGAAGTTAATGGATTAATGTGCTTCTTCACCATCTTTCAATGGTACATTTTGTGCAATGAAGTCGCCTCCTTCACCATTATCTTTATAATCATATGCCCATCTGTAAACAGTTGGAATAGGACCTTCCCAGTTGCCGTGACCAGGATGGATTGGTGTAGTCCACTCTAAAGTTGGTGATTGCCAAGGATTTTGAGTAGTTACTTTTTTACCTCTGAAAATACTTACAAAGAAATTAACTACAAATAATAATTGAGCAAAGAATACAACGATAGTAACCACACTGATGAATGCATTTAAGCCTTGGAAGCTATTGAATGATTGCCATGCAGAGAAATCATAATAACGACGTGGCATACCTGCAACACCTTCGTAGTGCATAGGCCAGAAGATTAAATACGCTCCAATGATGGTAATGAAGAAGTGAATATACCCTAAAGTGTTATTCATAAATCTTCCAAACATTTTAGGGAACCAATGGTAGATACCAGCAAACATACCAAAGAATGCAGATACACCCATTACAATATGGAAGTGCGCAATTACAAAATA
>CANGEW010000032.1 GCA_947452965.1 Chitinophagaceae bacterium | reverse complement strand
ATTCGGCGGCAGTAATTATTACAGACAAACACAGCAATTAAAACAAAACAATCCTAATAGTAGTTATAGTGTCAAACTTTCATATACTGAACCTCTAAGCAAAAAAAGAAGTTTAGAATTAAATTATTCTTTCAATCATCAAAATATTGCGACGGATAGAGAAACGTTTCATGTAGATACGTTAACAGGCAAAGTAACATTATTAGAGGCATCTTCAAATAATTATGAAAATATTTATAACACACATCGTATCGGAATTAATATCAAAACCAATGAAAAAAAATATAATTATACTATAGGAGTATCTGCTCAACCTGCTATCATTACAACTAATTTCGTTACACCTCTTAAGCCTTCTGTTACTAGAAATTTAGTAAATTATTATCCAGTTATACGAATGGCCTATAATTTTTCGAGAAGCAGGTCATTAAATTTTAACTATAATGGAAGTTCATCACAGCCAAGTATTAGTCAATTACAAGAGGTTCCCGATAGCTCAAATTCACAGTTTATTTCAATTGGAAATCCGGAATTAAGGCCAGAGTTTTCAAATACATTCAGTATGCGGTATAACAATTTTGATTTCATATCTGGGAATGTTTTCTTTGGTAATGTAAGTGTTTCGTTTACACAGGATAAAATTGTAAACAACATAAAGACCATTAAAAACGTTCAAGAAACGAGATATTTGAATAGTGATGGATATTTTACCGCATTAGGGTTTTATAATGTATCAAGACCTATTCAAAATCGGAAGTATGTATTTAATATAGGTGGAAGCATTGCTTATAATAACAATGTATCGTTTCTTACAGATTCGGCAAATCAAATCCAGAAGAACATCGGAAAAAATTGGGTAATTGGTCAGAGATTTTCAACAGATTTTAAGATAAAAAAATGGTTAGAAACTACGATTTCTGTTAACTATGCCTTAAATAGTTCTGAATACTCATTACAAAATGATTTAAATTCTACCACTAAGACTTGGACACTTTCTAATACTTCAAGATTTTTCTTGCCTTCGGATTTTATTATTAGTTATGATATCGATAAAATTATTAACGAAGGTTTGGCAACGGATATTTCTCAAAACTCATGTATTATCAATGCTACTTTAGAAAAGCAATTTCTGACTTCCAAAACTCTTTCATTAAAACTTCAAGCCTTTGATTTATTGAATCAAAATATCAATGTTGCAAGAACAGTTTCTTCAACTGGCTTTACAGATACTAAAACCAACCGACTGGGTCGGTATTTCATGTTGAGCTTAGTCTGGCGTTTAAATAAGTTTTTTGGTGATGTAAAGGCTGGCGGTATGATGGATACGCCCCCTATGCATGGGGGAGAGATGAGGATGATGAGGGGTGGAGGATTTTAAGCATGCTTGCTATTTAGCTATGGCGATTTTTACCTTTTTATTTTTGATTTTTTCATTTTTTACATTTTCAATAGCCCAGCCGATTTTTGATTTTCTTACGGCAACGAAAGCACTAAAGTCTTTTACATCAATCAATCCAATTTCATCTTTTTTTAGTTTGCCTTTATTGGAAAGAAAACCAACAATGTCAATCTTATTAATTTTATCCTTTTTACCTGCAGCAATAAACAAGGTACTCCATTTTGGTTTTTCAGGGATTTCGTATTTTGAAGGCAATTCGAAAGGAATTGCGGTAGATGTTATATAAGCTGGAATTTCATCTTCAGGACCAATGATTACAAAAATTGAACCTGATGCATTCATTCTAGCGGTTCTACCGTTTCTGTGAGTAAAAGCGTCTTCCGTATGAGGAAGGTGGTAATGCACTACGCTACGGACATTAGCAATATCTAGTCCTCTGCTAGCTAAATCAGTAGTTATCAATATATTAGAAGAGTTATTTTTAAATTTACATAAGGCTACTTCGCGATCATGTTGTTCCATGCCGCCATGATAAAATACGGAAAGGACGCCAGCATCTTGCAACAGGGATTGTACTCGTTCAACCGCATCTCTATGATTGCAAAAAATAATGGAAGAAGTGTCTTTTAGTGCACAAAGAAGTATAAGCAAAGTCTGAAATTTGTCTTTTTCTTCGGAAACTACCGTTCTTATTTGAAGAATAGCGTCATCTTTGGCTTCGGTAGATAGATGATTGACCTTGAATAGTTTAGTTATTTTGAGATAATCTGGTAGATGGATGGATTCTGTGGCAGATGTGAAAACTGTGTGACTTTTAACTGAAATTGAATTAAATATAAACTCCATTTCTTCTTGAAAATCAAGCTCTAATATCTTGTCGTATTCATCAATTACTAAAAATTGAAGAGAATGAATATTGACATTATTTCTTCTGATATGATCAGCTAAACGACCAGGTGTAGCGATTATGATTGTTGGAGTTTCAATTAGGTTATTTTCTTCAATTTCTCTTTTATGCCCACCGTAACAGCAGGTGATTTTACAGCCAGGTTGAATTTGTTTTAATACGCTTTCAATTTGCAAAGCCAATTCTCTGGACGGGACAACTATTAAAGCCTGGGTATTTTTGATTTTTGGGTCGATAGATTCTAACAAAGGCATTAAAAAAGCTAATGTTTTTCCAGAGCCAGTATTAGATAATAATAAAACTTCATCATTATTTTGGATGGCTTCGTACGCATCAATTTGCATTTGATTTAATGCATTGATTTTCAATCGTTCAAGTATTTGTTGCGTATTCGGTATCTTATTGTCCATATTACAAAGGTAACTTAAAGAACCCAATGTCTACTAGCTTTAGATATACATTTTAGCCTATAATTAATATTATGTTAAATAGGATATTTCAAATTAATCCACTTAAGGATTGAGCTATACTCTTTTATTACAAAGGCTCACTTTTACTGTGAGCCTTTGAGGATTATGTTGTGTTGAGAAATATCCCTGCTTTATTTATTTATTAAAGTAATTAATAGAATAATAGCTGTTGGTATCAGCATACATAATAAAAAAACTAGAACAGATTTATTATTCGCAAAGTTTACTGTCCAACCCATAGCCGGATTCCTTTTGGGTGGCATGATTCTTTTATCTTCTTTATTATAATAAAAAACACCCCATTTCCAATTATTCGGATCTGCCGACCAAGCCGCTAACGTTTCTTTAGAAGGTTTTTGTTCCATAATTGGTTAGAGTTTTACTCTGTCGTTGATGAATTGTCATCTGCTGAATCTGAATTTTCTTCGTTTGTTTGTTCTGGTTCTGTAGAATTTTCAGAGTCAATTACAGGTGTATCCAGTATTTCTTCCATTTCATCTAATTGTGTTATGGCAGCGATTTCATCACCTTCATCTACTTTAATCAATTTAACCCCTTGAGTGGCACGTCCTTGTTCACTGATACTGTTTACAGACATTCTAATGGTTACTCCGCTAACACAGGTAATCATCAAGTCTTCTTTTTCAGTTACAGCCAGTAACCCTACCAATTTGCCCGTTTTATCAGTTACATTGATTGTTTTTACGCCTTTTCCTCCACGATTTGTGATTCTATAATTGGCTTCTCCGGTTTCTGGATCATCTAAGAAGGTACGTTTTCCATATCCTTTTTCACTTACAACCAATATGGTTTTACTTTTATCTTCTTTATTCACACACACCATTCCAACTACTTCATCATTGGCTTCATCTACTTCAATGCCATATACACCAATACCACCTCGTCCGGTACTTCTAACGGCTTTTTCAGGGAAACGGATGGCTCTTCCGCTTTTAACGGCCATCATGATTTCGCAATTTCCATCGGTTAATTCTGCAGCAATCAATTGATCACCCTCTAGTATATTGATCGCATTGATTCCTGTTTGACGTGGTCTGCTGAAATCTTTCAGATCGGTTTTCTTTATGATTCCTTTTTGGGTGCAGAGTACAATGAAATGATCTTTTATGTAATCTTCATCGTCTAAATTTTTAATATCTATGATAGCGCGCACTTTATCATCTGGCGGTATTTGAATCATATTTTGAATGGCGCGCCCTTTACTAGTTTTATCGCCTTCTGGAATTTGATATACTTTTAGCCAGTAACAACGACCTTTTTCAGTAAAGAATAATAATGTATGATGTGTAGATGCCACAAAAAGGTGTTCAATATAATCTTCCTGTCTTGTGCTGCTCCCTTTTGCACCTCTTCCGCCTCTTCTTTGCTGACGATATTCGTTTGCAGAAGTACGCTTAATATATCCAAGGTGCGAAATCGTAACTACTACATCTTCTTCTTCAATCAAGTCGAGCATATTAATTTCATCATCCGCATATACAATTTCAGATTTGCGCTCATCACCAAATTTGGCCTTTACTTCATGTAATTCTGATTTAATGATATCAAATCGCAAAGATTCGTTTCCTAATATTTCTTTAAGTCGTTGTATAAGTGCCATTATTTCAGCATGTTCTTGACGGATTTTATCAATTTCCATGCCTGTTAGTCTTTGCAAACGAAGTTCTAAAACAGCTTTGGCCTGAATATCACTCATTCCAAATGAAGATTTTAGTCCTTCGTGAGCGATGTTAGGCGTTGCGCTTTCTCTGATTAATTTAATGACTGCATCTAAATTATTCAGTGCAATGATATAGCCTTCTAAAATATGAGCACGCTCTTCGGCTTTTTTTAATTCATACTGAGTACGACGAACAACCACTTCGTGTCTAAATTCGATAAACTCAGAAATTAATTGTTTGATATTTAATATTCTTGGTCTTCCTTTTACCAATGCAACATTATTAATACCATAAGAAGTTTGTAGCTCTGAGAATTTGTATAGTTGATTGATAACAACTTGTGCTACAGCATCTTTTTTTAGTTCTACAACTATACGGGTTCCTTCCTTGTTGTTACTTTCATTATTTACATCACTAATACCTTCAATTACTTTTTCGTTGATGAGTTCACCAATTTTTTGAGTAAGAGTGTCCCTATTTACTTGATAGGGAATTTCCGTGATTACAATTTTTTCTCTGCCTCTCGCATCTGTTTCAATGTTTGTTTTTCCTCTAAGTACAACTCTTCCTCTTCCGGTGAATAAAGCTTGCTTTACTCCTTCATATCCGTAAATTATTCCGCCTGTTGGAAAATCAGGAGCTTTTACATGCTTGATAAGATCATCCAAACTAATGTCATTATTTTCAATATAAGCAATACAACCATCTACCACTTCATTTAAGTTATGCGGCATCATGTTGGTAGCCATACCTACTGCAATTCCGCTACTACCGTTCAATAAAAGTTGTGGAATTCGTGTAGGCAGTACTGTTGGTTCTTGTAATGAATCGTCGAAGTTGTATTGGTAATCTACTGTTTCTTTATCAATATCCTCCATCATGGCTTCTGCAAACTTTTCCATTCTCACCTCAGTATAACGCATAGCAGCTGGTGGATCTCCATCTTGACTACCAAAATTACCTTGTCCGTCAATCATTTTGTATCTCATGGCCCAGTCCTGTGCCATACGAACCATTGTGTCGTATATGGAGGCATCTCCATGCGGATGGTATTTACCCATCACCTCACCCACTATACGGGCAGATTTTTTATAAGGTTTATTACTGTTATTACCCAACTCATTCATGCCAAACAGCACTCTTCTGTGAACAGGTTTTAAACCATCTCTCACATCGGGTAACGCTCTTCCTACAATTACACTCATTGAGTAATCGATGTAGGAAGTTTTCATTTGTTCTTCAATGTTAACAGGGATAACTTTTCCTCTATTATTCGGGTTTGACCCTTCGAAATTTTCTTGATTTTCCATATGTTTTTATAGTTATCAAATATACCTATTTTAAAGAGGTTTAGCCCAAAAAATATCAACATGTTTGATTGGTTTTTTGCACAAAATTTATCGAATTGTGGACAAGTTTTTATTGTTTTTATTGGGAAAAACTAGGTAAATATATTTTGGCGAAATTGAACGTTACGGCTAACTTGCCCGTTAAATGTAAAGAAAATGTTTACCAAAAATATATTACTGTTTGGTGCCGGGAAATCTGCTACTGTTTTGATTGATTATTTATTGAATGAAGCCGCTAATAATAATTGGAAAATTACTATTGCAGATGCCAATCAAAACTTATTGGATCAAAAAATACGAAATCATTCTAATGGTGAAGGTGTAGTGATTGATATTCAGAATGACTTGACAAGATCTTCTATTATCGAAAAAAGTGATCTTGTTATTTCGATGATGCCCCCTTCTCTTCATATTTTAATTGCAAAAGATTGTATTCGGTATAAAAAATCGTTGTTAACAGCATCTTATGTTGATGATGCGATAAAGTCGTTATCGAAAGAAGTGGATAATGCTGATATTTTATTTCTGTGTGAATTAGGGTTAGATCCTGGAATTGATCATATGAGTGCTATGCAATTATTGGATGAGATTCATGAATCAGGAGGTCAGGTTCATTCTTTTAAAAGTCATTGTGGGGGTTTAGTGGCTCCTGCCTCAGATAATAATCCATGGAAATATAAAATCAGTTGGAATCCACGAAATGTTGTGATGGCTGGAAAAGCCGGTGCCATTTATAAAAAGTCTGGTACGATTGTTGAAGAATCTTATGAAACATTATTTGACCCATCAAGAATTGTTTCTATTCATCAAGATAATATTATCAATTTAAGTTATTATCCTAATAGAAATAGTTTACCTTATATTGACTTGTACAACTTGAATTCAACGGATACCTTCATAAGAACTACTTTGAGGTATCCTGATTTTATGTATGGGTGGAATAATATCATTGAATTGGGCTTAACCGATGAATCGCCTATATATGATACCAATGGAAAAACCTTGCAAGATTTTTTTAGAGATTTTTTGAGCACACGCTCTTTTGATACATGGTTAGATCAAAAATTATCTGTTCGTTTTGCAATTGCAAATGCTTTATTAGAAAGTTTGTTAGACGAGCAAGGTAAAATCAAAACAACCGAATTAACCAAAGATGATTTGGAAGCATCTGCTGTAATGGCTGAAAAAATGCATGAAGCTAATATCACCTTAAAACAATTGTTATTTCTGGGGTTAGATGATAATCAAACAATCATAAACAAAGGGCTGTGCAGTGCGGCAGAGGTTTTGCAATTTGCTTTAGAAGAAAAACTTAAGTTAGAGCCCACCGACAAAGACATGATTGTGATGTTGCATGAAATTGAATATACAATCAATCAAACACACAAAAGTATCCAAAGCTCATTGGTTGTTATAGGCGATGATTCTATGCGAACGGCTATGGCAAAAACAGTTGGTCTTCCTTTGGGTATTACTGCAAAATTGATTCTAAATGGTACCATACAATTAAAAGGAGTCCATATTCCAATTATGAAAGAAGTGTATGAGCCAGTGTTAAATGAATTGAAACATTATGGTGTAGTTTTTCAGGAAAAACGCTTATGATTTGATGTTATCTATTATCAAAGCGCTCAGTTGTTGCATCCCTTCAGACGCAGTGGCCTCTATTGCAATGAGATTTTGAATTGTATCAACTACTGGAATTTTTTTATCAATTACGTATTTGATAGTTTCTTCAGGAACATAATGAATTAAACCAGCAGCAGGGTAAACTTGCAAACTTGTTCCAATTACCAAAAAATAATCAGCAGTATTGCAAATAGCAGCTGCATCTTCAATTAATGGAACGGGTTCTTCAAACCAAACTATATGAGGTCTTAGTTGTGCTCCATCAGGGGCCTTGTCCCCTATTTTTATGTCCGACTTGATATTAAAAACCAAAGACTCGTTTATTTCGCTCCTCATCTTCAAAATTTCTCCGTGTAAATGCAACACATTTGTTGAGCCGGCTCTTTCATGTAAATCATCTACATTTTGTGTAATAACAGTAACCTTACAAAAATTTTCTAATGCTGCAATGGATAGATGTGCTTTGTTTGGGACGGCTTTTAGAACGTCTCTTCTTCTTTGATTGTAAAAATCGAGCACCAGTGAAGGATTTTTTTTGAAAGCTCTTGGGGTTGCTACGTCTTCTATCTTGTGTCCCATCCAAAGTCCATCATGGTCTCTAAAAGTTTTGATTCCGCTTTCTGCAGAAACACCTGCACCAGATAATACAACAAGATGAGGTTTTTTCATTTCCGAATCATTTTTCGCCTGCTAATTCCATAATAACCAACCATTCGTCAGCTTTAACGGTTTGAACAGATAGTCGGCCTAATCTAACTAAATCCATATTTGCCAATCTTTTTTCTGTTTTGATGATAGACAAAGGAATAGATTTTTTTAATTTTTTTACGGGCTTTAAATCTACTACCACCCATGCCGTTTCATCGGTTGTGGGATCTTGATAATGTTCCTTGCTAACTTTGGCGATTCCTACAATTTCTACCCCTTCATTGCTATGATAAAATAATACTTCATCTCCTTTTTTCATGGCTTTTAAATTGTTGCGAGCGCCATAATTACGAACACCATCCCAAAAGGTTTGCTTGTCTTTTACAAATTGATCCCAACTGTACTTAAAGGGTTCTGATTTTACTAGCCAATATGCCATATGAAATATTTATTATTAAGTAGAATATTACCAACCGCTAGCTAAAACATCAGCTAAGTGAATGGTTTTGATTTGTAGAGCTCGTTTTTTTATTATGCTATCTAATTGCAATAAACAGCTTAAGTCTGTTGATATGATATACTCAGCTCCAGTAGCAACTACATTATCAATTTTTTGATCTGCCATTGAAGTAGAAATTGCTTCAAATTTTACTGCAAAAGTTCCTCCAAAACCACAACAGGTTTCAGCATCTTTCATTTCAATCAATTCTAATCCTTCGACGTATTTTAATAACGATCTTGGCCCTTCTTTAATTTTACATTCTCTTAATGCGGCACAACTATCATGATAGGTAGCTTTTGCTTGAAGCGTAGCATCGAAATTTTTTATTTGTAGTACCTCTGTTAAAAATTCAGAGAATTCATAAATACGGTTTGTGATTTTTTTTGCAGAATGAATAGAAGTGTTGTTTTCAAAAAGTGTGGGAAAATAATTTCTAACAAAACCAACACAACTAGCACTAGGTGCAACTATATAATCAGCATTGTCAAAATCTTTTAAAAATTTAGAGGCTACATCTCTTGCATCATCACAAAATCCGGCATTATAAGCGGGCTGTCCGCAACAGGTTTGATTAGGGTTATAGGAAACATCACAATTCAGTTTTTCTAATACCTTTACCATATTGAAAGCCGTTTCGGGATAAAACTGATCTACAAAACAGGGTATAAATAACTGAACTTTCATTAAAATTGAAAATTAATACGATTAAATAGATTGCTTACATGTAATCATTTTAAGAGCAGTCATAGCAGCTTCTTCACCCTTGTGCCCATGTGCTCCTCCTATTCTATCTAACGCTTGTGCTTCTGTATTAACTGTAAGGATCCCAAAAATGGTTGGAATATCCAGTGAGATATTTAATTGAAGAATTCCGTCTGTTACAGCTTTACACACATAATCAAAATGAGGAGTGTCTCCTTGAATTACGCAACCCAAAGCGATAAATGCTGTTACTGTTTCTTGGTGTGTTTGATAATATTGTTTTATTATGTAAGGGATTTCGAATGCTCCAGGAACCGTTAGTGTTTTAAAACCCACTCCACACTCGGATAGGATTTTCATACACCCCTTTTCTAATTCATCCACAATAGATACATTCCATTCGGTTTTTACAATAACAACAAAGGCATCCTTTGATATTGGGATGCCTTTGTACGAAGTATGATTGGGTGCGTTTACTGACATATTTTATTATTCTAATTCTCCTAAACGTGCTAAATGCTTAGCAACATCACCGCTGGAAACGGCTACGTAGTTAGGAAAATTTTCTTTTAATTTTTTTAAGAAACTGATGGCTTCGGTATTTTTATTGTTGAACTCTGCATAATTAGCGCATACCATTAAAGCATCCGGAGTGATTGACTCATCCTTTTCATTAACAGTAGCCGCTGATTCATATGCGTTCATTGCTTCTGAAACTTGTTTTTTTTCTGCGTAAGCATGACCTAACATCATAAGTGCTTTACTTTTAACTTGAGCGGCATTTCCACCGTCAAAATCCTTAAGAAATTTGATGGCTTTGTCAAACTCTTTAATTTGTAAATAACAAGCTCCTGCGATATATTTAGCTCTGTTAGCTGTAGGAGTCCCACTAAAATTATTCATAACTTTTAAAACACCAGTTACGGCAGCTCCATCAGAAACTCCACCATTTAATACAAGATTTACAGAGTCTTTATTGAATCCAGTGGATGCCATTTTATCGAAAAGCCCTTCTGCTAAAAATACAGCCTCAGATGCATTTGTATTTTTTGTTTCTAAACTATTTTGGTAGAAAATCCAACCTGCCGCAATAAGAATTACAGCCCCACCTACATAGGTAATCATTTTACTGTATTTTGACCAGAAACCTTGAACTTTCTCAAGTACTTCATTGTCTGTATCTAACTTTGCCATGTATCTAATTTTAAATTGTAAACAATTGGTGATAATATAGGTTAATCCGTGATATAAGGATAATCTTCTTGAATATATACGTCTTTCAATAATTCGTCGTCATCTGGCCATGGGCTTTCTTCAGCAAACGTAACAGATTCTTCTACTTCCTTTCGAACTCGTTCGTTGATGGCTTCAATATCTTCATTACTAACCATGTATTCAGTTTGTAAAACTTTCAATACGTGTTCAATAGGATCTTTTTCCTTGTATTCTTCCAATTCTTCTTTGGTTCTATATTTTTGAGGGTCACTCATACTATGACCTTTATAACGATATGTTTTAATTTCTAAGAAAGTAGGTCCGCCTTTTTCTCTGGCTCTGTTTACGGCTCTTAAAATAGCATTATGAACTTCTTCTGGACTCATACCATCCACAGCATCAGTAGGCATTTCGTATGCATCAGCAATTTTGTACATATCCAATGTTTTGCTGGTACGAGCTACTGAAGTTCCCATTGCGTAATGATTGTTTTCGCAAATAAAAATAACGGGTAAGTCCCATAGCATAGCCATATTGAAAGCTTCATGCAGCATTCCTTGACGAGCAGCACCGTCCCCAAAGAAACATAATACCACGTTGTTGGTACCTTTGTATCTTTCGGCAAAAGCTAATCCAGCTCCTGTTCCTATTTGAGCCCCTACAATTCCATGTCCACCGAAAAAATTCTCTTTTAAACCAAAAAAGTGCATGCTGCCCCCTTTACCTTTGCTGCAACCGGTAGCTTTTCCGTATAGTTCTGCCATACAGCTTTTAGCAGTAATACCTTTTGCAATTGCCAAACCGTGATCACGATAAGCCGTGATGAATTTATCATCAGGATTTGTTGCAGTCATACAACCTGCCGCAATAGCTTCTTGACCGATATAAAGGTGGCAAAATCCACGAATTTTTTGCATTCCGTACAATTGCCCAGTTTTTTCTTCAAAACGGCGAAGTAATAACATTAATTCGTACCAATACAGGTAGGTCTCTTTTGAAAACTTTGTTGCCAAAATAATAGTTTTTAGGTTGCAAATATAAGGGAGAATTGATAAAATTACTATTCAAAACAAAACAAAATAGGACTAAAAACAGATTTTTCTTACTCAAAAATGCTTCTTCATTAGAAATGATTAATTACTACTCTATTCGTATCTTGCTAATTGATGTTTTCTCTAACTAAAATTTCTATTACGCATTTTAAAAATTACGAAATCAGCACATTTGATTTCGATAAGCGAATTGTGGGTATTTATGGACAAAACGGAATAGGGAAAACCAATTTGTTAGACGCTATCTATTATTGTTCTTTTGCCAAGAGTTATTTTACTTCTATGGATTCAATGAACATCGGCTTTCATAAAGAAGGCTTTCGAATCGAAGGGTTTTTTAAAAGTGAAGAAAATAATCATCATGTGGTTTGTTTGTTTCGACCTCCTTCCAAGAAAGAACTGTTTTTGAATCAAAACAAATATGAGAAACTTTCACATCACATTGGTTTGTTGCCCTCGGTTATGATTGCGCCTGATGATGTGAGCATCATCAATGAAGGAAGTGAGGGAAGGAGAAAATATATTGATACGATTATTTGTCAGTTAGATGCTATGTACCTTCAGCATTTGATTCAATACAATAAATTACTTCAACAAAGAAATAGTCTTTTAAAAAACAATCACCACCATTCAATAGACCAAACTTTATTAGAGGTATTATCTAATCAACTTATTGAACCCTGTGAATATATTTATCATAAGAGAACAGAATATCTTCAATTGCTTTTTCCATTCATACTTACTTTTTATAAGCAGATTGCTCAAAATGAAGAAAACATTACAATACAATATCAGAGTCAATTACAGGCAAATGGCTATCGTACTCTTTTAGCACAATACAAGGAAAAAGATCTTTTATTGCAGAGAACACAATCAGGTATTCACAAAGATGATATTTTATTTGAATTAGATGGGAATTTATTTAAAAATATAGCTTCGCAAGGGCAACGAAAAAGTTTACTATTCGCATTGAAGCTTGCAGAATTTGAGTTGCTAAAAATCAATAAGGGTTTTGCACCCATCCTTTTGTTAGATGATGTTTTTGAAAAATTAGATGAACAAAGAATGAAAAATCTATTCGATTGGGTTTGTAATCAAAACGATGGCCAGGTTTTTATTACAGATACTCATCAAAACAGATTGTCGGAATCCTTTTTACAATTGGGTATTGAAGGACAATTACTGGAACTACTAGCTTAGTGAATTTTATTTACGAATCTTTCCATTTCAATTGATTAATTTTACAAAATGGCAGAATTGTCTTTACAAGAAGCACTTCAATTATTTATTAGTAAAAGCAAACTGAAATATGGCATTCAGTCCGTTCAGATTGAAGAAGTATGGGAAGAATTAATGGGTACTACTATTGCAAAATATACAGATAGTATTAAGATTATTGGAAAAACGCTTTTTGTTACCACGAATGTAGCTCCATTAAAAAATGAATTGTTGTACCAAAAAGAAGCGATTATTCAAAGAGTAAACGAACGTTTGGGTGGGATTGTAATAAAGGAAGTTGTTATAAAATAATGCTTATACTTTTGGAAGCTTTTTCAATTCTGCTACTACTCTACTTACTGGAAGTCCCATTACATTATAGAAATCTCCTTTAATGGAAGCAATGCCTACTACTCCAATCCATTCTTGAATGGCATATGCACCGGCTTTATCGTATGGTTTATAATTGTCTACATAAAAGCAAATCTGTTCATGGGTAAGTTCATGAAAAGTGACTTCTGTACTATCTGCAAAAGAGTTCATTTGATTTGCATGAAATATACAAACTCCTGTAATTACTTGATGTGTTTTTCCTGACAATTCTTTAAGCATGGAGATGGCTTCCTTACTGTCGAGTGGTTTTCCGAAAATTTTGTTATTGCATATAACAATTGTATCTGCTGCTATAATAGGCAATGTTGTATGAGAATCTTCAAATACTTTTATTGCTTTTTGTTTTGCAATATGAATGGCAATCTCTTCAAAAGTCAAATTTGCAGGGAAACTTTCGTCTGTATCACTCACTATAACATCAAAATCGATTTCAGCCCATTCCAATAGTTGTTTTCTGCGAGGCGATTGGGATGCTAATATAATTTTGCTCATTATATGTGGTATTTAAAAAATATCATCGATAGGATGCCTGCAAGCATCACTAGTTTTAAATAGTTACTGATACGATGATAATCTGGTTTAGTAACAGCTTTAAGCAATAAATACAAAATATATCCTAAAGGCACCACTATTAATAAAATCGAATATACGATACTGTATCTAAGACCAGTTTGCCAAGCATACAAATCAACTAATAACAACCCTCCCATGCAGACAACAATCCACACAGCTGAGAAGACTTTTGCAACCGGAACACCCCAGACAATAGGTAATGTATTGCAATTAAATGAGGCGTCTCCTTGCATGTCTTCAATATCTTTTACAATTTCTCTGATGAGTGACATCATGAAAGCAAATCCGCCATACATGGACGTTAGTTTGAAAAGTTTTTTTACATCGTAATCATACACTTGTATTGTCCAGCTTCCTTCTGTAATGAT
>CANGEW010000031.1 GCA_947452965.1 Chitinophagaceae bacterium | reverse complement strand
TCAGGAACGGCGGGTACATCAGGAAGCAGTGGTACTGCAGGATCTTCAGGCACATCTGGTTTAGTTACTTTAACAGGCACAACAACCAATGGCGTAATAACATATAACGGTAGCGGCACAAATGCTACAGTACAATCTGGTTTTACATTCGATGGTACAACAATGAATGTAACAGGTAGTGGTGTTATTAGTGGTAATTTAAATGTATTCGGTAATATTACTGCACAACAATACGTTGTCAGTTCTTCAGTTTTAATAGTGACAGAGTCATATGCTTCAGGTTCTAATAGATTTGGAGATACATTTGATGATTATCATGATTTTACAGGTTCGGTAAGAGTTACAGGTTCAATGACCGTACCAGTTTCAAGTGCAAACCCTGTTTTAAAAGCAACAGGTTCAATATATTATAATACAACTGACACCAACATATATAGATATGATGGTAACACTTGGTTAAAGGCTGCTGGTACTTCAGGTACAAGTGGTAGCTCTGGAACTGCAGGAACGTCTGGATCTTCAGGCTCTGCCGGTACAAGCGGCACATCGGGAAGCTCAGGTTCTAGCGGAAGCGCAGGAACAAGTGGAACTGCAGGATCTTCAGGTAGTGCCGGTACGTCTGGTACTGCGGGAACATCTGGTAGCTCTGGATCGGCCGGCACATCAGGTACTAGTGGAAGTTCAGGTAGTGCAGGTACTTCGGGTACGTCTGGTTCAAGTGGTAGCGCAGGCACATCAGGATCAAGTGGAACTTCAGGTTCGGCTGGTACTTCTGGTACTAGTGGTACATCTGGAAGTTCAGGTTCGGCTGGCACGTCAGGGACGGCAGGTACAAGCGGTAGCTCAGGCTCAGCAGGTACAAGTGGTTCATCAGGCACATCCGGATCAAGTGGAAGTTCAGGTACAAGCGGAACCGCTGGAACGTCAGGAACTTCAGGTAGCGCAGGCACATCAGGATCTTCAGGATCAACTGGTACATCTGGAACTTCAGGAAGTAGCGGAAGTTCTGGTAGTGCTGGTACATCTGGTACTAGTGGAAGTTCAGGATCTGCTGGTACAAGTGGTAGTTCAGGCACATCAATTACAACATCGGGCACCAATAATACCGTAGTTAAATTTACATCTAACTCGACAGTTGGTAATTCAAATATAACCGATGATGGCACAACAATTAGATTAGGTTCTAATTCAATTGTGACTGGTTCATTGGTAGTAACAGGAAACTTAACTGCTCAACAATTTATAATCAGTTCTTCTGTTTTATATTTAACAGAAAGCTTCTCATCTGGATCAAATGTATTTGGTGATACTCTTGATGATTATCATAATGTGACGGGGTCATTAAACATAACAGGTTCTTTAAAAATACCTACAGCATCTGCAAACCCTACGGGAACAGTTGCGGGTCAATTATATTATAACACTACCGATACCAACATATATAGATATGATGGATCATTCTGGTTAAAGGCTGCCGGTACATCAGGTACAAGTGGTACATCAGGTAGTTCAGGCTCTGCAGGTACTTCTGGATCAAGTGGAAGTGCTGGAACATCTGGTACTAGCGGGTCATCTGGCAGTGCTGGTACAAGTGGTACATCAGGTAGTTCTGGAAGTGCTGGAACAAGTGGTACTGCTGGTAGTTCAGGTTCAGCAGGAACTTCAGGAACTAGTGGAACGTCAGGCTCAAGCGGAAGTGCTGGCACAAGCGGTACTTCTGGTAGTTCAGGTTCTGCTGGGACTTCTGGTACATCCGGTAGTTCAGGTAGCTCAGGTTCGACCGGTACATCAGGAACTTCTGGATCAAGTGGTAGTGCTGGAACATCTGGTTCATCAGGTAGCGCCGGAACAAGTGGAACATCAGGTAGTGCAGGAACAAGTGGCACATCAGGATCTGCCGGTACTTCTGGCACAAGCGGAAGTTCAGGTTCAACAGGTACCTCAGGTACAGCCGGAACAAGTGGGTCTTCTGGAAGCGCAGGTACATCTGGTTCATCAGGCTCTGCCGGTTCTTCAGGAACAAGCGGAAGTTCAGGAACTTCAATAACAACATCAGGAACAAACAATACTGTTGTTAAATTTACATCTAACTCAACGGTTGGAAACTCTAACATCACGGATGATGGTACAACAATTAGATTAGGTTCTAATTCAATTGTAACTGGTTCTTTAGTTGTTACAGGTAATTTAACAGCACAACAATTTATAGTATCATCTTCAGTAACGTATTTGACTGAGTCATTTGCGTCTGGTTCTCATGTATTTGGTAACTCAATAGACGATACACATCAATTTACAGGATCAGTTTATATAACTGGTGCACTACAAATACCGACCGCAGCTTCAAATCCAACAGGAACTGTTGCTGGTCAATTATATTATAACACAGCTGATACAAATATCTATCGTTATGATGGATCATTCTGGTTTAAAGCTGCTGGAACAAGTGGTACATCAGGTACAAGTGGTAGTTCAGGATCTAGCGGAAGCTCAGGATCTGCTGGTACTAGTGGAAGTTCAGGTAGTGCAGGTACTTCGGGTACGTCTGGTTCAAGTGGAAGCGCTGGAACTTCAGGAACGGCGGGTACGTCTGGTACATCAGGTAGTGCTGGTACAAGTGGATCAGCTGGCACAAGTGGAAGTAGTGGTTCTGCAGGAACGGCGGGTACGTCTGGAAGTAGTGGAAGTGCTGGAACTAGTGGTAGTTCAGGTTCAGCAGGAACTAGCGGCACATCTGGATCTTCTGGAAGTGCAGGTACAAGTGGTAGCTCAGGTAGTGCAGGAACGTCTGGCACAAGCGGTTCTAGCGGTAGTGCTGGTACAAGTGGTACATCAGGTTCTAGTGGAAGTGCTGGTACGTCTGGTTCTTCAGGATCTGCAGGTTCTTCTGGAACTAGTGGCACATCTGGAAGCTCTGGCTCAACAGGTACAAGTGGAAGTTCTGGGTCGGCTGGTACATCAGGAACATCTGGATCAAGTGGTAGTGCCGGCACATCTGGAAGTTCAGGTTCAGCTGGTTCATCAGGAACTAGTGGAAGCTCCGGTACATCTATTACGACTTCTGGTACGAATAATACATTAACTAAGTTCACATCAACAACAACTGTTGGTAACGCAGTCAATTTAACTGACGATGGAACAACATTTAGAATAGGTGAGAATACTATTGTTACTGGTAGTTTAGTTGTTACTGGAAACTTAACAGCACAACAATTCATTGTTTCATCTTCTGTAACATACTTAACCGAAAGTTTTGCTAGTGGTAGCCACGTTTTTGGTAATTCAATTGACGATACACATCAATTCACTGGTAGTGTTAATATTACTGGAAGTATGAACTTAACTGGTTCATTTGTTGTGGGAGTTGGTAACTCTGCAGAATTTTATGTATTCCAATCAGGAACAACAATTGGTAATGCAATAACTGATGCGCATACAATGACTGGTTCATTCTATGTTACAGGTGCATTACAAATTCCAAAGTCAAGTGCGAACCCTACAGGAACTGTTTCAGGTCAAATTTATTATAATACAACAGATAATAATATCTATAGATATAATGGTACAACTTGGTTGAACTCAGCAGGTACTAGTGGCTCATCAGGTACTTCTGGTACTAGCGGATCTTCAGGTAGTGCTGGCACGTCTGGTAGTTCAGGTTCTGCAGGAACTAGTGGAAGCTCAGGCTCTGCTGGTACAAGTGGAACATCTGGAAGTAGTGGTTCTGCGGGTACTTCTGGATCAAGTGGTACATCGGGTAGTAGTGGTAGTGCTGGAACAAGCGGTACATCAGGAAGTAGTGGTAGTACTGGAACTTCAGGTTCAAGTGGTAGTGCCGGTACTTCAGGGTCTAGTGGTGCAGCTGGTTCAAGCGGTACATCAGGCACAGCCGGTTCTTCAGGTACAGCTGGTACTGGTGGATCATCAGGTACTTCAGGAAGTAGTGGAACCGCAGGTACTTCTGGTACAAGTGCAACTGCAGCAAATGCAAGAAGCATTTATTCATATACCGCAACATCAGGACAAACAACATTCACAGCAACCTACACAGTAGGTCAAGTTGATGTATTTTATAATGGTTCTAGATTAGCAAATAGTGAATATACCGCCACAAACGGAACAACAGTTGTATTGAATATAGCATGTGCTCTTAACGATGCTATTGATGTTATTGCTTATGTAACAGGTATTGGTATTGGAGGTAGTGGTACAACAAACTACATTCCTAAATTCACATCAACAGGTGTGGTTGCCAATTCAACAATTCAAGATAGTGGTACTGCAATTCAAATTGCTAACCCAACATATGTGACAGGTTCATTAACCGTTACAGGTAACTTAACTGCACAACAATTTATTGTTAGTAGTAGTGTTACATATTTAACTGAGTCATTTGCATCTGGTTCACATAAGTTTGGAGACGATTCTGCTGATATACATAACTTCACAGGTTCGTTATATGTAACATCAAATACCACAGGTGTAACTGCCGGTGATTTTATTACTGATGTTACAAACAAATATGTTTATGTTGGTCGCCAAAGTACAACAAGTGGTGATAATACAACATTTATTGTTAGAGATAGAACAGGTGTTGCAAGAGCAACAATACCAGGTGGAGGTTCTACCGATATTGTTTTTGTTAATAACGCTTCCAATTTTAAAGTAACGAATTACGGTGGAACGTCATTGTTTACGGTTGATAACACAGGTAATGGTTATATTAGTGGTAACACAGGTTTAGGTATTGGTGCCAATGGAAGTATTAGATTACAAGTGGCAGGATCTGCAACTGTGGGTACAGTCGGTACTGAAACAATATTATTACTATCAAGAGATTTAACGAGCGGTGTCTCATTCCAACAAGCAGCAGCATTTAAATTAGGTAGATATGCAACTGTAGGTGGTGTTTACGAATCAAGAACAAGATTAGATATTGCATTAAAAAGTGATTCGGCGGTAAGTGATTACAGTACAGATGTTACGGTAATGACACTTACAAATGCTGGTAGAATCGGTGTGGGTATTGTTTTACCTGAAGCCGGTTTACATGTTGCACAACCCGGACAAGATGACCAATTAATATTAGGTAGTTCCGCAAATAATAGAGACCATGCAATGTTTATGTATTCTGGTCCAAATAAAGCTGAAGTACTTAGATATCAATCCGGACAAAGATTGATAATTGGTGCTGGAGGTAACATTACCAATCTTGATGTTGTTCCTGGAGGTACAGGAGTTAGATTGGTATCGGGAAATACATCGTGGAGTGCATATACATCCGATTCTAGACGTAAAAAGAATTTTGAAACCGTATCTGGATTAGATGTTATTTTACAAATAAATCCTGTCAAATATCATTTTAAAACACAAGATGATTCTGAAATTAAAAAATTAGGTTTTACTGCACAAAATATTTTACCACTTATTCCAGAAATGGTACATCCAAATGGTGAAAAAGAAGAAGATGGTAGTGACACATTAACAATTATTCCTGATTACATATTGCCGGTTTTAGTAAAGGCGATACAAGATCAACAACAAATAATAAATGATTTGAAAGATAGAATCATAACACTAGAAAGCAAATAATTATAGTATAGAATGGGCAATACAAGAAATACCGGTTACTTACAGAGCATTATTACATACGATGCCAACAACAATATTAATTTACCTGCAAACTTAATTGTTACAGGTTCATTAACGGCACAACAATTCATTGTAAGCTCATCGGTTACATATCTTACAACATCATTCTCATCAGGTTCAACAAAATTTGGTGATACTTTTGATGATAACCATAACTTCACAGGGTCAGTTAGAATAACTGGCTCATTAAATATTAATGGTACATCATATACTGCCGCAACATCAGGAACAAGCGGTACAGCCGGTACATCAGGTTCAAGTGGTACGGCGGGATCATCAGGAACAAGTGGTACATCAGGCACTAGTGGTTCATCAGGTAGTGCTGGAACTTCTGGTACGTCAGGAACTAGCGGAACGTCAGGTTCTAGTGGTAGTACTGGTACGAGTGGAACAGCAGGTTCTAGTGGTACTTCAGGTATAGGTTCATCGGGTTCTAGTGGTAGTAATGGTACATCAGGAACATCTGGTGTGAGTGGTGCAAGCGGTACATCGGGCACTAGTGGTAGTTCAGGAACAAGTGGTTCATCAGGATCAAGTGGTAGTGCTGGCACATCTGGTAGTTCTGGATCTGCGGGTACTTCAGGATCATCCGGTTCTACTGGTACAAGTGGAACTTCAGGATCGTCCGGTTCATCAGGTGGAACAGGTTCAAGCGGTAGCGCGGGAACTTCAGGTACAAGCGGAACTGCTGGTACATCAGGGTCAAGTGGTAGTGCAGGATCAAGTGGAACATCAGGGACAAGTGGAACATCAGTAGCAGTATCAGGCACATCAGGATATGTAGTTAAATTCATATCAGGAACTGCGGTCGGTGGATCAAACATTTATGATGATGGTACAACCATTCAATTAGGAAGTAATGCACAAGTTACTGGTTCTTTAACAGTTACTGGTAATTTAATTGCACAACAATATATTGTAAGTTCTTCTGTTAGTTATTTCACAGAAAGCTTTGCATCTGGATCAACTAAGTTTGGTGATGACGCAAATGACAACCATAATTTCACAGGAAGCGTTAGAATCACCGGTTCTTTACAATCTAACGGAAACACTGCTGTAACTGGTTCATTAATTATATCAGGTACATTAGATTTAACAAAAACAAATATATTCAATAGAGTAACCAATTACTTACATACTCAAAGTATAGCATCAACTGCATGGGCAGTTACGCATAGTTTAGGTTACCCTTATCCAAACGTTGTTGTTTATGACAACACAAATAAAGTAATGATCCCTGATGATATTTTGTCAGTGGATTCAATGAACACAACTATTACATTCGTAGCCGCTGAAAGTGGTTATGCTTTAATATCTGTTGGTGGTCAAACAGTTGGTAGCTCAGGAACATCGGGATCAAGTGGCACATCAGGTAGTGCAGGAACATCAGGTTCAAGCGGAATTGCCGGAACATCTGGCACAAGTGGGACTTCTGGTACATCAGGATCTAGTGGAAGTGCAGGTTCTTCAGGAACTAGTGGTCTAAATGGATTTAATGGTGCTTCAGGTACTAGTGGTACGTCTGGTTCATCGGGTAGTTCTGGATCAACAGGAACTTCAGGTTCAAGTGGATCTAATGGTCAAGCGGGTTCTTCTGGTACAAGCGGGTCTAATGGTCAAGCAGGTTCTTCAGGAACATCTGGAACCAATGGTCAAGCAGGTTCTTCTGGTACAAGTGGATCAACGGGTGCCGCGGGTAGTTCAGGAACATCTGGTGCTGCAATAATTAATAATAATACCGACAACTATGTATTAACCGCAACAGGTACCGCTGGAACAATTCAAGGAGAATCAAATTTAACATTTGATGGTAGTTTATTAACGGTAAATGCGGCTTCAAAAATAGCAAACAACACCTCAATTAACCCATCTGGATATACAAACTCAGTTGTTGCAGGTGCTGTTGGAACAGGTGGATGGGGAATTACTACAGGTATAGGTGGTAATTCAGGTACAAATATGAACTGGGGTTTAGGACATAATGGTTCTAAGTTTTATTTCGGTTTATCAAACGGTTCTGCAGCATTATCAACTTGGATGGAAGTTGCCACAAACAAAACAATAACACTTAATGGATATACAACCAATGGTTTTGTTAAATTTACAAATAGTGATGGTACATTGGCTGTTGACACAAACACATATATAACAGGAAACCAAACCATCACATTAACAGGTGATGTCACAGGTACGGGGTCAACATCAATCGCAACAACAATTGGTGCGGGTAAAGTAACTAACGCAATGTTAGTAAACTCATCATTTTATTTAGGTTCAACATCTATATCATTAGGTAGGGCAAGTGCAACATTAAATTTAGCGGGTGTTAATACTGATGGTTATGCAGCATCTTTAAATGGATATGCTAACCAAACATTATATACTATTTTAGATGGTCCAGCGAATGGTCCTGTAATTAAAGTTAGATATGATAGTGCAACAGCAAATAGATACATTGATATTGGAAGTAAAGATGGTAACGGTGTTTATAGTGAAGGTTTAAAACTTTACAACGGGTCTACTATGACTTGGTTAGGTTATACGGTTTATCACTCAGGTAATGTACCAACATGGAATCAGAATACTACTGGTACCGCATCTAACATTACGGCATATACAATTAATCAAAATGTCGGTACGAGTAACTCACCAACATTCTCTGATTTATTACTTAATGGTGGATTAACGGTTAATGGTTCGTTATCAAGAGGAACATACACAGCAGGTTCAAACTATGTGACCGGCGCAGATAATATTGTATTAAAAGGTAATGCTTCTGGTGTTAGCGGTATATATTTTGAATCAGAAAAAGATGGAACAAGTATTAACTTCCCTTCCGATTTTGCATTTATTCAATTTTTCCCTTATGGTATTGGTGGTTCATCGGGAGAGTCAAATAGATTAGTTATTGGTACATCAAATGATGCTGATGACTTAATTGTGATGAACCCTGTTGATATCAACGGACTTAAATTAAGGGCGGGAACTGGTACAACAGAATATACAATTTATCACTCAGGTAACGTACCACTATGGAATCAAAACACAACTGGCACAGCAGCTAATATAACTGCATCATCTAATACCACATTAACATCTTTATCAAACTTAACAACTGTTGGTACAATTGGTAGTGGTATATGGAATGGGACCTCAATAGGTACAGCATATACCGCCGCAAAAGTTACGTCAGTAAATGCTGGTACTGGTGTTGGTGTTGATACAACAACAGGTGCAGTAACAGTTTCAATTGGACAATCAGTTGCAACATCAGCATCACCAACATTTGCAACTGTTAATGCAACAAATCTGACAGCAATTGCCAGTGGGGATGCATCCGGTTTAAGTTTTAGAAGTAGTATGGAAACAATGAGCGGAGAAGGTTGGTGTACTGCATTATACAACTATAACAATAATGATGGATTCTTAGTATTAAATAGAGATGGTGGTAACACGGCTCACCCAGTTTTCCATGTCGGCGGATATAACAATGCTGGATATGGTGGGTGGTCTGATGGTGACTCAATGATTACATTGGTTAGAGCCGACGGAACTAAAACTACAGGATCTACATATGCGTATAGAGGACTTTCAAGTTCATCATACTATTCAAACATTGTTAAAACAACAACAAAAACAGTGTTTAAAGATTCTCAATCTAGTTTTGAATTTGTTGGTTCGGTTTTACCTTCTGCAAATAACACATATAATTTAGGTTCTGCAACATATGCATGGGCTAACGTTTATACGAATGACTTGCACATGAGCAACATGAGTAAAGAAGGTGGTAACGATATTGATGGAACAAATGGTAATTGGACAATACAAGAAGGTGCTGAAGATCTTTATATAATTAACAATAACAATGGTAAAAAATATAAGATTAAATTAGAGGAAATATAATATGCCATTAATTTTTAAAAATAATAAAGGGCTTGATAATTCGTCGAATCCAACCAAAGTTATAAGCTCAAACGATATAACAAGCGCGGGTGTTTTCAGATCAAAAGTTAATGTTGATGGAATAATACTCAACTATGATGCTGCAGATTTTGATTCATTCCCACCGAAGACAAGTACAACAAATGTTATAACTGATGCTATCCATATGAATGGATGGTCAGACTATGGTTATGGTAATGATGGAAAATTCACAACAGAATTTAACACAACCGGATATCGCATGATTAATAGAGGTTCATGGAATGGATTATATCATGGATTTACATTACCATCAACAGGAACATATACATTCTCTGCTTGGTATAGATGGTGGTCAAGCGGTTCAGGAAACAACGGTGCGACATCTTATCAAAGTGGGTTTGGTATTGGCGATACCGCAGCAGGTATTGATACTAGTAATAGTAAAGTAGGTGTTTGGCAAAGAGTTGCAAATACAATTAATGTTACAGCAACTTCAGGTACATTTTATTTAATTTCATTTGGTGGTACATCAGGCGGTAGTAACTCAACATGGGATGTAACAATGCCTATGATTGAATCTGGTGGTAGCATGACACCATGGGTAAATGGTACTAATGGTACAGCGGTTATTGATACAAGTAACTATGGTAACAACGCAATTGCAAATAGCGCAACAGGATGGTCAAGTTCATTTGGTGGCGCATGGACATTTAATGGTTCAACAAGTGCAATAGATCTTAACTCACCACTACCAGAAATAAGTGGTAACAATCCATTCACAGTAGAAATATGGTATCAAAAAAATACAACTAACTATGGTGAATTATTTGGTAACTACGGAAGTGGTTACGGTAACGGTATATGGATATTCAATGGTGGAATTTATCTTCAAGGCTCATGTTATGATGCGGGATATACTGGTTCCGCTGATGGTACACCAAGACAAATTGTTGTATCAAGAGACGCTAACGGTGTGACTCGTGTTTATAAAAATGGTACATTAACTGCAACGGCGTTATTAACGGGTTATGTTCCTAATAATATTAATTATAGAATAGGTAATGATGCTAACGTTAACGGAGAAGCATTGAGTGGTAACATATATATTGTTAGAGCATATAAAAGAGTATTGAATCAATATGAAATTGCAGAAAATTATAATGCGGTGAAAGAAAGATTTGGATTGACAAGTTAAAAAAAAAGTTATATAATATTGTATGGGAATAATAATTGGTGGAAACACATTATCTGGGCATTTAGATCATTATGGTAACATACAAAATACACCAAATGTTGTTACTAATGGTTTAGTATTATGGTTAGATGCCGGTAATTTTTCATCATACCAAACATCAGGATATTATTATGACTGTGGTTATGGGTGTCAATATTATGCGTCTAATCCAGGTTGTACTGCATGCAATACTCAATGGAAAGATATGAGTGGTTATGGTAATGACGGAACAATACAAAATGGTGCAACATACACTTATAATACTAATGGTGGATCATTTGCATATACCGCAGGTAATCAAGGAATTACAATTACAAATAGTTCAACATTAACTAATCTTAAAACTTCTCAAGGAGGTTCTGGATTAACTGTGTTGGTTTGGGCAAAAAGTAATAGTGGAACAACAGGTGCTTGGAGAAAATTGATTGGTAATGGTGACGGGGACAATTATATTGATTTATATCAAAGTCCAGGAGGTTATTGGCATCAAGATGGTAGTGGTGAATCATTATTTGTTGATGGCGTATCTGTGGGTAATGATACATATTATATGCCTGGCGCTGGATGGCATCAATGGGGTGCAACAAATTCTAATTCAGGGACTTTAACAAATCCAACACAGTCACTAACAGTTGGTAATGAACCAAACTTATCGTCATATCCGTGGACTATAGGTGAAATTGCGATTGTTATGGTTTATAATAGAGTTTTAACCACAACAGAAATGTTACAAAACTTTAATAATCAAAGACAAAGATTTGGTATTTAATATTTAAATAATATGTCAATACAATTTAAAAAACAAGGTTCATTAGCTTATTCATACGATACTTGGACGGCGGGAGCGGGTAGTGCAACCGGCTTTGGTCAAAATGGAAATACAGGTGAAAATCAAAGAGTGGTGGATACTGACCCATGGGGTAACCAATCTTTAGTTTGGGAAACAAGAGCATCTGGCGATGGCGGTGCTGATGGTGGTTGGAATGCAGATTCAATTGGAATTGATAATACAAAATTATATAGATTTTCAGTTTGGGTTAGAAGAACAAGTTCAACAGGTGGTGGAACATTTTATTTTGGAACTGCAGGTGGTGGACAATGTGTAATTGGTGTTAATAATAACACAGAACAATGTAACCCATATTGGAATTGTAGCAGTCCAGGTAGTTTAACGCAAAACCAATGGTATCTAGTAGTTGGCCATGTTTTCCCATATACATACACAAGTTTAGATGCTCATCCCGATACAGGTTTTTGGGTTACGGGACAACCAACAGGCACAAAAGTATTTGGTATTAATCAATGTAACTTAGGTAATGATGCTAAATGGGGTCCTAGCACAACATCTACATATCATAGAACATATCATTATTATTGTGGTGATAGCACAACAAGATTACAGTTTTTTCAACCAAGAATCGATTTAGTTGATGGGTCACAACCAACAGTTCAAGCATTATTAGAAAACAAACAAAACAGTTTAAAATCATATTCGGTATTCCCAGAAGGTGGGTCATTAACACATCAAAGAGTTGTTGCAAATGGTGGAACAATTACAGAAGTTGGTGAATGGAGAATACATCGTTTTAATAGTACTGCCACCTTTTCACTAACTAGTTACAAAGGTGATAAATTAGAAGTTGATTATCTTATTGTTGCTGGCGGTGGTGGTGGTGGTATGGATATGGGCGGTGGCGGTGGTGGTGGCGGCGTTATAAGCGGCAGCACAGTTATTGGCCCAGGAACATATACTATGACCGTAGGTGGTGGTGGCACGGGCGCTCCTGCGGGTAGCACAAACGGACAACCAGCATATCACCAATTCACTATAGGTGCGACCCAAGGAGGTAACTCATCAGCATTAGGATACACGGCAACAGGCGGTGGTTATGGCGCAAGTTCATACTATGGATATACACCAAATTATGGTTATCCAGGTAATGGTGGTTGTGGTGGCGCACCAAGCGGATATAGTGATGGTAGCGGAAGATCTGGTGGTACAGGAATAAGTGGACAAGGATATAATGGCGGAGGTGGTGGAGGACAATACTACTCAGGTGGTGGCGGAGGCGCAGGTGCGGTTGGTGCTAGCTCAACTGGATATCCAAATGGTGGTGCCGGCAAATTGGTAACATTTTTAGGTCGCCCATTTTATTGGGGCGGCGGCGGTGGCGGTGCAAGTTATTCACTTCCAACTGGTGGTCAAGGTGGAATAGGTGGTGGCGGTGGTGGTGCTATTGGAACAACATATGGTGGTGGATCTGCAATTGCTATTGGAGGAAATGGTGGCGGTGGTAGTCCAGGTACTTGGGCGCAAACACCAGGAGGTAATGGTGCAACTAATACTGGAGGTGGCGGTGGTGGAGGATCACACTACAACTCAAATAATAAAGGTGGTGATGGTGGATCTGGAATAGTAATTATTAGATATAAATTTAAATAAGATGGCACATTTTGCAGAAATAGATGAAAACAATGTTGTTCTTAGAGTCTTGGTAGTCGATAACGAACAAGAGCATAGAGGACAAGAATTTTTAGCCGAAGATTTGGGTTTAGGTGGAAGATGGATACAAACATCTTATCATGGAAATTTTAGAAAAATGTATGCTGGTATTGGTTATATATACAACGAAGAATTGGATATATTCATACCACCAAAACCATATGAATCTTGGGTATTCAATAATGAATTACAACAATGGGAACCAACAATAGGTATGCCAATCTATGAAGAAGGAAAGGCATACCTATGGAACGAAGAAACCCAAGTATGGGATGTAGAGGATTTACCACAAATAATTTTAGATCAAAATAACATATAAAATGTCAACACAAATTAAAGACGTAGAAGTTTATCAAGAAGGTGCAGTATGGTACGTAAAGTACATACAAGATGGCGAACAAGTAGTTAGCGAGCCATTCATAACAGAAGAAAACGCCATTACATTTAGCTTAAATTTAAAGTTCATATGACATTCCAAGACGTAAAGATATATCCCAATGAAGATGGAGAATATTTTGTTGAATATATGGACACAAACAACGAGAAACAAATAGTTCAGTTTGAAAACGAATTATTGGCCACAGCGTTTCTTCACACATTAATTATCCCAACCTAATCTAAATCCATCCTTTTAAGTATTTATATTAAACACATATAGATACATGAAATTTGGTACAATACGAGCAGTCGGTCAGGTTATCTCAACAGGTTCGGCCTTATTAACAGGATCAGCCCAATTAACTAATTTGGGTTACGCCGTCACAGGTTCCAATACGTTTGGTGGTAACCAAACCATTAACGGTAGTTTAGTTGTTACAGGTTCATTAACTGCACAACAATTCATTGTATCTTCTTCAGTTACTTATTTAACTGAGTCATTTGCATCTGGAAGTCACAAATTTGGAGATAGTTCAGACGATACACATCAATTTACGGGTAGTATTTTTCTTAATGGTTCAATAGTAACCACTGCAACAGGTTCAATAGGTACGTATACTACTCCAACATCAGGAGGCACAATTTTAACTGCGGTTGGTTCAGGATCTGCAACTTCTGCACAGGTTTTTACAACAACAAATCACGCATCATTTTTTGAAGCGAATACAAATAGTGGTAGTATCGTAACAAGATTACAATCACAAAATGCATCATTTGTTGGTACAATGACAAATAATACTTTTGATATTGTTGCTGGAGGTAATGTGGTTATTCATGCAACCGGTAGTGGGTTAGTCGGTATTAATATGACTAAAACACCTAACGCAACTTTAGATGTAAATGGAAATACATTAATCACGGGTTCATTAGGTATAAACACAGCACCAATATCAACATTCGGAGTTTCAATGAAAAGAGCTGTTGGTAGTTCTGGAAATTTATACTTAATCGGTAATGATACC
>CANGEW010000030.1 GCA_947452965.1 Chitinophagaceae bacterium | reverse complement strand
GAGAAAGCTATTCATAAAAATGTTTGGAATGCAGCTGGAAACATAGTGAAATGGAATATGGTGCATTATGATGTGCAGTTAATTGGTGGGTATGTGCTTCACACAGGCAAAATTGCCGAAATGGCTACCGGTGAAGGTAAAACGCTGGTTAGTACTTTGCCTGCATATTTAAACGCCTTAGCAGGAGAAGGAGTTCACATCGTAACAGTGAATGATTATTTGGCAAAAAGAGATAGCGAGTGGAATGGTCCAATCTTTGAATGGTTAGGATTAAGAGTGGATTGTATCGACAAACATCAGCCCAACAGCGACGCTCGAAGAAACGCCTACCATGCAGACATTACATATGGTACTAATAATGAGTTTGGTTTTGATTATTTAAGGGATAACATGGTGCATCGTCCAGATGAGATGGTACAACATAAACATCATTTTGCTATGGTGGATGAGGTAGATAGTGTGTTGATTGATGATGCGAGAACGCCTCTAATAATAAGTGGTCCAATCGGTCATCGTGATAATACACAACAATTCTTTGATCTTAAGCCCAGAATCGAAAAGTTAGTTGATGCACAACGGAAAGCCGTTAATCAATTTTTGATAGAGGCAAAGAAAAAAATAGCCGAAGGAAACGATGATCCAAAAGATGGAGGCCTGGCTTTAATGAGAGCACATAGAGGATTGCCAAAAAACAGCGCACTTATAAAGTTTTTGAGTGAGCCAGGAATGAGAGTGAAACTTCAAAAAAGTGAAAATTATTATTTGGCAGATCAAAAAAAGGAAATGCCAAAAGTAGATGCTGAATTGTTTTTTGTGATTGATGAAAAAAACAATCAGGTAGACTTAACGGAACAGGGGTTAAACTTGATTACAAGATCGGGCGAGGATCCTGAATTCTTTGTATTGCCTGATATTGCAGTGAAATTATCTGCTATTGAAAAGTCATCACTTTCAGTTGAGGAAAAAGCATCACAAAGAGAAAATTTAATCAATGAATATTCTCTAAAAGCGGAACGTATTCATACCGTTCAACAGCTTTTAAAAGCCTACACATTATTTGATAAGGATATTGAATATGTTGTTATGGAAGGCGCGGTTAAAATTGTAGATGAACAAACAGGACGTATCCTCGACGGCAGAAGATATTCCGATGGTCTGCATCAAGCATTGGAAGCAAAAGAAAATGTAAAAATTGAAGCTTCTACTCAAACCTATGCCACCGTTACTTTACAGAATTATTTTAGAATGTATCATAAGTTAGCAGGTATGACAGGTACGGCCGAAACAGAAGCTGCTGAATTATGGAGCATATATAAATTGGATGTGGTAACCATTCCAACCAATGTAACGGCTATCCGTAAAGATGAACAAGACAAAGTATATAAAACAAAAAGAGAAAAATACAAAGCAGTAATAGAAGAAGTAGAGTCCTTAAGAGCAGCGGGAAGACCTACTTTGGTGGGTACAACCAATGTGGAAGTGAGTGAATTGCTAAGCAGAATGTTGAAACAAAAAAATATTCCTCATAATGTATTGAATGCCAAACAGCACTCCAAAGAAGCACAAGTGGTAGCCGAAGCTGGCTTGGCGGGTGCCGTAACGATTGCCACAAATATGGCCGGACGTGGTACCGATATCAAATTAGGACCTGGTGTAAAAGAAGCAGGAGGACTAGCCATTTTAGGTACAGAAAGACATGAAAGCCGTCGCGTAGATAGACAATTGCGTGGTCGTGCGGGACGTCAAGGTGACCCAGGTACCTCCAACTTTTTTGTTTCACTGGAGGATGATTTGATGCGTATGTTCGGAAGCGAAAGAATTGCTTCTTTGATGGATCGAATGGGCTATAAAGAAGGAGAAGTGATTCAGCATAGTATGATCACAAAAAGTATCGAACGCGCACAGAAAAAAGTGGAAGAAAATAACTTTGGTATACGTAAACGCCTGCTCGAATACGATGATGTAATGAATAAACAAAGAAATGTGGTATACGGAAAAAGAAACCATGCTTTGTTTGGAGAAAGATTAGCGCTTGATTTGGACAATGCTTTTTATTCTGTAGCAGATAGCTTGGTGATGACATCTTATGGTACTCGTAACTACGATGCGTTCAAGCTCAATGTATTAATGACTTTGGGAGTGGAGACTTCTATCAATGCAGATGATCTTGAAAAAGGTATAGAAAATACTTTGGTAGAACAATTGTATCAGGAAGCTATAGCCAATTACACAGCAAAGAAAAAAGCGATTGCGCTTCAAACATTGCCTGTTATAAAAAACATCAGAAAGGAACAAGGCAATCATATAGAAAATGTATCGGTTCCTTTTACAGATGGCAAAAGGAATATACAAGCTTTGGTAAATCTAGATAAATACCTTTCTTCTGAAGGTATGGAGTTAATGAGTGCACTAGAACGAAATATCACACTTGGATTAATTGATGATGCATGGAAAGAACATTTAAGAGCCATGGATGATTTGAGACATAGTGTGCAAACTGCTGGATACGAACAAAAAGATCCGTTGGTGATTTATAAAATTGAAGCCTTTAATGCCTTCAAACAAATGAATGATGAAGTCAATAAGAATATTGTGACATTCTTATGTCATGCCGGCATTCCTTTCGAAGATAATCAGTCTGCCAACATTAAAGAGGGTAGAGAAAGAAAAACCGATATGAGTAAAATGAATATCAACAAGGCGGAAATTGATGCAGCAGGACAGGAGTATGGAGCAAATGAGAAAGATTATTTTGACCCCTCAACTCCTATTAAACAAGAACCCATTAGAGTAGAGCCTAAAATTGGCAGAAACGACGCTTGCCCTTGCGGAAGTGGCAAAAAGTTTAAACAATGTCATGGTAAAGATGCATCATAAAAGCATTTAGCACTTGCTTATGAAATATATCATTGCATACCTTTTAATATTTTGCATAGTCTTGAACAGCTCTGCTCAGCAATTTATTCATGATACAGCGAGGGATGGTTCAAGTATTGTACACAAAGATGCCAGAGTAGACTTGTTGAGTAAGAGGATGCAAATGTATAACGAAAGTCTTGCTAATAAAATTCAAATGGTGAATGGATATCGTTTAATGATCTTGAATACCACAGATCGTACGAAAGCCATGCAAGTGAGATCGGCTATTCTTCAACAACTTCCCGACCAGAAAATTTACATGACTTTTCTTTCGCCATATATCAAAATTAAAATTGGAAACTTTATCGATAAAACAGAGGCTGAAAAAGTGCAGAAAAAAATCATAGATTTAAAGATCGTTTCTGAAAACATCTACATCTTAAACGAAAAAGTAGAACAAAAGCCTTTAGAAAAAACGGCGCTTCCTAATCAAGAATAACTGAAAAATTATCTTTACGTTTAGATAACTTATTAATACTTTCATAGATATGCTTCAAAAAATAAAAGAACTTGCGAAAAAATACGCACCTGAATTTATTGAGGTGAGACATCATTTACATGCACATCCTGAACTTAGCTATCAAGAATTTAAAACATCTGCTTTCATACAGGAAAAATTAACTTCCTTGAATATTCCTTATAAAGTTATGGCTACAACAGGAGTGGTAGGATTAATCAAAGGAAAACATCCAGATAAAAAAGTTATTGCATTAAGAGCAGACATGGATGCTTTGCCTATTACAGAAGCAAATGAGGTGTCTTATAAATCAGTAAACCCAGGCATTATGCATGCGTGTGGACACGACGTTCATACCACATGTTTATTGGGTGTTGCAAAAATATTACAAGAAACAAAAGAAGATTGGGAAGGCACCGTTAAATTAATTTTTCAGCCGGGAGAAGAAAAAAATCCAGGAGGTGCAAGTTTGTTAATAAAAGAAGGCGTGTTGGAAAACCCTTCACCACAAAAGATTATAGCATTACATGTGCATCCTGGAATGGAAGTGGGTCATTTCAGTTTTAGGGGCGGAATGGTTATGGCAAGTGCAGATGAAATATTTATTACCATCAAAGCAAAAGGTGGACATGCAGCTGCTCCTCAATTTACAGCCGATCCTGTTTTGATAGCCTCACATCTTATTATAAGCCTCCAACAAATTGTTAGCAGAAATAATAATCCTTTCAATCCATCGGTATTGTCTATTACGGCAATTAACGGCGGAAATACAACAAATGTGATTCCTTCTGAAGTAAAATTAATGGGTACTTTCAGAGCCATGAACGAAGATTGGCGATTCAAAGCACATGAATTAATTAAAAACCAGGCACATCAACTCGTTACTTCTATGGGTGCTGAGGTGAATGTTACAATAGACGTAGGATATCCTTTTGTTTGGAATGATGAAGATTTAACAAAATCTGTAAAAGCATATGCCGAAACTTTCATCGGCAAAGAGCTCGTTCATGAAACAGAGTTAAGAATGGGCGCAGAAGATTTTGCTTACTACACACATAAAATTCCAGGTTGCTTTTTTCGCTTGGGGGCCGGCAATGCATCAAAAGGCATCACAAGCAATGTACATACACCAACTTTTGATATTGATGAAACAGCTATAGAACATGGAATGAGTATGATGAGTTGGTTGGCTATCCAATTGTAAACTAGCTTTTGATAGATTCAGTATCTTTACATTAAATATTCTGCATGAAAATTACTTTCCATGGCGCTGCCAGAACAGTTACCGGCTCAAAACATCTAATTACACTTACTAACGGAAAAAAATTATTATTGGATTGTGGAATGTTTCAAGGAATGGGTTCAGACACTCATGCTTTAAACAATGATTTTGGCTTTTTGCCAAGTGATGTCAATTACATGATTCTGTCTCATGCGCATATTGATCATTGTGGATTAATTCCTAAGTTAATTAAAGATGGGTATAAAGGAAAAGTATATGCTACACCTGCCACTATTGATCTAGCTAAAGTTTTAATGGAAGATTCTGCAGTGATTCAGGAAACTGACGTAAAATTTGAAAATAAAAAAAGAGCCCTGCTTGGCTTGCCTTATGCAAAGCCTTTATATACGGTGGAAGATGCATTGATAGCCACTGAACATTTTGAAAAAGTAGACTATAACACTTGGCATACGATTGACGAAAATTTTGAATTTTGTTATACTGATGTTGGCCATATTATTGGCAGTGCTGCGGTTCATCTTCGTATTAATGAAAATGGAAAAAAAACCACTTTGACTTTTAGTGGAGATGTGGGAAGGTACCGCGATATTATTTTAAAGTCACCAGAAGTGTTTCCTCAAGCGGATTATATTTTATTGGAATCTACTTATGGTAATAGTCTGCATGATGAGCATTCTCCTTCTACAGATGTGTTATTAAATTGGATTGAAAAAACTTGCTTAGAAAAAAAAGGTAAACTCATTATTCCTGCATTTAGCGTAGGCCGAACTCAAGAAATATTGTATGCACTCAATCAATTAGAGTTAGAAAGAAGGCTCCCTAATTTAGAATATTTTGTGGATAGCCCTTTAAGCACCAAGGCAACCGCTATTATCAAAAGCTATCCTCAGTATTTTAATAATAGAATTCAAAAAGTCTTGGAAAACGATTCGGACCCTTTTGATTTTAAAGGATTGAAATTTGTGAAAACGGTTGATGAATCTAAAATGTTGAATTATTACAAAAATCCTTGTGTCATTATTTCTGCAAGTGGCATGGCGGAAGCAGGTAGAGTAAAGCATCATATCAGCAACAATATCGAAAACAGCAGAAATACAATTTTATTGACTGGTTATTGTGAACCACATTCTCTAGGCGGACGATTAATGCGTCATCCCAAACAAGTAAATATATACGGACAACCTCATGAAGTGAATGCGGAAATTGCTGAAATGAGAAGCATGAGTGCTCATGGTGATTATGATGATCTATGTCAATTTTTAGCTTGTCAACATCCACGTGACGTAAAAAAAATATTTTTAGTACATGGAGAATATCCCGTACAAATTGATTTTAAAAAACGCTTGGAACGAAAAGGTTTTTTGGATGTAGAAATTCCAGCTTTGCATCAGGAAATCGGATTGGGATAAACATTTTAAATAGTTTCAATGTCTCAATTAAAAAAATTAGCAAGTCAAACAGTTCTATACGGCCTTAGCAATATTCTTGCTAAGATGCTCAATTATTTGTTGACTCCATTGCTTTCCTATTTATTAATTGACCATGCAGGACAAATAGCCAATGGAAACCTGGCAATTATTTATGCATCTATGACTTTCTTTAATGTTTTTTTTACGTATGGAATGGAAACAGCTTATTTCCGTTTTTCAAATAAAGAAGGAATTATAAAAAATAATCTTTTTCAAACAGCATTTTCATCTTTGTTGATTTCCACCATTTTTTTTGCAAGTATCATTTTTTTATGTAGAAATTGGTTTTCTAATATTATGGTGTTAGATCATTCAGTTTTTATCAACTTGATGGTGGCTATTATTGCTGTCGATACAATAGCGGTTATTCCATTTGCAAAATTACGACAAGAACAACGTCCTTTGAAATATGCTTTCATTAAAGTGATGGGTATTCTTTGTACCATTGTTTTAACTGTATGGTTTGTAGCATATAGCCCACAATTTATCATTCGGCATCCGTATACATTATATGCCGAATATTTTGGTAATCTTCCCACTACTGCTTTGTTGTTGATAGCTAATTTGGTTGGATCAATAATTACTTTGTTATTATTGAATAAAGAATGGTTACAATTTAGAGGTAAGGTTGATTTTGTTTTGTGGAAGCAAATCCTGTTATATAGCTTGCCTTTTATAGTGATTGGATTAGGCGGAATGATTAATGAAGTGATAGACAGAATCATGTTGAGTAGATTATTTAATGGTACGGCAACAGAAGCAAAAGCAGTTACAGCAACCTATAATTTTAGCTACAAGTTGGCTATTTTTATTACGTTGTTTATTCAAGCTTTTAAGATGGCAGCAGAGCCGTTTTTTTTCAATCAATCTAAAGAAAAAAATGCTACCGAAACGTATGCAAAAGTGATGCATTGGTTTGTCATTACTTTATGTATTGCTTTTTTATTTACAACACTTTATATCGATGTGTTTAAATTTTTTATTGGTCCTCAGTATCGATATGGATTAGGAGTGGTGCCTATTTTACTAGCTGCCAATGTGTGTTTAGGCATATATTATAATTTGGCAGTTTG
Source organism: Chitinophagaceae bacterium (assembly GCA_947452965.1). GTDB lineage: Bacteria > Bacteroidota > Bacteroidia > Chitinophagales > Chitinophagaceae > Ferruginibacter. Next base: position 7,622 of record CANGEW010000030.1, on the reverse strand, counting down.
GTATAAAGTAACTGATAAGTTGATGTATGGTATGGGCATTACTTTATTTGGAGCAATCGTAACGATTGGTATCAATTTTTATTTCATTCCAATATTTGGAATGTTTGCCTGTGCTTGGGCTACATTGATTTGTTATGGTTCGATGATGTTGTTATCGTATTATTTTGGGCAAAAGCATTACAAGGTTCCTTATGATTTGCGATCGATGGGTGTTTATTTTTTGATTACTAGTATTCTATTTCTTTTGCAAAATTTAATCTCTCACGAGTTTATATCAGTTAAGATACGCGTCATTTTTGGCAGTTGTTTCTTCTTGTTTTTTTTAATGGTTGTGATAAAAAAAGAATCAATCAAAATGAGTTCGATTGTTACAGTAAGAAAGAACCAATCATAAGCGAGTTCGCGTATAATAAGTATCTATTTGTTGTTTTTTATAGAAGCAAATACCAAATCATTAAGAAATGCAATAATATTAGACTCTTCTTTAGATTTGCCAAAGTCGGTAAGCGAAGGCAAATAATGCATGAAGTAGTGTTGAAAATGCGCCATTTCAATAATAGTTGACGCTAAGGATTTAGGGTACTTATATTTAGGATTACATTCATTAATTACACTTCCTATAATAGCACACAAGTCTTTGTACGGTTTAAAAAACTTTTTTTTATTATCATCTCCAACTTCTTTAGTTAAATAGGCTTTTGATCCTTCTGATATGATTAAGCCATGTAACAATTTTTCATCAATATGATCCGTGAGTTCATCATCTTCAACCGGGGAGGCTAGAAGTGTGATAATTTTCTTCAATTTTATTATCGGGTCTGTAATATTATTGGTGTGAAAAATAATCTGAAACTCAAGCCAACCCCAATACCATGCCGTTAAATACACCAGAAGTTTATGTTTGTTTTCAAAGTATCTGTATACGCCGGCTTCGGTTGTACCAATCTCCTCAGCAACTTTTTTGAAAGTGAAGTTTTCAAATCCAATCTTATGAATCATTTTAATGCTATGATTGATAATGTTTTTTCCTAATTCAGAGTGGAGGGGGTCTCGTAAAAACAACCCTTCATTCATTCTTATTTGGACTTGAGGTTTCATATTTGATTTACTAGAATTACAAATGTAAGAAAAACGACTTAAAAAAATTTTTACAATTATTTATGATAGTAATGCTATCATTTAAAATAATATTACTATTTTTGTTTTAAAATAATTTACTTATGGAAAAACAACATCTATTTAAACACTTAAAAAATGATCTTCCGGCGAGTATCATTGTTTTCTTTGTAGCCGTTCCTCTTTGTTTGGGTATTGCCTTGGCGTCAGGAGCGCCTTTGTTTTCGGGCATCATTGCAGGTATAGCAGGTGGAATTGTGGTGGGGGCACTGAGTGGATCTGCTTTAGGAGTAAGTGGGCCAGCGGCTGGCTTAGCAGTCATTGTATTTACATCTATTGCTTCTTTAGGGGGTAATTGGAACGCTTTTTTACTGGCGGTTGTGATAGCAGGACTTATTCAATTATCACTTGGATATTTAAAAGCAGGTTTTATTGCTTACTTCTTTCCTAACTCTGTCATCAAAGGGATGTTAACAGGGATTGGTCTGCTTATTATATTAAAACAAATTCCACATGCTTTAGGATGGGATAAGGATATACAAGGAGATGATGCTTTTTTTCAAGCAGACGGACAAAATACTTTTTCAGAAATATCCAAAGCATTAGATTTTATTACCCCGGGCGCTTTATTGATTTCTGTAATTTCTATTTGCTTACTTATTTTTTGGGAAAGAGTTCTTTCTAAAAAACATAAGATTTTTCAAGTGATTCAAGGTCCCCTAGTTGTAGTAGCGCTCGGTATATTATTTTCATATATCTACCAGCGTCAATTATTGCCTTTCCGTTTGAAATCTGATCAAATTGTTTCAGTTCCGGTTCCAAATTCTATATCAGATTTTCTAAATCAGTTTTCTTTTCCTGACTTTTCAGCGTGGTCAAATCCTGAAGTTTGGAAAATAGCTATTGTATTAGCCATCGTTGCATCACTGGAAACATTATTATGTGTTGAAGCGACTGATAAGTTGGATCCATTAAAAAGAATTACCCCAACTAATAGAGAACTAAAAGCACAAGGAATCGGAAATGTTATTTCAGGATTAATCGGGGGATTACCTATTACACAAGTAATTGTAAGGAGTTCAGCAAACATCAATTTTGGAGGGAAAACAAAATTATCAGCCATTCTCCATGGTGTGTTTTTATTATTAAGCGCTTTAACTATTGCAAGTTGGTTAAATATGATTCCATTAGCAAGTCTGGCAGCTATATTAATTATTGTCGGGTATAAATTGGCAAAGCCATCTTTATTTAGAGAAATGTACAAACAAGGCTGGGAGCAATTTATTCCTTTTGTGGGGACAGTGATAGCTATTTTATTAACGGATTTGTTAAAAGGAATTACTGTAGGTATACTTCTGGGTATTTTTTATACCCTCCGTCATAGTTATAGAAATTCTCATCATCTAAAAGATGTAGAATCCAATGAAAATGGCAGACAAGTGCATCATTTGATTTTGGCCGAAGAAGTTTCATTTTTCAACAAAGCTAGTTTGATGAATACACTCAACGAAATTCCCGATCATTCAAAAGTGATTATCGATTGCACCAATTCAAAATCCATCGCGTATGATGTAATTGAGCTCATAGAAAACTTTGAAAGTAATGCCCCCACAAGAAATATCAATGTCGAAAAAATAAATTTTAAAAAATAAAAGAATGAGAATCACTTTATTGGGTTTATTAATTTGGGTGTTTTCTTTTGCCTGCTATGCTCAATCCTCTAAAACAGGCAACTGGTTTGTCTATTTTGGAAATCAGAAAATATCACCCAAGATTAATTTCCATAACGAAATTCAATACCGTAATTATAATCTAATAGGAGATATAAATCAATTGTTGATTAGAGTTGGTATTGGTTATGACTTGTCTAAAAATAATAACAATTTGTTATTAGGCTACGGATATATTCAATCTCATTTTTATGATAGTACTCAAGAAAATAAATATCATACGAATGAGCATAGAATCTTCCAGCAATATATTACAAAAACTATTTCAAGTGGGTACTACTTTCTTCATCGTTTCAGATTAGAAGAGAGGTTTATTCCAAATGATTTACAATATCGATTCAGGTATTTTTTATCTGTTAATAAACCCCTAAACAATAAAACGATGCAGCCCAAAACCATTTATGCCAGTGCTTACAATGAAATTTTTGTAAACACTGCCAATCAGTTATTTGATAGAAACAGGATCTATGGAGGTGTTGGGTATGTTTTTCATAAAGATATTAAAGCAGAGTTTGGGTTTATGATGCAGTCAACATTAAAAAAAAATCAACAACAATTTCAGGTAACCTTATTTAATAATTTTTCCTATTAATAACTAAAAACTAAACAAATGAAAACATTAACAAAAGAAATGCAAGCGTCTATTACACCTTCACTTGCACTAGATTTATTAAAAGAAGGTAACAAGAGATTTGTAAACAATTTAAAAATCAATAGAAATTTATTGCAACAAGCCAATGAGACTTCCGATGGTCAACATCCTTTTGCCGTTATTTTAAGTTGCATAGATAGCAGAACCTCCGCAGAGTTAATATTCGACCAAGGGTTAGGCGATGTTTTTAGTGTTAGAATTGCGGGAAATATTTTAAATGAAGATATTTTGGGTAGTATGGAATTTGGCTGTAAAGTAGCAGGCTCAAAAATCATTGTGGTATTGGGTCATACAAAATGCGGAGCTGTTAAGGGCGCTTGTGATGATGTTCAATTGGGAAATCTTACTACTTTGATTCATAAAATTAAACCTGCAGTAGAGGAAGAAAATGTTACTACCCATAACCGAAACTCTTCCAATCCCGTTTTTGTTGAAAATGTGGCACAAATAAATGTGAAAAGAACGGTTCAATTGATCATGGATAGAAGTCCTATTCTAAATGAAATGATTCAATCAGGTGAAATTGGAATTGTAGGTGGGATACATGATATTTCTACGGGGGTTGTAACATTTCAACAAGAAATAATCAATACAAAATAACTATATACTTCTTTATAAATGTTGCCAACGTATATTTTTACTTTAGGAATGGGGTTACATTATTCAGCACTACGCTTATAATTGGCATTGTGCAATATGATTTATTGAAACTTTTGGAATGTTTACTTTTTGCACAGTGAATATTAATTCGAAATAAGAAAATGATGGTAATTTATTTTGTATAGAAAGACGTATATATATTGCCGAAATATTTTTTTGAAAATATTTATCTAATATAAAGTCTTCAAAACCAATTTTAAGATTAGTATATAATTTTTATGTTTTCAAAAAATAGCTGTTGTGTCTATTTCCCCATTCCTATAAAGTATTTATAAATCTCTATCGAAAAGTAAACGGCCGAAATAATTGTCCCTAATGCAACAATAGCTGTAAATACCATCAGTCCAAAAGAGTATTTTCTAAAGTCATTTTGAATAGATTCAACTTTTAAAGATTCTTTTTTGTCATTAATTGCTTTTTGTACATAGCCGCCATTATTTCTAAATACTAATCCTTCCAATGAAATCGCAAGTGGATCAATGCTTTTTAAGTATTTGTCTATTAATAGAGTATAAAAAAGAATATTAATTTCCCATGCTTGCAAGTCAAAATTTTCTAGCATTTTTTTTGTTATTCTTTCATTTATGGATAAAGGGATCTCATTAGAATAAAATTGCAATCCCTTATTCTGCTTTTCGTATTCAACTATCAGTTCTTCTAAAATAGAATCGAGTTCTATATTGTAATTTTTATTCATTTTTTTTAATTATAAATAAGCAGATCATGTAATACTTTTTGTGAGTCAGAAAAATCGCCAGTCATTCTTACTTCTGGCAATGGAAGTTTTTTTATTAAAATTGGTATTGTGATGATTTGTTCTCTGCTGGCTATTTCTGGATGTTCTTGTATATCAATAATATCGAATTGGTACTGCCCGCTTATGTTTTTTTCCAATATTCTTTTAATATTGCCAATAGCAAAATTTGACAAATCTGTTTTTCCGGAAATGAAGAGATCGAACTTGTATTTTTTTTTAATGGATACCATCTATATTAGCAATTTTAACCCGATAAAATATCAGACTATTTTTTGTTGGCATCTAATTTAGCAATTTCAATACCATTAGTACTTATTATAAATTCTCTTACATCTTTAGAATGGATCATGCCTCTTGATTTCATAACTGAAATAGTTCTTGTTCTTTTCTTATCAAAAACTAAATCATCAAGCATTATCCAAGTGTCTACCATAGATGAGATTCCTTCATCACTTGGGTTTTGAGAAATTGACCCCAATGTTATTGCAGCCGTAAACATCACAGTAATATTTTTCATTTTTAAAAAATCTACAAATCTAGTTAACATACTTCTAACATCACTGTTTGGACCTTCAGTCATTAAATTAGTAACAGGATCAAGTAGTATAACCATTGGTTTTGTTTTTTCGATAATTTCTTTTATTTCCATAAAATGTAATTCCAAGTCTTGTAAACTTGGTCTGGCATAATAAAATTCTATTAATCCATCCTTAACAAATTCATCTAAAGAAATGCCTATAGATAACATGTTTCTTATAAGTTGGTTGGGTGCTTCTTCAAAAAGACAAAATAAACATTTTGAATTTTCGTTACATGCACTTTTCGCAAAAGAACTAACGATACTTGTTTTTCCCGTACCAGCTGTACCAGAAATTAAAATACTACTGCCAACAAAAAAACCTTTGTTGTCAAGCATCTCGTCTAATTTTTTTATGCCAGAAAAAATCCTTTTGCTTAAAATTTTTTGATCAAATAGTCTTAATACTATCGGGAAAACGTTCATTCCATTAGCATCAATAATAAATGGATATTCATTATTGGCATGATTTGATCCTCTGTATTTTATTATTCTTATTCTTCTTGTCGAAATTTGATTAATAACCCGATTCGTTAATTCAATTACACAATCTGCTATATTTTCTTCTAATCCTAATCTGGTAAGAAAGGTGTCCCCTAATTCAGCTGTAATAATTGCAGATACGTTCCTGTCTTTTAGCCAAGTGAAAAGCCTATGAAATTCTGCAGTTAACATTTTTTTATCAAGATTGAGGAAAAGCGTATCCATTGAATCTAACACTATTCTTTTTGCTTTTGTTTTTTTTATCGCTAAATCAAGTCTTACGAACAGGCCATCAATATTGTACTTTCCTGCTTCATGAACCTCATTTTGGTTTATGAGCAAATGTTCTAAATGAATCTTTTTATCATTAATAAGTTGTGGTAAATTGTATTTCAACGATGATACATTTGTAATTAACTCCTCCGTTTTTTCTTCAAATGTCATAAATACACCCGTTTCATTATATCGAATTACACCATTTAAAAGAAACTCCATTGAAAAAAAGGTTTTTCCTGATCCAATGGTTCCCACAACTAAGGTGGGACGGTTTCTGGGTAAACCACCAAAACTAATTTCATCAAAACCCTTTATACCTGTCGGACATTTAAGTAATTTATATTCTTGAGTTTTTACAGCAGACTCCTTGCCATTCATTATTGTATTCATCATGAAGGTTCAATTATATTGGTACAAAAAATATAATTGAATGTAAATTATCCTTAATGATAAGGGCTTGTCTCTAATTAGATGTAATTATGATTCATATTTTGTGAGAGGTGTGGAAGGAATTGGTATAAAAAAGGCCACCCCGTAGAAACGGGGCGACTCTAACGATTGCTTGCCTGAAAAATGTTGATAACTTTTGTTATCGAAATATGGTTATGTAAAGAATAATATTAATTTTGGAATCAGATTTCACTTAACGATTGCTTGTCTAATTTCTTAAGCGCCTAATTCTTAAACAAATTTGGCGCATTTTTTTGGCCCCTACAACACAACTTCTTGTTTGTTTAATGATGTGTAAAAGGCCTATTTTTTTCTAAAAGCGCCTACTGTATTGGTTTTTAATACAGCTCTTTAATGATGCCCAACCGAAATACTGACATATTATTTCATTTAATTCATTCCCTCGAGAAGTCGGAAAAACGTAATTTTAAGCTATATATTCAAAGAAATTCAGGTAACAAGGATCTCAAAATCATAGAATTATTTGATGCAATAGACAAACTTAAGGAATATGATGAGCCTTTATTACTAAAAAAGCTCGGTTCCATAGCCAAACCTCAGCTCTCCAATGTAAAAACACATTTGTACAAACAATTACTGGCTAGTTTAAGAGTGATTAAAATAAATGAGAGTATTGATTTGCAGATGAATGAGCAGTTAGACTATGCTAGAATTCTATATAATAAAGGCCTATACCATCAAAGTTTAAAAATTCTTGAAAAAGTAAAAGAGTTTGCTATCAATCATCATCAGCATACTTTTTTAATACAGGTTATTTCATTTGAAAAACGAATCGAGTCATTACATATTACCAGAAGTATGCAGAACCGAGCTGAGCAACTCAGCAAAGAAGCATTTGAAGTAAATCAAAAAAGAGCAACTATCACCCAATTATCAAATTTAGCATTACAACTATATAGT
>CANGEW010000029.1 GCA_947452965.1 Chitinophagaceae bacterium | reverse complement strand
TGGACGATACCAGCGGGAGGTACGTTAGACTCAGGCAGTACAGGTAACATCATCAAGGTGAGATATGCAACTACCTCAGCGACAGCAACTACAGACTCTATAAGAGTAAGAGCTGCGAATGCATGTGGTAATGCAACAGCGAGTAAGGCATTGAGAGTAACCTTGGTAGCATGTACACCGTTTACGGCTAAGACAGTAGCAACGATGCCACAGTCAGAGAGCATGCAAGTGAGTGTGTTCCCTAACCCAACGATGAGTAACTTCAACGTACAGGTGAAGGGTACTGCGAATGAGGGAGGAGTAATAACAGCGAGAGTGATGGATTTACAGGGCAGAGTGTTGAAGATGGTGAATATAACACCGAATCAAACCTTGAACCTGGGATCAGATCTTAAGGCTGGTACATACTTAATCGAAGTTCGTCAGGGTAAAAACACCACTACAACTAAAGTGTTGAAGTACTAAGAAAAGAAATCGGCTGATAAATGTAAACGCCATGGTTCAATGATTTTGAACCATGGCGTTTTTTAGATAGATAAGTATTATTGTTTGTTAAAAGTTTTTTTAATCAGTAATCTTTAAATGAACAAATCAAGAGTGTTTATAAAGTAAAGAATGTATGAAAAAAAATCATTTAATAATTTTTGTTTTATTGTTTAACTCGAACATCAGTTTTGCACAGGTATCTAGTATCGTTTCTTTAGATTCTTTAGGTAGATTAGTTTATCAATCTGATGCAAGAGGAAACAAAGTGCCTGATTTTAGTGGAGTTGGATATATGAATAGTGAGTCTGCTATTCCATCGGTTGCAGTGGTAAAAATAGTCGATCCTGTAGCTGGAGATAATCTTACTAATATTCAAAATGCGATAAATTATGTTGCAGGTCTTGCACCTGATGTAAACGGAATAAGGGGAGCTGTTCTTTTTAGAAGAGGTACTTATAATATTAGTGATACAATAAAAATAACTGCAGGAGGAATTATTTTAAGAGGTGAAGGTGCAGACAGCGCTACAGGTACAAATTTTGTCGCAACAAAACAGTCGCAACATACGTTGGTGTATTTTTTAGGGCCTTTGTATTATAGTAAAAGCAGTTCTTCTAAGAAAGCAATTGTAGATTCATATGTGCCATATGGTTCGAAACAATTTAGAGTTGCAACAGGTCATACTTTTCAAGTGGGGAATTCAATATTAGTCCATACTGTGCCTAATCAAGCGTGGATTCATATGCTACACATGGACTCATTATCATATATCAATCCTGCCATGACAGGCATTACAAATTGGGTTCCATCTGCCTATGATATTTATTATGAAAGAAAAGTTACGGCTGTTAATGGAGATGTGATTACTATTGATGCATCATTAACCGACTTATTGGATACGAATTATGTAAAAGGAGAAGTGTATAAGTATACAGAAAGAAGAATTCAAAATTGTGGAATTGAAAATATTCGGTTAGCATCAAATTATGCATCTGAATATGATAATAACCATGGCTGGGATGCTGTAGCCTTTAATAATGCAATCAATTGTTGGGCAACTAACGTTGATGTATACTATTTTGGACATTCTGCTATACATATTGAAGATGGGGCAAGCTGGGTAACTGTTCAAAATTGTAAAATGATTGACGGAAAATCTACATTATCTGGTGGGGAAAGATATTCATTTAATATAGATGGTCAAAGGTCACTCGTAAGGGACTGCTTTACCCGAAATGGCAGACATGATTTTGTTACTGGGAGCAGAACAGCAGGGCCTAATGTTTTTTACAATTGCACGGCAACTCTACAGCAAGCGGATATCGGGCCACATCAAAGATGGTCGACGGGTGTTTTATTTGATAATATTATTGGTGATGGATTTTTTGCTGTTCAAAATAGAACTAATTCGGGTACGGGTCACGGTTGGGCTGGAGCAGAAACTATGTTTTGGAATTGTGAAGGACAAAGATTAGTACTTCAGGATCCTGAAGGAGACAATACAAATTGGGCAGTTGGTTGTAGAAACTGGATTACTGGAGTGGGAGATTTAGGAACATGGCCCATGGGTTTTGTAGAGTCTGAAGGGAGTCATATTGTTTCTATACCAAGTTTATTTATTCAACAATTAAATGAAAGGCTGGGTAATACACTTCCTGTGAAATTCTTAAATTTTCAAGCTCAGAATAGAAAATATTGGTCTAATTTGACATGGACAACATCTGGCAATATCAATAGCAAAGAATTTATAGTACAATGGTCTATCAACGGAATTGATTTTAAAGAAATTGGAATTGTTGCAAATACTTGCATTAATAAAGATGAATGCAATTTTAGTTTTGATCATCTATATCCTGCATTTGGAGTTAATTATTACCGAATTAAACAAATAGATTTAAATGGAGTCTATGAGTACTCGAAAACTATTCAATTGAATTTTGTTAAAAATAGTTTCGAAATCAAAAATAATGTTGTTACAAACTATATCGAATTATCTTGCAGTCAATTAATGGGTAATCGTTTTTTTATTTATGATTATTTAGGAAGAATGGTATTATCCACTAAAATAAATGATTCAAAGAAAATAAATGTTTCCTTTTTACATACAGGAATGTATTTCATTAAAAACGAAGAAGGTCAAACACTAAAATTTATTAAACAATAAAATCAATTCAACATTAATTCAATTACAATGACTTTTAAAAGATCGCTCACCGTATTATTTCTTTTTCTTTTTTCTACTAAAAATTTTGCTCAAACAAATGAAAAGCCAAATGTTTTATTTATTGCTATAGATGATTTAAAAACAATTTTAGGTTGTTATGGTGATTCAATGGTTAAAACACCTAATATAGATCGACTTGCAAAAATGGGGACTGTCTTTTTAAATAATTATTGTCAACAAGCTGTTTGCGGGCCAACAAGAGCCAGTTTGATGACAGGGAAAAGGCCTGATTATACAAAGGTTTGGGATCTTAAAACACCGATGAGAAATATGAATCCAGATATTTTGTCATTGCCACAATATTTCTCAATGAATGGGTATTCTACACAAGGGATCGGAAAAGTGTATGATCCAAGAGACGTTGATAAAGATTTAGATAAGCCATCATGGTCTGTACCTTATTACAAAACAAATCCTAAATATTATGATGCTCGTTTTGGCGAACCAGCAAACTTAAGGTATCAAAAACCTGAGACGAAGAAAGTACTTGAGCAATATTTCAATGAAGCTATGGATAAGGGTATGAAAAAATCAGAAGCCAATGAATATGCTTTAACAAAAATGAAACCTACTACAGAGTGTATTGATGTTCCTGATAATGCGTACAACGATGGAGCCAATGCTTTACAAGCAAAAGATATTCTTATTGATCTCAAAAAGAAAAATCAACCATTCTTTTTTGCCGTTGGATTTGCAAAACCACATCTTCCATTCGTAGCCCCCAAAAAATACTGGGATTTATACCAGAGAGAGAAAATGCCAATTGCTCCTTTTCAAGAAAAATCAAAAAATGCAGTTGATGTTGCTTACCACAATGCAGGTGAAATAAGAGCATATACCGATATTCCTCCTTTATTGTCATTTACCGATCAAAAAGATTATGGAGTGTCATTGCCAATCGAAAAACAACAGGAGTTAATTCATGGGTATTATGCTTGTGTATCCTATACCGATGCTCAAGTCGGTATTTTATTAAATACTTTAGATTCCTTGGGGCTTACAAAAAACACTATCATTGTTTTGTGGGGTGATCATGGATGGCATTTAGGTGATCATAATTTATGGTGTAAGCATACAAATTTTGAAAATGCCACACACGCACCATTAATCATTTCTTCGCCTAGTATTAAGCACAGTGTAAGCAAATCGCAGACTGAATTTGTAGATATCTTTCCAACATTATGTGAGTTGTCTGGTTTAAAAATTCCTTCTATACTTGATGGGAAAAGTTTAGTTTCAGTTATGAAAAATCCCTCAACAAAAGTGAAAGAGTTTTCTGTTAGCCAATATCCAAGAAGTGGAAATGATCCCGAAACAGATAGATTAGGGTATGCTGCAGCTAAAGTAATGGGCTATTCAATTAGAAATAGCAATTACCGATATACGATATGGATGGGTAATGACTTCAGAAGTACTCAGCCATTTGATAAGAAGTATATTGTTGGTGAGGAATTGTATGACTATGATAAAGATCCTCTTGAAAAAGTTAATGTTATTAATGAAGTTTCTTACAAAACTCAATCAGAAAAATTGAGAAAAGCTATGTTAGACTTTTTTGTATCACAACAATCAAATAAATAATGAGCGTTAGAGTATATTTTCTTTTTCTTTTTACTTTCCTTATGTATTCGCCTGCTTTTACGCAAGTCACTAAATCTGTGAATTGTGACAAAGCCAAATCTTGTTGTACAAAAAAAATTCCTAATAGATTTGGTACACAAAAAATAAATACTGCTCAATCCAAAAATAATAATAAATCTTCTGCTAATATTGATCATAAAGGAATGGTATGGATTCCGGCTGGCAACTTTATGATGGGTGGTGATAATGATCAAGCAAGACAAGATGAATTTCCAAAACATGCAGTTCAATTGAATGGCTTTTATATGGATGAAACGGAGGTCACCAACGAAGCATTTACTGAATTTGTGAAAGCTACTGGATACTTAACAACTGCAGAGAAAGATGTTGATTGGAAAGAGATGAAAAAACAATTGCCAAAGGATACGCCGATGCCTGACTCGTCAGCATTAAAAGCGGCCTCATTGGTTTTTGTCCCTACGTCTGATCCTGTTGAATTATCAGACTATAGTCAATGGTGGCAGTGGACACATGGTGCCGATTGGAAACATCCGGATGGGCCCAATAGTTCAATTGAAGGGAAAGAAAAGTTCCCGGTTGTTCATGTTAGCTGGGATGATGCCGTAGCTTATTGCAAATGGTCGGGAAAACGTTTGCCTACTGAAGCAGAATGGGAATATGCAGCCAGAGGTGGTTATCAAAATACAATATATTCTTGGGGAAATGAGCCAGTTGATTCAGGAAAAGTTAAATGTAATTATTGGCAAGGAAGTTTCCCAAATAAGAATGAGTTGAAAGATTCATTTTTTCTTTCTTCTCCTGTCAAGTCCTTTCAGTCAAATGGATACGGGTTGTATGATATGTCCGGAAATGTTTGGGAATGGTGTTCCGATTTATATAATAATACTTATTACCAAGAATTTAAAAATAAAAAAGCCATCAATCCTAAAGGGCCTGTAAAGAGTTACGATCCTGATGAACCACTCGTAAAAAAAAGAGTAATGCGTGGGGGAAGTTTTTTATGTAATGAATCATATTGCAGTGGTTATAGAAATTCCAGTAGAATGAAAAGTTCGCAAGATTCAGGAATGGAGCATGTTGGATTTAGATGTGTAAGTGATCGTTAATATTTATAACTATTGATGTAAGATGAAAAAAATAATTATTGCTTATTTGATGTTTTTTGTTCCCTTAGCGCTCATGTCTCAGGAGTATAAAAAAGGGAAATTATTGTACTCAAATTCTTTTTCAAATGAATCTGATGTAAAAGATTGGAAAATGGAAGGGAATGGCAAGGTTGAATTTATAAATGGTATTATGCATATGTATTCTCCGCAAGAATCATCTCATCACGTATTTTGGTGCCCTTATGATTTTCCTGGAAATTTTATTGCAGAATGGGATGCTCAAAACTATGAAACCGATGCGGGATTAGCCATTGTATTCTTTTGCGCAAAGGGATTAAATGGACAAAGTATTTTTGATTCATCAATGCCTAAAAGATCAACAGGAGTATTTACAGATTATACCAAAGGAGCAATGAATTGTTATCATATTTCTTATTATGCAAATGCAAAAGATGATGCGCATAGAGAAACGGCTAACTTGAGAAAAAATAAAGGATTTCATTTAGTGCTTTCCGGTGAAAGAGGAATTCCTGTTGAATCATTGTCTTTGCATCATTTGAAACTAATTAAATATGAAGGTAAGATTCAAATGTTTGTAGATGACAGAAAAATTATTGATTGGACCGATGATGGTGTGACTTTTGGTAAAATTTTAGAAGACGGAAAAATAGGTTTTAGGCAAATGCAGTGGACACATTTTTCGTATAAAAATTTCAAGGTTTGGGATTGTAAAAATTAATTTATTAATGAATAATATAAACAACATGACAAAAAAAACAGTTTTTAAAATTTTGACTTGCATTACCCTGGTTGCTTGTCTTTCTTCATTCCTGGGATCTTTGAACAAAAAGAAAAGTACAGCAATTCTTAGAAATGAAAAAAGCGACATAACAAATGTTATTTCTTATAATGAACAAGATGTTACAAACAACCTTATTCAAATACATACTAGACATTTCGAAAAAAAGAGAAATGCTAAAAATAATATTGTTGAAAAAAAGCCGGATATTTTATTGTTTATTGCTGATGACATGACCTCAACAGCTTGTGAACCATACGGTAATAAAGATGTACATACTCCCAATATGGCAAGGTTAGCAAATGAAGGTATTTGTTTTGACAATATGAATAATGCAACAGCTATGTGCGGACCTACTCGTCAGAGTTTATATACGGGTATTTTTCCTGTTAAAAATGGTTCTTATCCTAATCATGCGCAGGTTTATGACAATATCATCAGTATGGTACAGGATTTCACTAAGATTGGTTATCGTGTTGCATTAATAGGAAAACAACATTATGCCCCAATGGCTAATTTCCCTTTCGAATATTTAGGTGGAAGAAATAGTGATAATGGTGAGGGTATTGATATTAATTTAAATGATGCAGAAAAATTTATTAATAAAGATAAATCTAAACCATACTTATTGATTGTTGCTACCAATCAGCCACATAGTCCATGGAATAGAGGAAATCCTGATCAATACAATGCAAAAAAACTAACCGTGCCTCCATTTTTAATTGATACCAAAGAAACAAGAGTTTCTTTGGTTAAATATTATGCTGAAATTACTTACGCAGATAGTTTACTTGGTTTCTGTATGGATATGGTTGACAGATATAATAACAAAGACAATACTTTAATGATGTTTACAAGCGAACATGGATCATCATTGCCTTTTGGAAAGTGGACTTGTTATAATATGGGATTGAAAGCTGCATTTATAGCACGTTGGCCAAAAGTAATCAAGCCTAACACAAGAACCGGTATTCTTACTCAATATATTGATGTGTTACCCACTTTATATCAATGTGCAGGCGGTGATCCAAAATCTTTGAGAGGCGACAAAGATCAAAAAATGTCGTTAGATGGATCGAGTTTTTATGATGCATTTACTGGAAAAAATAATGAGGTTAGAAAGTATGTATACGGAGTTCACACTACAAGAGGTATTTCACATGGTTCAGATTGTTATCCAGTGCGTTCAATTCAAGATCATAACTATAAACTCATTTGGAATTTAAATTACAAAGAAGATTTTTTAAGTTCAGGCTCAAGGCCAGGAAATAAATTATATGAATCCTGGTTAAACAAAGCAGATGGAACTAATGATGAAATTAAAAGAGCCAAATTGTATCGTAACAGACCAGAGTTTGAGTTGTACGATATTAAAAACGATCCATACGAATTGAAAAATTTAGCCGATGATAATTCCATGAAAAAAACAAAAGAAAAATTACTTTCGGAGTTACAATCATGGATGAACGAACAAGGAGATAAGGGTATTGAAACAGAATGGAAAGCGCTTACACGACTAAAAGGAGATACAACCAATTGGAAAGAAAAGGGCGATTAAATAGTGGTTATTTTTTAATATAAAAAAGAAAGTAATGAAAAGATTTTTGTTTTTGGGTCTTATACTTTGTTCAACATTTGTATATGCTCAATCAAAGAAGAATAAAAATAAAAGTAGTCAAAAGCCTAACATTATTTTCATTTTGGCTGATGATTTAGGCATTGGTAATGTGAGTTGCTATGGTGCTGATAATTACAAAACGCCTAATGTAGATGAATTGGCAAAAAATGGTATGATGTTCAAACATACATTTACAGCACCTTTATGTGGGCCATCAAGAGCTCTTATACTTACCGGAAGATATGCTTTCAGAACAGGGGCTGTGAATCAAGACGCAACCGGACAAATGAAGCCTAATGTAGAAATTATGATGCCCAAGATTTTGAAATCAGCTGGATATGTTACAACCTGTGTGGGCAAATGGGGTCAACTGCCATTAGGGCCTGCAGAATTTGGCTTTGATGATTATTTAAGGTTTTATAAAAGTGGAGTATATTGGAATAAAGGAGATAAAAAAATGCCCTATAGTGAAAATGGCGTTGATAAATTATTAGACGATAAGGAATACATGCCAGATTTAATGCATAATCACCTTATTCATTTTATAGAAACACACAAGGATAAACCTTTTTATGCTTATTACCCTATGTCGCACGTGCATGGTGAAATATTGCCAACGCCCGACACAAAAGAAGATACAAAAGAGCCCTTCTCATTATTTGCTGATAATGTAGTATACATGGATAAACTGGTTGGTAAATTGATTCATTCTTTAGATAGTATGAAATTAAGAGAGAATACTTTAATTGTTTTTATGGGCGATAATGGCACAAGTAATCCTTGGTGTACAAATTCTACAATATATGGAAAGAAGCTTTCCGGTAAAAAAGGAGAGATGAAAGAATGTGGAGGGTTGGTTCCAATGATCATAAATTGGCCTGGTGTAGTTGCTCCTCAATTGGTTACTAATCAGTTGGTAGATGGCAGTGACTTTTTGCCAACATTTGCTGAGATAGCTGGTGCAAAATTACCTAAGGATATTAAAGTGGATGGTAAGAGTTTTGCCAATCAAATATTTGGAAAATCAGGAGCAGAAAGAGATTGGATTTTTGTAGAACTCGGAAAGAACTGGTATGTAAGATCTCAAAACTGGAAATTGAATCAAGCGGGCGAATTGTTCGATATGTCTAATGCACCTTACGAGGAGAGATTAATTACTGCTGAAAATACAACACCAGAATCAAAGGATGCGTTAAAAAAATTACAATCTGTTTTAGATGAATTATCTCCTCAAAATGGAATCGTTGATACCGGTGATGGAAGTGGTCGCCATGCCAACAAAGTAAAGAAGAATGCAAAAAAGGATAAGGAAAGTAAAGAAGAAGAAAAAGAATAATCAATTTTCATACATAGTAGAAATACGTAGTCTTATTGAATTTTTTAATAGTTTTTAGTTAAATACTAAAAAGATTATATCTTCATGGATTAAAAGTTTTTCTCATTTTTAATTGGGTTTTTTCTCATTGAAAATAGAATTACATTTTTTCATGAATGATTTTCGATATGATTGCTAGAAAAACCATTTTATATTTTATATTTTTATTTCAGTTATTTTTTTCGAAAGAATCTTACGCTCAAATTTTACTTCAAGAATCTTTCAACTATAATTCAAGTTCTACAGATGGGTTGAGTAAAGCTAGCGGTGGTTTATGGACAAATCTTAATTCTGGCGATTCGATTTTAGTGGCAAATGGTAATTTGTCTTTTTCTGGATTAAGTCCTTCTGCTGGAAATAAAATCATCTTTGATGCGGATGGAACAGACTGTTTACGTTCATTTACATCTCAAAATACGGCTGGAACAACTGTATATTTTTCTTTTATTTTAAATGTTTCATCTCTTGGGAGTTTAAATACAACGGGAGGTTATTTTACGGGATTAGCGGCTAACTCTACAAATTTTGCAGCTTGTATTCAATTAAGAAAAAGCAGTTTGGATGCTACGAAGTATAATATTGGTATTTCAACAAGAAGTAATAGCACTATTTCATGGTTAAATACAGATTTTACACTGGGCGTTTCAAATTTTATTGTAGGGGCTTATCAAATCATTTCAGGAACCAATAATGATGTAAGCAAATTGTGGGTTAACAGCAATTCATTTATGTCTGCTACTGAGCCCACCACAAATGTTACTTCTGCGGTGGGGACTGATTTAACTCCGTTATCTTATTTTTTTTTAAGGCAAAACATATCAACTGGAACTCCATTCATAGAAATGGATGAAATTAGGGTTGGAACTACATGGGCATCAGTAACTCCTAGTGCTACACCATGTGTTACTCCTGCCTCACAACCAACTGGTATAAATTTTACAACGATTGGGAGTACAAGTATTGATGGAGCCTTTATATCTGCTGCGACTTATACTGACAACTATTTGGTAGTAATTAGCAATAATAATGAATTGACTTCATTGCCTGTTGATGGAGTTTCTTATAATATTGGAGATAATATAGGTGATGCAAGTGTTGTTTCTGCAAGTAATTCATTAAGCTTTTCTATTAATAATCTAAGTCCCTCTACTGCTTATTATTTTTATGTTTTTTCATATAATAATCAATGTTTAGGAGGCCCCAAGTATAATATTACAAATCCACTATCAGGGAATGTTTTTACGAGTACAGGAATTTCTGCATGTATATCACCTGTTTCACAACCAACACTTTTAACTTTTTCAAATGTTACCACAAACAGTGCACAAGGTAACTTCACGTCTGCGACTGCTGTTGATGAATATCTTGTTGTTAGAAGTCTCAATTCAACTCTGAGTACCAATCCAGTCAATGGGGTGGTTTATTCAAAAGGCGATGTAATTGGTGGTGGAGTGGTCGTAAATAGGGATGCATCAGTATCTTTTATGTCCGATTCTTTGAATTCGGGTACTACTTATTATTATTATATTTTTTCAATAAACTCCCAATCATGTACAGGAGGGCCACTTTATTTTATTTCGGCGCCTCTATCAGGTTCGGTAACAACAATTTCATTAACAACTAATTGTATTGCTCCAACTGCACAACCTACTAGTTTGCTGTTATCTGGTGATAATACTTCCATTACTGGTACATTTACAGCAGCTTTTTCAGCAGATAGCTATTTGATTTTGTATAGTACATCATCTTCTCTCTCCCAAACGCCTGCTAATAACATCGATTATTCAATCGGGGCATCTATAGGAAATGCTACTGTTCTTTCAAATAATTCTTCTTCGAGTTTTTTTGTTGGAAACCTGTCTGCTTCTTCTACTTATTATTTTTATATATTTTCTAAAAATTCGACTTGTATTGGTGGAACAAAGTATAATCTAAATACACCTTTAAAGGGTAATTTTACTACATCTTCCACTTCGGCATATAATTATTATTTTGGAAATTTACATGCACATTCCAGTTATTCTGATGGAAATAAAGATAAGTCAACATTTACGCCTGCTGATGATTATGCGTATGCTAAAAATTCTTTAGGAATGGATTTTTTGGGCATATCTGAACATAACCATTCTGGGGCTGGAATGAGTTTGAGTAGTTATGCTTTGGGAGTATCTCAAGCAAATGCTGCTACAAACTCTAGTTTTATAGCATTATATGGACAAGAATGGGGTGTTATAAGTGGAGGTGGTCACGTATTAATTTATGGAATTGATTCTTTAATAGGTTGGGAGACGAATAATTATAATGTTTATGTGGCCAAAAGCGATTATCTCGGTACACCATCAACAACAGGAACTACCGGACTATTTAGAATGCTTAACAAACAGGGGAATGCATTTGCATCGTATGCTCATCCTAACTCCAATGACTATGAGAACATTTCTAATATTTCTTATTCGTCTATGGTTGATAGTTGTGTAATTGGATCTGCTATTGAAAGTGGACCTGCCTTTTCTGTAGATACTTCCTATAGTGATTTTCCTGCATCAGTAGGATTTTTGTCTTATTATACCAAAATGTTGTCAAAAGGATATCATATTGGCCCGTTTATGGATCATGATACCCACTATACAAATTTTGGCAGAGCTAATCAGAACAGGTTAGTGGTTTTAGCTCCTAGTCTAACCAAAGCGAATTTATTTGCCGCAATAAAAGCAAGAAGATTTTACGCAACAGAAGATCTTGACACAAAAGTGTCTTTCACGATTAATAACAACGCTATTGGAAGCATTATTTCGGCTAATAGTTCACCTGCAATTAATGTTACAGTTAATGATCCTACCAGTATTGGAACAACCAGAACCATAAAATTAATGTATGGAATTCCAGGAAGTGGAGTAGTAGCAACACAATTAAGTAGTAGCACAACGAGTACATTAACATATGTTGACAATAATTTGGCTATAGGAAATACAAGATATTATTATTTAGATATTACTATTAATGGAAAACGAACCATTACTGCTCCCATTTGGTATACACGAACCAATACAATTTCTGAACCAGCTACTGCAACTCTGTCTTCTGCCAATCAATTAACAGAAAATGCTTTAAATAACGCCGCTATAACATTAACACTTACGAATACATCTTTTGCGGCCTTTTCCTCTAATCCAACATCATTAAATACGAATCAGTTCGCATTAAATAATGTTCCTTCCGGGTTATCGATTTCTAGTGTACAAGCAACTTCTCCCTCGACCGCTATTATTACGTTAGCATATAATAATACTGATTTTGATACAAGTGTTTCTAATGTTAATCTAACTATCAGTGCTGCTGCATTAAGTTCGGGTAGTGCATTAACATCTTCAAATATATCAGTCTTAGCAAATAATGAGCAAACTACTGTTGGAACAATTACGCCTTTTGGTAATCAGCTAGTTAATACAGTTTCTATAACAAAATCTTTTGTGGTGTCAGCTTCACAAACCTATGAAAATATTATACTTTCTGCTCCTAATGGATTTCAAATTTCATTTTCTTCAGGAGCTGGATTTACATCATTACTCACACTATCACCCAATACTTCAGGCATATTATCTAATACTACAATTTATGTACGATTTGTTCCAACGACCCCCAACATCTATTCGGGATTTATTTCTGTGACGAATAATAAGGCACTAACCAATACTGTTTCTGTTTCGGGAAATGGCATGAATTATGTGGAGGCATGTACTAGTTATTATTTAAATAATACAACATATACAACAAGTGGTATTTATAATACTCGTTATTTGGGAAGTTTAGGTCAGGATTCTGTTGCATACATTCAGTTGTCAATTAAAAATGCAACTAACTCTACCACTACAATTACATCTTGCGATAGCTACTTTTGGAATGGAGTAAATTATACAACTTCCGGAACAAAAAATTATACAACTAGTAATTCAGTTGGTTGTGATAGCATTGCTTATCTGCTGCTAACAATTAAATCAAGGACTCATAACGTAACATCCCAAACATCATGCGATAGTTATTTTTGGAATGGAACCACCTACACATCGAGCGGAACTTATACTTACGCTTACACAAATGGAGTGAGTTGTCCTTCTGTCGACACGCTCAAGCTTACAATTAAATCGAGCACTCATAATGTGTCTACGCAAACTAGTTGTGATAGTTATACTTGGAACGGAACCACTTACACATCGAGCGGAACATATACTTATGTCTATACAAACGGAGTGGGTTGTCCTTCTGTCGACACGCTAAAACTTACAATTAAATCGAGCACTCATAATGTAACCACCCAAACTGCATGCGATAGTTATTTTTGGAATGGCATTACTTACACATCAAGCGGTACATACACATACGTCTACACAAATGGATTGAGTTGTCCTTCTGTCGACACGCTCAAGCTTACGATTAAATTTAGCACGCATAATGTAACTACTCAAACATCCTGCGATAGTTATACTTGGAACGGCAACACTTACACATCTAGCGGTATCTACACATACCCATACACAAATGAAGTGAGTTGTCCTTCTGTCGACACGCTCAAGCTTACAGTTAAATCTAGCACTCATAATGTAACTACGCAAACATCTTGTGATAGTTATACTTGGAACGGCACCACTTACACAACTAGCGGGACATACACGTTTGCCTACACAAATGGAGTGGGTTGTCCTTCTGTCGACACGCTCAAGCTTACGATTAAATCTAGCACTCATAATGTGTCTTCGCAAACTAGTTGCGATAGTTATACTTGGAACGGCACCACTTACACATCGAGCGGAACTTACACGTTTGCCTACACAAATGGAGTGGATTGTCCTTCTGTCGACACGCTCAAGCTTACGATTAAATCGAGCACGCATAATGTAACTACCCAAACATCTTGTGATAGTTATGTATGGAATGGAACCACCTATACATCGAGCGGAACTTACACGTACGCCTACATAAATGAAGTGAGTTGTCCTTCTGACGACACGCTAAAGCTTACAATTAAATCAAGTACGCATAATGTAACTACTCAAACATCATGTGATAGTTACACTTGGAATGGAATCACCTATACATCCAGCGGAACTTACACTTATACATACACAAATGAGGCTGGTTGTATGTCCATAGATACGCTAAATCTTACAATTGATCACCCTACTTCCAGCGTTACCAATATTTCCATTTGTTCTAATCAAGTACCATATTTTTGGAATGGAATTGGATATAGCACTTCAGGTACTTATAGTTTTAGGGCTAGTAACTCAGTTAATTGCGACTCAATTGCAGTACTAAACTTAGAGGTTAAAAAACAGACTTTCTCAACTATAGCCCAAACATCATGCGATAGTTATGTTTGGAATGGTACTACTTACACATCAAGTGGCACCTACACATATACAACTTCAAATGCGGCAGGTTGCGACAGTGTTGTAACCTTGCAATTAACGATTAATCCTTCGCCTGTTGCCCCAGCAGTAACGTCTTTGGGTAGGTGCAGTGCCGGCTCAGTTACATTAACTGCCAATGCACTTGCTGGTGAAACAATCAATTGGTATACTTCATCTGTTGGAGGTACTTCCATTGCATCTGGAAATAGTTATACCACTCCAAGCCTGTCTTCTACTACTACCTATTATGTAGGCACTTCAAACACAATATCAGGTTGTTCATCTTCTACGAGAACACCTGTTGTTGCCGCAATTGTCACAACAGCCCCATTGGTACCAACAGGTAGCAATGTATCGATTTGCTCTGGTTCCAAGGCCACTGCTGTTGTAAGTGTTGG
>CANGEW010000028.1 GCA_947452965.1 Chitinophagaceae bacterium | reverse complement strand
GCGTCTCCTTGCATGTCTTCAATATCTTTTACAATTTCTCTGATGAGTGACATCATGAAAGCAAATCCGCCATACATGGACGTTAGTTTGAAAAGTTTTTTTACATCGTAATCATACACTTGTATTGTCCAGCTTCCTTCTGTAATGATGTTTGCCCCTTCAAAAAAGTATACTACTATAATTACCCAAGCGGTAAGTAAAGAAATAATTACGTTTCCAATAAGAAGTTGTTTTTTAAAAGTAGTTGAGTACCACCATAAAAGCAATGCGCTTAACGTATTTGCAATTAATATAATCCAATGATGGGAAATGAAAGAAACATACCAACTGCAACCAATGCCAATAAAAGAAAGTAACAGGTGCCAAATCATGGCCCATCTTCTTTTTACAATTTTATCAACAACCATTTTATCAGGTTTATTCAAAGCGTCAATTTGTAAATCAAAATAATCGTTGATGATATATCCTGCGGCTGCAATAGTTATGGAGGCGATTAATAATAATAAAAAGACCGTATCTATCTGTGTGAATTTATCTTTATGAACAGCGTTAGGAAAATATACTGAATCTACAATACAATAGTAGAATAATACTTGTGTTATTGCGATAAAAAGAAGATTTTTCCAACGGATTAACTTTAAAAAAGCGGTGAATAGCTTCATCTGACGTTGATTATTTAGCGGCTATAGAAGTTTGTAGTTCCCAATGATCATTTAATTTCAATACTTTTTCCAAAATATCTCTTACACAACCCTCTCCCCCTTTATAGGGTGAAATATATTGAGCAATTTCTTTAATATCATGAGATGCGTCAGAAGGGCAACAAGGCAATCCCACCATTTGCATGGCGCTGTAATCGGGTATGTCGTCTCCAATAAAAATCACTTGTTGTTTCGTTAATTTTTTCTCAGCAATTTTCTCGGCTAACAATGTAGCTTTATCGGTTACTCCTAAGAAAATTTCGGTAAGACCTAGTTTCTCTAATCTTCTGGCAACGGCATCATCTGAAGCGCCTGAAATGACCATTAATTGGTATCCTTTTTTTATGGCTAGTTGTAGTGCAAATCCATCCTTAATATTCATGTTTCGTGCCATTTGCCCATCTTGTAATAATAAGATATTACCATTGGTGAGTACCCCATCTACATCCATAACGATGAGTTGAATCGGTTTAAATGACTGAAGAATATTCAATGTATTAATGTTTTAGAAGTGTAACTATCCTTTTTGTGCATCTCGCCATTCGTACACCCAGGTACTTTGTATCATTTCTAAGTGACCTTCATTACTTTCTTCCGCTTTTCCTGCAAAGTTGGGAATTTCAAGAACCCATTTATGTAAATCGGTGAATCGGATTCTGTAAATCTGACTTTCACCAAATTCATCGCCAAATTTTTCGTATAATTTCATTGCAATGTCTTCGTAATCATTCCAATGAATCGGTGGTTCAAAAGTCATATTGAAAGTTTTATGATGTTAATTATTCTCCCAAAAATTGTGTTTGATCTGGTAAGGTTACAATTATTTCACCTGATCCAGCATATAATAAGCATTGACATCCTAAACGTGAGTTTAGTCTAGGATTTACTGCTCTATCTATAAAATTTTCTTCTTTATCCGATAGTTCCTCTATGAAATTCTCCCCTTTTTCTACATATAAATGACAAGTACTACAAGCGCAAACCCCTCCGCAATTATGATGCAATTCTATATTGTTTTTTAAAGCAACCTCTAAAATAGATTGATCTGCTTCAATATTATCAAGAGTAATATTATCTAAACCCTTTTGTTCAAATTTGAATGTGATAGTATACATACGTTAGTTTTCGAATGCAAACCTACATGAATTATGTAAAAAAAAAAATTAAAGCATAAGTGTAAAAAAATACAAAGATCAGTTTTTATGCAATTGATAGTATTTGCCAACAGAAGATATAGGAATGAATGGGAAAAATTGAAGGTGACTTTTATTAATATATTTGTAACTTTAAAATTATGAAACATATATTTCAACAAAAAGATCTTACCCTAATTCTCGTTTTAATAAGTACCGCTTTTTTAGCTTTCTCCTGTAATTCAGATAATCATAATACCGTTATACCTGATCCTGTTATTTTAAAGAAAGACAAGCCAAGAAGCAAGTTTGATACATCAGAAAGAAGTGTGCCCATTATTAATATTTCTGATACAGTGGCTTTACCATATAAATTATTAACAATAAAAGATAGTGCGAAAAACAGTGTCAGATTAAGTAAAAAATTAGCAACTATTTATGGGGAGCAATTAGCGAATTGTATAAAAAAGAATAAGCTAAAAATGATGAGCGCCCCAATGGCTTGGTATAAAACCCAAAAAGCGCCTTTCTTTTTTGAAGCCGGTGTGGCCGTTGATAAATTACCAAGCAAATTTGCAAAAGGGGTTAATGCGAGACAGGTAGCTAAAACAAAAGTAATCATTGCGCATTTTTATGGGCCCTATGAAGAAACCGTTCAAGCCTACCAAGCATTAAAAGAATGGTTGAAAGATAATAAAAAGAGGCCTTCCTCTCCTGCTTACGAAATTTACGTTACCGATCCAATTGATAAAGATGGTAAATTAAAAGATCCTTATAAGGTTCAAACGGATATAGTCATGCCTTATGAATAAGTCTTAGTAATTAATTCACTCATCTTTTTGTATATCTCCTCGTGTTCTGGCAAGTCATGTAACATATTTAGATGTTTATGAATGGTTTCCATATCTTTTCTGATTGCAGGTCCAGTTTGCACTGATAAAGGCAAAACGTTTTTGATTCGTTGAGCTGTTTCATTAATTAATGGATATAATAAATTGAAATCTAATCCATGCTTTTCACAATAGTCCGCTGACATTTGGTAAAGATGATTGGTAAAATTGCAGGCAAACACAGCCGCTACATGCATTTTAATTCTTTTTTCATCATTTGCTATTTCTACTTGATGAGAGATAGTGCTAGCTAATTCTTGAATCAATGACATCGTTACTTTGTTGTTGGCATCAATCATCAATGGTATTGGAGGGATCTCATTCATTTCCTTTCTTAAGCTTTGTAATGGATATACAACTCCATAATTGGCAGATACATTTTGCAGTGTATGAATTGAAACTGAACCTGCGGTATGATAAACGGGTTTGTTTCCCAGTTTCAATGTTTTGCCAATTTCTATAAGTCCATTATCAGAAACGGCTATTATATATATATCAGCCTCATGAGTATTTAATTCATGTAGTGTACAGTAGTTTGCTCCTGTTTCTTGCGACAATTGTTTGGCATGATCAATATTTCTACTTGCTATTTGTATTATTTCATGTTGATTATTAAATAATACTCTAGAAAAGATTGTGGCAACATTTCCTGACCCTATAATGGATATTTTCATTGTATTGAATTAAGACTATATAAAATAAACCTTTTTATTGGATACTAAGATGATAATGTACCCAAATCCGTTAACGTTTATTAAAATTACAGAATATAATTTAGGTGTTTACGTAATTCAATTTTTATTAAAAGAAAAAAAATATTTTTTAAAAGAAAAAAACGTTGCAAGTAGGCGGGGCAATTTTTGTAATGCGTTTATCTTTGAAAATTCAGGATTACAAAGGGTTTTAAATAGAAACATTGTTTATAAATTTAATAAAATAATACACTCATTTCGGTTCTATTATTTGTTGTAAAGAGGTAAACAATTTTTCTGATATGTATTGTTTTTTCATTTTTAAACTAATATTGCATCGAATTTCTGTGTTTGAAAGCGTTCAAAAATTATTTATTCTTCTTATTAATAACTATATATGGCTAAGAATTTACTGATTGTGGAGTCTCCTGCTAAAGCTAAAACCATTGAAGGGATCTTAGGGAAAGATTTCGAGGTGAAAAGTTGTTTTGGACATATTAGAGATTTGGAAAAGAATGACATGGGCATTGATGTAAATAACAATTTCATGCCAAAATACATTGTTCCAGACGACAAGGAAAGAGTGGTAAAAGAATTGAAAAGTTTAGCAAAAAAAGCAGACGAAGTTTGGTTGGCATCGGATGAGGATCGTGAAGGCGAAAGCATAAGTTGGCACCTAGCAGAAATATTAAATTTAGATCCTGCTACTACAAAAAGAATTGTTTTTCATGAGATTACTAAGCCAGCTATCCAAAAAGCAGTGCAATCTCCCAGGTTAATAAATATGAATTTGGTAAATGCTCAACAAGCCAGAAGAGTGGTTGACCGATTAGTGGGTTTTGAATTAAGTCCTGTTTTGTGGCGAAAAATTGGTCAAAAAGGCGGATTAAGCGCTGGAAGAGTCCAAAGCGTAGCGGTAAAGTTAATTGTAGAAAAAGAAAGAGAAATCAATCAGTTTAAGCCTACGGCACACTTTAAAATTGAAGCATCATTATCCGCAACAGATTTAAATAATAAAACAGTTCATTTCAAAGCAGAAGGTGAGAAATTTAATCAGGAAGAACAAGCCGAATCTTTTTTGCAATCCTGTGTTGGTGCTAGCTATCAAGTAAAAGATATTCAAGTTAGACCAGGAAAAAGAACTCCTGCCGCTCCATTCACTACTTCTACATTACAGCAAGAAGCTAGCAGAAAATTGGGATATGGTGTAAGTAAAACCATGTTATTGGCTCAAAAATTATATGAGAGCGGTAAAATAACTTACATGAGAACAGATAGTGTCAATTTGAGCGACACGGCTATGGCGGCTATAAAATCTGAAATCAGTTCTAGTTATGGAGACAAATACCTACAAGTTAGAAAGTACAAAAATAAAAATGAAAGTGCCCAAGAAGCCCACGAGGCAATTAGACCCACTTACATGGAACATCATACTGTAGCAGATCCTGAATTAAATCGTTTATATGAATTAATCTGGAAAAGAACCATCGCTTCTCAAATGAGTGATGCAGAATTAGAAAAAACAACGGCTAAAATTTCTATTAGTACTAATCAAACCGAATTGTCTGCTAGTGGTGAGGTGTTGAAATTTGACGGCTTTTTAAAAGTTTATTTGGAAGGTAATGATGATGAAGATAATGAAGAAGAAGGTGAAAGTCGATTACCCAATTTAACAATTGGACAATCCTTGGTCTTTAATAAAATGACCGCTACAGAAAAATTCTCAAAACATAGCGCTCGTTATTCTGAAGCATCTTTAGTAAAAAAGTTAGAAGAGCTAGGCATTGGCAGACCAAGTACTTACGCTCCTACTATTTCAACCATTATCAAAAGAACGTATGTTGAAAAAAAGGATAAGGAAGCCATCAAAAGAAATTTCAGAATTCTTTCTTTACAAGCAGATAAAATAGAAAAGGTAACTGAACAAGAAAATACGGGAGCTGAAAAATCAAAATTATTTCCTACAGATTTAGGATTAGTGGTTACTGATTTTTTAAATCAGCATTTTGAAAATGTAATGGATTATTCTTTTACCGCGAATATTGAAAAAGAATTTGATGAGATTGCAGAAGGCAAAATCATCTGGAATAATATGGTGGCCTCATTCTACAAGCCTTTTCATTCAGGCGTAACACATACCATGGAAACAGCAGAACGTGCAGTTGGTGAAAGAGTATTGGGTGTAACAGAGGAAGGTAAACCTTTAACAGCCAGAATGGGTCGCTATGGACCCATGGTTCAAATTGGTGCTCAAAATGACGAAGAAAAGCCTCGTTTTGCCAAACTTAAGTCTACTCAAAGTATTGAAACCATCACTTTTGAAGAAGCGCTTGACTTATTTAAACTTCCATTGAATGTAGGAATGTATCAGGAGATGGATGTTGTAATCAGTATCGGCAAATTTGGTCCTTATGTAAAATGGGGAGAACAGTTCATATCTATTCCAAAAGGTGAAGAGCCTACTGAGATAGACCTCAAAAGAGCCATAGAAATTATTCAAGCAAAACAGGTAGAAGATGCTCCTATTGGCTTTTATGATGAAAAGCCAATTACAAAAGGTAAAGGAAGATTCGGACCTTTTATAAAATGGAATAACTTATTTATTAATATTCCTCGTGCATATCATTTTGATTCATTGTCTCAGCAAGATTGTAATGAGTTAATTGAAAAGAAAATTGAAAAAGAAGCCAATCGATATGTACAACAATGGCCCGAAGAAAAGATATCCATCGAAAATGGTCGTTGGGGTCCTTTTATTAAATTCGGAAAAAAGATGTTAAAGATTGTGGGTCAGGGCTCCAATGGAAAATATACTCCAGAAGAATTATCAGTTATCGATTTGGAATCGGTTAAAAAGATGATACTTGTACAAGATCCAAAAGCATTTGATAAAAAATCTACTACAAAGAAAAAAGCAGCACCTAAAAAAGCGGTTGCAAAAAAAACAGCAAAAAAAACTACCAAAAAATAGTTTTTAAAAAGCTTTTTAATTTTCAAATAATAATTAACCACCATTGTGGAAAATTAGTCTGCTCTATTCTATAATTCTTGCCGATATTGTTATTGTAAATACATTCACTTGCAAAACAATAATGAAATAAATGCTTTATTGCTACTTCTCGAAGATCCTGATGAGATAGTATTTGATACCGTTAGTGATAAGATCATTTCATTTGGGAAGTCCATTATACCCAATCTCGAACAGCATTGGGATACCGTTCCAAATATTGAAACCCAAGAAAAAATTGAACAGCTGATTCACAAGTTGCATTTTAGAGATCTTTCTCTGGAATTTGATAATTGGATTTTAAATGGCGGAGATTTATTAAGTGGTGCTATTTTACTTTCTAAGTATCATTATCCAGATCTCAATCCCACTTTGATATTTCAGGAAATTGAAAAACTTCGTCGTAACATCTGGTTAGAGTTAAATAATTATCTCACTCCTATGGAGCGAATTAATGTTTTTAACAGCATACTGTATAGCTTTTCTAAGCAAAATGGTTTAGAAATTGATTATGCTCATCCCGAACATTTTCTTATCAATAAAACTTTAGAAAATCGATCTGGCAACATCATTGGTAATGGAATTATATATTTGATATTGTCTCATTTGCTAGATATTCCTGTCCGAGCCGTTCAAATACCCAATCAATTTATTTTGGCATATTTTGATGATCAGTTTGATCTGCCTGTGCCTTCTATGCATCCTTCTCAGAAAATATTGTTTTTTATAGATCCCTTAGGTGGACAAATGTATACTCATAAAGATGTTGAGAGTTACTTTAAACGATTGCCTATTGAATTTGAACCTAAATACTTTAGACCCTTACATAATTTTAAGGTGATGCAATATTTAATTGAAGAACTTAGCAAATGTTTCGATTCTGATAATAATCAATATAAGAAGAACGAATTATTATCACTAGCAAATAAATTACAGAAATGATTTATCATGTAACTACTAAACAACAATGGGAAGTGGCTCTGCAAAATGGATTCTTTGAAGTCCCTTCTTTACAGCTTGAAGGGTTTATTCATATGAGTCAACATCATCAAGTGGCAGGTGTTTTAGAAAGGTATTATTCGGGTGTGAATGATTTGATTGTATTACATGTTGAAGAAAAGCTTTTACAATCGGAATTGAAATTGGAGTGGTCACCTTCAGTTCAAGAAGAGTTTCCTCATATTTTTGGTGCCATTAATGTAGATGCAGTAGTTACCATTTCGGATACTTCAAATTATTAGTCTTTGTTAGCTTTTTTTTCTTGAATCACTACTAAATCGTTCATAGAAACTAGAATTGGCATGATTCCTACTTGAAGCAGCGCTTTTTTGCCTCTTATTTCTTTTACCTCTCCTATTTGCCTATTCTGTTTCATTTTTACTTTACAGCCAATCGTTATAGTGCCTCCTATTTCATCAAAATTTTCATTAATTTTCTTTTGCTGTTTTTCTTGTTGGTATTTAGTTTTTTCTTTAAAAAGTAAGGATTGAATCATTTTAACAACGACTTCTTTATTGTCAGTTTTTCGCCATTCTATGACCATGGACTTAAGTTTACGTTCCATGTCTTTTAAATAAATGATTTTATCTTCAGCGATTTTATTGCTAAGTTTCAGTTTTTCGGTTTCCTGTTGGTGTTTTTCCTTGCTGATGATTTCTTGCATCTCTTTTTTTAAGCGTTCATTTTCAGCAATCAAAGTTTGTAATTGTTTTTTTTCTTGATTGATTTTTTGAAGATCCTGTTCTGTATGATTTAATAGTTTGTCTAATTGATAGTGGTTTTCATCAACTAATTTTCTTGCTCTGTTGATGAGTTGTTTGTCAAGTCCAATTCTTTCAGCAATGGAAAAAGTATATGAGCTACCAGGTGATCCAATTTTTAATTGATATAATGGTATTAAATTCTTCTCATCAAATTGCATCGCACCATTAATTACCCCTTTTACTTTATTCGCCATTACTTTTAAATTAAGATAATGCGTTGTAACGACTCCAAAAGCATGTTTTTTAGCTAGCTCTTCCATGATCACTTCAGCAAAGGCACCGCCTAAATTAGGATCACTCCCACTTCCCAGTTCATCAATAAAAAACAGGGTTTTGCCATTTGCGTTTTCTATAAAATGTTTCATGTGAGTTAAGTGTGCCGAATAAGTACTCAATTCAAATTCGATACTCTGAGTATCTCCTATATGAATCATCATTTGTTTAAAAATACCCATTTCACTATCCGCAGTGGTTGGAATCAATAATCCTGACTGCAACATGATTTGTAAAAGTCCAATTGTTTTTAAGGTTACCGTTTTTCCACCTGCATTGGGGCCACTGATAACTAAAATTCGTTTATTAGCATCTAATTCAATATCTAATGGAATAGTTTTCTTATTGACTTTGTTGTTGTGTAAAAGCAACAAAGGATGATATGCTTTATATAATTTTACAATAGCAGTATCATGCAACAATGGAAGGTTGCCTCCAATTTCTCGAGCGAATGATGCTTTAGCTCTAATAAAATCAAATTCACCAGATATTTGATAGTATGAGTCTAATAGATTCGAGTATACCGATAATTGTTGAGTTAAGGTTTTTAATATCCGATGGACTTCTTTAGCTTCTTCATTCTCTAGTGAAAAAATCTCATTATTTAAGCCAGTGGTTTCTTCGGGTTCAATAAAACTTGTTTTTCTACTGTCGCTTTCTGCATGTAAAATTCCTTTAATCATTCTTTTTTGTTCGGCAAATACTGCTAGGACTCTTCTGCCATTCATAAAGCTTTCTTCAATATCTGCGAGGTATCCAAGTTTATTTAATTTACTTGCAATTTTATCAAAAACACGTCTTAACTCATTTCTTTTTTTGTAGAGAGACATCCTAATATGTCTCAAATCTTCACTTGCATTATCTTTTACAACACCTATTTCATCAATGATTTCATCGATCATATTTCGAATGGTTTTTTCAAAATAGATATTCTCCAAAACTTTGGATAAATTTAGATAAGCGTTTCTTCTCTCATCATCAAACCATCTGAATATATTTTCTGTATTATTAGAGAGTTTCTTAATTAATAAAAATTGTTCTCCAGAAAGTGTTGCGCCAGGAATAGAGAGCAGTTTAAGTTCTTTTGAGATGTTATTCGTAAAATCATTGGGCAGATATAATCCGCTATCAAGTAATAATTTATATTCGTTTGTTTGAAAAAGGTGATGCTCAATTAATTCTTTTTTAGTATGAATACGAAGTTGATGGATATTATTTTTTGCGATATCGGTTTTGCAATGTACCGCTACTAATTGTTTTATCTTTTCAAATTCTAATTGCGTTAAGGTTGTTTCCGGAAAAAACTTCATGACTGCTCTAGTTGTGATTTTGATAAATTTGTAGTTCTTGCCAAGGGGTAGTTCCATCTTTTTCACGTTTGAAGATGAATGAACTGTCTGATTGAATTACAATTTCGGCAGTTGTATAGATAATATTCCCATCTGCCAGGTGTCCTCCTATTGTTTTACCGGTACTATCACTGATGCTCATATGAAGATGAGATCCATTTGAAGAAAGTGTGCCAGTTAAACTTACAATTTCAAAATGGCCCGAATCAGAACTAGTATAAGGTTGATTGGCTAATCGTAGTTCATACTTGGTTAAACTACCTACACAGGTAACTATCCAAGCGGCTTGGATGTTATGGTCAGATATATAACTTTGTATAGATTTTTTTAAATCCATACCGGGTTTTAAACGAATGACATGATTATGAATAGAAGTGTTCATTGGGAGTTTATTAACTGAGCAAGAAATAAATGTAAAGACCTGAAACAATATCAATAAATTTATGTTTATATAACGAAAATATTTCTTCATATTATTTCAATTTTAAAATGGAAAGCAAGATAGTACAATCATCTAGTAAATCAGAGAAAGCATTGTTTGGAAATGGTTGTTTTTGGTGTACTGAGGCAATCTTTAAAGAGTTGCAAGGGGTAATATCAGTAACAAGTGGATATAGTGGCGGTACAATGATTAATCCCGATTATACATCCGTTTGCACCGGAAATACAGGACATGCTGAATGTTTGGAAATTATTTATAATTCGGATATCATTAGTTATGAAGCATTGTTAGAGGTTTTTTGGAAAACACATGACCCCACCTCTCTAAACAAGCAGGGAGAAGATGAGGGAACCCAATATCGGAGTGTGATTTTTTATTATGATGATATTCAGTACAAGATTGCTAGAGAGTATATCCAACAAATTAATGAATCTGGAGTGTATCAATCCCCTATTGTAACCACTTTAGAACCTTTCGAAACGTTTTATCCTGCAGAGGACTATCATCAGGATTATTTTGCCAGTAATGGACAAAATCCATATTGTCATTTTGTTGTAAAACCTAAGGTGGAGAAGTTTAAAAAGGAATTTGTTAAAAAAATAAAATAAATTTGAATATTGATATTTTATTATGCTATTTAATTAAATTTTTTTCTCATGAGTGGTAGTAAAAAAAGTATAATTGTTTTGTTGTTTTTACAGGTAATTGTTTTCCAATCTTATCTGAATGCACAAACATCGATTCGTCCATTTGCATTATCATATTCTAATGCAATGCATGGAGGTGTAACTGTTTTTGGTAATACTATTATGAATATTATGGATTTAGGGTTACCTGCTGTAGATGTAATGAATGAAACGTCGGATCCCAATAACATTGCAGGAGGATTAGGTAATAGCTTATATGGTAATGACGGCAATGATATGCAACAAATTGATATCGATGATGATGCCACTACTCAAAATTCATCGGCTGCAGCACTTTTCTTACCATCAGGAAATAATACAATAAAGTTTGCAAGGTTATATTGGGGCGGTAGAATTGATAGCAGTCTTGTCCAAAATGGAACTGACTCTTTACAAAAAATTAAAATTAGAAAAGGTACAAGTGGTTCATATACTTCATTTTCAACAAACCCAATTAATATAGACCTTTTAGCGACCTCTTCTTCAGCATTAGCTTATCAATCTTTTGTGGATATCACTGATTTTATTAAAAATAATCAAAGTGGAATCTACACCATAGCTGATATTCCTGTTCAAACCGGAGTATCCTCTAATGGAGGAAATTATGGCGGCTGGTGTATTGTCGTTGCATATGAAAATCCAACACAACCATATAATTCAGTTAGAATCTATGATGGATTTGCACAGGTGTATGCATCGGGTTCCTCAGCTAATTTAAATATTTCATTAACAGGATTAAATATTCCTAATAATGCATTATTGAATCATGAAGCTGTTTTGGGTGCAGTATGTTGGGAAGGCGATGCTAATTTAGGCGCAACGAGTTCAAATCCCGATGGTGATTATATAAAAATAAATAATGTAACAGTAAGAAATGCTGTTAATCCTACTAGTAACTTTTGGAATGGTTCAATTTCTAACAACGGCTCATTTGTTTCAACAAAAATTCCAGATTATTCCAATCAAATGGGAATTGATATAGATCAAGTTGGTGTGGGTGTTGGCTATGGGATTCAGCCGAATGATAGTATCGTAGATATTTCTTTTGGAACAGAAGCAGATATGTACTTCCCTAGTGTATTTACGTTTCAAGTCAAATCAACAGAACCTGATAGCAATATTGTAAATAGTATCAAAATGTTATCTATTCAAGCTAATTGGATCAAAGAACATACCGCACAAATATCTTGGTCAACGGCTTCGGAATTAAATAACAATTACTTCATTGTAGAACGCAGTGAAGATGGTAAAGTATTCCAACCAATCGGAAAAATAATGGGATCAGGAACGTCATCCAATTTGCATTATTACCAATTAAATGATGATGTGTATTCTGATGAAACTGTTTATTATCGAATAAAATCTGTTGACATGAATGGTAGTTTTGAAAATTCAATAATTGTTTCACTTAAAAAAAGGAACAGTTCAGGATCAAATAATTTGATTATATATCCCAATCCTGTAAATCAGAATAGTTGCTTAATAATTAAAAACAATCAAACAGAAAATGCATTGATTTCAGTGTTAAATACTTTGGGAGCGAGAGTTTTTGAAAAAGAAATAAACTTACAAAATGGAGACAATAAAATTAATATTTTCGAAAAGATGCCTAAATTATCTGCTGGAAATTATAAAATAATGTTGAACAAAAATTCGGGTAATCAAAAAGCCGAATTTATCATAAGTAATTGATTTTCAAAAAATTGAATTCTTTTTATTCGCTATAATTTCAGCAAAAATTACAAGTTTTTGTATTATTTTTTTTTATTTATAAAAAAAAGTCCAAAAAACTTGCATAAGATTTTTAATAAGTTAATTTCGCATCTTGATTTAAAAGAAAAAAATCTGTTTGTTCAGCAAATAGTACAGTTTTATTCTATTTATTCAACTCATTCCAATATCTTTCGAAATACACGTACGTCCTCCATCCTTTGAATCTATTTTCATATTGAAAATTTATTTTAATTAATTCAATAATTAATTATTTATACCCAACGGTAATAAATTCTACTGAATTTATTACCTAAATGCTGTACCATTTAAAATAATAAAACCAAAATGATGAAACAATTTACTACATCAAAAATGAACACGTTTAAATCAACATTATTAGCTATTGTTAGTGTTGTATTTTCAATGCTTGTTTGTTCTAATGTTTATTCCCAAACTTCTGTTAGAGCATTTGGTCTTTCCTATTCCAAGAATTTAAAAGGAGGAACTACATTATTAGGAAATACTGTTATGGCAGTGTATTCAACAGGAAAGAACCCTGCTGTCCAAACTACTCAAATGAATGAGACTAGTAATGCTGCAAATGGACAAGGTGGCTTGGGTATGAGCCAATATGGTAATAACAGTGCGAATATGCAATTCGTGGATATTGATGGAGTAACGGCTACTAAAAATTCATCATCGGCAGATTTAATTTTACCAACAGGCACCAATACGATAAAATTCGCAAGACTATATTGGGGCGGAAGGATTAATACCTCTGTAGTGACTGGGGCTCCTGATACTTTACGTAAAATAAAAATTCGTAAAGGTACTACTGGTAACTATTCTTCACTTACTACTGCAAATACCAATGTTATTACCAAGAGTGATGCATCTGGTGCCACTACAAACGGTACAATCTATGAATCATATATTGATATCACATCTTTTGTGAATTCTAATGGCGCAGGTACTTATACGGTAGCTGATTTACCTCTTACCGTAGGATCAAGTTCTGGAGGTCAGTATGGTGGGTGGGCAATTGCAGTTGCATATGAAAACTTGACATTACCTTATAATAGTGTAAGAATGTATGATGGATTTGCAGAGGTTTATAACAATGGAACTACAAGCTCGTTAGATTTAACGTTAACTGGATTAAATATTCCTAGTACCGCTCTTGCTTCGGATGAAGCTGTAATGGGTAGTATATCTTGGGAAGGTGATGCTGATTTAGGAGCAACTACTTCAAATCCCGCTGGAGATTTTATTCAAGTAAATGGTGTTACAGTTAGTAATGCCGTAAATCCAGCTACTAATTTCTGGAATGGTACTATTTCAAAAAATGGAAGTTTTGTTAGTACAAAAAATCCAAATTATAGCAATCAAATGGGTATAGATATTGATGAAGTTAATGTTGGTACTGGATATAATATTCAACCTAATGCTACCTCAGTTAATTTTAAATTTGGTACGGAAGCTGATCAATATTTTCCAAGTGTATTCACTTTTTCTGTTAGGGTAAAAGATCCCACCATTACGTTAAATAAAACAGTAGTTGATGCTAATAATAGCGGTTATATTGATGCAAATGAGCAATTAACCTATACCCTCTCAGGAACGAATCAAGGTGTCGGTTCATCATATAACACATATATTGTTGATACTTTACCTACCAATGTTACATATGTACCTGGATCTTTACAAATAATAAGTTCGCCAGGATCTATTGCAGGAGTAAAAACAGATGTCGCAGATACTGATCAGGCCTTTGTTGGAACGAATGGTTCTAAAACTTATGTGAAATTCTTTTTAGGCATTGGTGCAACCGGTTCAACTGGTGGAGAATTGCCAATCGGGTCTTCTGGTAATTTCTCAGTAAAATTCAAGGCAAAAGCTAGTGCAAGTCCAAGCATGGTTACCAATACGGCAAGAATTTTTGGTCAATCTGTTGTTGGGGATCAATTTACAAATGATGCCACTGCTATCATGGATGTGAATTACGAAACAAATAATGCTGAAACGGTAACGGAATGTGATTCTTACACATGGCATGGTACTACTTATACTACTTCGGGTAATTACACCTTCAGTTATTTAAATACCAATAATGTTCCTTCAGTTGATACGCTTCATCTGACATTAAATTATGGTACCCATAACAGTTATACTCAATCTGCCTGTGAAACATACACATGGCACAACATAATTTATAATGCTTCAGGTGATTATACCTACAGTTATACTATTCCTAATGGAAATGGGTGCGAATCAGTGGACACTTTACATTTGACTATTAATCGTGGTACTCATAATAGCGAAAGCCAAACAGCCTGTGAATCATATTCATGGCACGGAACTGTTTACACTGCTTCTGGCAATTATACATACAGTTATACAAATGGTTCTAATTGTGCTTCAGTAGATACTTTACATTTGACAATTAACTACGGAACACATAACAGTGCAAGTCAAACTGCATGTGAATCATATTCATGGCATGGAACTGTTTACACTGCTTCTGGAAATTATACTTACAGTTATACAAATGGTTCTAGTTGTGCTTCTGTAGATACTTTACATTTGACGGTTAACTACGGAACTCATAACAGTGTAAGTCAAACGGCATGTGAATCATATTCATGGCATGGAACTG
The DNA here is from genome assembly GCA_947452965.1 of Chitinophagaceae bacterium. GTDB lineage: Bacteria > Bacteroidota > Bacteroidia > Chitinophagales > Chitinophagaceae > Ferruginibacter. The sequence goes on along the minus strand of CANGEW010000028.1, from coordinate 208 downwards.
TTTACACTGCTTCTGGCAATTATACCTACAGCTATACGAATGGTTCTAGTTGTCCTTCGGTAGATACTTTACATTTAACAGTTAACTACGGAACACATAACAGTGAGACACAAACAGCATGTGAATCATATTCATGGAACGGATCTACGTACACTGCATCAGGCGATTACACATACAGTTACTCAAACGCAGATGGTTGTCCTTCGGT
>CANGEW010000027.1 GCA_947452965.1 Chitinophagaceae bacterium | reverse complement strand
AAGGGTCAACTTGTATCCTTATCTGATTATCCTTTAGCAAAAGGATTTGTAGTTGTGTTTACCTCTAATCATTGTCCATTTGCGAAGTTGTATCCAAAGCGAATGAATGAGTTGAATACAAAGTATGCTTCTTTAGAGGTGCCGTTAATTGCTATTAGTTCAACAGATACAATTATGTACGAAGAAGATACTTATGAAAAGATGATTCAAAAATCAAGAAAAGAAAAATTTAATTTTCCCTATTTATACGATGGCACCCAACAAGTAGCAAAAGAATTTGGTGCGGATAAAACACCACATGCCTTTGTAATTTGGAAAGATGTAAATGGCTGGAAAATCATGTATAACGGAGCTATTGATGATAATGGCGCAGAACCTTCTATGGTTACAATCAATTATGTTAGTAAAGCTATAGATGAGCTATTAAATGGATTACCTGTTTCAATTTCAGAGACTAAATCAATAGGTTGTAAAATACATTTCAGAAAAGAAAATAAAAATTAGATCAAGAAGATTTTTTTAAAGAGATGTTGCTTAAAACAAGTTATTTTTTTGTAAGTCTTCGAAAATAATTTTTCCATATTCGTGAGCAAGTGTATTCCAATTGCTTGGATTAAAAGATTTAGTTTGTACAGAATATATTAGTTCTTTGGTTCCAACATCATATAAATTACTCTCCCAGAAATACTCTGTATTTTCAGTATAGTAACCCGGTTCATATATTCTGTCATACATATTTGAATAGTAACCCCAAAAATGCTGATTATAGTAATTATAGGGTTGATATCGTATGTAATTGTTGTGATAGTTTTTTTCTTTCTTCTTACTCAATAATACAATTGTTAAGATTGCATCAATGCTATCATTTTTAATTTTATTGATAGCAGCACTTTCATTTAATCCATCAAAATATTTAGGTCCATATAATTTTACAGCAGATACAGCTTTTACATTGTTTTCAAGGAAATCATTTACTAAATGATTTTCCATTTTTTCTTTTAATTCATGATCATTGATGTTTTCAAGAGCAACAACAATAATTTTTTCATATGTTTTAGGCTTTACTTTAGGAGATTTCCAGGAATGAGTAATGCTTGAGTTATAACAACTTGCGCCTAATCCTATAAGTAAAATGAAACTAATTAAACTCCTCATCATGGTTGATTTAGTCTTGATGAGTTTCGTCAATTTCAAAACTTATTTTTGCGGTAACTCTATACTCTGTAATCTTTTTTTCTCTTACGATGGCACTTTGGTCTTCTATCCAAACAGATTTAATATTATGTAAACTTTTTGCGGCATGTAAGACTGCATTTTGTGTAGCATCTTCCCAACTTTTAGTTGAATTTGCCATTACTTCAATTACTTTTATGATACTCATGATTTTTTGAATTGTTTTATAAAAAATGTTTAATGACACGGATCCCTTTTCTTGATATTTCTTTTATTTCTTTAATTTTCGGTATAATTAATCTTTTTAGTAATAAAGATGAAATAGTATTTGTTGTCGTTTTCTTTTTTAAAAAACTATCAACTGTTTGATAAATTAGATTTGATAAAGTAAGACTTTCTTGAATCATTTTCCAGTCGTTTTGAATAGCATTTTCTAGCTCGATTTTTTTTGCTTGCATTTCTTTTTTTGCTAATTCTAATTCAAGCATACTATTTATATGTATTACTTTTATTTCACTCACTTTTTAATTTTGAAAAAATATTTAAATAAATAATTGATTATCGGTATTTGTAATAATCTTATGCTGCTCTTCCATATTATTATACTTATTAATAAATACAATAAGCCAACTATTATAAATCCCCAGTATTTTTCACCTAATAATTCAGATACATAATAGGAAAGGCCAAGACTACAAAATATTAAGCCAATAGAAAAGAATAAACTTATGATACAAATGGTGATTGTATAAGAAATGAACTTTGAAATTGTTTCAACAGATTCTAATCTTATTAAATTTTTTTGTAGCGTCACATATTCTCTAATATGTTTGAACAAATTTTCTGTTTTTTCAAAACTATCAATCATCTAGAATGGGCTTATAGGTAGAATTAAATGTAATCTTCTACTTTTTCATTGATAGATTCAATACTGTGTTTAATTCCTTCTCTGATAGACTCAATTTCATCTTTCCCTTTTTGAATTCTATCTCTGATGTTATCAGCTAATTTGTCACTAGCATCTTTTATTTTTTTTCTTGTAGCAGTTCCTTTATCTGGAGCAAATAATATTCCTAAAACGCTTCCTAATACTACTGCACTACCTACAGCGATCAAAACTTTTGTACTCTTTTCCATAAAATTAATTTTAGTTAATAATTTATTTCATTGTTTAACTAAAGTACATGAATACAAAAAGCTTATAAATGACATAATGGATGCGAATAGATGATAATAATCAAGTTAATGTTTCAACGATTGTTTTTTTGAAGATTTCATCAGCAGTTTTTCTATTGCAAAGTTCAGTTCCTAAATGAATAGTTGCAGCTGTTCCACAAGCCACACCATATTGAAGAGCTTCAATAAGTCGACAATTGTTTTTTAATTTCCATACAATACCCCCAACCATGCTATCACCAGCTCCTACAGTACTCAATGTCAATGTAGGGGGTGGAGTGATTTTAAAGCAATCTTCTTTTGTAACGGCTATGGCGCCTTGAGCACCGAGGGATACAACAATTACTTCAATTTGATTTTTTTTAATTATTTCTTTAGCGATGGTAACCACATCTTCTTTAGCTATATCTTTTAACCCCGCAACAATTCCTAATTCATTAAGATTGGGTTTCCATAAAAATATTTTTTCCTGCAAACAATTTTGTAAAGCAATTCCAGAACTATCTATAATTAGTTTTGCATTTTTTTGAGTTGCTAATTTTGCAATTTCTTTAAAAATATTATTAGAAATTCCTTGAGGAACACTTCCGCTTGCAACAATAAAATCAATATCATCCATAGAAGTTACTTTCTCAAGAAGACTTTTCCATTCATTTTCTAAAATTGCAGATCCGGGAAAACCAAATCTATATTGATTTTTTTTACTTTTATCATAGATGATAAAATTTTCTCTAGTCTCGTTTTTGCATTCTACAAAAACACTTTCAACATTTTCACTTTTAATAAGGTCTGTAAGAAATTTACCATTATGCCCCCCAGCTAAGTATATAGCAGTTGCTTTTCCTCCTAGTTTTGTAATAGCACGTGCAACGTTTATTCCACCACCTCCAGGTTCGTATTTGTCATTGTAGCATATTAGTTTTTTTTCTGGAACCATATTGTCTACAGATGCACTTTTATCAATAGAAGGATTAAGCGTAATCGTGATAATTTTTTTCATTGTCGCAATTTAAGAAAAAGAGCCGGATAGAAATCCAGCTCGTGTTTATTATCCAATATCCTATGAAAAACCTGATGCAAATGTATTGTTTGTCTTATCTTATAAAAATGATGAAGAACAGAAAAAAATATGATGTAAAAAAAGAGCCGGATAGAAATCCAGCTCGTGTCTATTATCCAATATCCTATGAAAAACCTGATGCAAATGTAATGCTCTCAATAAAATATAAAAATGATCATCGTTCATTATAAACGTGATTATCGTCACTACTTAAGCCCTCTTGTTTTTTTTTCTTCTATTTTTCTAAAGTAAGCTCTAAACAGAAAGCTTTGTTTGATGGCATCTATAATTTCATTCAGACCACTGCTTGATCTATCAATATTATCTACAGAAGTATGAATTTTATGAGTTAATAAACTGTCATTTAATAAAGCATGAATCGTTCCTTTACTGTTATGTAAGTCATTGTTGAAACTGTCTAATGTATAAGATATTTGCTTTGAAATCTCATTTGCGTGTTTGCCTAGAATTCTAAAATTTTCAATGGTTGTAAATAGATTAGCTCTCATTATTGTATCATATAATAATAATCCGATGCTTCCATTTCCGCTCATTACATGTTCAACTATTTCATTTGAATGATTGAGTAGTGTTTTAATTTTATTACTAGATTGATTAATGTTTTCGAGTGAAGCATGAATTTTTTTAGGTATACTTTTGTCAGATAAGAGATCCCAGATAACATGACTGTTATTAATTTTATTAGTTGTATTTTTTAAGTTCTCCGCAATAATCCCAATGTCTTTATTTGTTTTATTCAGTGTTTTTAGCATTTCATCAGTATCTATAGCTCTTCTAGAGGGTAGAAGTTCATTTTGTTCGATATGTCTTTCTCTTTCTTTTACTGCCTGAATATTGATTACTTTATTTCCAACCAAACCATCAGTTCCAATAGAAACAATTGAATTAGCTTTAATAATATCCTTCATTTTGTCTTCTATATTCATACTCACTTCAAGCGTAGTGTCGTCTATAATATTAACTACGTCAACTGTTCCAATATTAATTCCAGCAAACCTTACATTATTTCCTGCCTTCAATCCTTGAACATTTTCAAATCTGGATCTAATTTTTAAATTAGAGCCAAAAAAGTTTTTATTTTTCCCAATCATATATAACAGTAAGATGAGGAATAATATACTGCTCAATACAAATAGGCCTAGTTTTACATCATTTCCAATTTCTTTTTTCATAAGTATTTATTCAAAAAATTGTTTCACTTTGGGATCATTACTTTTGGTTAAATTTTCATATGAATCAATAGCATAACATTTTCCCTCCAATAATATCACAATACGATCGCTGGCAATTTTCACGCAATTCATATCATGAGAAATGATTAAAGAAGCTGTATTATATTTCTCTTTAATCGTTATCATTAAATTAATTATTTCTTTTGCAGTGATTGGATCTAGTCCTGTTGTGGGTTCATCATACAAAATGATTTCAGGTTTAAGTATGAGTGTTCTTGCCAATGCAATTCTCTTTCTCATTCCTCCGGATAATTCTATTGGCATCATATCAACTGTATGTTTTAAGCCAACATCTTCCAGTGCCTGCAATACCATTTCATTTACTTGATTTTGATTTATTTTAATCCAATGCCTTCTAAGAGGAAATTCCAAGTTTTCTCTTACACTCATAGAGTCATATAACGCATTGCTTTGAAATAAAAATCCAATCTTCGCACGAATTTTATCCATTTCAGTAAGGGTTACATCATTGATTGGGTTGCCTAAAATGGTTATGCTTCCTTTATCAGGTTTTAATAAGCCAATAATGCATTTAATTAATACTGATTTTCCTGAACCTGATTTTCCCAGTACGACTATATTTTCTTTTTTGTTGAGTGTTAAATTAAAATCAATTAATACATGGTTATCCCCAAAAGATTTACTCACATTTTTGATTTCAATAACGGCTTTACCAAGATTTGAATTAGAAATATTCTCCATTTTTATTAATTAAACCCTAGTAATTCTGTGATTTGTACTGACAATAAATCGAGTATGAATATTAATACTGATGCAATAACTACTGAAGCATTTGCACTTTGACCTACGCCTTCTGTACCTTTTTCACAAAAAAAACCTTTATAACATCCAATGATTCCTACTGCAAATCCAAAAAAATAGGTTTTAATATATGCGGGCAATACGTCTCTAAATTCTAACGCTTCAAAAATTTGATTCCAAAATAATTTGAAGCTTGTTTCTCCCTTTATATTAACACCTAAATACGATCCATATAAAGCAATAGCATCACTAAGGATGGCAAGTACCGGCAGCATAAGAGTAGTAGCAAATACTCTGGATACCACTAGATATTTGAATGGGTTTGTTCCACTTACTTCCATAGCATCAATTTGTTCTGTCACTTTCATCGAGCCTAGTTCTGCACCAATACTCGATCCTATTTTACCTGCAAAAATCAATGCGGTTATCACAGGTCCAATTTCTCTGATAATAGCTATGCCAACTATTGTAGGTAAGCGTGATTCTACTCCATACTCTACCATAAATGGTCTTAATTGCATTGTTAATACAAGACCCATAATAAAACCTGTTAAACCTACTAGGGGTAAGGATTTATAACCTATCACATAACACTGACGAATTAATTCTTTTATTTCATAGGGCGGTAAAAACCATTTGGATAAGTATCGAATAGTGAATTTTGAGACTTTACCAGTTTCTTTTAGAAAGGGTTTTAAAGATAGGGATTCATCCATCAGATTTTTTTGATAATGATTTAATATTATTAAATACAAAATTTAGTGATTCGTCATTTATAGAAACTGATAGGTATCAACTTCAACTTGATCGCTGTCATATTACATACTTTATGAAGAAGATACATTTGAAAAGAATTTTTTACACTAAACTGAATGACAATGAAAAAAATACTTATTGCTTTTGATGGAATACATTTTTCAAAATCTGCGTTCGATTTTGCAAAAAAATTACATGAAATCAGCCCTGTTTTATTAACGGGAGTTTTTTTACCCCAAATTAGTTATGCAAATGTGTGGAGTTATGGCGAAGGAATAGGAGGTCCGCTTTTTGTACCTTCATTAGACGATTCAGAAACAGAAGCGATTGAAAAAAATATTTCACTCTTCGAAGATTTGTGCAAGAGAAATGATATTGAATTTAGGATAAGAAAAGATTTTACCGATTTGGCTTTACCAGAATTAAGAAAAGAAAGTCGATTTACAGATTTAATGCTGTTGGGTAGTGAAACATTTTATGAGAATATGGGCACTGGAGATCCTAACACCTATTTAAAAGATGCGCTTCATGGTATTGAATGTCCAGCAATCGTAGTGCCCAATTTATTCCGATTCCCAACCAGTAATATCCTGGCATATGATGGATCTGCCTCATCGGTATTTGCCATCAAACAGTTCATTTATTTGTTGCCTGAATTTTTAGATAATAAAACAATGTTGATTAATATAACATCTAATGAACAAAAAAGCATTCCAGATGAGGCGTATATTGAAGAATTGACGTCACGCCATTTCAAAGATTTAACCATCACAAAATTAGATATTGATCCCAAAAAATATTTTTCAACATGGATAGCAGACAGGGAGTCTTCTATATTAATCAGCGGTTCATTCGGCAGAACTTCCTTCTCTAACGTTTTTAAGAAAAGTTTTATCGCAGATGTAATTAAAGAACATAAAGTCCCTGTTTTTATTGCTCATAAATAAAGATAGTATGCATAAAATTATTGCAGCATTTGATGGTTTAAATTATTCGAAATCAACATCAGAATATGCAATGCAGCTTTCAAAAAAAATTAATGGCTTTCTTACAGGTGTTTTTTTGGATGATAGAACGTACACTAGTTATAAAATATATCAATTAATAGCTAATAATGGCATTTCCGAAAAAAAACTAAGAACTTATAAAGAAGTGGACGAAAAAAAACGTTTCACAGCTTCTAAAGAATTTGATGAAGAATGTAACTTAAAGGGCATCCCTCATATTATTCATCATGATAAACAAATAGCGTTAATAGAGCTACTTCATGAAAGTATTTTTGCAGATTTACTTTTGATTAATAATCAAGAAACATTTTCACATCATTCTGAAAATGCACCATCCAGATTTATTAGAGATCTTCTTAGTGATGTTCATTGTCCGGTTTTATTAACACCTTCTGATTATAAACCCATAGAACAACTTTTTTTCTTGTATGACGGTCAGCCACAATCTATGCATGCTTTAAAAATGTTTTATTATATATTTCAAGATTTTGGAAATATCCCCATAGAAATCATATCAATTAAATCAATGGAATCTAATATGCATCTTCCCGATGGAAAATTTATCAAAGAATGGATAGGTAGACACTTTAAAAATGCTACTTATACTACGTTAAAAGGCTTGCCAGCAAATGAAATAGTGCATCATATAAATAAATCAAAGAAGCATTCTATTATAATATTAGGCGCACATAGAAAAACAATTTTATCTAGATGGTTTACATCCAGTATTACAGATGTTATCATCAAAGAATTTGATATGCCATTATTTATGTCTCAACAAATAAATTAGCATTAAATCAATGGATTCTTTAACTCACATCGCTTTAGGTGCTTGTATTGGGGAATTATTTTTCGAAAAAGGATTTGGAAAAAAGGCAATGTTCTGGGGGGCTTTATCTCAAAGTATTCCTGATGTTGATTTTATCGGATCTTTTTTTTTAAATACGCCTGATTCTTTGTTAGCACATCGCGGCTTTACTCATTCTTTTCTTTTTGCTTTGTTTGTCATCCCTATTTTTGCTTTACTTGCCGATTATTTTCATCGCCCTCACAATATATCAACATTAAAATGGCTATTCTTTTTTGGAGTAGAGTTATTTGTTCATTTATTATTAGATGTTTTTAATAATTATGGAATTGGATGGTTTGAACCCTTTTCTCATGAACGATTTTCTTTTAATTCATTATATGTGGTAGATTTATTTTTTTCAATTATTCCATGGATATTTTTTCTTAGATTACTTTTACTTGACAGATATCATTTGAAAAGAAAAAAATTGGCTTCAATCGCACTGGCAGTGCCGCTGGTTTATTTGTTGAGTATTTTATTGGTTAAAATTTATATTTCTAATGATGTAAAAAATTATCTTGCTTTCAAACACATTTCATATTCGCAATTGATCATAACTCCTGCACCATTACAGGGTTTTTTATGGTATATAATTGTTAAAGAACCAAATGCTTTTTATCTTGGATATTATTCTTTTTTTGATAAACGGTATACACTTAAATTTTATCATTATTTTCAACATGCAGAACTTTTACAAAACATTTCAGATCATGAAAACTTACAAAAATTAATTCGTTTTTCTCAAGGATTTTACATTGTAAGAAAACAAAGAAAAGAAATTATATTTAACGATCTTCGATTTGGACAAGTAAATGGATGGGTAGATTCTTCACAACCCTTTGTTTTTCGTTACTACTTATTACATCCTGTTGATCAAAAACTAATTATTCAAAAAGGACGTTTTTCTCAATTAAATATTTCCTCACTTCTAACTTTATATAAAAGAGTTATTGGTGATTAATGTTTGCGTCTGTAATAAAATGTAAACAACTTGAAAATCGCTTTGATTATATTGTAGCAAAGCCATCGATGTAATTGTATAAAAATATTTTTTCTATTGTTATGTACAATTTTTGTGATTTTAGTACATTCATTTTTTTGTAATAATACCAGTGTTTCTTTTGCAGTTTGTGCGAATGCATCGTTTTTGATATCAATGTTTAATTCTAACGATACATAAGTACTTAAGTTATTGATATTATAAGATCCAATGGTTACAAAGTAGTCATCACAGATAGCCATTTTTCCATGAAGTACATTATTTTGATATTCATACACTTCCATTTTGTTTCTTAAAAGCCAATCGTAGAGCCATCTTTCAGCATGTTTTGCTATTGGTATATCAGATTTTCCGGCAACAATCAATTGTATTTTTACACCACGTTTTACAGCCTCTACCATTTGTCTTCTAATCACTCTGCCAGGAATAAAGTAACTACAAAGTATTATGATTTCTTTTTTAGCATGCCTTAATATATCAATGTAGGTATTTGATATTTCATTTTTATGCCACACCCAATCATTTTCTCTAACTCTGGCCATGCAATTAAAATGTTTCCAGATTTCTTTTTCAGGATTTTCAATTTTATCACTTATTTTATATTGATTCCATTTTTGTTTACAAATGGATTCGATTTCCTGAACCACAAAGCCCTCTATATGAATCGCAAAGTCAAGCCATGCTTTTCCTTTTGTTGAATCATTGTATCTGTCTGCAATATTGATTCCGCCCACAATGGCATGATTGGTATCAAATACTACCACTTTTTGATGCATTCTTCTGCTAAAATAAAAGAATTCACTTTTAAAGGGTGGTTCAAAAAGTGAAAAATGAATATCGTTTTCCTTTAGCAAAGGAATTAATTTTATACACGATTTTTTTGATGCGTAGCTATCAACAAGTACAAAAATGTTTACTCTTCTTTTAGCTGCATTGATAAGTTTTTCAACTACTAAACCTCCTGTATAGTCATCGTTAAGAATATAAGTATGTAAATAAATATCTTTTTCAGCTTTGTCAATAGACGTCAACAACAAATCAAAATACTCATGCCCACTTTTAACCAATCTTACTCGGTTGTGAATGGTAAATTCATGCTTATTCATTTTATGGAAGAGGCTTAATTTTTTTATGTTTATAGTCGTGGTATAAAAAGTTTTTTTAATAAACTACAATTCTTGTTTTTGTGATTTTTTCCTCTTTATTAGATTTAGGAACATGAAGTTTTAGCACACCACTCTTATATTCTGCATTAGTAAAAATGGCATCGATTTTTTTAGGCAGTACTACTTTTCGTTCGATATGTCCTTCAGATTCAAATTCTTTCACAGAACAAACCTCTCCAATGCATTTTATTTTTTTCTTTTGAGTAACTCTCACTGTTAATACATTGTCCACAATATCAATCACTATATCTTCTCTACTAACACCTGGAATAAACATTTCAATTTTAAATAAATCAGGCAACTCCGTTAGGTTTAAAGCTACAGTTTGTTTGTTATTATTTTTAATTTTTTCAATTTCACCATTACCTACGTACTCGCCGGGATATATATATGATTGCTCTTTATGTCGATTTTTGTTTTTCATTTTTATTTAAAATTTACTGTATTTATATTTAATAAATAATGATTTAGCAATCAATAAGTATGAATGTTATCATCTGTTACATTTTTTTTTGTGTTTAGATTCGCGTTAAATTTTATAATGTATGTCTAAAAGAATTTCTAAACATTATTACGACGAAATTCAAAATTGGCAAGATTCTATTTCTTTGTATATCTCTTCAATTATTAAGTTAGAAGAACGACTTAATGAAATCGTACTAAGAAATTCAATTGTAGATATTGCAGCTAAAGTTGAAGTACATCAATTGCTACTAGAGAAAATAATGGATAAATTACATCGCATTCAAATCGATTTGAGAATTCATGAAAGTTCCCTCAAAGAAAACGATGTTTTCATTGATGATAAAAGTATTTCAACCGAAGTAGAGCGATTGCATGTTGAATTAACAGATAAAGTTAAGAATGCAGAAAAAGAATTCATTGATGTTAAGTATTATTGTAATACTTTTTTAACTGAAATTTTAAAATAAAAAAAGCTGTCTTTTTATAGACAGCTTTAATTTGATCACAGTTGTTTTCAAAAAGGGAATATTTTAATCCTCAAAAGCATATTCAGGCTCTTCTATCATTAGTTTATTTTCTACAATTACTACACCAGGAGCACTCCATACAGCATTTTCTGCGTCTTCTTTTTCAGAGAATGATCTTACTTTACCTTTCAGAATCACTCTACTGCCAATCACTTCAGCTGTTATTTTTGCCGCATCAATATTGGCAGTTCTTTGAAAACTTGCATTGATTTTTTGTTGCAATTCATAAGGTGTAATCTTAGGTTTGACCGCAATAAGATTTGTTACAAATTTTACACCTAATAAGTTTTCTACAGCAGTTTTAGCTTGATTTCTCTGATATTCCCATTCTACTTCACCTTCTAATTTTACATTTCCGTCTTCTACACTCGCTTTTATCTTATCTTCAGGAATCATCGTATGCCATTTTAGTGCATTTAACACAGCTTCAGCAATTTCTGTGTCATTTTTCTTATATGCCGGAGATATACCTACCTGTAAATCTTCAGCGATTGCTTTTACACCCACTACTTTTTTTGTTGTTTTTTCAGCTAAAATTTTCTTTGAGTATGTATCTACTTGTCCCGATAAGGTTACAACGCCATTTTTGACTGCTACACCAATTTGAGAAGAGTTTAAAAATGGCTCCCATTTTAATTGTTCAATTACGTCTTTTTGAATTTCCATGTCAGTTTTCATGATTTTTTATTTTAAGTTTTTAAAAAGTTTTATCAGTTCAAAGTAACTTCTTGTAGAATGATTTTGAAATGATAATTGTCATTGATTGTTTTGATTTAAAAGCAAATTCAATTTTACAAATCTGATGTTAGTTTTCATCACTTCTGATATTTCTCATTTTTATTTGTACCATCCCTTATTACTTTCATGCCTTATTTATCATTTCTGAATTTTATTTCAATGTTAAAATCAACCGACAACTTTTCACCGCAAAAAAAAATATATACCACTCAACAGGATAGCAGTGTAATGTCTATAGATGAACAGGAGTTTTCGTTGATTGATTTGTTACATTTAATCCAAAAACAAGAAGAATCCTTCGCATTAGAAGACATCTCTAATTTAATTTCTAAAAATAATATTCACTCTATACAATAAGTATGATACAAACGGCAAAAGAAATAGACATTCAGTTACTAGACATTAGCAGTTCTGCATTTCAAAATAATGGATGGATACCTAAAAAGTATACTTGCGATGGAATCAATCAAAGTCCGTCTTTTAGTATAAATAATATTCCTCTAGACACGAAAACATTGGCAATTATTGTAGAAGACCCCGATGCACCCATCAATACCTGGGTTCATTGGGTGGTTTGGAATATACCAGTTACTCATGTCATTAAAGAAAATACGCATCTTGGTGTGAATGGGGTTAACGACTTTAGCCGAAGATTTTATTGTGGCCCTTGTCCGTACAGTGGAATGCATCATTATATTTTTAAATTTTATGCGATCGATACCGTACTAGATATTTCAGTCAATAGTAAAAAAATCGACTTAGAAAGAACCATGTCTGATCATATTCTTGCATTTGGTCAATACGCAGGACTATACAAACGTTTTTAGTTTTATTATTATCATTTTATTATGAAATCTTTTTTATTATTCCTAATCGTTTTTGTAACTATCACAGTAAATGTAATGGGACTTATTTTAATGTGTTTTCCGGATGGCTCTATTCTTAACCTCACTGTAACGATTTTGAATAAAACCGTTTTTAAAGATTTCCAATTGCCGGGAATTATCCTCACATTGACTGTTGGTGTATCAAACTTAATTGCATTATATTTTTTAATAGAAAAAGTTAATAAAAAGTATAATTATGCCCTGCTTGCAGGCTGGTTGCTTTTCTTTTGGTGCAGTACTCAGCTTTTTTTTATTAGAGAATACATTTCAATCGCAATATTTTATCTTTTTATTGCGTCCTCAATCATTTTGGTATCATATCAATTAAAAGGTAAAAATTTAGTATGATTATCGTTGTTCACCCAAATAAATTATTATCAGAAATTGCTTCAGACTTCAATAAATTTTTCCCTTTTTTAAAAATTGAATTCTTTAAAAATCCTCATGCTTGGTTAGAAACTTCCAAAACAGAGGATGCTATTTCTCCTAACCAAAAAATCAGTGATGCTACCAAAATTAACAAAGATGTTTTTATAGAAATACATTATTGGCAAAAAACAGGAACAATTGAACAAGTTTTTAAAAATAAATTAGATCTATCTATACAAATATTTAGAAGGCAAGGAGAACATTGGATTCAAACTAATGGCACTGATATTCTGACTTTAGAAGAGCAAAATCAAATTGGCAAAATGTTTTCAGAAGATTCATACCATTTGTATAACAATAATTTTTTTTTAGAAAAGAAACTATAATTCTTTCATTATTAAAAAAACAATATGAATAATTCAACATTAGATTCATTACAAGATGTCATTGATTTGCCAAAATATTTGCCATGTATTTCAATATTGATGCCTTTTGAGCCAAAAATGGGATTAAAAAAAGAATTGGACTTCAAATTGAAAACAACTATTGATAAAGTAGAAAAAGAAATTAATGCAACGTATCCATCAGAGAAATCTAAACCAATATTAAAAAAACTACATAATTGTTTAAATAATATAAACTACCTAACGCACAAAAAAAGTATTGCAATTTTTGTTTCTCCTATGATAGAAAAAGTCTATTATTTAGATATGCCTATCGAAGAAAAAATTGTTATTGATGATTCTTTCGAAATCAGAGATTTAATCTATTCCAAGAAAGAAATTCATCAATATCTATTAGTAGTTTTGAGTAGCAAATGGACAAAAATTTTTCTCAGTGATCATAATCATTTTTTAAGAATTACTTCTACTGTATCTGATAATATTGCAGCATATCAAATTGACAACTCAGAAAAAATTGCAAATTTTTCGGATGAACAAAAAAGAAAACAAATTCTTTTGGATAAGTTTCTAAGACACACAGATAATGGTCTTTCCTTATTATTACAAGCATACAATTTGCCCATATTTGTAATGGGTACAAAAAAAACAATTGGACATTTTAAATCAATTTCACACAATCTTAAACATATTGTTGATTATGTACCTGGCAATTATGAAGAAACACCCGAATCAGAACTCCAATCTATTATGACGCCCTATGTCAATGATTGGAAATTGGTTTTACAAAGAAATTTAATTAGAAATATTGATGATGCAATGAGTCACAAAAAAGCAGTATCGGGTATTTCACAAGTATGGAAAGCGGCAACTTTAAAAAGAGGTAGACTTTTAATCGTTGAGAAAAACTATTATTATCCTGCCGATCAAAGCGCTACTCCTGAAATTATTTTTAAACATGACGACGTTGTAAAAAACTCATTTTTTATAAAAGATGCAGTTGATGATATCATTGAAAAAGTTCTCATTAGTGGAGGAGATGTTGAATTTGTTGACGAAGGATTATTAAAAGAGTATGAAAAAATTGCTCTCATTGAATATTATTAACAAATTCATTTTCATTTTGTTTTTTCTTTTTCAATTAATGTAATTCCATCAGATTGGAAGGCAATAATTTTTTGCTTATATAAATTTCCGATTGTCATTTTGAATGTTTTTTTACTCATTTCAAAAAAACTATAAATTTCCTCTGGATCACTTTTGTCATGGTAAGCCAAAAAGCCATTGTTATCTTTTAGTAATCTGATAATTTTTTCTGATTCATCTTCCACTCTTTTATAACCAGATTTTCCTGCTGCAATATCAATGTTGTTCGTTTTTGGATATATTTTCTTTACATAACCTTTAAACACATCTCCCTCTGTGATGTTTCGATAAATTTCATTAAAATGTATCACTCCTGTATGCTGGTTGTTAATGATGACCAGATATCCAATATCGGTTCTTCTATAAACGGTAAGATTAACTTCGTCTAATTCCTTTATAGTTAATACATCATTTTGTAATGATTCATCGAATTTTTGAGTAGCGGCGATTCGTCCTGTTTGTTGATCAATAAAAATTTTTACTAAGTATGATCCATTGGTAATCATTTTATCTAATTGCTGCGACTTTGGCACAAAAATATCTTTCATCAAGCCCCAATCCATGAATGCTCCCTGTGGAGTAGTGCTCACAACATTTAATTTTACAATATCTCCAACTACCCCTTTGGGCTGTTGAGTAGTAGCAATAATCCTGTCTTCTCCATCATGATATATGAATACTTTAATTACATCTCCTTCTTTTGTGTTGGCAGGTACAAATCTTTTAGGAAGTAGAACCCCTTCATGTCCGTCTTCCAAATAAACACCTATGGCAACCAAACGTAATACCCTTAAATGATTGTATTCTCCAACTTTAATCATGGCTAATATTTAATGCAAGTTACTATATATGTTTTATCAATCGATAGTGTGTTTATATACAATATACCTTTCTCTGGCAAGATGAATCACTTTTACCATGTTTCTACTTTCCAATCTTTAATATATTTGTAAAAAAAAGAGTATCTCTCATTCAACCAACATATTACAAACTCCAATTGAGTACTTAACGGGTGTGAGTGCTATTCGTGGAGATTTACTGCGTAAAGAAATCAATATTTTTACATTTAAGGACTTATTAGAGTATTTTCCTTTACGACATGTAGATAAAACGAAAATAGATTCGATTGCTTCTATTCAAACCACAGATGATTATTTTCAGGTAGCGGGTATTATTTTAGATTGTCAAATTGTTGGCGAAAGAAGAGGAAAACGCTTAATTGCTCATTTACAAGATAAATCGGGCATTATAGAACTTGTCTGGTTTCAAGGAATTAAATGGATTGAAAAAATTTTACACATCGGACAACCTTACCTTGTTTTTGGAAAGGTTTCTTTCTTTATGGGAAAACCACAAATGGCTCATCCCGATATTGAAAATTACACAGCCCAAAATGCAACCGGCAAATCTTTTTTAGAACCCATTTATTCCTCTACAGAAAAACTTAAATCAAAAGGACTTAATGGAAAACAAATAGCTAAACTTACACAGGAGCTGTTTAAAAAAATAACCGCCAGAGATCTTCCCGAAAATTTACCAGCTACTTTATTGCTACAATACAAGCTATTAAGTCGTTTTGATGCACTGCACCAAATTCATTTGCCCTCTGATGAAAGCCAATATCAACAAGCTGTTAGAAGATTAAAGTTTGAAGAACTTTTTTTTGCACAATACAGTGTTCAATCCCTAAAACTAAATCGAAATAAATTCAGCAAAGGGTTAGTTTTTGAAAAAGTAGGTGATTTTTTCAATCAGTTCTACGAAAATTATTTACCCTTTCAATTAACTAATGCACAAAAAAATGTTTTAAAAGAAGTCAGGAAAGATATGGGAAGCGGACGTCAAATGAATCGGTTATTACAAGGCGACGTGGGAAGTGGCAAAACAATGGTAGCCCTTTTGTCAATGCTCATAGCAGCCGATAATCAATATCAAACCGTACTAATGGCTCCCACTGAAATACTAGCACAACAACATTTCAACACAATTCAGTCTTTAACAAAGGAACTCTCAATTCAGGTAGAATTATTAACAGGATCTACCAAAACCAAAGAACGTAAAAGATTGTTAGAAGGTTGCGAAAATGGTAGCGTACATATTTTAATTGGCACCCATGCAATTATAGAAGATAATGTAGTCTTTAAAAATTTAGGGTTGGCAGTTGTAGATGAACAACACAAATTTGGAGTGGCGCAACGTGCCAAACTTTGGAAAAAAAATACAAACCCGCCACATATTTTAGTAATGACGGCTACGCCCATCCCCAGAACATTAGCCTTAACCTTATATGGTGATTTAGATTATAGTGTGATTGATGAATTACCTCCTGGCAGAATACCGATAACAACCGTTCATCGATACGAAAATGCCCGTCCGCAAGTAATGGACTTTATTAAAGAACAAATTACTTTAGGGAGACAAGCCTATATTATTT
>CANGEW010000026.1 GCA_947452965.1 Chitinophagaceae bacterium | reverse complement strand
GCGAATGAGGGAGGAGTAATAACAGCGAGAGTGATGGATTTACAGGGCAGAGTGTTGAAGATGGTGAATATAACACCGAATCAGACTATGAATCTTGGTTCAGATCTTAAGGCTGGTACATACTTAATCGAAGTTCGTCAGGGTAAAAACACCACTACAACTAAAGTGTTGAAGTACTAAGAGAAAGAAATCAAAATTGATAAAAAATGTCTCCTGTGATCACAGGGGACATTTTTTTTGTTTGCTTTTTTAAAAAAGCAAACAATTCTTATTTCAAATTGTTCTAACTCTAAGACAAGACATTATATGAACTCATTTACCATAAAAGATCTAGAAAATATCTCAGGGATTAAAGCCCATACACTAAGAATATGGGAACAACGATATGACTTTTTAAAGCCCAATAGATCTTACACGAATATTAGACACTATTCAGGAGAAGAATTGAAAAAGGTGTTGAATATCGCTTTATTGAATAAGTATGGTTTTAAAATATCTCATATTAATAAGTTGAAAGAGAGTGAGATAGCAGAAAAAATCATATCCTTAACTCAGCAAGAAGCACAGCAAGAAAGAATTGTAAATGAGCTTGTTAAATACATGGTTGATTTAGATGTTGTAGGTTTTGAAAAAACACTTACTAATTATATAGCTTCGAAAGGTATTGAAAAAACCATCACACACATCATTTTTCATTACATGGAAAAGATTGGTGTTTTGTGGTTAACCAATCATATTAATCCGGCTCAAGAGCATTTGGTTACTAATATCATTCGCCAAAAATTAATTGTAGGTATCGACTCAAATACAACTGAAGCCGATCCTAATAAAACAGTTCTTTTGTTTTTGCCTGAGGCTGAGTATCATGAATTAGGTTTATTATTCATGTTTTATCTATTGAAAAGCAGGGGAATAAATGTCATTTATTTAGGCTGTAATGTACCTTTAAGAGATGTAGGCTATGTAGCTAAAGTAAAAAAACCAAAATATCTCTATTGTCATATTACTCGTCCAGCTAATAACTTTAATTTTGACAAGTTTATGACGAGCCTGTCAAAGAACATCCCCAATATTACCTGTGTAATTTCAGGTCAGCTTACACAGAGTTATGAAAAAAAGCTTCATAAGTCAGTTGTTTTTAAAAGAAGCCTCTCGGAGGTAATGTCATTTATTACCAATATCTAGATATTTGTTTAATATTTTGTAAAAAAAAATCAACAAAAATCATTTTATTTCATCTCATTTTGTTTAACTTTGAATTCTAAAAATTAAACAAAATGTCTTCTCAAGAATTTGAAAGCCTCCTATTACATCATGTTGATTTTTTACGTCCATTCGCTTTTACCCTTACAAGAGACAATGAGACTGCTAAAGACTTAACTCAAGAAACGTTATACAGAGCCCTATCTAACAAGGAAAAATATAACGTTGGTACAAATGTAAAAGCATGGATGTATACCATCATGCGTAATATTTTCATTAATGATTATAGAAGAAAATCGAGACAACAAGTTATTTTTGATCATTCTCCTAATGATTACTTTATAGATCATAATCAATCCTCTGTTAGCAATAATGCAGAAGTGTCTATGGGTTTAAAAGAGATACAATTAGCGATTCAACAGCTACCAGAAATATTTAAACAACCCTTTGTATTATATTATGAAGGGTATAAGTATAACGAAATATCTAATTATCTACAAGAACCTTTAGGAACAGTAAAAAGTAGAATTCATTTTGCCCGCAAATTATTAAAAACCTCCTTGCAGAGATATTGATTGATGAAATCAGTTATTCTTTTCAGATAATTTAATACCTTACAGACTTGAAAAATGTAATTGTAATAGGCAGCGGCTATGCAGGCATGTCTGCTGCGTCATTTATGGCAAAAGCAGGTTGTAAAGTAACTATTTTGGAAAAAAATAGTATGCCAGGCGGAAGAGGAAGAAGGTTTTCTGAAAACGGATTTGTGTTTGACATGGGTCCAAGTTGGTATTGGATGCCAGATGTTTTTGAAAGATATTTTAATTGCTTTGAAAAAAAAGTGAGCGATTATTATGATTTGAAAAGACTAGATCCTTCCTATAGAATCTATTATCCCAATAACGAGATTAATATTCCTGCTAACTACGAATCTCTAAAAAATTTATTTGAACAAATAGAACCAGGAGCATCCCATCAATTAGAATTGTTTTTAGAAGAAGCCCATTATAAATATCAAGTGGGAATTCATAAATTAGTACATAAGCCAGGAAGAAGAGTTGCCGAATTTTTGGATATCGAGTTAATCAGGGGCTTATTTAAGCTAGATGTGTTTACTTCAATGAAAAAACATGTGGGTAAATATTTTAAGCATCCAATGTTGGTTCAATTAATGGAGTTTCCTATCTTATTTTTAGGGGCGTTGGCTTCTGATATTCCAGCTTTATATAGTTTGATGAATTATGCTGATGTAAAATTAGGAACTTGGTATCCACAAGGCGGAATGTATCAAATTGCAAATGCAATGCATTCTTTAGCAAATGAATTAGGGGTTACTTTTCAGTTTAATTGTGATGTTCAAAGCATAGAAGTTGATGCAAATGGCATAGCAAAAAAAGTAATAGCCATACAAAACAATCAACAAATTTCTTTAGAAGCAGATGTAATCATAGGTGCTGCAGATTATCATTTTATAGAAAAAAAATTATTAAAACCTGCTTTCCAATCGTATTCTTCTAAATATTGGGATAATAGAGTAATGGCTCCTTCTTGTTTATTGTATTATGTAGGATTGAATAAAAAATTACAAAACATTACTCACCATTCTTTGTTTTTTGATGTTGATTTTGAGCTTCATGGTAATGAAATATATCAAACACCTCAATGGCCAACGGAACCTCTTTTTTATGTAGGGGCTCCTTCTGTTACCGATGATACTGTTGCACCCCATGGATGCGAAAATCTATTTTTTTTAATTCCAATCGCTGCGGGTTTGCAGGGGGATACAGAAGAGTTAAGGGATAAATACTTTCAAAAAATAGTATCTCGCTATGAAGAAAAAATTGGCGAAAAAATCAAGGATGCAATCATCTATAAAAAATCATACGCAGTTGCTGATTTTACAAAAGATTACAATGCTTTTAAAGGGAATGCATACGGCTTAGCCAATACCTTGTTGCAGACCTCCATTTTGAAACCTTCTTTAAAGAGTAAAAAAGTAAAAAATTTGTATTTTACAGGACAACTAACCGTGCCTGGACCAGGAGTTCCGCCTTCATTAATAAGTGGTGAAGTTGTATCAAAGGAAATTTTAAAAGATATTCATCTATGATGCAATTATATAATGAGGTTTGTAGCCTATGTAGCAAAATAACTACCGAAAAATATAGCACTTCTTTTAGTAGTTCTATCAAACTATTGCATAAAGATTTACAAACTCCTATTTTTCATATTTATGGATTTGTAAGATTTGCCGATGAGATTGTAGACACTTTTCATGAGTATAATAAAAAACAACTACTAGATGATTTTATCAAAAACACTCATGAAGCTGTTCAAAATAAAATAAGTTTAAATCCTGTTTTACAAAGTTTTCAATTAGTGGTTAATCAATATAATATTGATACACACCTGATTGATGCTTTTTTTGCAAGTATGAGATCTGATTTGAGCGAAGTTTCATACGATGACAAGGGCTATCGTGAGTATATTTATGGAAGTGCTGAGGTGGTAGGATTGATGTGTTTATATGTTTTTTGTGATGGAAACAAGGCTTCCTATTTAGAATTAGAACCTTATGCCAAAACTCTTGGCGCAGCATTTCAAAAAGTTAATTTTTTAAGAGATGTTAAGGCAGATGCAAAAGGTTTAAACAGAATGTATTTTCCCGGAGTTGATTTTAATAATTTTTCAGTAGCCGAAAAACTTTTGATTGAACAAGACATTGATAAGGATTTTACATGTGCATATCAAGGGATTAAGAGACTTCCAAAAAAGTCCAGATTTGGCGTATATGTAGCCTACCAATATTATATCACTTTGTTTAATAAAATAAAAAAATTACCACCGCAATCGATTTTAGAAAGTAGGATTCGTGTTTCTGACGTATCTAAAACGGGTATTGTATTGTTTGCACAATTGAAAAATCGGTTTAATTTATTATAGTTTGATGAATCAATCCTCCAAAAAAGCAATTGTAATTGGAAGTGGTATCGCTGGAATGGCTGCGGCCATAAGACTTGCTGTTCAAGGATTTGAAGTGAAAGTTTTTGAATCTAATGAGTCGCCGGGAGGTAAACTAACTTCATTTGAGAGCAATGGTTTTTTATTTGACGCAGGACCTTCTTTATTCACACAACCTGAAAACATAGAAGATTTATTTACGTATGCTAAAGAACCTATTGAATCTTATTTTCAATATTCACAAGTAGAGGTGTCCTGCAAATATTTTTTTGAGAATAAGAAAACGATTACTGCATACAGTGATAAAGAAAAACTCACTAAAGAATTTGTTGATAAATTAGGAGAAGAACCATCGGCTGTAATAAACTATTTGAATAATGCAGAAAAGTTATATCAAAACATTGGATCTATTTTTTTAAATCATTCTTTACACAAATCTGCCACTTGGTTACATCCGAGAGTAATTAAAGCGCTTTCTTCTATCAAGTTCGGTTATTTGTTTAGCAATTTAAACAAGTATAATCAAAATAATTTTAGTTCAAAAGAAGCCATTCAGATTTTTAATCGGTTTGCTACTTATAATGGAAGCAATCCTTATAAGGCCCCAGCTATGTTGAGTGTGATTCCGCATTTAGAACAAAATCAAGGTACTTATTATCCAAAGGGAGGAATGATCAGCATCACAAATTCGTTATATAAACTTGCTGTAAAAAAAGGAGTTCAATTTTATTTTAATCATGCAGTAGAGAAAATCATACACCATAATAAAAAGGTTTCAGGAATTGTTGTGAATAACGATATTGTATCGGCTGATCTGGTTATTAGTAATGGAGATGTTTATTATACATATAAGAACTTATTAGACCTTCCCAATAAGGTAAAAAAGATTGAAAAACAGGAGAGAAGTAGTAGTGCGGTTATTTTTTATTGGGGTATCAAGAAAGAATTTTCGGAATTAGGGTTACATAATATTTTGTTTAGTGATCATTATCAAGATGAGTTTAATAGGATATTTACAAAAAAAGAATTATCAAACGATCCAACAATATATATAAATATTACTTCTAAAATGGAAGAAGGTCAGGCTCCTACAGGAAAAGAAAATTGGTTTGTAATGATTAATGCCCCTAATAATATTGGTCAAAACTGGTCGGACTTGATTATTGACCTAAGAAAATTCGTAATTCAAAAAATTAATCGCATACTTGATACAGATATTGAAAAGTATATCGAAGTAGAATCAATTATGGATCCTGTAATTATAGAACAAAAAACAGGAACGTATAAAGGCGCCTTATATGGTACTAGTTCTAACAATTCTTTTGCAGCATTTCTTAGACCCGCTAATTTTTTGAAAAAAATACAAGGGCTTTATTTTTGCGGTGGGACGGTTCATCCCGGAGGAGGAATACCTCTTTGTTTAAAAAGCGCATCTATTACTTCTGAAATTATTAAAAAGGATTATGCCCACTAATAAAATTTCATTTCAATATAATAAATCAACAATTGCTACGGGTATTGCCATTGTATTTCATGTAATTGGATTAGTAGGTATTTTGTTTTTTGACAGAAGTTTTTTTATCAAAACATCTGCCATTAATTTGTTATTAATGTTTTTGTTGATTTTATATACTCAATCAAATATCAATCGTTATTTTCTTTATTTTATTTTGATTTCTTTTATTACTGGAATTTCAGTTGAGATTATTGGAACATCTACGGGATATTTATTTGGAGCATATCAATATGGAAATGTATTGGGGCCTAGCATCAGGAATGTTCCATGGATTATTGGCATTAACTGGTTTATGATAATATATTGTTGCGGCATGTTTATTCAAAAGTTGCTACATACAATGATTCAGCAATTAGATGCGAATCCAACTGTAAGTAAACCGTTTCTTAAATCATTATCTATTCTAGTAGATGGAGCTACGATTGCTGTATTATTCGACTGGCTTATGGAGCCCATTGCTATCAAGCTCGGTTACTGGAAATGGAATGCAGACATTCCAACATATAATTATATCTGTTGGTTTGTTATTAGTTTGTTGTTGTTGTTTGTTTTTAATAAAATGAAATTTGAAAAAAATAATATTTTCGCTGTACATTTATTGATGATACAAGCACTGTTTTTTTTATTACTAAGAACTTTTTTATGAGTATCATTTTCTTTATTGTAATCACATTAACGACTTTTTTTGTAATGGAAGGCATTACCTGGCTAACACATAAATATGTTATGCACGGATTTTTATGGTATTTACATGAAGATCATCATCAGCCCACTCCAGGATTTTTTGAAAAAAACGATGCCTTTTTTTTAATTTTTGCTATACCGAGTTGGTTGTGTATAATGTTGGGCTTACAACATAGCGTTTATTGGGCCGCTGCTATAGGTTTTGGTATTGCGCTTTATGGGTTAGGTTATTTTATTGTACATGAAGTAATTATTCATCAACGATTTAAATGGTTTACGAGAAGTAATAATACGTACATCAAAACGATAAGATGGGCTCATAAAATGCATCACAAACATTTAGGAAAAGATGAAGGAGAAAGTTTTGGAATGTTACTAGTTGCTAAAAAGTATTGGGATAAGGTAAAAAGAGATCAAAAAATTCAAGATAAATAAAAACACATCATTGCCTAACTCACTAACCTATTTTGCTATTCTTGTCGGCTCTATACTTGGCCCGTTATTGTTAAGTTTTGATAAAAAAGTTTCTTTTTATCAAAGATGGGGTTCATTGTTTAAAGCGATGTTATTTCCAGCCCTTTTTTACATTATTTGGGACATTTGCTTTACTAAAATGGGGGTTTGGAGTTTTCATGACAAATATATAACTGGGCTCAAATTTTATAATTTACCGATTGAAGAAATACTTTTCTTCTTTGTTGTACCTTATTGTTGTGTATTTATCTATCAATGTATTCGAATTTATTTTCCAACACTACAAAGCAGTCATTTTTCAAAATGGATATTGAATGTACTGGCTATCATTTTGTTGATGTTAGCAATTTTTCATCATGAAAGAGCGTATACTTTTTTTACTTGTTTATTTTTAGGCGCTTTTATTTTTTTTGTACACACCCAAAAGTCTATATATTTTAATAGTACAGCGTTTTTAATTTCATACTTGCTAATATTAATACCCTTTTTAATTATTAATGGGTTATTAACTTCTATTCCTGTTGTATTGTATAATGATACTGAAAATCTATCTTTCAGGATCTTCACCATACCCGTAGAAGATGTTTTTTATGGAATGTTACTGATTATGATGAATGTGGTGGGCTATGAAAAATGGAATAATAGCAAGAAATTATAATTCATTATTTATTTTTAGAAGCGCTTAATGCATAAACCATTGGAATACGATTTTCCAATGTTGAGATTCTGTATTTTCCTTTTTCAAATTCATTGGTTTTGTTAAAGCAGTTGTAAGGAGAATAATCGAATTCTTCAAACGATGTGATTTTTAAATTTGCGTTTATTAATGAACTCAGCACTTCACCAATACCATGGTTCCACATTACATATTCCTGCGTAAGATCAGCAGATTTATCGGCATAGGTTCCGGTATAAGTTTCTGCTATTGGTCCCGAATTTAAATAGGGGTAGGATATTTTTTCAAATTGCTCATCAAACATCCAAACTACAGGATGAAATTCTACAAAGATGAATTGCCCGTTTGGTTGTAAGCAATTAGCAATTATATTAGCCCATTTTTGTAAATCAGGCAACCATCCAATGGTGCCGTAACTTGTAAACACAATATCAAATTTTTTATCAATGTATTGTTCTAATTCATAAATATTACAACATATAAATTCACAACTAGCGTTACAGTTTTTTGCCAGTTCTTTTGCTGCTTTGATAGATTCATCAGATAAATCGACTCCTGTTACATGAGCGCCTAATCTACTCAAAGAGATGGAGTCTTGTCCAAAATGACATTGTAAGTGAAGAATACTTTTGCCTTTTATATCACCTAGCAATGTTAGCTCAATGTCTTTTAACGAGTTTTTGCCTTCTACAAAAGCAGGTACATCATAAAAATCAGAAACGAGATGATGAGGTGTTTTTTTATTCCAAGAATTTTTATTGATACTTATATAATCTATTTCTGGTTTCATAATTAGCTTATTATTTTCTATCTCCAAAAGTAGTTAAAAATAAAACGCCTCTTGAGAAAGAGGCGTTTTAAAAAATCCTTTCTTATTCATTAAACTAATTTTCCATTCCAAACTTTTTTACCTTGGATTTTTCTTCCTACGTACATAATCAATACAAACAAGAAGAACAGCGGACCTGTAAAACCAAATAAGGCAACATATTTTGTGCCATAGAATTTTTCCATGGGTCTTCTCAATCTTTCAGATATTAGATACATACTAGGTACCATCACTAATGTGAGGAAGAACGCAAATATCAATCCAAAAATGATAGTCCAACTTAAGGGTCCCCAAAACACTACACTATCACCTCCAAAGAAGATATGAGGATTGAGATGTTGGAAAAAAGAAACGAAATCAATATTGAAGCCTACTGCCAGAGGTAATAAGCCCAACATGGTAGCAATCGCTGTAAGCATTACGGGAATGATACGGATTTTACCTGCCATGATAGCCGCTTCTTTTGTTTTCATTCCTCTTCCTCTTAATTCATCAGTAAATTCAATTAATAAAATTCCGTTTTTAATTACGATACCGGCTAAACCAATAATACCTACTCCTAGCATAATACTAGCAATCGTCATTCCTGTAATGGCATATCCTAGAAGAACGCCAATGATTGAAAAGAATATTTCAGTCAGTACAATAAAGGGCTTACTGAGTGAATTAAACTGTAATACTAGAATTAAAAAGATAAGTCCTAATGCTATTGACAATGCCATTCCCAAAAAGCTATTTGTTTCCGCTTCTTGCTGTCCTTGACCGGATTGTCTGATAGTAACATCTGCTGGGATACTTACTTTTGACTTAAATACTTCAATTTTTTCTGCAATTTCTTTATTCACTTTTGCAGTCATGGAAGGGTCTAACACATTAGATTGTAATTGGATGGTACGCTTTACATTTTTACGAAGTACGGCTCCGGAAGTATTTGTGTAATCTACCGTAGCAACGGCACTGATAGGGACAGACTTGATTCTCATGGTGGTCATATCCATGAAAGTGATTCGCATGTTCATTAAATCTGTAATGTTATTGCGCATCAAATCTGTATACCTAACTTGAATTTTGTACTCATCTTCCCCATCTTTTAATTTGCTGACTTCTTTTCCAAAAATAGCGGTACGAATTTCCATTCCAATTTGTCCTGTACTCAATCCTTCCATCATCGCTTTTTCTCGGTCAACCTTAACCGTTATTTCTGGACTATTTAAATCGACATCTAGTTTTAAATTTTCAATGCCTTCAATACGATTCGTATCGAGGAAGTTGTTCAGCTTTGTGGCAACATCTGCAATTTCTTCAAACTTATCACCTACTACTTCAATATTTACAGGAGGATCGGTTGGCGGACCAGAATCTTCTTGAGTTACTTCAATACTAGCCCCAGGAATTCCAAGCATATTGGCTCTTATGGAATCTAAAAAAGGTTTGGTTTTTTTCCCTTCTCTTTTTTCAAACTCAACAAAAGAAATCTGAATTCTGCCTAAGTTAGGTTGAATGCTTCTGTTATTACTTTTAGGGTTATTAGCACTATTCGCTACATTGGCAATTACACTTTCAACAATACTTCCTTCAGCACCTGGTTGTTCTTTTCCTAGCACTTTAAACACTCTTTGTTCTAATAAGTGAGTTATGCTGTCTGTTGTTTTTACATTAGTGCCTGGAGGCATTTTTAGATATACATAAATAAACTTAGGATCACCACTTGGGAAAAAAGTAGCTTTGTTTCCTCTTGCCATTAACAGAATAATAGAAATTGGAAATAACAAAAACAAACTTACCACAGCCCATACAGGTCGTTTACCTTTTAACACCCAACGTAATAATTTTTCGTAACGATTCATTAAGGATGGTAAAAGCTTGGTTTGAAAACTGTGAATGATATTTCTAAAAATATATCGATTCATGATGGCTAGCAACATCATAAAGAATAAAAAATTTCCAAAGCCATGTGATCCAAGTAAATGGAGAATCACCCCGGAAATGATGGAAGTCCAGAACCACCATTTTTTGAATAATAACTTTTTATCTTCTTCGTGTTCTTTTCCTTCTGGTTTCATGAAACTAACTGCAAAAACAGGATTAAATATAAAAGCTACAATTAAGGAAGCGGCCAATGTAAGAATCAACATCGTTGGAAGATAAATCATGAACTTTCCAATGATACCTTTCCAGAAGAGTAAAGGGAAAAATGGAGCTAATGTGGTAGCCGTACCCGCTAGAACAGGAATGAAGACTTCACCGGCAGCCTCCTTAGCGCTTCTGATAATTTTGATTTTTCCATTATTGTAAATACGATGTGTGTTTTCTATTACAACAATAGCATCGTCTACAATAATTCCCAAGCCAAATAACAAGGCAAATAAAACGATAAAATTCAATGTAACGGGCGTACCAACAATGGAGTCGGCAATTGGTAAAAATAAGAACGCAACAAAAACACTTAAGGGTACACTTAATGCAACAAAAAATGCGTTGGTAACCCCCATAAAAAACATCAAAATAATAAGCACTAACAGGAAGCCAATAATAATGGTGTTCACCAAATCGTTGAAAGAGGTGGCTGTAGCTTTACTTTGATCACCCGTAATTACCACTTTTAAGCTCGGTGGTAATTCATGGCTTTCTTTCATTTTTTCTACAATATCTTTTACTTTGCCAGCCGCAGAGATTAAATTTTCACCAGCACGTTTTACGATATTAATTGTAATTACATTTTTTCCATCTAGGCGAGCATAGCTTTCTTTTTCTTTAATGGTATCTTTTAGCTCAGCAATATCTCTTAGATATACAGTAGCACCTTGACTACTACTTTTCACAACTATATTTTGTAAGTCTAATGCAGAAGTAAATTGTCCTTTAATTTTTAAAGTCCTTTTCATATCACCTACTGCAATCAAACCTCCTGTAATATCATTGTTTTCACGAGAGATTGAATTTTCAATATCCATAAAACTGATACGAGCCGCCTGCATTTTATAGGGGTCTACGTTTACTTGTATTTCTCTTTCGGGAGCCCCTACAATTTCTGCTCGAGTAATTTCAGTCAATTCTTCAAATTTGTCTTTCAGTTTATCTGCATACTCTTTTAATTTAATTCCGTCATAATCTCCACTTACATTGACAAACATGATAGGCATTTCACTAAAAGCAAATTCCTGAACATTGGGTTGTTGGGTAAGATTTGTTGGTAAATCAGATTGAGCTTTATCAATAGCGTCTTTAACTTTTTGTTTTGCCAATTCTGTTTTTACATCAGTGTCAAATTCAACAATTATTAAACTATAATCTGTTTGAGAAGTACTGGTAATCTTTTTTACTTTTGCACCACTGATACCCTTTAGTTGTTTTTCGATGGGTCTTGTCACTAAATTTTCGATGTCTTTGGGAGAATTTCCAACATATACGGTTGTAACACTAATAGTGGGTACTACAATATCAGGAAATTGTTCTTTGGGTAAAGTGTTAAACTTGTATAAACCAAAACACGAAATGAGAATCGCAATGATATACACGGCGGTTCTATTGTCTACAGCCCAGCTTGTTGGTTTAAACTCTTTAAATTTTTCTTTTATTCCATCTACAATATTCATAAAATATTTTTTTGTGGTGCGGTGAGATTATGTGCAATTAATTAGAAGCGGTAGTAACGGTTTGACCTTCATAAAGGTTTTGATACCCCATTGTAATTAATTGTTCTCCGCCAGATAATCCAGATTTAATTTCAACCAGTTCTCCATATACTTCACCTAGCACAACTGTTTTTCTTGTTGCAATATTTTTACCATTACTTCCCTTTTCTAATATATAGAGGTATTTGTTGTTTTCGTCGCTTTGTATGGTATTAACAGGAACCACTACGGCCTTTGCTGCAGTGTAATCCAATATTTTCATTACTACAGATTGATTCGGTTTTAAGTAATTCACTGATGGAACTTTGGCTTCAGCAGTAAAGCCTCTTTGTGTGTTTTCGATCGTTTCTCCAATTAAAGAGATAGAAGTATTGATGGTTTGATTGGCTTCGGGAATATTAATTAATACGGGGCTTCCTTTATGGACACGAGTAATATAATTTTCTGGCACACTTGCCACAACTTTTAATTTACTGGTATTGACAATTTTGATTTGTCCCATTCCCGAGAAGAGTTCTCCAACTTTTACCATAACTGTTTCTGCTACACCATCAACATCGCTGTAAACACTACACGTATTTAATTGTTCTTGTCCAACTTTTACTTGTTCTTCTGCAGATTTTAATTGGTTTTGTAAGGCTTCTACATTTGTTTTAGCACTGATTAATTGTACTTCAGTTCCTATCCCTTTTTGCCAAAGATTATTTTGACGATCATAAATATTTTTAGCAAAGTTCAATTGAGTTTTAATACCTTCTAATTGTTGACGTGCTGCTGTTAGCGATTGTTTTAGAATAGCCTCGTCTAATCTTAATAACAATTGACCTTTTTTTACAACCTCACCTTCTTTAACAAGTAATTCTTTTACCTGTCCTCCCATGCCTCTTGGGGTGATATAAGAGATGTTTTCTGCATCAATTTTTCCTCTCAAGTCAATATAATGATCAAACTGTTGAACCATCACTGGTGAAATGGCAACTAGCTTGCCATCGGTTTTGTTAGAGCCTTCACCTGAAAGGGCACTGATTTCATCTTCCAGCTTTTTAATATTTCCGTCTAATTTATTTTTTTCAGCTACTAGTTTTGCCAGTGTTGATTTTTTTTCATTGAGAAGTGCATTGCCTTCTTTTTGTCCACCACAACTGAATAACATGATTGAGGAGAGACACATGGTTACGAAAAGTTGAATTGCTTTCATGATTTGTATTTTCTTTTTGTAAATAAAATTATTGTAATGTTCCGGTAGCTTTTAAATAATCAATTTTTGCAATGATGGCATCGTACAATGCACCATAATAATTATTTTGAGCCATCTTTAATTCCGTTTGGGCACTGTATATTTCCATGTTGCTTCCTAAGCCTTGCTCATATTTAAGCTTAGTGGTATTATATACCTTCTCAGCTAATTGAGTATTATGTTTTTGATTTTGTAGGGTTAGAATAGCAGTTTTTATTTTTAAAGAAGCATTGTTCACTTCAAATGAAATACCTTGTTCAAGGTGGTCTAAATTATTTTTAGTTTTTAATAACTCTAATCGAGCTTTTTGAATTTTTGCTGACCTGCCAAATCCATCAAACAAAGGAACACTCATTTTTACACCAACGAGTGAGGTAGAAAACCATTCACCTTTATCGAAGAAATTAAATTCATTACGCTGTGCATTTTTAGAATAACTTCCAAAAGCAACTATAGAAGGCAATTTGCTTAATTGATACCTAGTAATATTTAATTGATTTAATTTCAAAGCGCTGTTGAGTAATTGATATTCTTTTCTGTTTTTATAATCAATACTATCCAATAGGGTTACATTCGTTAGATCTTCTTCTTGCAAAGAGTCGGTAAGTGTTAATATTTCTTTTTGAGGAAGATTGATCATGAATTTTAAGGCTGCATTTCCTGTTTCAAGTTGACTATTAATTTTTTCTTTTTCTGTTTTTAAATTATTCAATTGTACTTCTACTTTATCTACGTCCAATTTTTCTATAAAACCATTTTTGAACATTTCTTTACTGTCGGAGAATAGTTTTTCAAACCGAGAAATATTCGCATCAATGCTAGTGGCTTGTTGTTGTCCAACGATTAATTGATAATATAATTTATAAACAGTGGCTTTAATTTGTTCTTTTGTTACATCTGCAGTTTGATTCGCTAGCTTTAAAGCAGTACTTCTGGCTTTTAATCCAACAAATACCTGGCCGTCGAATAATATTTGAGAAACATCTACTCCACCAGAGGCATTCCACTGTGTGCCAAATTTTGCGGGCACAGAGCCAAAGCCATTAGAAGGGAAGTTAATGGTATTTCCGTTTCCATCTTTTACTCCATTTTGTACTAAAACACCATACACAGAAGGAGAAATAAAATCGGGCAAGGTGGTAGTAGGTATGTCAAGATAATGCGTGCCATTGATGTTGCCATTGATTTGTGGTAAGGCTACAGAGGTGATTTCTTTATTGGTTTGTTGTTGGATTTGAACATCTAGTAAGGCATTTTTTATTTCTGTAGCATTTTTCATTGCAAAATCAACGGCTTGTTTTGCGCTAAATGCATAATTTTTTTGAGCAAATCCTGTTCGGTCTAACATCAAAATAAATAGTATCAATATTGTTTTTTGTATAGCATTCATCGATTTAGTTTGTTGGATTAAGTATGTATTTGTTAATTTGTTTTTGACCTTTTATGGTAGTGATTCCAAATAAAAAATGAGTAGATAATTCTTGTGATATGTCTACTAAGTTCATTTTAGTCGCCCTTTGAAATTCGGGATTAAAGGGAAGAATGATAGATTCAACGCGAAATCTTGATAGGGCTTCGATATTAATTTCGGATCTGTATAGTTCTTCATGAATTCCGCGAAGTAAGTTCTCTTTTATTTTATTAAAAATGTATTCATTTTTGTGTTTGTAGAAAATGTTAAACGCAGTAGGGTAATATTTTTGTAAATCAAATAAGATAGAAGGGTTCATGGTTTTAAAAAGATTTGACATTTGATTCATAGCCAGAAAAATTTCATGTATGGCATTTTTAGAAATCAAAATATCTCTATTACAAGTCTCTTCCGTTTCACTTATGATGTTTTGAACAACGGCTGCAACCAGATTTTCTTTATCAGCGTAACATTGATAAATGGTTTTTTTGCTCATTCCCATGGCTTGTGCAATGTCATCCATGCTTACGCTTTTTAACCCGTATTGCATGAAAAGTTCATGTGCTTTCATACGAATTCTGGAAATGGTTACAGAGGAAGTGTTCATAAATTGCCGCAAAACTAAGGAAACTTTAAACGAAAAACAAGTTTCCGTGCATGAAATATACTTATAAACGTAAGAAAGTAATGATAACACAACTATGAGTTTCATTAGTTTACAATGATGCTGGCATTTTTATTATAAATTTGTAGAAACAACTATTATGAATAACTCTTTTCAATACAAAAAACTATTGCAATATTTTTTGCAAGGCTTATTGGTAATGGCGCCGCTTTTAGTTACTTTTTATATTCTTTTTTCTATCGTATCTAGCATTGATAGTTTATTGCCCATATTTACAGTTACAGATAAAAATGGAATGGTGCGGGTTCAAAATTATGGGTTAGGTTTTGTTATCATTATTATCGTTGTGATACTTGTTGGATATTTCAGTTATTTTTTTATTTCAAATCGAATTGTAAACTTTTTTGATAAATTGATGCAGCGTTTACCGGGTGTAAAACATATTTACTCTACTACCCGAGACTTTTTTGAAGCTTTTGCAGGTGACAAAAAAAAATTCACTATCAATGTATTGGCTAATGTTGACGATAATGATGTTTGGAGAATTGGTTTTATTACCAAAGAAGATATGGAAGAGTTTGGCTTAAAGGATTATGTAGCTGTATATATCCCGATGGCGTATTCGGTAGCAGGAAATGTATATGTTATTCCAAAGTCAAGGGTTAAGAACATCACACATATCAGTAGTTCTCAAACTATGAAATTTGCTGTGAGTGGAGGCGTTACCACTGTAATTGAGGATGTAGAACAAACAACAGAATAATATTTGTTAGTTTTTTTCTTTTATAAATTCTTTTTTTTCACAATCGCTTCATGGATTGTTATACTAGATTGCCTCTTGATTCTATAAGAATGAAAAGGTTGATTTTTTTTTTTGTCACTAGTTTTTTATTGTTTTGTACGAATGTGCTTGGATGGGGATTTTATGCTCATACTAAGATTAATTACTATGCTGTTTTTTTACTGCCTCCAGAAATGATGGTTTTATACAAGCCGTATATTCAATTTATACAGGATCATGCTACCGACCCTGATAAAAGAAGATATATTATGGCAGCCGAAGCACCTCGTCATTATATTGATCTAGATTATTACGGGACCTATCCATTTCATTCATTACCTCACTCATGGAGCCAAGCTACAGAAAGATATTGTGAGGACACAATTATATCAAATGGAATGGTTCCTTGGCATGTGTTGAATATGCAACAAAGACTAACCAATGCATTTATAAAAAAAGATTTGTTGGCAATCTTGAAAACCAGTGCAGAATTAGGACATTATATAGCAGATGCCCACGTTCCTTTGCATACATCGAGTAATCATAATGGACAGCTAACAAATCAAACAGGCATACATGGTTTTTGGGAAAGTAGGGTGCCAGAGCTCTTAGCAGAAAATGAATTTGAATTCATGCTAGGAACCGCTTCGTATATTTCTAATCCATCAGACTATATATGGAATGTGGTGCTTGAAAGTGCAAAGGCGGTAGATAGCGTTCTGTCTATGGAAGCTTTATTAACAAAAAAAATGGGAAAAGGCAACAAGTATTCATTTGAAAACAGAAATGGAATCATTGTAAAACAATATGCCTCATCATTTACCAAATTGTATCATCAACAATTAAATAATATGGTTGAGCGAAGAATGCAACAATCAATATTTACAGTATCATCATTTTGGTATACCGCATGGGTAAATGCTGGTCAGCCAAATCTAAGGGAGCTCTCTTCGCAAATAATTTCAAGTAAAGACATGGAGGTACTAGAAAATCTAAATAAAGAATGGCGGTTGGCAACCCAAATTATTGGAAGAGAAGAATGAGTAAGAAATTTTAACAGATGGTGTTTATGTACTTAAGTTTTACTATTTTCAATAAAATTATTTTATGTATCTATCAATTGAAAAAAAAGAAAAAGTCCTCAAGGTTTTATTGTTTTCATTTCTTTGTTTTCTGATTGCAAGTTCATTCAAGGTAAATAATTCTATACAACCTTTCCAATGTTCTATTGATACAGCAAATTTTAATAATGAATATGTAATTGTTTATAAAAACAGATCACTATTAAATAATAACACAGATCATCAAATAGAAAAAAGAATCATTGTTGCCTTGTCAGATGTTTTAACAGTTACCAACGGCAAAAACATACAATTAAAAAGAGGCTCAATCCTGGTTTTTAAAGAAAGTGAAACCTACCACATTTTATCCGGAGAGTATTTTGAAATTGGAGTAAAAAAAAGTCACCCTAAACCGGAACCGCCCAAAATATGGTATGAACCAACTCAAAATAATATTGTGTATGATGATAATGACTTTCGTGTATTTGAAGAAAGATTAGCACCACATCATGATAGAGACTTACATAGTCACTTGCAAAGGTTAGTTGTAAGACTTAATACAGTTCATTTAACTGATCCAAGATATTATCCTAACGGTCAAGAGGGTAAAGGCATACAAGAATCAAATACTATTAAATTTGCGGAACCTATAGAACATGTGGTAAGAAATTTGAGCGATATTCCATTATTTAATATCGTTATTGAATTTAAACATAGTCAAGTTTAATTGTTTGAATATAAGGCTTAATACAAAATATAATTTTTATGTCTAAGCATATAACTACCATTGAAGAATATCTATCATCATTATCAGATGAAAGAAAAGCAGCGATGATTCAAATTCAACAATCAATACAGAAATATATTGATACAGATTTCGAAGCAGGAATTGCCTATGGCATGATTACGTATTGTATACCTCATTCAAAATATCCAAAAGGCTATCATTGCAATCCTGAACAGGCATTGCCATACATGAGCATTGCTTCTCAAAAAAGTCATATTGCCATTTATCACATGGGCTTATATGCTTCACCTGAATTGATGAAGTGGTTTGTAGATTCTTATGCTAAATCCAATGCGCCAAAACTAGATATGGGAAAAAGTTGTATCCGATTTAAGAAAACCGACAACATTCCTTTTGAACTAATTGGTGAGTTAGCAGGAAAATTGAGCGCTGATGAATGGATTGCCTTATATGAAAAGGCATTTCGTTCTAAGGCTTAATGTTGTATATGTCAACCTCTGACACGTCTTGAACATTGTTGAGTTTCAAAGGTTGCAAAGGTTCCAAGTGTTCCAAACGTTAACTTCTGAAACCTCTTGAACCTCTTAAATTTATCGAACCTCTGAAACCTCTCGAACCCTTTAAGCCTCTGAAACAGTTGTGATTAGTTTTTCTGAAACAAATCTTTTTTATCAACCACTTTTACCTCTGTGCTGTCTTTTAATGTTTTACTTACAATATCGTATGGTCCTGTTATGACCTCTTGTCCGGCCGTAAGCCCTTCTTTAATTTCTATGTAATTAATATCTTGAATGCCAGTGGTTACTTTATGTTTTTTTACTCGTCCATTTTTATCTAGCACAAATACAACAATGTCAAGATCATCAATAGAAGGAGCGGGTGTGTTGACGTCATTTTCTGTTTTTTCTTTACTTTGGAAACTGGAATTATTTTTTTCTCTAGTGGTAACTGCATTAATGGGAATACTCAATACGTTTGCAACGGTTTTTGTCTGAATATCTGCGCTGGCACTCATTCCGGGTCTGAATGGAAATGATTTTTTCCCTAATAAATCTTGATAACTTTCTGGCAATAATCTTACATACACTTTGTATTGTGTAACATCGTTTGTGCCGGAGGTTAAGCCGGTTTGAGATGAGGCGCCATTGTTGCTGCTTGCAATTTGCGACACAATGCCTTTGAATTTCCTGTCGCTATAGGCATCAATGTTAATGACAGCACTATCACCAAGTTTTACTTTTGGAATATCATTTTCTCCCACATCTACCCGCACTTCAATATTATCCATATTCGCAATGCGCAATATTTCAGTTCCGATATTAAAACTATTCCCTGCTACTTTTTCTCCTTTCTTTACATTTAGTAGGCTTACCACTCCGTCCATAGGAGCCACAATAGAAGTGCGTCCTAAATCTTTATTCGCTCTGTTTAAATTAGCTTCGGCAGATTTTACAGATGCATTAATCCCTTTTGTGTTTTCTATGCCTGCATTATAATTGGCTTTCGCTGTTTTTAGATTTGCCTCTGCAACGTTAAATTCACTTTTACTGATTACTTTCTCCTCAAATAATTTTTTTTGAATATCAAAATTCTTTTGTGCCTGATCCATTTGAGCTTGAAGAGCTTCTACTCCTGCTTTTGAGTTGGCAACCTGAGCTTTCGACTGGTTCACTCCAAAAGATGCCTGGTCTCGTTGAATGCTGTAAATATCAGCGTAAATTCGGGCTAATAATTGTCCTTTTTTTACTGTGTCTCCTTCTTGAACATTCAGCTCAGTAATTTCACCACTAATATCCGGACTTACTTTTACTTCTACCACAGGATAGATTTTTCCACTTGCATTGACTACTTCGATGATGGTTCTGGATTGCACTTTTTCGGAAGTAACTTTCGTGCCTTCTTCTTTTCCAAAAACACCCATTTTTCCAAGTACAATCAATAACACCGAGATGGCGATAACAATAAATAATATCCATTTGGTTTTTTTGTTCATGTTGCTCGTGTTTTTATAATTTTAAACCAACGCCTTTGTAGAATTCAAGTACTTTCATTTTGAATACATAGTCAAACTGATTGATAGTATATTCTAATTTAGAACGTAATAAATTATTTTGTGAGGTTAATAAATCATATGTATTCAAAGCACCTATATTAAATCTTTTGGTAGCAAATGCATAGGTTTTTTCGTTGGCATCTACACTTTTTTTACTGGCATTGAATTTTTCGAGCGCTGTTAAAGCAGCATTGTATGCCTGGTAAATATCTTGTTTTAGTTTTTGATTGTCTTGTTCTTTTTGTAATTGAAGTGATTGAATACTCAACTTACTTTTTTCATATATCGTTTTGGCGGATCCTCCATTAAAAATCGGAATACTCAAATTTAATCCTACAGATTTTCTAAGATTATC
>CANGEW010000025.1 GCA_947452965.1 Chitinophagaceae bacterium | reverse complement strand
GGACTCTATAAGAGTAAGAGCTGCGAATGCATGTGGCAATGCAACAGTGAGCAAGGCATTGAGAGTAACCTTGGTAGCATGTACACCATTTACGGCTAAGACAGTAGCAACGATGCCACAGTCAGAGAGCATGCAAGTGAGTGTGTTCCCTAACCCAACGATGAGTAACTTCAACGTACAGGTGAAGGGTACTGCGAATGAGGGTGGAGTAATAACAGCGAGAGTGATGGATTTACAGGGCAGAGTGTTGAAGATGGTGAATGTAACACCGAATCAGACTATGAATCTTGGTTCAGATCTTAAGGCTGGTACATACTTAATCGAAGTTCGTCAGGGTAAAAATACCACTACAACTAAAGTGTTGAAGTACTAAGAAAAGAAACAGGCTGATAAATGTAAACGCCATGGTTCAATAATTTTGAACCATGGCGTTTTTTATTAGTATATATTTTAGATTAGTATAATAGCCTCGTTGAATTAAAAAGTATACATAGAAAATAATATACGTATAAGAACTAATTATTTTCTACAGAAAGAACTATTTCTAGGAATTGCAATTTGTTGGATAGATCTATCTCATTATTATATTAACTGAAAATAGTTGATTTCAATTTTGAAGGAGAGTTCATGATTCAATGAATTATTCGTATTGTAAGAGAAATATTGATCTCAATTTATAATTATGGAGAGATTCGTTTACGCTAAATGTTGTATCAATAGAATAGTAATAAAGTAATTTAATCTAGGTTTATACAAGACGATTCTTGTATAAACCTAGATTAAAAAAACCAACAAAAGAGTTAGTTATTCTGAATGAGATAGCTTGGTATGAGTAGGATTTTATTATTATTGACTTGCATGAAACAGCCAGGGGAAACACTATACGGCTTATCTAAAACACAAGATCCATTTGATATAGGGTCAATTAAAATTGTACTGCCAGAAATCATTGTTTCAGGTGGCGAATTGTGATATAGCCAATTACTTTGGGCACTCCAGTTACCATTCGCATTAAAAGTATAAGTGGTTACTTTTTCTTTTTCAAAAGCTCCTAAATCAGGTTTAGTTCCATAAAAAGGAATTCCAATTGAATCATGGTAAGGAATGGAGTCTAAAATTTTCCCAGCATCTATGTATGAAGAAGCATCAAGTAATCTCATGTAATTTAAGGTTGGTAAACTACCATCAAGATTTCTACTGCCGGAAGCTCCCGTGCTGTCTGTTGAAATAAAGTTGTTATTGGTTGTGATACTTGTAATAAAACTATTGTTTGTGTTGATAATGCTTCCTCCTCCGGTTGTTCTAATAGTTTTACCTTTTATGCCAAATGAAATACAATTTACAACCGACAGATTTGCACCGGCAACATAAGTTACACCAGAACTGTTTAAACCATAGTCATAATCACCATTTTGTACCGCTGTATTATTGTATAAATACATTGACCCAGCGTTATTATTTTGGTCAAATCCTTTAGCTTTATTTTTGAAAGAAAGACATTTTTTTACAACAAAATGATGCCCTTGATCTTTATTCGCACTTCCACCCATTTTAAAACCATTCCCATTTTGAGAACTTGTGGTTGATCCATCTAACCAATAATATCCGTTTTTAAAAGCCCAACAATCTTCCAAAATCGTAGTCATTTTATCAGGCAATCCATTTTCAATAGCTGTTAGATATCCATCCCATCCGTCGTCTGAATTCATCCAGGCTCTGCATCCTCTGAAAATAATAGAATCTCCCACATCTAACTTTGGAGCAAAACCATCCGCATTCCCCCCCGAGCTGGTAGTTCCAGTACCTAAGTCTGCATTTTCATATGAATCGCAATTAAGTATCAAGCAATGATGAGAACCTGATCTAATTTGTAAGCCCGAATCACGATTTCTTGTAAAAGAACAAAATTCAATTTTTAAATGATGACAAGTACTTTGTAAAAGCATCCCATTATCGCCAGCACCTTTAATTACAAAACCATATAAGTTCCAATAAGAAGCACCGCTTAAAATAAAACCCTGGTTGCTACTTGAAACAGCCATGGAAGAGAAGTCAAAAACAGGTCTGGATGCTGCTGAAACTAAGTCAGGCTTGTATGCTGTTAATACAATGGGGCGTGCTGCTGTGCCTGATCTTGTAATTCTTTGTGTTGCCGATATTATATATGTCCCCGACCTAACAAAAATGGTATCACCAGCTGCAGAAGCTTTGGTAATTGCTTTTGCGATAGTTGCAAATGGCAAAGAAATGCTGGTGCCAAGATTTAAGTCATTGCCATTCACAGCAACATAATAATTTGTTGCATAACTTGTTTGTCCAAACAAAACAATAAGAAATAAAAAAAATATTTTGGTAAAAGGTTTCATCTTAAGTAGGTGCCTGTTCAATTCGCAAAGTACTAGTTATTAGAGTAATTAAATACTACGAAATGCTAATTTTGTTGAATATTTCCGCAATCGTTATCAATTTTATTTGAGAAGACCTTAAATGCGTTCTTTTTTGTTTCATTGAATTCAGAATACTGAGTAAAAAATTTAAGAATGAAAGGTCTTGAACGGATTTTTAATAGAAGATATTTTGCTAAATTTACAGGCTTAAAGTTTGAATATTGAAGCGACTTTTTTTTACCATTATATTGCTGGGGTTATATCAAATTAACTTTGCACAAATAAAGATTTTATTTGATGCAAAAAAAGCTGAATCAGCCTCAAATGCCGATTGGATAATTGATGCGGATGCTCACAATTTAGATTGGAACCCTGGCCCAATAGTAAAATCTTCTAACACCTGGCAATCCAATGCCCAAAGAATACCCACCCCGGCCCAAAGCACTATTACAACATCAACAGTAGATACTTTTTGGAATGGAGGTCTCTCTTATTGGGCTATTGACTGTGTTAGGAAAGGTTATACAGTAGAAACACTTCCATATAACGGTACGATCTCATTTGGCACTTCAACAAATGCACAAGATTTATCTAATTACAAAGTTTTTATAGTTTGTGAACCCAACATCTTATTTACAGCAGCCGAAAAAACTGCCATTTTAAATTTTGTAAATGCAGGCGGAAGTTTATTTGTGATTTCTGACCATAATGTCTCTGACAGAAATAATGATACCTATGACTCTCCGCATATTTGGAATGATTTATTTCAAAATAATTCAACAGGAAATACCAATCCCTTTGGATTTATTTTTGACTATGTAGACACTTCGGTTACTTCTACAAGATTAGCTAACTTACCACTTACAGATTCTATAGTGCATGGTTCTTTTGGAGCTTTTACTAAAATCAAATGGAGTGGGGGCACTACCATGACGATTAATCCTTTGGTTAATCCTAGCGTTAAAGCTGTTTTTTATTCTAAAGCACCTACCTCAGGAAATAATAATGTTATGGTAGCTTATGCAAGATATGGTAATGGAAAGGTAGTAGCTTTTGGGGATAGTTCCCCTTTTGATGATGGAACTGGCGATTCAGGGGATGTTTTATATAATGGCTATACAGGAGATGTACCACCTGATAATCATAGAAATATTATTATGAATAGTACTATCTGGTTGGCTATGAATGATACCGCTTGTAGTGTGAATCGTTGGACAGGAGCAGTGAGTAAGGCCTGGGAAAATCCATACAATTGGGGTTGCGGTACGATACCAGGACCTAACACCGTTGTTTATATTGATGCAAATAAGCCTAATTATCCTGAAGTAAGCTCGCTTGCGATTTGCAAAACATTGTATACAGCCCCAACCGTAACAGTTAAGGTAAATACAGGCTTTAGATTAGATATTGTTGGAAAATAACGATTGCTCTTATTTCATTAATTCAATTGATATTATAAAAATAGGCTGCCTTTTTGGACAGCCTATTTTTATTTTAATAAAAGTTATGATTACAACTTAATAAACTTATAAGTGGATTTCTTTCCTTCTTTTTCAATAGTCATTGTATACGTGCCTGCAGAAAGCTTACTTACATCAATTTGTGTAGTTCCAATTTTGCCACTCATAAAATTTTTACCAGTAGTATTAAAAATAGAATAATTGTACCCGATAATGTTATCTACTTGGATGGTATTGGTAACTGGATTAGGCGTTACCTTAAATTCTTTTCCGTTACTATAAGTAACACTTACTACTTTACTGTATGAAATATTACCATTATTGTCTGCAATAGTTAATCTGTAATAGTTTGTTCCATTTGATGGAGTAGAATGTATGAATGAATAATCATTTGCCTTTGAGCT
Organism: Chitinophagaceae bacterium; assembly: GCA_947452965.1. Taxonomy (GTDB): domain Bacteria; phylum Bacteroidota; class Bacteroidia; order Chitinophagales; family Chitinophagaceae; genus Ferruginibacter. Next base: position 17,039 of record CANGEW010000025.1, on the reverse strand, counting down.
GCTATTAGAAGCAACGGTACCTACTGTTTCAAAATTAGAACCATCAATGCTATGTTGAACTACATATTTACTAATGTTCAATTCAGATGCTGTGTTCCATTTTATCAAAGCACCTTTCATGTCTTTTTGAGCGATGATAGACGATATTACAACAGGCGTTACTACAGCTTCTGTAACGGTAAGATTTACTGCAGGCGCAGGGCTATCTCCACTAGTTGCACTTCCGTTAGTAGCCATAACTTCCGCATAAAACGTTACAGAGCCTGAGCCTGTAGCAGGACCTTTCCATGGTAAAGTAAGAATGTACCTTGAAGTTGGTGTAGTTGAAGTGGCTGTTCTAGCTGATGCACTTTGTTCAATATAATTTCTTGCACTCACGGTATGATTAGCTACGCCTGATGGCATAGTTCCCCATGTATTGATATTTGTATGCAAGGTTGATTTAGCTGCCATGATACAAAAAGCATATTTAGGAGAACCTGATGTGCAGGTATCTTTTACTTCTAGCTTATAGGCTACATTTGGAATATATTGAGTTACTTGTAAACCAGTAGCGCTATCTAATAATCTTAAGAAGGTTCTAGGGTTGTAAGTTCCACCACTATGACAACTTCCGCATGTGGCACCGCTGTTATCCCAAGTAGCCCCAGAGTAACCAGCGCCAATATTGGCTGCGGCACCAGATGGGTAAGCCAAAGCATTCATCGTACATACTTTGGTGTTAGTTGTTTTAAAACTAATGGAAACAATTTCAATGAATAATAATAATCCGAAAATAGTTAGGTAAAATTTCAATTTCATCTGCTTTATTTTTATAAATTAAACTCTAATGTAGAATAATTTTTTAAAAAAAAAGCAACTTTAACATATAATAAAACTTACATATTCTAAGTTTCTGAAAAGTATTTATGGAAATAAGGAATGGTTTCAATCCCTTTATAAAAATTTGCTATATCATATTTTTCATTGGGGCTATGAAGGTTGTCACTGTCTAATCCAAATCCCATGAAAACAATCTTTATACCTAATTCTTTTTCAAATAGTGAACAGATAGGAATACTTCCACCACCACGAACAGGAATAGGGGCTTTGCCAAAAGTTGTTTCCATTGCTTTTGCAGCGGCCTGATATGCTTTACTGTCAATAGGAGTGATGTAGGGTTCTCCACCATGGTGTAAAGAAGCTTTTACAGTAACGTTTGCAGGTGCAATTTTGTGCAAATGATTAATAAGTAACTCTGTGATTTTATCTGACTGTTGATTGGGAACCAATCTGCAAGATATTTTTGCAAAGGCTTTTGAAGGCAAAACAGTTTTGGCTCCTTCGCCTGTGTAGCCTCCCCAAATACCATTTAATTCAAGTGTAGGTCTGATGCCAGTTCTTTCATTTGTACTGAATCCTTTTTCACCCCATAGTTCCTGTACGCCTAAATCATCAGCATAGTCTTTTTCATTAAATGGCGCTTGTGCCATTAGTGTTCTTTCAGCCTCAGTTGCTACTAAAACATCATCATAAAATCCCGGAATCGTAATATGATTATTTTCATCATGTAAAGAGGCAATCATTTTAGCTAAGATGGTGATGGGGTTCGCTACCGCTCCACCGTATACGCCGCTATGCAAATCTCTGTTGGGTCCTGTTACTTCTAATTCTATATAACTCAACCCTCTTACACCAATGTCAATGCTAGGATTTTCCAGGCTAATCATTGCGCTATCGCTTATCAATACGCAATCTGCTTTTAGTAAGTCTTTGTGATTGGTTACAAATTTACCAAGGTTTGGTGAACCTACTTCTTCTTCTCCCTCTATACAAAATTTAATATTTGAAAATAATGTATTTGTTTTCATCATTGTTTCAAATGCTTTTACATGCATGTATACCTGGCCTTTATCGTCACAACTGCCACGAGCAAAAATTTTACCATCTACAATGGTTGGATCAAAGGGGCCATGATTCCATAATTCCAGGGGCTCTGCAGGTTGCACATCATAATGCCCATACACTAATACAGTTGGCTTGGATGGGTCAACAATTTTTTCTCCATATACAATTGGATGTCCTTCTGTTGGATAGAGGGTTACATTATCTGCGCCAGCTTCTATCAATCTTTGTTTTAACGCATCAGCACAAGATATCATGTCCTCTTTGTGTTCTTTTTTTGCACTTACACTCGGGATTCTTAATAGTTCAAATAATTCGTTTAAGAAACGATCTTTATTTTCTTCCTGAAATTCTTTCCAAATTTGCATAGTAGATATATTAAAGGTGAGGTTACAAATGTATCAATTTGTAGTGATTTGCGTTCCGTTAGATTTTATATAAAAAATCGCTTATTTTTTGTGTTTTTTATATAGTTGACCCTATATTTGCGTCACGTTTGCTTGTCAACCTATCAGCCTTTGTTCGATTCCCTCATTTGAGGGTTTCGTGCGAAGGCTGAGCCAATTTAGAGGGTAACTCAGATAAAGTGTCTTGTGGCTACAAAATCCCAATTTACCAGATTCCACCAGTTGTTGATATAATCTGCTCTTTTATTATGATATTTTAAATAATATGCATGTTCCCATACATCTAAACATAATAATGGAGTTCCTTTTTGTTCAACAGATGAAATATTCATCAATGGGTTTTCTTGATTAGCAGTGGATAAAATACTTAGTTTACCATTTGCCGATTGAATCAACCAAACCCATCCGCTTCCAAAGCGTCCCTTTCCAGCTTCAGAAAATTGGCTTTTAAAATTCTCAAAGCTTCCAAAATTTTTGATGATGTTGGCTAAAAGTTCTTTCTCTGGAAGATTGTTTAAACTTTTTGGACGCATGCATTGCCAAAATAATTCATGATTATAATGTCCGCCTGCATTGTTTTTTAATTTGATTGAGTAATTTGAAATGTTTGATAAAAGTTTTTCTATAGACTCGTTCATGTTTACCTTTTCACTAATTGCAGCTTCTTTTAAATTTTTTGCATACCCTGCTGCATGTTTAGTATAATGAATTTCCATTGTTTGTGCATCAATACAGTCTTCCAATGCATTGTATGCGTATGGAAGTGGCTGTTGGTCGAAGTTTATCGTAGGGGGGGTATAATGGTTTTTTGATTTCTTTTTTACATTAGGACTACGTGAAAAAATTGAAGATGTTCCAATAAAAAAACTAGCTGCTGTAAATGCAGAGAGTTTCAAGAAATCTCTTCTAAAAAAGTCATTGTTACCCATAAGTTGATTTTTATTATTTCAAATAAATGTATGGAAAAAAAGGTTAGAATATCTGATGAATCTAATTACTTTACTATTGATTTTTTTTTCTGTACCTAATAAATAGTTTTTTATAGAAATCTTTATTGAATAATTGAGAGTCATTCATGGACTTGTAAGTTAGAAAAATGCCAATCGGAGTTAAGACTAAAACCGGGAGCCAAATTCCAACAAAAGGACTTAACGCTTCTTCATTTACAAATTTTTCTCCAAACATCATAAGTAGATGAAAGATCATGAAGAAAATAATAGCTACAATCAATGGCATGCCCAACCCACCTTTACGAATAATAGCTCCTAATGGACCACCAATAAAGAAAAGTACCATGCAAGAAAGTGAAAGAGAAAATTTTCTATTGGTTTCAATTTCATCAAATCTTGTTTCTGTTTTTAATGTGTTGTATTTATTAATGAAGGGGTCCAGATTGTTTTTTAGTGATGTGAGTCTGCTTAATGCAATATTTTGAACTGTACTCTTTAGTGAATCTGCTATCAGCTTGTTGTATTCTGTTTTCTGTTTGGAGATTGAATTTTTAGTAGGTTCGAATGTATGGGGTAGATTGATATTGATTTCTTTTGTAATAGATGCGTAATTTTTTTGATGCTCAATTTTTAATGAATCAAGGTTATGATATAATTGCCTTAGACTTAACATTCTACAATCTTTATTAAAAACACTGTCATTGGTTTCATTTTTCTTAAGTGAACTTAAATCAAATAGTTTTTTGAAATGGGTAAATTCAACTCTCGTAAATTCAGTGTTAGTGTCAATGATGTTACCTTTTTCTTCATATCTGCATCCATTATCAAGATTGAATTCTAGATAGCTTTGGTCTTCGGAGATACTCATCTTGCCATGTTCAGCAACAATGCAATTGTCTTGAATGAAGTTGCTTTGTTCGTATATTAATATGTTATGAATGGTTTGACCATCCGCATCTTTTTTTCCTACTTTAATCGCATAATTTGGAATGTGTCTAAAAAAAACACCTTCTTTTAAATCAAAGGCAGGCTTTTTTACATAGATATCACTATACAAAGTCAAAAATTTTAAATTGGCATAAGGAATTACGTAATTAGAAAACAAAAAAGTAATTGTACACAGGAAGAAACTAAAAAAAACAAGTGGTCTCATAAATCGTAACAAAGAAATTCCCGCAGATTTAATAGCAACCAATTCAAATTTTTCTCCCATGTTGCCAAAAGTCATGATAGATGAAATCAATATGGCAATGGGCATTGCAAGCATGAGCATTGATGCACTTGCATACCAGAGAAATTTACAGATGGTAATAAAGTCCAATCCTTTCCCAACTAAATCATCGACATATTTCCATAGATTTTGCATCATTAAAATAAAGAATGCAACAAAAAATGTAATGATGAAGGGGCCTATAAAAGAACGAAGAATAAGCGTATCTAGTTTTTTTATCATCAGGAGCGAAGTAGCTTACAAATACAAATCAAGTGATGGTAGATTACTCTAAAAAATCAATATGGTTTTATGAGAAGAGGAGTTAACTTCCTAATCTATGAAACAGATCTTTCACTTGATATTCCCATAATTGACTTTGATCTTTGATTTCTTTTTTGTCGGCAAAGTCTTTGATTATTAATATGGTTTGATTGGTGATTTCTGATTTATCAATCGCAAATTCAAAATATTCATCTTTAGCCATGTGGCTCCATCTAAATCGTATGAATTTATCCAATTCTTTATCTAACAAAACTGCTTTTTCTTCATTTCCGTTCCAAGAAAAACTATACACCCCGTCTTTTTCATCCACTTTTTCCGCAAACCATTCTTGCAGGGAAGCAGGGTTAGTTAAAAATTCGTATAAAATACTTGGAGAACATCTAATAGGATACTCTAATGTATATAATATTTTCTTACTCATTGGTTGGTTTAATTAAATGCTAGTACAATGCAATAATAGAAAATTAATTGACTTGAAAAAATAAATGTTCATTTTTTTTCAATTTAAAGGTATTAAATCTCAAAATCTTTATTTTTTTCACCATCATACATACGATAATCACCTTTTTGTACGTTATGGAACAGAATATATTGTAATCCGCTTACCTATTAAACTAAACCATTATGCGTCAGTTGAAAATATCTAAATCTATCACCAATAGAGAAAGTGAAAGTTTAGAGAAGTATTTACACGAAATCAGCAAGGTTGATTTAATTACTCCTGATGAAGAAGCTCGATTAGCTATTTTGATAAAAAAGGGGAATCAGCATGCATTGGACAGGCTTGTTAAGGCTAATCTTCGTTTTGTGGTTTCAGTGGCAAAGCAATATCAAAACCAGGGATTAACTCTTTCAGATTTGATAAATGAGGGTAATTTGGGTCTTATCAAAGCAGCACATCGTTTTGATGAGACAAGAGGCTTTAAGTTTATTTCTTATGCAGTGTGGTGGATTAGACAAAGTATTTTACAATCATTGGCCGAACAAGGTAGAATTGTGCGGTTGCCTTTAAATAAAGTTGGTTTAACTGGAAGAATTTCAAAAGCATATTCTAGATTAGAACAAGAGTTTGAACGTGAGCCAACAGTAGAGGAAATTGCAGAAACCCTTGAAATCGAATTAGAGGAAGTCTCTTCTAGTTTAGGGATGAATTCAAGACATATAAGCATGGATCAACCCATCTCAGAGGGTGAAGACGGAGTGTATATGGATCTATTTGTAAATGCGAATGCACAACAAGCAGACAATGGTTTGGTGGGCACAGATTCATTAAATACCGAATTAACAAGAACATTAAATACATTAACTCCTCGCCAAAAAGAAGTACTGGTATATTTCTATGGCATAGGTATAGAGTACTCTCTTAGTTTAGAAGAAATAGGCGCTAGATACGATCTAACTAGAGAGCGTGTACGACAAATTAAGGATAAAGCGATAGATAAACTTAGAAATGCTGCTCAGCAAAATTTACTGAGAGGTTTTTTGGGTGCTTAAATCAAAAATGAATTATTCTGCCCAACTCATTACATAGTTTTCATTTTCTATTTCCAGCGCAACTCTTGTTAATTGAAGTGGCCTGAAAGTGTCCACCATTACAGCTAATTCCTTGGTTTCTTTAGCTCCAATACTTCTTTCTACTGCTCCGGGATGTGGTCCATGTGGAATGCCTGCAGGATGAAGTGTAATCATTCCTCTTGTAACATGTTTTCTGCTCATGAAATCTCCATCAACATAATAGATTAACTCATCACTATCAATATTACTGTGGTTATATGGAGCAGGTATGGATTGTGGATGATAATCATATAGTCTTGGTACAAATGAACAAACTACAAATGCGTCAGTTTCAAAAGTTTGATGCACCGGAGGTGGTTGGTGCACTCTACCTGTAATAGGTTCAAAATCTTGAATACTGAAAATATAAGGATAACAGCAGCCATCCCATCCGACCACATCAAATGGATGTGTGCCATAATGAATTCCATACAACCATCCTTTCTTTTTTGTTTTAATGATGAAGTCACCTTTTTCATCATGCGTTTGTAAGTTTTTGGGCCCTCGAATGTCTCTTTCACAATAAGGCGAATGTTCCATCAGTTGACCGGCTTTGCTTACATACTTTTTAGGATAGCGCATAGGGTGAAAGGACTCTACGATAAATAATCGATTTTTTTCATCATTGAAATGAATCTGGTAAATGGTGCCTCTTGGAATCATTATGTAATCCCCATAACTAAACGTTAATTCTCCATAGCAAGTGTTAAGTACTCCAGATCCTTCATGAATAAAAATCATTTCATCGGCATCTGCATTTTTTACAAAATAGTCGGTGGTACTTTGTTGAGGTGAAGCTAATACTATATGGCAATCTTGATTTACAAGAATAGTTTTTCTGCTTTCTAAAAAGTCTTTTTCTGGTTTGATGTTGAAACCCTCAAAGCTTCTATGCTTAAGCATTTTTTCTTCTGCTATGGCAGGCGTTACATTTATTGGCTCATCGCATTTTGTGATGAGTGTGGGAGGATAGGTATGGTACAAAATGGAATAGTCATTTGAAAAACCTTCTGTGGAAAAAAGTTGTTCAGAGTATAATCCACCTTCCGGTTTTTTAAATTGTGTATGTCGTTTATGAGGGATAGTCCCTAAAGATTGATAATGTGGCATAGCAGAAATGTTAGTTATGAATAATGTAAATCAATGACAAATAGTATTCATCGCTCAGCTTCCTTTGCATAAGGATGTCAACAAGAAATAATATTTCCAATTTCGTTTGTCAATTGAGTAAGTAAAATTTCTAAAAAACGGCAAAATGATTCGTTTTTATAAATGAGAAAAGTGCGGTATCTTTCCTTCAAATGTAAGGCATTTATAAAATCAAAATGCTTTTCCACGCCTAATTTTACAATGTGAAGAGAATAGGACTACTTTCCGATACGCATGGCTATGCCGATCCTTTACTTGCAGACTACTTCAAAGAGTGCGATGAGATTTGGCATGCAGGAGATTTTGGTACAATCAACTTAGTTAATACCTTGCAAGCATCTTTAGAAAAAATGGGTTCAACTCCAGTAATCAGAGGGGTGTATGGCAATATTGATGGATATGATATTCGAAGTGAGTTTCCCGAAAAGTTATTTTTTACTTGTGAAGGTGTTCGTGTGATGATGCAGCATATTGGTGGGTATCCTAATAGATATTCCATTGGAGTAAAACAACTATTGCAACAAAATCAGATTCAGCTATTTATTAGCGGCCATTCACATATTTTGAAAGTCATGTATGATGATCAACTTTCTTGTTTACATATGAACCCAGGAGCAGCTGGAAAACACGGTTGGCATAAAGTTAGAACCATCATCCGTTTTGTGATTGATGGTATGGATATAAAAGATTGTGAGGTCATTGAATTAGGAAACCGATAATGTCATAATTAAATTCCTCTTCTTTTGAGTTCTTGATTTATTAAGGATAATTCTCTCCCTGTTTGACCGGCAACGGAACTGTTTTCTTGAGCTCGTCTCATTAAATAAGGGATTACATCATCGATTGGACCAAATGGCAAATATTTGCTAACACTGCATCCGGCTTTTGCTAAGTTGAATGTAATGTTGTCACTCATGCCGTACAGTTGAGAAAAGTGTACATGAGGATGCTGCATGCTTAGATTTGATTTCTCTAATAATATGGTTGCATATAAATTACTGTAATCATTATGCGAAGCAACAATGATAGCAATTGAATGTAGGTGGTTGATACAAAATTCTAAAGCCAGATTATAATCAAAATCAGACGAAGTTTTATCTTTTTGAATTGGAGAAGGGTATGATAAAGCGTTGGCGCGTTTTCTTTCTTTTTCCATGTATGCACCCCGAACCAATTTCACTCCAAGAATAAATGAGTTATTTTTAATTGAATGGTAACAATTTTTTAGAAATTGTAATCGGTCATGTCGATATAGTTGAATCGTATTATAGACAAAAGCTTTTTCTTGATTGTATTGTTGCATCATTAAAAAGCTCAGTGCATCAATCGGTTCTTGAATCCATGATTCCTCTGCATCTATCAACACCGCAACTTTTTTTGTATACGCAGATTCACATATTGTGGTAAGTCGTTGTACTATTTTTTCCCAATCTGTTTTTTCGTTCGGTTCAAGTATATTAAGGGCTCTTGAATATCTGGTTATTAATAAATCAGGTTGCTGTTGTAGCATCAATTGATCCATTTTCTCTAGTAGTTGAAAGCTTCCAATCCCAGTGATTTTTATACTGATAAAAGGGATATTGGGTTGTAAAGAAGCGTATTCAATCACTTTAATAAATTGAGTGCAAGCTTCATCAAATGCAGTATTTCCAACGCCGCCTTCCACACCATAATCCAATATGACTTGTACGTTATGTTCTGCTAATTTATTTACAACATGAATGGTTTCGGCTAGGGATTCTCCTCCAACAAATTGTTTGAAGATTGTTTTTTTTATAAAATACCTTACAAAAGGTAATTTGTATTTAATAGCGATTGGCATTAAAACTAAGCCGATATGGGTAAGTAGGCGATTGCCCATGCATGAAAATAACCAACGGGATTGATTGAGTTCTTTTGTTGTTTTGTACTCAAAAGCTTGAGCAGTATTTTCAAAAGAAATATTATTTTTTGGCAAGGGGTTCGTCACAAAAACTAAATATTACTTGATAAATAACGCCTTTAATTCTGGCGCGTCTTCGGGTTTTAGTTTACCTCCTAAAATAAGTCTTAATTGTCTTCTTCTCAAAGCGCCATCAAATAATTTGATTTCGTCTTCGGTTTCAGGAATTACAGCATTTACTTTTCTAGGTTTTCCGTTTGGGTCTAGTGCAACAAAAGTATAATAAGCTTCATTGCTTTTGTATTTATATTGTTGAATGGGATCTTCTCCCCATACTTTCATATGTACCTCCATACTGCTATTAAACGAACGAGTTACTTTGGCTTCTATGTGTACTACATTCCCGATTTTTATAGGCGATTCAAATGAAATGTTATCGACAGAAGCTGTAACCACTGGAGCCGCACAATGTTTGGTAGCAGATAAAGCAGCTGCGATATCCATCCAGTACATTAGTCTGCCGCCCATTAGATTACCAAAATTGTTGGTATCATTTGGCAAAACCAATTCAGTCATGATTACTAAAGATTCGGTTGCTTTTTTATCCATAAAACATTTTGACAAAGATATAAATTAGGACTAGAATAAGCGTATAATTTTCTATTGTGATTTATATGAATCAGACTGCTCAATTGCATCCATGATTTGATGTAGAATGTTTTCAGTGCTGGCATCGTAATCAATTTGTAGCGGCTCTTTAATGGTTACACGTAAGGTTGTACCCCATTTTTGTAATCCTAATCCTTTTTTAGAGAAAGCTGTTGAAAACCCATCAATCACCACTGGAACCACAATAGGTTTTGATTGTTTAATGATGAAAGCGGTGCCTTTTCTGCCAGGTGCAAAAGGAGTAGTAGTGCCTTGGGGAAAGGTTATGATCCAATTGTTTTCTAAAGCTCTAGTGATGTTTCTGGTATCTCCAATTTCTAATCCTTTTTGTGTTTCACTAGAAGAGTTACTCCAAGTTCTTTTAACTGTAATACCGCCTGCCAGAGTAAAAATTTTTGTCAATAGACTGCTTTGCATGGTAGAGGCAGCTGCTACATATCGAACTTTGATGAAGGGGCGAAATAAATAAAATGGAAAGCCTAAACCGTTTTTCTTTCCGCATTTAGCGGCACAAAAAATATGATTAAAAGTAATGACATCAAGAAAGTAAGTTTGATGATTGCTTACAAAAAGTACATTTTCTGATGGGAGCGACTTGAGTCGATCCATGCCGGTAACTTTCAATCGGTTGATAATATTGATGATTGGATAGGTAAACACACCTATGATGAAAAATAGTACAGATCTTATTATGCTTGATTCTTTGTTGGTTTTTGAACTCATTTTAAAAATGCTTACGGACTGCAATAATAAGATTATTACCATAAAAAATCCCGATTGCTTGGCAACCGGGATTTAAGGTAAGACTATAAAAAGAAATTATTCAGCTTTTGGCTCTTCAGAAGATGCATCTCCTTCGTCCATTTTTGCTTTTAAACCAGCCAATACACCAAGATCACCCAAAGTAGCTTTTTCTACCTTGCTTTGAATGTTCTTAACTGCTTTTTTGGTTTCTTCCGCAGCGGCTTTTTTCTCTTTTATTTCAACTTGTTTTTCTTCTTCTTTTACTTGTTCCCACAAACGAGTATGGCTTAAAAGAATTCTTTTATCATTGCGATCGAATTCGATTACCATGAATTGAGCTACTTCATCAGCGCCAATCATTTTTTCGTCTTCTTTCATCAAATGACGAGCCGGAGCATATCCTTCTAATCCATAAGGTAATTGAATGACAGCACCTTTTTCATCTTTTTTCACAACTGTTCCTTCGTGAATAGATCCGATAGTGAAAACAGTTTCCAATGAATTCCAAGGATCTTCTTCAATTTGTTTGTGTCCTAATTGAAGTTTACGTCCTTCTTTGTCAATGCTTAAGATGATGATTTCTATTTCTTTTCCAACTTTAGTGTATTCGTTAGGGTTATTGAAACGTTTTAACCAGCTTAAGTCACTGATATGAATCATTCCGCCAATACCGGTTGCTAATTCAACAAATACTCCGTAAGGAGTGATGTTTTTTACAACTCCCATGTGACGGCTATTTTCAGGGAATCTATTTTCGATAGTGCTCCAAGGATCTTCAGTCATTTGTTTGATAGATAAGCTCATTTTGCGAGTTTCTTTATCAAGGGTTACAACTTTTGCTTCGTGCTCATCTCCTAATTTGAAGAATTCTTTAGCATTCACTGGAGTATTTGCCCAAGTGATTTCACTTACGTGAACTAAGCCTTCCACACCAGGTAAAATTTCAAGGAAAGCACCATAATCTTCTATGTTAACTACTTTTCCTTTGATAATTTCTCCTTCTTTAAGATTTTCTGCTAGAGTATCCCAAGGGTGAGGAGTTAATTGTTTTAAACCAAGACTGATACGTTTTTTGTCATCATCGAAATCAAGAACCACCACATTCAACTTCTGATCTAATTTTAACACTTCAGAAGGGTGGTTGATTCTGCCCCATGAAATATCTGTGATATAAAGTAAGCCATCTAATCCACCCAAATCCAAGAATGCTCCAAAATCTGTGATGTTTTTGATAGTTCCTTCCAATACCTGACCTTTTTCTAATTTACCGATGATTTGAGCACGTTGTGCTTCGATATCGCTTTCAATTAAGGCTTTATGAGATACAACGGCGTTTTTGATAGTCTCATTAATTTTAACTACTTTAAATTCCATCGTTTTGCCTACGAATTGATCGTAATCTGTAACAGGCTTCACGTCAATTTGAGAACCTGGTAAGAATGTTTCCATTCCGAATACGTCTACAATCAAACCACCTTTTGTTTTGCTGGTAACTAAGCCGGTAACAATTTCACCAGTTTTGTTTACTTCCATAATTCTTTCCCAAGCTCTTGCGATTCTTGCAGATTTACGGCTAAGGTGTAAGTTACCTTCTCTGTCTTCTTTTTCAACGACCATTACTTCAATCACGTCGCCTACTTTAACTCCGCCTGGCACATCTCTAAATTCGTTCAAAGAGATCAAACCATCACTTTTAAAACCGATGTTTACAACCACATCCGTTTTAGTTAAAGATTCAACCGTTGCTTGAATCATTTCACCATCAGTAATTTGCTTGAAGGTGTTGTCATACACTTTGTCGTACTTTGCTTTTTCATCGGCAGAATACGCTACCACGTTACGTTTGTCGCGGCTCCAGTCGAAATCGTCATGTGCGGTTTCTACTGGTGTGTGTGTAGCTTTTGCTACAGCTGGAACAGGTTCATTTGTTGTCGCAGTAGTTTCGGCTTCTAAAGAGGCCATTGGCTCCTGTTCTTCTGCGTTTAGTTGTTTTAAAATAAAAAATGACATAAAATTAAATCCCGTGGTTTTTAACGGGAGCGCAAAGGTAATAAAAAATGCATAAAATCTCAATAAAATGAACTTTTTCTGACCTTACGATTTTATTAAACAAAAGAGCTGATTTTATCTACAAAATTTCAAAATAGAGCCCTTTTTTGTTGATTTCTGTCAAAGTTTTGAATATTTCATTTTTAAAATCCTCATTTTTATCCGAAATTCGCGTACAAAATACATTTAGATGTCAATAGAAATAAAAGTACCTACAGTAGGAGAGAGTATTAGTGAAGTAACATTAGTAAAATGGCTTAAGGCAGATGGCGCTTGGGCAGAAAGAGACGAAGTGATTGCTGAGCTGGAAAGTGAAAAAGCAACCTTTGAAATTAATGCAGAACAAGCAGGGGCAGTGAAGCAAATTGCTAAGGAGGGGGATACTTTGTCAATTGGTGATGTGGTTTGTAGTATTGATACCTCAGCAGAAAGGCCTGCAACTATTCCAGAACCTGAGAAAAAATCGGAACCCGTAAACGTTCCGGTAGCAAAAGAAGTGGTAGCATCAGACGTAAAAGCTACTCCTGTTGCAGCGGCAATCATTGCAGATAAAAAAGTAGATAGTAAAAAAATTACTCCTTCGGGTTCTAATGGAAAAATAGTGAAACAAGATGTGTTGGAAGCTTTGAGCAATCCAGGAAGAAAGCCAGGTGTTGAATTGTTTTCAAGAAACGATCGCCCAGAAAAAATGAGTAATTTACGTAAGACAGTAAGTAGAAGATTAGTAGAGGCAAAAAATACCACTGCAATGCTCACTACTTTTAACGAAGTAGATATGGGGCCCATCATGGAAATCAGAAAACGTTACAAAGATAAATTCAAAGATCAGCATGCAGTGAATTTGGGTTTTATGAGCTTTTTCACCAAAGCATGTTGTTATGCTTTGCAAGAATTCCCAGCAGTAAATGCTTACATAGACGGAGACCAAATTATCTATCATGATTACTGCGATGTTTCCATTGCTGTGAGTGCGCCAAAAGGCTTGGTTGTCCCTGTAATCAGAAATGCAGAAAGTTTAAGTATGGCCGACATAGAGAAAGCTGTAGTAGAATTAGCTACCAAAGCGAAAAACAATAAACTAACTATTGAGGAAATGACGGGTGGCACATTTACCATTACCAATGGTGGAATTTTTGGATCCATGATGAGCACACCTATAATTAATATTCCTCAGAGTGCCATACTAGGAATGCATAATATTGTAGAACGCCCAATGGCCGTAAATGGTCAAGTAGTGATTAAGCCAATGATGTATGTGGCGTTAAGTTATGATCACAGAATTATTGATGGTAGAGAATCAGTTGGATTTTTAGTTAGGGTAAAACAGTTATTAGAAAATCCTTCATTAATGTTATTTGGAAAAGATCCTTTAGAGGCGCTTTTTGAATTATAAAAAACTAATAGCTATCCCGCATCTAGCGGGATTTTTTTTATGAGTCGATCTTTTTCCTATATATCTTCTGCAGTAAGTATCATTGAATCTTACGAAAAAGGGTTACCCTTGTCTCATCACACAAAATCTTTTTTTTCAAAAGAAAAAAAATTCGGTTCGAGAGACAGAAAAATTATTGGAGCTATTTGTTTTCATTATTTTAGATGCCAATGTTTATGGTCTTCAACTTTTTCTATTCGCCAAAAAATAATCTATTCAATTTTTCTTTGTGAAAAAGTAAGTCATCCAATATTACATGATTTGGATCCCCTTTTGAATGAAAAAATATCAGCATCGATTGAAGAAAAAATTAATTATTTGAAATTGTCTCCTTCCTCAATATTTAATTTCACCTCATTATTATCAGAAGAAATAGACGCAGACCTTTTTGCCCTTTCATTTTTGTGTCAACCTGATTTATTTGTAAGAATAAGACCTGGAAAGGAGAAACTTGTTTTTGCAGCACTTGAAAAAAAAGAAATATTATATGAATCAATGGCCATCGATTCATTGAAATTTAAAAATGGGACAAAGTTGGAGGATGTTTTTAAAATCAATAAAGAGATTGTTATCCAAGATTTGAATTCTCAAAAAGTATTAGATGGGTTATTAAGAAAAATAATATCCGGGTCTTTTAAAATGCCTATATCTGTTTGGGATGCTTGTGCCGCAAGCGGAGGCAAATCTATTTTAATACATGATTTATTGAAAGGCAATGTAAAACTAACGGTATCGGATGTAAGAGAAAGTATTTTAAAAAACTTGCAAATCAGATTACAAGAGGCAGGTATAAAAATTTATCATCAATTCTCAACTGACTTGACTAAGCCTGTTGAATTAGCAAAAGACATGTTTGATGTTATTTTGTGTGATGTTCCCTGCACCGGAAGTGGAACATGGTCTAGAACGCCAGAACAATACTTTAGTTTTGAAACTCATCAATTAGAAGGATTTGTTAGTAAGCAGCAACAGATTATTGCCAACACCATTCCATATTTGGATAAAAATGGTTTTTTTGTTTATATCACTTGTTCGGTGTTCAAAAGAGAAAACGAAGCGCAAATAGAATTTATGCAAAATCATCTGGGATTACAATTGTTAGAGATGGGTTATTTAAAAGGGTATACAACCGCTGCAGATACAATGTTTGTAGCTTTACTGAAGAAGGGTTAGTGGCCAGCTATATTTAACAAAAAGCCAGTATTGATTTTGATTATAGCATCTTTGTAAAGCAGTATTTTTTTACATGATGCCATGGAGGATACTTCAGGGTAGAAATTTTTTCCTGATTCAATATACACGATTGTTGTAGCGTTGGGTATGCTGTGGCAGCTCCAATTTTCAGGATTTTCCCAGCAAACATTTATATTGCCATTCCAATAATTTGTTTCACAGCTATTTGTGTTTGAACAAGATATGGGAATGGTTATCAGGTTGCTATCAATATAGTAGCTCGTGTCACTGGCAATAACGACTTTATATCTATAGCTAGCGGTACTAACAGAAGAAAGCAGAGATAGGTCATCAACAAATGAAAATTCATGAAGTCCGTAATTTGATTGGTTTTTTAAAGTGGCAATTTTGCTGTAGGCGTTATCGCTATTTGTTTTTCTTTCCACTTCGATTTGCATGGAGCTGTCTGTTTTTACAAATAGATGTATAAAGCTTTTGCAATCTGAAAAGCTTGTAGGATTAGAAGAGAATTTCTTTTGTAGATATACGAAAGTTTTTTTTAAGTCTGGAATGCCATAACCTGTTCTGTAATCGGGTCTGGTGGGATGATCTGTGTTTTTTTGTAAGGCTTCAAAGATGTCATTATTGTTAGCTTCAGGAAACGCTTGCCAAAGACAAGCAGAAAGTCCTGCTATGTTTGGACAAGCATACGAAGTCCCATTTCCGTTTATTGGCAAGCCTGTGTTAGGGTCTGCAATGACGGCACGAACACCAAGTGAGGCAATAGTAGGTTTAATTTGACCACTACTGTTAGGTCCATAACTGCTAAAAAAACCAACCAATTTATTGGAGTCAACAGCCGCAATACTTAGCGCATGGTCTGCATCTCCTGGTGTACTAATATAATGCCATGAATTATTTCCTTCATTCCCTGCAGCTGTTACCATTAACATGCCTTTTTGATGTGCAATATTAAGCGCTTTTGCGCTCATGGTAGTATGGCCATTCATATCTGAATATGTATAATCAAATATCGAATTGTCAAATGTATTATATCCTAATGAGATCGAGCAAATATCTGCTCCGGCACTATCTGCCATTTCTGCAGCTGCAGCCATGTTGTGTTCTTCTATTGGGTACTCGCTGTTAACATCTTCGGTTCTGTATAAATAATATGAGCTTTTAGGGGCAGCGCCCACAAAAATGCCAGGAAGATTGGCGGCCATTATGCTAAAACACTCCATGCCATGTAAATAATCTTCAGAAACACTAGATTCATTATCTACAAAGTCCCAGGTTCCTAAAATTTGATTATTCAATTGTACGCTATCAAAAGTAGGCAGTAGGTTGTAGTTATAAAATCCTGCATCTAAAATTGCAATCTGCATATCTTCTCCTCTAAAAAAATGATTGTGCAGAAAGTCTCCTTTATGAATTTTGATTTGGGCTCCCGCGTTTCCATAATTTAATGAATTTACTGTTTGTGATTTAGAAAACAACGAGGGTACATTAGAATGGGGGATTGAGGTTTCAAATTTATTATTTGCGTTGTGGGTGCTAATTTTTGAAGCGATGTTTTTATAGCTTCTTACAAAAGAGAATGAGGCTATTTTAGTTAGAGCAACGATATCATTGGTTTGTATAACAATTT
>CANGEW010000024.1 GCA_947452965.1 Chitinophagaceae bacterium | reverse complement strand
TAATAATGATTTCGAAGTTTTAGCTCTTGAATGGTATCTGCAACAATTTTCCCTTCGTCATTATCAGTCATAGTACGAATCAACTTTATTTTTTCTCCCTCACTATTATCCGTAAACAACTTTTTTTCTATCTGACTTTGATTTTTGCTTATGACTGTATTTGCAACATTTAAAATTGTTTTAGTGCTTCGATAATTTTGCTCAAGCTTAATAACAGAAACATCACTATAGTCATTTTGAAATTGAAAAATGTTTTCGATAGTGGCGCCTCTAAAACGATAAATACTTTGGGCATCGTCTCCTACAATGCATAAATTTTCATGCATAGCGGCCAATAGTTTAACAATCTCATACTGTGCAACATTGGTATCCTGATACTCATCTATCATGATATATTTAAACTTATGCTGATACTTACTTAAAGATTCAGGAAAACCAGTAAGTAATTGATACATTTTAAACAGTAAATCATCAAAGTCCATTGCCCCGTTTTTAAAACATCGGTTACTGTAGGCTTTATAAATAGCCGCAATTTGAGGATGGTTTGATTTGTTATCTTCTTGTATCAGATGTGCGTCGTTTGCATATTCATCAGCACTCACCAATGCATTTTTAGCTAAAGAAATTCTATTTAAAACGGTATTAGGTTTATAATGCTTTTCATCTAAATTCATTTCTTTTACAATTGTTTTGATAACCGATTTGGCATCATCAGCATCATAAATTGTAAAACTGGAAGGATATCCTAATTTGGGTGCTTCTGATCTAAGAATTCTTGCAAAAACACTGTGAAAGGTTCCGATGTACAAATTTCTAGCTTCCGTACCTCCGAGAATTTTTTCGATACGCTCTTTCATTTCTGCAGCTGCCTTATTGGTAAAGGTTAACGCAAGAATATTAAAAGGGTCAACACCGGTTGACATTAAATGTGCGATTCTGGTAGTAATTACTTTCGTTTTTCCACTTCCTGCACCTGCAATAATCATTACGGGACCATCCCTATGCAATACCGCTTCTCTTTGGGGAGGATTTAATTCATCTAAATAATTTGGCATAGAACAAATGTACGAAGGGAGCTAGTGCATTTTTCTAATGTGAAGAAATATTTACTCCTTTATAAACCCTACATACAATTATATTGTGTCAATTTAGAAATTCTTAGAGCTATTTTGAATTATTTTTGTATTTTGTTTTTTAATAAAAGAGTTATGAAGACAATTTATTCGTTGATAGCAGTTTTTTTAGTTTTAGTCTCAACAAGTTGTAACAAAGAAAATGATATGACAAATGTTGCAGGAGATGGTTTACCCTCTTACCTTATTGAAGTTAGAGATGATGGATTCTTTCCTGATGTTGATACCATTCCTTTAGGCGGCACCATAAAATTTTCAAATAATACAACCAATTCACATACACTCATAAGTCCAGATAGTACAAGTATTCACACGCCTACATTAGCTCCTGCTTCTTCTTATAGTTTTAAAATATTAACCACAGGTGTCTACAATTATCATTGTATAGAACACCCAAATTTTAGTGGGAAGATTGTGATTCGTTTTTAGCTAAGTTGTTCAAAAGGTAGAAGAAGTTCCAAATGTTCCAAACCTTAACCTCTTGAACCTTTCAAACCTCTGAAACCTCTTGAACAGTGTTACATTCCAAAAGTTAACGTCTGAAACGTCTCAAACCTCATAAACCTTTGAAACTTATTTGTTGAGGAAATATGCAGCAATCAATTGACTTGCTATCCCAATTACATATCCAAGATACAATTCAAAATTATTGTGACTTTTTGCCAACAACCTTGCAGTACCTGCTAAACCCGACAAAATAAAAACTATACATAACGGCCAGGTCATCAACATTGAGTTAGTGTACATCAAAATCAAAAACAAACCTAACCAACCACCCATACCAATAGTGTGCATGCTCACTTTGCAATAAATATTAGCTAATAAAGCAAAGGAAGAAGCTAAAAAAATTCCAAATATATACACAACTAAAATGATAGGATATGAGTGCTGTTCTTTAAAAACTGTATATGTCCAGAAAAAAAAGATTCCAGAAGCGATATAAGGAATAATTCTATCTTTTTGAGTTATCAAAAAAATGGAATCAATAAAACCTACTGCTTTTAATAATAAAACAGACAATAATGGAAAAAACACCAAATTTAAAGTGATGATTAAAAGAGTATTAGATCTGTTGTGATCTGAAAACCCTACAAATGCATAGGGGTGAATATATAATAAAAAGGAGGTTACATATAGGGGAATGAAAACCGGATGTAACAAATATGAAAACAATCCAGCAAATAATTTCGTAAACCCATTGATTGAAGGAGGGGTTTCAATAATATCTTGGGGAGTAGTTGAGTTCATTATAAAGTTTATAAATTTTTTCTTAGTCTGGCTACTGGAATATTTAGTTGTTCTCGGTATTTTGCTACTGTTCTTCTTGCTATGTTATATCCATGTTGTTGAAGCATTTCTGTAAGCACTTCATCGCTTATCGGATTTTTTTTATTTTCATTATCCACAATATCTGACAATATCTTTTTCACTTCTTTGGTACTTACTTCCTCGCCCGATTCGGTTTGTAAACTTTCGCTGAAAAAATATTTTAACCGATAGGTTCCGAATTCGGTTTGAACAAATTTGCTATTGGCTACTCTGCTGATGGTAGAAATGTCCAAATGTGTAAGTTCTGCAATATCTTTTAAAATCATGGGTTTCAAAGCAGTATCATCCCCTGTAAGAAAAAAATTAGTTTGATATTGAATAATCGCCTGCATCGTATGGGTTAGTGTTTCATGGCGTTGCTTGATAGCATCAATGAACCATTTTGCAGAATCAATTTTTTGTTTGATGAATAGTACGGCTTCTTTTTGTCGTTTGTCTTTTTGTGAACCTTTTTCATATTCTTTCAACATTTCACGATAAGTTTCACTAATTCTGAGATCAGGTGCGTTCTTATTATGTAAAGAAAGTTCTAAGGTTCCATTGTTATTCAAGATAAAAAAATCGGGTGTGATGTAATTTTCAGCATTGTTGGAATCTCCGAGATTGCCACCTGGCTTGGGGTTTAATTTTATAATTTGCTGAATCACACTTTTGAGCTGTTCATCTGTTAAATCTAATGACTTTTGGATTTTTTCGTAATGTTTCTTTGTAAACTCTTCAAAATGAGATTGTAAAACTTTGATGGCTAATTCTATAACGCTTGAGTGATCAATTTTTCTCTCTAATTGAAGCAATAAGCATTCTTGTAAATTTCTCGCACATATTCCCGCTGGCTCAAATTGTTGTATTTGATGAATGATTGAAAGAACTTCTACTTCGGTAGTTTCAATATTTTGCCTGAAAGCAAGATCATCAATAATAGAATTGATTTCTCTTCGTAAATATCCATCGTCATCGAGACTGCCTACAATTTGTTCGGCGATTTTTTGTTGTGTATCATTCAGTTTTAATAAGCCAAGCTGTGCGATCATTAACTCATTAAAACTGGCTTCCACTTTTTGAGGAAGTACTCTACTGTCATCTAGCTCAGGGTAATTGTCGTCTTTTAATTTATAATCTCCTACTTCATCTTCATCTTGAACATATTCAGAAATATCAATGTTATCATAATCTTCTTCACTTCCATCCGGTTCAAAATCATCATCAGTGTCGGCAAACTCATCTTTTAAGTCTAAATCATCATTCGCGCCTTCTTCATATTGGTCTAAAGCTGGATTTTCTTCTAATTCTTCTTTAATTCTGTCCTCCAGTTGGGCTGTAGGAATTTGCAACAATTTCATTAATTGAATTTGCTGAGGAGAAAGTTTCTGTTGTTGTTTTAGATGCAACCCTTGTATGAGAGCCATAGTGGAATGCTAATTTGCTTTTTACTATCTGAACAAGAATGTAAAATTACAAAATGATCCTTTAATAAAAGGTAATTTGAATCAATCTCTCCAAACAGAAGTTCCTTCGCTACAATTGCTACAGATATCTATATTTTTACGACTTTTCATGATTTCAGCACGAAATTGCTTGTAATTGTCATTTTGCCAAATTTCTTTAAAGGATTGTGTTTTCAAATTTCCCAATTGATGCGTAGCATCTTTATCGAAGCAACAAGGCACAACCAATCCATCCCATGTAATTACGTTGGCATGCCATAGTTTCCAGCAACGGTTAGCTAGTTTGTTTTTAGGAATAGTAACCCCCTCTTTATTTTTTTTATAGCGACTAAACTTATCAATACTCGGAATCAACTGATTAGGATCATGTTCATAGTCATATACCTGTGCTGTTTTGAAACGAACTTCATCGACTCCAATTTCTTTTGCCAATTGTTTTATTTCTTCAATTTGGTGTTCATTGTGCTTAACCACTAAAAATTGAAAGAAAATAAAGGGCGTTTTACTTTTTAATTCCTTTCTCCATTTCACAATGTTTTTTGCACCCTCCATTACTTTATCTAAATTTCCGCCAACTCTGTATTGTTTATATACATCCTGAGTAGTTCCGTCGATTGAAATAATTAAACGATCTAATCCACTTTCCACTGTTTTACGAGCATTCTCATCCGTTAAATAATGTGCATTGGTGGAGGTAGCTGTGTATATTTTTTTTGAAGAAGCATAGGTAACCATTTTTAAAAAATCTGGGTTTAGATAAGGTTCCCCTTGAAAATAAAAAATCAAGTACAATAGATGTTGGTGAATATCATCAATTGTTTGTGTAAAGAAGTCTTTTTGTAACATTCCTATTGGTCTTGAAAAAGCTCTTAATCCGCTAGGGCATTCTGGACATCTTAAGTTACAACTGGTAGTAGGTTCAAAAGAAATAGAAACTGGCATACCCCATTGAACAGGCTTGTTGGTTAGTTTACTAACATAAAAACTAGCTAATACTTTTAAACCGTTCCAAACCCTGGTAACAGTCAATTTGCTGAGTATGTTAAAGGTATCATTCTTATTAAACTGAGGCATAACAACAAAATTAGTGTTATTTTAGCCTAATTCATTTTGTTGACAAGCGAAAGTTTTGCTTAAAATAATGTCTATGGAAAACGAAACAAGAGCATTTTTAATCTTGATTGCCAATACAATATCCATAGTTTTATTATGGATGATGATCAATGTATTTTTAGGAATTTACTTTGAGTTAGGATTCTTTGAATCTTATCCCACCTGGAAAAATATTCTTTATTATATTTTTCTAATCATTTCATTTATACTCTTAATTAGACATCTCAAAAAAAAGTGGGAATTATAATCAACTGCTATGGTCTGCTATGATTACCCATTTGTTTTTAATTTTTTTAAGTAATAAAGTAAAATGGCCCTGTATATCACCTTTCGTTCTTTTGAGATGCCATTTGCCTACAACATGATAGTATTCTTTTGAAAGGGGCTTAATGTCAATCAATGTAAAATCTAACTTACCCATACTTGATGTATCGGGATAGGATTTTTTGTAGTTATTTAGTGTGTTTTGCCAACCATACGTAACCCCAGATTTTCCAATAAACATCAATGAATCGTTTTGCCAATAGGTTTGCATAAACCCCTCGATATCCCCTCTATTCCAAGCCTCATCCTGTGTTTTGAGAATTTGAATGATTTGTTGGGATGTTGAATTTTTTTGAGCCTGCAATTGAGTCATTAATAACAGTAAGACAAATAAGATTGAGCCTGATTTCATAATTATATTTTTAATTAAACAACAAAGGTCTTCTTACGAAGACCTTATATAAAAATTCATTTCGATACCTATGGAATATTTGAACTACTCACCAATGTAGTGCTAGTATTCGTATTTACAACATCTTGTGTGCCTACAAAAAGGATTGTAATTGTAACATGAAGTTGGAAAGTGCTTTTTACCATGCCGTATCTAGGGGCATAGTATGCAAAAATATTTTGTAATGGAATTGCAGCCGTTCCAAGAGAAGCTCTATAATTAATGATATCTGTTTTAATTCTAATTAAATTTGTATATGTGGTACCATTAACAATTGCACTCACACCAACAGAGTCAACAGTGTATCTAATATTTCCTGAAAAAGTAATTCCTGTTTGTGTGACAGAAAAAGTGTCTTTCCAGTTAGCGCCAACAGGCAAACTATCATTTAGATAATGTAACTCAGATGCAGGAATAGTGCTTGATAGTTGATTATACTGATAATAATCTCTACCTGTAATATTATAATATTCATGTGAAGTTCCAGATGTATCTGTTGAATTAAAAATGTGGTATGTCTTTCCTGAAATGGAAGTATCTAGAGTTGTAGATGTTAAGGTATATGGAATGATTCTTCCGGCTGAATCTGTTTGATAATTCCAAGAAGCATTGGGAGTAAAGGTCATGTATTTAAACAGATTATTTGAAATTGCTGCAGTTGTACCGCTCATATTTAACCACTTGGTTCCATTATAATATTGAGGTTCTCCGCCATTTGTACCACAATCTGTACAATATATAATCAATCCTTGTGCAGGACTGCTGATTGCATTTCGTTGTGCATAAGTCATTCTAGGAGGTAAAAAACCACTATTAGTGGAAGCAACTTCTAATTTAGCCGATGCATGAGGTGTAGTAGTTCCAATTCCAACATTTTGTGAAAAGGCGCCAAAACAAAACACCAACAATATGCTAGTAAATAATAACTTTTGCATGAGTATAAATTTTGAAAACGAAGATATTGATTTTGGAAATAGGAAGTTATTTTTAGTTCACATTATTAAAATTCAATAAAACTACCTCAAAACAATGTAAGGGAAATTATGGTTATAATTCATTGATTATTAATAAATATTAATGTTTATGATGCGGAGAATGACAGGTGTTTTTTTTACACATTTTGTAGTTGTAAAGGTGTGCGGAAATGATAAAAATAACAGCTAATAGAAGCAATATTTTATCATGTAAAAGAAAGAATTGTTTTGATATCAGAAAACCAAATCCAAACACAAAAACTACGACAGGTTTGTAACTATGGTGATGGCGAATAAATCCGTGATATAAAGAAAATATACCTACTACAAATGCAAGTAAGATCATACCCCATTCAAAAAATGAATTATGTACAATATTGACTCCAAATAAAGGCAACACAGGCAGTATTACTGGTAACAAGCCACAATGAATGGCACAAGCAACAGAAGTAACAATACCAACACCATCCCAATTCAATTTAATACGCATATGAAAACAAAGATATCGTTTTTGCACTATTGTTGCAAATAAACGGGATAATTACTTGAAGGATGCTAACAGTACAGTAACTTTGTACATTCAATACTCATTATGCGAATAAAAAAAAGGTGGATATATATTAGTTTTTTTGCTGTTTTACTGACGATTTTTTATTGGTCAGTTAAAGATGAACACCCCTTTACGGATTCAAAATTAGCAGTGATTAACGCTAGTATTCCTGATTTTAATTTTATTGATCAAAATCATCAAACGTTTACAAAAAAGAAAACAGAAGGGAAAGTATATGTTACTGAATATTTTTTTACAACATGTAAGGGCATTTGTCCCAAGCTGAATACAAGCATGCGTCGCATTTATGACAAATTCAAAAACGAATCGGATTTTTTAATTGTTTCCCATACCTGTATGCCAGAAGTAGATAGCGTATCACTCCTCAAGGCCTATGAAAATAAAATGCTCACAAGTTCTCTTCTAAAAAATCAAGATGGCTCTTACAAATTATCTCATCAAGGAGCAGATTCAGTAGCCTCTTACTCGAATAAGACTTGGTATTTTGTAACAGGAGACAAAGAACAGTTATATAAATTGGCTCGACAAGGATATATGATTGATAATGGCAAACCTGATAGCACACAAAGAATTCAAGACCAGTTTATTCATACTCAATTTTTTGCATTGGTTGATAGATATGGCCGCGTTAGAGGTATTTACGATGGCTTAATTGAAGAGGAAGTTCAAAAATTAATGAATGATATTCCAGAATTAATGAAGGAGAAAATTGATCACACAAGGTTTTTAAACGGATTTAGCAACAGCCCTAATTAATACACCATGGAATCTATTAATGATATTCTCAAAAAAAATGGACTCAATATAACCGAGGGGAGGAAAAATATTTTAGGACTTTTTCTAGAAACAAATGGTGCCTTATCTCATGCTGATATCGAAAAGAATACAGAAGTCGAATTTGACAGGGTTACGGTATACCGTACACTACAAAAATTTGTTGAAAGTGGCATCATACACCAAATTCCAACCACGGATAATACAATATTATATGCGCTTTGCAAAGATAATTGCGTAGCAGGGCATCATCATGATGAACATGTACATTTTATATGTAATGATTGTGAAAAAACAACCTGCTTAGAAAATGTTACTGTACCAACAGTAACGCTACCAAAAGGTTTTAAGCCCACGCATTCGGCAATGATTGTAAAAGGAAGATGTTTGGATTGCAATCATTAACTCAATACATCCATTTCTTTTTTTACAAAATCCATCAACACTTTAATTTTTTCAGGAGAAAAATCAAATGTTAGTCCCGCAGTTTTGTATAGTTCGGGCAATGTTTTAGTTCCACCAAGGCGTAATGCATTACAATAATTGGTTAAGGCTACGTTTTTGTTTTGTTTAAACTGCATCCACATTCCAATGGCACCTAATTGGGCAATACCATATTCGATATAATAAAAGGGAACTTCAAATAAATGCAATTGACGTTGCCAGGAATTAGCTCTATTTTTTTCTAAACCAGTGTAATCAATCACATCATCTTTAAATTCATTCAATACATGAGTCCAAGCTATCGTTCTTTCTTGATGTGAATGGTTAGGATGCTCGTATAACCAATGTTGAAATTTATCAATAATGGCTATCCAAGGAAAAATTGTAATCACACGTTCTAATTGATGCTCCTTAGCTCTATTCAAATCATCTGCATTATCAAAAAAAGCTTCCCAATAATCCATACTAAATAATTCCATAGACATACTCGCAACCTCTGCAATTTCCATTGGATATTCTTTGAAGCCATTGAGTTCTAGAGGATGTGATAAAAAAGAATGAATGGCATGACCCCCTTCATGAACCATAGTAGTTACATCATGCATTTGTCCAGCTGCATTCATAAATATAAATGGAGCACCACTTTCCGCTAACGGACAATTGTAACCGCCAGGAGCTTTGCCCATTCTGCTTTCTAAATCAAGATGCTGCATGGCTTTCATTTTTGACAAGCAATCAGCAAAAAAAGGATGTAACTGTTGAAAACAATCAATGGTTTTTTGTAACAATTGTTCTCCCGTAGTAAATGGATGCAAAGGCTTAGTGCCAATTGGTTGTGCTTCCAGATCCCATGGACGAAGTGTATCAACCCCTAATGCTATTTTCTTTTTTCCGTAGATTTCATTTACTAAGGGCAATACATGTTGTTTAACAGCCTCATGAAATTGAAAGCAATCTTTTTGTTCATAATCAAATCTTCCTAATTCCTTGAATCGATAATCTCTGTAATTATCGAATCCGGCATTTTTGGATTCGGTATTTCTTAAGGCTATTAACTTATCAAAAAGATCATTTAATGAATCTTTACCTTCTAATCTTTTTTCTTGTATTTTTAAATAGACCTCTTCTCTTGTAGACCTGTCTTCGCTTTCTAAAAACTTAGCAGCCTGCTGTAACGTAAATTGCTGCCCATTAATTTCAACTGTCATAGCTCCACTAATCTGACCAAATTGCTGCTGTAATACAGCCAATTCGGATTGTATGGGTATATTTTCTTCTCTAAAAAGCTCTATATTTTTTTTGATATTACGGAGATACGTAAAATATTTTTCTGGATCTAGTTCTTGTAAACTGGGTGCACTCATTAACTTTTTGTTCAGTGCATCTGCGTAGGGCTGCACATTGGGCTGAATGTGGACACAGAAATAATTGAATGCTTCTTCAATTGATTTATTTTGTGTATCACATGTCATTTTAATTTGACGCCAACAAGCATCTTCACTTACCGCTGCCTCTAATTCACTTTGATCTTTGAGCCACTGTTCTAGATTTTCTTTAGTGGATATATCTCTTTCTAGAAGCATTTTAAAGAACGGTTCTAAACTTTCCCAGTTAGAAACGACAAAATCTTTTGGTAAAAAATGTCTGTCTGTTTTTTTTATATCAGCCGAATAATTCATAGTTAAAAAAAGCCGCCCAAAGGCGGCAATTATTTTATAATGACTAAATAAGTTATGCCATTTTTCTTGGCGTATTGATTTTCTTAGCTGGCGCATTTTTTACAGCCGCTGCTTTAGGGGCTGCTGCTTTTGTGGCAGCTGTTTTTTTCTCAACAATAGCTTCTGAAACAGGCTCATCTGAATTACCCGTAGATAATTTTATTTCAATATTGTTTTTTGACAATATTTCGAACCATTTTATCATTTTTTTCATATCGCTGCCATAGACACGTGCAAAATCCATTACTGGAAATACTTTTTCAAAATACTTTTGTATTTCTTTCACATTATTGGCATCAGGGAGTTTTTCAGTACTGCTCTTCATCGCTATGAAAACTTCGGAAAGATTTACATTTTCATCATTGGTAAATACTTCAATGCTCTCTAAATGAGAAAAACTATGTACGCGATTGCTTACAAATTTGGTACTTTTGTCTTCTAATGAACGAACAACACCACCGTCTTGTTTAGACGAAATCAATTCAAACAACCCGCTAAGCCCGGTTACAGCTACTAACTTATTATATTCCATATTAAAAATTTGAGGTTGCAATATAAATCTAAATTATCAAATAGGACGTTATAAAATTTATAAATAAAATGATTAAGAATTACCCCCTTTTTTGTAAATCATTATATGTATTCATGGCACTAAGTATTTATTTGTTTAGTCCCACAAGTGCCTTAGCTCAATATACACAAATCAATGGGAAGGTTACTGATAATCTCAGTAAAGATGCAGTGAAAGGAGCAACTGTCATCCTTAGCTCTTCTATCCATCAACAGTCCATTGCTAGTTCAGTTACAGATTCTATGGGTATGTTTCATTTTCAAGATTTACCGATTGATGAATACACCATTTCTTTATCCAGTATTGGCTTCAATCCAAAAAAAATTGTGATTTCTAGAACCAACCATGATTTTATAAATATTGTAATGGAAAAAGATGGGCAAATTCTAACGGGTGTAACTATAGTAGCACAAGGACCAGCCGTAACACAAAAAGATGACACTTCTCAATATAACGCCAATCAGTATAAAGTAAACCCAGATGCTACTACAGAAGATCTTGTAAAAAAAATGCCAGGTGTTACCATTGAAAAATCTGGCGCTATTACAGCTCATGGAGAACAAGTAAAAAAAATTACTGTTGATGGGAAAGATTTTTTTGGAGATGATGCAAGCGCTGCTTTAAAAAATATTCCGGCGAATGCCGTAGATAAAATTCAGATCTACGATAAATTAAGTGATCAAGCCCAAATGACCGGCATTGATGATGGCAACTCTCAAAAAGCTATTAATATCATTACAAAAGCAGGATTAAAAGATGCACAATTTGGTCGTGTTTTTGCAGGAATAGGCAACCAACAAACCTATAGTGGTGGGGGTAATGTAAGTTTCTTTGACAATGATCGTCGAATTTCTCTGGTTGGTAATTTCAACAATGTAAATCTGCAAAATTTTGGATCTCAAGATATGCTTGGATTGACAGGAACCAAGCCTACCAATAATATGGGTGGGGGTAATAACAGAGGTCCGGGTGGACCTGTTGAGAATTATTCAATTGATCCATCAGCAGGCATCAATACCACAAATGCAATTGGAGTAAATTATGGAGATAAATGGGGTGCTAATATCAATGTTACAGGGAGTTACTTTTTTAATACCACTCATAATGACAACTACGCTTACACAAAAACAAAATATTTTGAAGACAGTTTGCTAAATAATAAAGAAGGTCTTACAAGTACCAATAATTTTAATCATAGAATCAATGCAAGAATAGAATGGAAATTAGATACCAGTAATATGCTATTTATTATCCCAAGTATTAACTTCCAAGCAAATAATAGTAATGGCAATACTAACCTGCAAACAATCAATAACAACAATGATTCAGTTCTACAATCTAATGCACTTGCCTTGAAAGATAAAGACGGTTACAATATTAAAAACTCAATCATGTATCGTCATTCTTTTCAAAAGAAAAACAGGTTGTTTACAATTAGTTTGAACACAAATTTTAATAAGAATGATGGAACAGGAACCTTAAATGGCGATTATAGATTTTATGATGATTTCGGAAACTTGTTACAAGACTCTGTTCAAAAACAATCTGCCAATAATAATACCAAAGGATATACTATTGGAAGCAGTGCCACCTATAATGAACCGGTTGGAAAAAAAGGATTAGGGCAAATACAAATTGAATATAATCCCTCCGTTCAAAAAAATAGTTCTAATCAGTTAAGCTATCAAAACCTAAATGGTGAGTTGATAAAAGACTCATTGCTCTCAAATGAATTTGAAAACAATATTATTGTTCATAATGGAGGGGTAACTTACCGATATACACCTAGTAGAGATGAGCAATTGTCATTCAATATAAACTATCAGCACACTTCTATTATCAATAAACGCATCTCACCAAACAGTATTTCCAGCACCCAAGATTATAATAATTTAATCCCTTATGCATATTGGAGAAAGAAGATTTCAAAAAGAAGCAATATCAGAATGTTTCTGAGAGGCAGTATTAATTTCCCAACAGTTAATCAATTACAGGACGTAGCCGTTATTTCTAATCAATCTAATATTATTACGGGCAACAAAGATCTAAAGCAATATTATACACAATATATGGGCAGCAGATATAGTTTCACAGATACCAAAACAAATCGAAATGTATTTGCTAATATCTTTTTTCAATTTGCAGATGATTATATTTCAAATGAAACTGTTATTGCGTCTAAGGATAGCATAATAGACGGTGGTATACTATTAAAAAAAGGGTCACAATTAACCAAGCCTAAAAACATGAATGGGTATCAAATGATACGTTCTGGACTTACTTATAGCTTTCCATTTAAAGTTATAAAAACAACCTGTAACATCAATGCTGGTGTTGTATATACAAAAATGCCAGGCATGGTAAATTACATTAGTACGCTTACTCAAAACTATCAGTATAATGCTAGCATTGGGTTTGTTAGCAACATCAATCAATATATTGATTATAATATTTCTTATGCAGCCAATATCAATAATGCAAAAACCACAGGAAGTATCACTCAAAGCAATCAATATATCAACCAAACTATCGCGGTTGCTTTTAATATATTAAGCAAATCGGGATGGTTTTTACAAAATGATTTTACCAGCCAAATCTTCAATGGGCTTTCTGGTGGTTATGACAAAACTTTCAATATTTGGAATGTAGCAGTCGGAAAAAAGTTTTTTAAAGACCAAGCCGGCGAAATAAAAATTGGTGTATATGATTTGTTACAACAAAACCAAAGTGTAAGTAGAAATATTACAAACACTTATTTAGAAGACTCCAGAAGTAATGTACTACAACAGTACTACATGCTTACGTTTAGCTATAACCTTAAAAATTTTGGTGCCGCCAAAAAAGCGGCTGCTACAGATGATTTCATTCCAAAGGTTGGATATCCGAGTAGTTATTAATTCTTGTTTCGGTTCTTCCAAGATATAAAATATAACAGGCTCATGATAAACAATGGACCTGCTATCAAACAATAGGCGGGCCATCTAAACTTTCCCCAAGCTATTATAATATATGCGCACGCTAATAAAAAAAAGATTATAGCGCCAACCCATGCTCTTTTCCAAGAAATCCATAAAGTCAACAAAATAATCCAAGTTGGAATTAAATGTAGCAGAAAAGCTAATAATATTCTCCAGACACTTTCTTTTGATTCAAAAACATCAAAAGAAAAAATACTCAATAAGCCTGCATAAAGGATCGTCAATATCCTTGCGGATCTAAGTATTATTAAATTAATGGTAGCTGTTTTCATGATTCATTTGAATTTCAGGTCAGTAAAAATAATAAACTTATTTTTCTAAATAAATTAGATATATAAAAACAAAGCGGGACAAAATAATTTGTCCCGCTTTATTGATAAAAGATTTGTTGTCAAATTATTTTTGAACAATCATCTTTATTGTTTTAGTAGTTGAACCAATGGTATATCTAACATTATAAATACCATTTGATAAATTACTTGTATTAACCTGAGTGTTCAATAATCCATTATTACAAATTGAATTTGATTGATATACTACTTTACCTAACATATCCGATACTTGAATTAATACTTTTGAATTTTCCAATGTACCGGTGTTGACTTGTAAAGTAAACACACCATTATTCGGGTTAGGGAAAAGTTTTGAACTTTCAGATGTTATCAAGTTACCTTTAGACTCAAATGATTTCCCTCCAATACAAACTAAATTAGTATTAGTTAATTTCAATGCCTTTTTACTACCCACACCACAAACAGAAGTGTATCGAACTCTAATACTATCTCCGATAACCGCAGCTGTATTTCTGGTATATTTAATACGGATATATCTTGCAGCTGATCCACTTAAAGATCCTGAATCAAGAGAACCCGATGCAGCAACAGCAGAACCTGTTGGCATAAACCATTCATATCCATCAGGTGACGCATTTGATGAAGTACCCACAGGAAGAACAGGAGCAGCATAACGATATATTCTCGCTCCACATGAATCCTGTACAACACTTACAGTAATTGAAGCAGGTATTGCT
This sequence comes from Chitinophagaceae bacterium, assembly GCA_947452965.1. GTDB lineage: Bacteria > Bacteroidota > Bacteroidia > Chitinophagales > Chitinophagaceae > Ferruginibacter. The sequence goes on along the minus strand of CANGEW010000024.1, from coordinate 11,158 downwards.
GGTGGATTGGTAGAAGATAGCGCATTTGTTAATGCAACTGTTTTGATAGCGCCTAAACCGCAATCAGATGTATATCTGCATTTTACACTATCACCTAAACCATGAGCAGCTGTAGTGGAAAAAGTTACATAGATTTTATTTGTGTATAATCCTGAATCAATAGTTGCCCCTAAAGAACCGATAATAGACCAATCGTATCCTGTAGCAGCACCCGCAGAAGTAGTGGCATTGGGTGTGGTAGGCACTGAATAACTGTATCTAGGATTTCCACAAGTTGTAATTGGTAATGCTGTTATAGTGATAGCAGATGGAGCAGCTGGAGTACTTAACGCTGTTAAGGTTAATTTTGCAGCTTTCCATGCTGAAGTGCCACAAGCGTATAAATAACGAACTCTTATACTATCATTCGTACCTGCTGCACGATTATCGGCAAATTTCACTTTAATATATCTCGCACTATCTGCACCATTGGTAATTAAAACTCCTGAATCTAATGTGGCAGAAGTTGCAATGGTATTTCCTGTTGGTAACATCCACTCATACCCTGTTATTTTTGGAGTGGTAGTAGATGTAGGAATAGTTGGAGCTGCATAGCGATACACTCTTCCTCCACAAACATTTGTTACAACTGCTGTAGCCGTAATAGAAGCTGGAGCAGCTGACGCTGTTAATTTTGTGATGGCTAGTTTTAACCCTTTGTAAGCGGTTACACCACAAGCAGAGATGTACGCAACTTTGATACTGTCTAATGTAGCAGCTGCTGTATCATTGGTGAATTTAATTCTGATATATCTTGCATTGGCTGTATCATTAGTAATTAATACGCCAGAATCTAATACAGCTGATGAAGATAAAGTACCGCCTGAAGGCATTTGCCAAATATATCCAGTTGCAGGTGCTACTAAAGCAGGAGCTGAATAACGATATATTCTCGCTCCGCAATCAAGTGCTTTAATCACAGTTTGAGTTGGTGCTGCTGGAGTAGCTGGTAAAACAGCTTTAATAGCTAATTTTTTCTCAACAGCAGTAGAACAACTAGAACTAACTACTAAGCGTAAAGTATCGCCGGCTGTAGTAGTAGGATATCCGGATAAAAATTTCAATTTGATGGAGTTAGTTCCTTGTCCAGATACAATGGAAGTATATGAAGGAACTGTCCAAGCATAATTGGTTGCACCAGCAACAGCAGTGATAGAATAGGTAAGAGAAGTGTCTTTTGCTACAATAGAACATATACTAGTAGTAAAACCTGTAGGTGCTACAATAGAACCAGGTGTGCCTAAGGTAGTTTTAATCAGTGTCTTTGTTGCAGCAACAGAACTATTTCCACAATCATTTTTACCAACCACTGAAATGATTCCTGTCCATGTAGTAGCTAATGTTGAAACGAAACTAACCGTAATTGTTCTAGTTCCTTGTCCAGATACTATTGTTACACCTGTTGGCACTGTCCAATAATATGAAGAGGCATTAGAAATAGCAGGAATACTGTAGGTTTGATTTCCAGTACATCCAGAAATATTAGACACTCCAGTCATAGTGCCAGGAGCAAAAACATCATCACATGGAGCAATTAATCCTGTAAAGGCACTGTCTGTAAATGCTGCATTTTGTACACCCAATCCAGAGATAGATGGACGATAATCTGGATTATAAAAATCGTAAGGCGTAATTAATATTCCTGAAGTTGATTTAGCAGAATCATTTTTAAATATCAATCCAGAGAACAGTGAATCACGCATATTTTTACGAACAAGTGTATCTGTTGACGTTCTAGAATCTAACGCTTCTATATTGCCAGCAACTAAATTGTTTTTAAACTTAGTAATTCCTGATTTTAAGTTTGTTCTACATGCTGAACCATCAATGTATACACCAGCAGGAGCATCCATCAAAATACTATTAAATATTTTCAAACCAGAATTTCTACGAATGCGAGCACCTGTTCTGAATTTAAAAGTACTTGCATATGGATTCGTTACTGTCCCTCTAAAACCAGAGATATCTGTCACATTACTAAATAAAGCAGATGTTTGTGGAGTATTAGAAGATCCGCTTGCATCATTATCTGATTCAAAACCTTCTGAAGTTGAACTAGCAGACTGATCAGAAATTTGAGGATCTCTAACGCCCAAGCAAAATTGAACAGAACCAGAAAATCCGTTGTCTGTATCAAAATTGTCATCTAAACATCTATACGCAACTAAATGTGAACAATTTACTGTTCCCCCAAACCACTCAAATGCATCATCATTCACAAATGAACATTGTACATAATCAATGGTAGTTCCACGACCAACCGCACCAAATGTCAAGCCATTGATTTCTTTATCTGTAGCAAAAATATATCCGCCATATTCGATACGTACATATTTTAATGTTCCAGAATTATCATCATTATAAGGATTTGCACCTCCACCGAATTCAGTGTTAGTAGTTACCGCAATTCCTTCAATATTTCCAACACCACCTACTCCATTATATGCAGCTCTTCCTAATAAAATAACACCACCCCAATCACCTATAGATCTATTAGCAGTATCTTTACTAGAGGTAAACACTATAGGGCTATCCACTGTACCTATTGCATTTAATTTGGCATTTTTTGTAACTATCAATGAAGAGTTTGCAACAGTTGCATCTCCTCTTATGATTGTACCAGGTTGAATAGTTAAGGTAACATTTGCAGCCACATATACTAATCCCGAAATCAAATAAGTATTGTTTGATGTCCAGGTTGTATTGCTAGTGATTGTTCCGGTAACAGTAACTGTAGGAGAAGGGTAATTAGTATGCTTCGGATCCCAATTAGTCCAACCGTCTGTCCACATCACGGAAGGCGCAGGCGCAAATGCACCACGATAAGTAACTTGTTTAATAAAAGAAGAAGATGTTACTACAATTTTACGTCCGTTAAATGCTGCATTATTAAAATCAACATTAGACAATGCTAAAGAATTAGATGCAGGACGGTAATCTGGATTATAAAAATCGTATGGTGTAGTTAAGATACCTGAAGTAGATACCAAAGAGTCATTCTTAAAAATGGATGCAGAGAATAAAGAGTCTCTAATAGCATTGCGAATAGATGCAGTTGTTGAAGTTCTTGAATCTAGTGCTTCAATAAAACCAGCTACAATGTTATTGCTAAATACGGCTACACCTGTTTTTAAGTTGGTTCTGCAAGCAGCACCATCAATGTAAACACCAGCAGGTGCATCCATCATAATACTATTCAAAATTTTTATCCCTGAATTTCTACGAATGCGAGCACCTGTTCTAAATTTAAATGTTGCATCATATGGATTAATCACTGTACCTCTAAAACCAGAAATATCAGTTACATTACTAAATACAGCAGATGTTTGAGGGGTATTTGCGGATCCAGCAGCATCATTATCCGATTCGAATCCTTCTGAAGTAGAGCTAGCTGACTGATCAGAAATTTGCGGATCTCTTACGCCTAAACAAAACTGAACAGAACCAGAAAATCCATTATCTGTATCAAAATTGTCATCCAAACATCTGTAAGCAACTAAGTGAGAACAATTCACTGTTCCACCAAACCATTCAAAAGCATCATCATTGATAAATGAACATTGAACAAAGTCAATCACAGTATTTCTTCCAACAGCGCCCAATGTTAAACCATTGATTTCTTGATCGGTAGCAAAAATATATCCACCAAATTCAATACGTACATATTTTAAGTTACCTGAATTATCATTATCATCTGGTGTAGTACCCCCTCCATATTCAGTATCACCTGACGTAGCAATACCTTCAATATTGCCTACTCCGCCTGTTTTATTTACACTTGCTCTACCCAATAAAATAATTCCGCCCCAATCACCTTTTGCTCTTACACCTGTGTCCTTGCTTGAAGTAAAAACAATAGGTCTTGATGAAGTTCCCACAGCATTGATTTTTCCCCCTTTAGTGATTACTAAAGAAGAATTCGGTGTAGAAGCATCTCCACGAACAATGGTTCCTGGTTCAATGGTTAGAGTTGCTCCTGGCTTTACATACACCAACCCTGAAATTAGATAAGTGTTGCCACTTGTCCAGGTTGTATTTGCTGTAATGTTACCTGTAACGGTAATGGTTGTTGCAGGATACTCAACGTGTTGAGGATCCCAGTTTGTCCAACCATCAGTCCAAGGAGTAGCTGGAGCGGGTGCAAAAGCACCTCTGTAATTCACCACTTGAAAAAAGGGGTTTTGCGCCTGTGTAGAAATTACTACAATTAAAAGCGCGACGATAGATAAAAATTTTTTCATGTTATTTACGCCGTTTTATAATGGCAATGCAAATATTATACACCAACATTACTAGATTGTAACCCAAGTGTTATGAATAAGTTACCTGAATGTTATTAAAATATTATGTCGAAGAATAAAAAATGCCGAAGATTTCATCTTCGGCAGAATGAGTAAGCTTTTATAATAGAGTCTCCTAAAATTTAAATGATAAAGAAAAATTCACGATAGTTCCAAAAGTTGAAGAAGACCTATCTGCATCGATACCTTTATCATATTTGTCGTTGTTGTTAGTATCTTCAAAAAAGATTAAATCTTGCGCTAACAAGTCTTTTACAGTTAATTTAAGATCCAAATTTTTCGATGGAAAAGATTTTGTGAATTGAACATCAAGTTGTGTTCTAGAGTTTTCCCATAAGTTAGGTTCTATTAACTGGCCATTTTGTAACGCATCCCCATTACTAGCCAAAAATATTCTTTGTCCGTACTGATTCAGTGATACGGTTGAAGAAAAATTATGATTATCATCCTGGTAGGTAATACCTGCATTTATCACATAAGGAGATTGTCCTTGCATAACACGCCCATTTTTATAGTAAAAATTGGAAGTGTCTTTTACCTCTAAATTTACTTTTGATTGAATAAAAGTATAATTACTGAATATTGTTATTTTATTTAAAATTGAATTTATTGAAGAATGAAACAAACTACCTAAAAGCGCACGAATTTCAAATTCGGCACCTAATATAGATGCAGAGGGACTATTTCTGTAAGACAATGTTTTTTCTTGATTGGTTACAGATATTAGCTCAATCGGATCTATGAATTTTTTATAAAATAAAGAAGTAGATAATAACTGGGCCTTCCCTGGAAAAAATTCATATCGAAAATCAAAATTATCAATACTGGCTCTTCTTAATGAAGTATCTCCAAATACTGAGTATTTAATGGTATAATCTCGGAATAAAAAAGGAGCGAGCTCTCTAAACTCAGGTCGATTCAGTGTTTTAGAATATGAAAGGCGAAGATTCTGTTTGTTATTAATTGAATATACAAGATTTATAGAAGGTAGAAGGTCTGTTTGAACTGAATTAATTCTTACAGGTGTGAATTGATTATAGTCAGCATTCAGTTTTTGATTAAACTGTTCCACTCTAGCTCCATAAATCAAACGGATAGATGTATATCTTTGATCCAACATTGCATAATAAGAAAATAAATTTGTGGAGGCGGTATAAGCATCTCTCATTTCTGTGATGTCTTTCAATACAAAGCCTGTTTTACCATTTCCAATGCTTCCGATATTATTAAATATTACATCTGGTGTTAAAGATAATAGACGTGTATCAAATGTATTTGAATTATAATTACAAAAAGCTAATAATCGTGGATTAAATACTCTGTCTCTATATTGATAATAACTACCTGCTTTAAAATTTGATTGAATATTTCCTAAAGCAAAAGAGCGTGATATATCGAATTTTACGTTATAAATTTTTTCATTGTTACTTGAGTAAAAAGATAAGCCGGCAGTATTATCATTGTCTACCGGATTGGTGTCGTATAATTTTGCCGACCATGAAGATGAACCTGCTGAACTATCATATACCATTCTTCGAAGTGCAGGTACATCTCTGGATATGAATGAGTAGGATGCAAGCCAAGAAATCTTGATTTTAGATGCTGGCAAATAATGCTCTCCTAATAATTGAGAAGAAAATATTTTGTTACTCGTAAAATGTAAAACAGTAGACTTGGTGTATCTGTCAGAAGCATTAATCTGATCATCTTGACCTTCTCTAATGGTTACTTTATCTTCTGAATTAATGCTATAAATATTTTTAAAACTAAAATTATTATGGTTGTTAAGTTTAAGACTAAAGTTGGCTATTAAACCAAGAAGTGTTTGTCTATTGTAAACTTTTTCATGATAAATTGATTGAGGTTGATTGTCGTACTCAGCAGCATAGAAAATTCTGTTAACATCACTTTGTGTATAGGTGTTATTATAGGACACTGACAGCAACATTCCGAAGAAATCTTTTTCATGTCTTTGATAATTTCTACCTATCATGTATTGAAATGAACTATTGGGAGCTGTAACCTCATCAAACGAATCCCAATTTTTAGGAGAAAACTTTTGGGAAGCTTTAATACGTTCGCTTAATGTCATACTTTTAAAAGTGTTCATGTCAGGGAAATCAGAAGGCAATTGTCTTCTACTGTCTATGCCTATAAAATTCCATCTGCTACCATCATATGCTTTTCTTGTTTTGAAAGTAGAAATATTGTTATATCCAGAACTAGCGCTGATTGATTGAAAATTTTCGGCTGGAATTCCTTTAGTTGTAATTACAATTTGTCCACCTGCAAATTCACCAGGCATATCGGGTGTAGCCGTTTTGTAAATCACCAAATTATCCAGCATATTTGCTGGAAAAATATCAAATGCAAATGCTTTTCTATCACTTTCGGAACTTGGTAATGGCGCTCCATTTAAATAAGCTGCATTGTATCGATCACTAAGGCCTCGGATAACTGCAAATTTATCTTCTTGTAAACTAGCACCAGAAACTCTCTTTAAAATATCACCTGTATTTTTATCTGGAGTTCTCTTAATGGTCTCTGCAGAAATACCATCACTTACACTGGCGCTATTTTTTTGAGCGATTAATAAAGAGCTAACAGATTCTTTGGGTCTGTTCAATCCGCCACTATTACTTTTAACTACTACCGAGCTCATATCACCTGCTTTGTCCATCACAATATCTTGTGTTAAGACCTCATCTTCGTTTAATAAAATATCTGAAATTGTTTTTTTTGTATGTGAAACATACGAACACACTAAAGAATACTTTCCTTTTTGTAAACCAGAAAAAGAATACATGCCATTTTGATCTGATTGGGTAGTTTTTTTTGTGCCTGTAATGGAAATAGTTGCACCTATTAAAGGCTCTCCAGTTGTGCTACTTAATACTTTACCGATAATTTTCCCTTTTTGTGAATACCCATTAAATAGTAAGGCGAAGAAAAAAAATACGGAAAGAAGTAATCTCTTGTTCATACACTCAGTTTGTTTACGCAAAACAAGAAATAGTTTATCGATTAACCGAATAAACGATGTTATGTAAAGATTACCTCCTTGTTAAGAAATTGTAAACAAATGATAGGAAAAGCAGCAATAATAATAACACCCAAATAAAATTTCAGTAGAGAATCAAAATAGTCAATCTAAAAAGATTGACCAAAATTCCAGTTGAATAAACTTAATACTAATAAGCTCGAAGATGTTGAAAAATGAAATTCTTGAAACAAAAAAGCAAACTGTATTGATAATCCACACTTCGTTGATAATGTCGTGAATATAATTTTGAAAGCATTTTTCTTGCATTTATTTCAAACAATTTTACTTTTATCATATCATTTTAATCCCCCAAAAAGTAATATGCAAAAGAAACCGAGAGTAGAGGAAGAAAAATGCTGGGTGATAAAAAATATGATGAGATTGCTAAACGCATAGGCGTAAAGGGTGGACTTGGGCATGCATTATTTGAAGAGTGGAGAGAGATAAATGATGAGAAAGATTTAAAAAGAAAAAAAGAAATACAAGATCAATCGAAGCAATATTATTCACACTTTTTCATAGCAATGATAATGAAAAATAATTTTGAAATTTTACAAGAAGATATTTCTAAAGGTAAAACAGTTTATTTCGAATGGGAATTTGAAGAAATTGCTCTAAAATATTTAGGGGGTGGGAATTACGAGGCAAAGAACAAAGGATATGGAGGTCCATTTCCTGTAAAATATAATGCTATGTTGGTTGCCGAAGCTTTATTAAGTAATCCCAGAATTATTACAAAAGAAGAATATGATAAATATTAATTTAGGTTGGGGTGAATTTAGTAAATTTTAAAACCCGAAACCCTTAAACATCAAACCTATTAAACTCCTAATCCGCATATGGCAGATTGGGTTAGTGGCCACGCCTAGAATCGAACTAGGATCTAGAGCTTCGGAAACTCCCATACTATCCATTGTACTACGCGGCCAATAAATGAAGATTACTTCCCAAAATTCTGAATATTGGTGCCAAATATTTTTACTGCAATAGCCAATAATATCACACCAAAAAATTTACGTAATACTATTAATCCACTCGGACCAATCGCATTACCAATCCATTTTAAAGACTTTAAAACAATATAGATTACAATCAAATTCACAAAAATTCCAAGAAGAATATTGATGTCCTGATAATTAGCTTTCAACGACATGATGGTTGTAAGCGTACCCGATCCTGCAATCAAGGGAAATGCAATCGGCACCACGCTACCACTTTTGGGATTACTGTCGGCTTTGAAAAACTCAATGCCCAACACCATTTCTAACCCTATAATAAATATTACAATACTACCAGCTACAGCAAATGACTTTACATCTAATCCCAATACATTCAAAAATTCTCTTCCTAAAAAAAGAAAAATTATCATTAATGCACCCGAGGCAATTGTTGCCTGTGTTGACTTGATATGTCCACCCATTTTTTCTCTAAGAGAAATTAACACAGGTATCGAACCCAACATATCAATCACTGCAAACAGCGTAAATGAAATCGTGAGGATTTCTTTACCAATAATATTACCTAATTCAAACATTAGGCAAAGATAATCTGAAGCAGCCTAATTATGTATTAAGAAAAAAGTTTGATAGAGATATTTAATATTTTAAAACAATCCCTCCATTTGCCATAAAAGGCATGCTGTTATACCCCCTCAGGTCATGAAATGTATTATTGGTTAGGTTTTGTAAATCCAAAAACAGCATTACATTTGAGTGAATTTTATACTCACCATACAAGCTTATTATATAGTAACTATCAAGTTTTACATCTGCTTCTTGATAATCGCCAACATCATATCTCTCACTTACAAACTTTGCACCTAATGAAGTTTGCCATTTTTGATTTGGACGATAGTTAACTCTTATATTTCCGGTATGAGATGGACGACGCAAAAGAAAATTGTAAGTTGTATCATTAAATGTAATCCTACTTTGAGACAACTCTGAACCATTTAGGTAAGTGTAGTTTATTTGAGTACTCAATGATGGGGTAATTGCTAAAGCTGCTTCATATTCTAATCCTCTAACCATTTGCTTTTGAAAATTATAATAAACGTAATTTATATTATCATAATCGATTCCCTGCTTTACTTCTCGGTAGAAGTAGACTAAACTCTGTTTGATTTTATTTGATTGTTGATCCATCCCTATTTCATAGTTAATGCTATTTTCAGGGAGTAATTCCTTATCTCCATAAGCACCATACAATTGATATAATGAGGGCGCTTTAAAAGCAGTAGATATGCTGCCAAAAAAACGAATTTGCTTGTTGATTATATAACTGGGATTAAATGTGTACGTGTTATTAAAACCATAACGACTATGTACATTTAATCTGCCTCCCAATTCCATATGCAATCGATTATTTTTACTTGAATATAGCAATGAGGAATACATAGAGGTTTGGCTCACGTTAGTGTCCTTAAAAATTTCAGGATAATTGCCAAATAAGGAATTACTATTGTAGCTGCCATATCTCAAATCAGCCCCTTGTATGATGCTTATTGACTTTGAAAGATTGATTGAAGAGTACAATTCCACATACTGACTTTTACTAAAAAATTCTCGTTTTACATAACCAGATAAATCGGTGCTATCATTTAAATCAATTCTTTGATAATCGGTATAGTTATAGTTTCCTGTTAAGGTAAACCAATCTTTTTTTAACTGAAACCCTATACCTGTCGTAAAGCTCTTGTTTTGTATTGAGTGGTCAAGATCATCAGTAAAGGCACTATAGTCAATCTCACTTTTTTCTTCGGTAAACCCTGAGTAACCAGTAAGTTTGAGAATAGGTGTAATCTGATAAGTAATATTTGCATTTAATATATCAGCCTTATAACCATCTGTATCAAAATTTTTATTACCTGCACTGTCAGTTGCTGAAGAAAATCCCTTAGTGTTGTTTTTCGTATAGCTAGCCTGATAATTAAATTTACTTTGATTGCCAAAAATCTGAATGTTTCCTTTTAATGTATTAAACCCACCTGCTGACAAAGTAGAGCGGAGCTGAAATGGTTTCTGAATACTATTTTTTGTAGTAATAATATTAATCACTCCAGCCACAGCATCGCTTCCATAGAGTGTAGATTGATTTCCTCGGAGTATCTCTATTCGTTCTACATCCAATAAAGATATTAAGTTAAGGTTATACGTATTATCAATATCTGAAGGATCTCCCATAGGTATTCCATTTATTAATACTAGCACCCTGCCTCTATTCGCTCCTCGAAAAAAAACAGTTTGATTGGTGCCGGGATTATTAAGAGCGCCATTCACTGTAATCCCAACTTGTTGATTCAACACATAAGCCACAGATTGCGCCCTGTTTCTATCCAGAACATCTTTACCAATTACAGAAACGGTTTTTCCGATTTGTGACTGTTTTTGAGGAAAACGATTCGCGGTAACGATTACTTCATCCAAAACGGCTGTTGTGTCCTGGGCAAAAGTTGATACTTGTGAAAACAAAGCAAGTGCAATCAATAATTTTTTTCTCATTGTGTTGTTTTATTGCTTTGGAGATAACGGTTCATGTTATACGAATTCGAACATGAATAGAAATATAAAATGAAATACATTTTACATCTCAAGCCTTTCTCCCGAAAGCTGATGGATGAATGGTTTTGTAATGGCAGGTCTTCTGACTTGCTCCTTGTTCAATGTCTTCCCATCTATGATGACAGTGACGTGTAGAATGAACAATGGTAGAGCTTACAGCTACGGGGATAGTGCCGGACTTACACCGGTCTTCCCTATTAATTCCGAACATTCGG
>CANGEW010000023.1 GCA_947452965.1 Chitinophagaceae bacterium | reverse complement strand
TGTTTTGCTTCAAGGCTTGGAAGATTTTATAGTAGTAGACACCAAAGATGTTTTACTAATTTGTAAAAAAGACAAAGAGCAGGAAATCAAAGAATATGTTGCGGAAGTAAAAAGAAATAAAGGCGACAAATTTATCTAATTAATTTATTTTCATTGAGCATATTTATTCATAGTAAGCTGCCTAATGTTGGCACAACCGTATTTACTAAAATGAGCGCCTTGGCTCAACAATATGAAGCCATTAATCTTGGCCAGGGGTTTCCTGATTTTATGATGAGTGAATCTTTAATTGCTTTAACAAATCAGGCAATGCAAAAAGGATACAATCAATACGCACATATGTGTGGTCTTCCATTGTTACGGGAAAGAATAGCCGAAAAAATAAGTTTTTTGTATCAACAAGTGGTAAATCCTGAAACAGACATTACGATTACGCCTGGCGGAACCTATGCAATCTATACAGCATTCACTACGCTTTTATCTCCGGGAGATGAGGTGATTTTATTTGAACCTGCATACGATTCTTATGTACCAAATATTGAGATAAATGGCGCAAAAGCTATTCCTGTTCATTTGTCGTTTCCCGACTATTCTATTAATTGGCAAGAAGTACAACAAAAAGTAACGCCTAAAACAAAAGCCATCATCATTAACACACCTCATAATCCAACCGGCCGTGTGTTTACTCAAGAAGATATAGAACAATTAAGAAAAGTAGTTGCTAACACCAACATCATTATTATCAGCGATGAGGTATATGAACATTTGATCTTCGATAATAAAGAGCACTTGTCTATATTACGATACCCTGATTTATTAGAACGCGCCTTTGTTTGTTTTTCTTTTGGAAAAGTATATCATTGTACGGGTTGGAAAATGGGTTATTGTGTAGCCTCCCCTTCTTTAATGAAAGAGTTTAGAAAAGTACATCAATTCAATTCCTTTAGTTGTAATACACCTGTACAATATGCCCTGGCTGAATATTTACAAGACAGATCGTCTTATCTGCAATTAGGCAATCAAATACAACAAAAAAGAGATTATTTAAAGCAGCTGTTACAGTCAACACCTCTGATTCCTTTACAATCGAGTGGAAGCTATTTTCAATTGTACAGTTATGCCAATATTTCTAATGAATCGGAAACATACTTTGCTATTCGTTTAACAAAAGAAGCCGGCGTTACAACCATCCCTGTATCGGCCTTTTATAGCAATTCGATTGACAACAAAGTAATTAGATTTTGTTTTGCCAAACAAGAAAGCACTTTAGAAGAGGCAGCAAAAAGACTGGCAAATTATTTTGGTTAAGAAATACTCTTTAAATAAGCATCGGCTTTAACAAGGTCTTCAGGGACATCAATCTTAACTCCTTGATGAGTAGTTTCTATCATTTTTAACGAGACTCCATTTTCCAGGTATCGTAAGCATTCAATTTTTTCTGCTAATTCCAATGGAGTTGGCGCCCATTTAGTAAAATCTAATAAAGCTTTTTTTCTAAAAGCATAAACGCCTATGTGCTCATAATAGGTCGCATCAATTGAGGTGTCTCTGTGGTATGGAATAACACTTCTGCTAAACAATAATGAGTTATGGTTTTTATCAACCACCACTTTTACATAGTTGGGATTTGAAATCAAAGAGGAATCTGAAAAAACTTTCATTAATGAGGCAACCATTACAGCGTTATCATCAAAAGCACGGAGTAGTTTATCTAAACTATCTTTATCAATAAAGGGCTCATCTCCTTGAACATTGAGTATAATGTCAACATCCATATTTTCAACAGCTTCGGCAATTCTGTCGCTGCCGCTCTCATGTTCTTTAAGGCTCATCACAGCACTTCCGCCATTACTAATGATTTCATTGAAAATGATTTCGCTGTCGGTTACCACAATTACCTCATCAAAAAGTCCGGTTGCAACAGTATTATCATAAGTATGACGTATAACAGTTTTGTTTCCTAAAGGCTGCATTAGCTTAAAAGGAAAGCGCGTAGCGGCATATCTGGCAGGAATGAGAGCAATTTTTTTCATAAAAGAAGCAAAAAAATATAAAAATAAAGCATTTACGATGTATTATGCTATAAAACAGCGTCAATCCAATAAACTATCGAAAAATACCAGAATCCAAACACTTAGAAACACTAAGTATAAATAACTAAATTACGTAGTGTAGAATACTAACAAATAGTATAAAAAACTAAAAATTATTGAATAAATTGAATTGTTGATTACTTTTATCCCTATTCGGTTATCCAGCAAATATTATCAATGAAAAGCAGTTTAATTCTCTATAAGGAAGGTGTTTGGAAGGGTCTTGATATTGACCTCAAAATGAAAGAAAATGCACAATGTGTGTTAGTTTTTGTTGATACCACTTTATTATCCTCTGATTTTTTGTATGTCAGTCTAAAACAACATTTTACAAAAGCATCTATTGTTTTTTGTTCAACAGCTGGAGAAATTTTCCAACAAGAAATCGAAGAAAATAGCGCCGTATGTATGGTGATGTATTTTGAGAAAACCAATGTTTTGTGTGCTTCCGGAAATATTGGTTTGTTTGAGGATGCCGCGGCATTAGGAAAAAGCGTTGCATCATCTTTGTTGCGCGATGATCTGAAACACATTTTAGTTTTATCGGATGGCAATCGAATTAATGGAGATCTTTTGGTAGAAGGAATTTATGAAGCGGTAGGCTCAACCGTGAAAGTGTCGGGAGGTTTGGCCGGGGATGCCGTTAGATTTGAAAAAACACTGGTAGGTTTGGACAATGATGTTGCGGAAGGTAACATTGTGTTGATTGGTTTTTATGGCAATTCTATCAAAATTGGTACAGGCTTTAGAGGAGGTTGGGATGTTTTTGGTCCTGAAAGAATCATTACAAAGTCAAATGGAAACGTATTAAGTGAAATTGACAATTCCAATGCTTTAGATTTATACAAACTATATCTTGGAAAATATGCGAACGAATTACCTTCAACAGCGTTGCTTTTTCCCTTATCGGTAAAATATCCAGGTACAGACATATTTGTGGTAAGAACGATATTATCAATTGATGAGCAAAATAAAACCATGACCTTTGCAGGAAATATGCCCAAAGGGTCTACGGTGAGATTTATGAAATCAAATGCAGATCGATTAATTCTTGCCGCATCAGAAGCAGGTAAAGAATCCGTATTAGGGCTTGACAAATCCAACATAGAAGCAGCATTGGTGGTTAGTTGTATTGGAAGAAAAATCGTATTGTCTGATAGAGCTGAAGAAGAAGTGGAAGCGGTTTTAGAAAACTTTGCACCGGAAACAGTTGTAGCGGGCTTTTTTTCTTATGGAGAAATAGCGCCCTATGATAATAAAAAAAGAAGCGTATTACATAATCAAACTATTACGATTACTACATTTTCAGAATTGCCCTAATCCACATGTACCACAAACAATTAGAAAGACAAATTAAAAAATATCTGGGCGATTCGTATGATAAACAGGGTCCAATTGAAAAGCTTTTACAAGCAATCAGTCAATCCTATACAAATTACGAAAGAGATAAAGAGTTGAGTGAACATGCTTTTTCGGTGAACGAACTAGAATATCAAAAAGTAAACAGCAACCTAAAAAAGTTCACTCAAAATCTTGAAGCTATTGTAAAAGAACGCACCAAAGCCATCTCAGATATAGCCCAGTTTCCTATTGAAAATCCTAACCCGATTTTTAGGGTTTCTGAAAGCGGTACTATTTTGTTTTTAAATCCGGCTGCCGCTGAGAATATAAAAAGCATTGAATACAATGGGGTTCAATTTTCACCGAAAGACTTTTTTTTAACTTATATAAAACAGGCTAAACAAAAAGGAACATTTGATATAAAATCCAGCGACAAAGAGTATTTATTTTATTATAAAAAAATTCCCGGAAAACCATACTATAATTTTTATGGAGCAGATGTTACTGAAAAAAACGAGTTACAATCGCACTTTCAAGACAATTTGCTACGATTACGTAACTTCTTAGAAAACACAGAAGATGCCTATTATTTGATTTATGAAAATCATCCCGAAAAAAACTATGTAACATCAAAATGGGGAATTTTTTATGGATTTAGTCATGAGAATTGCAAAGATGTTTTTAAAAAGAGAAGCAAACTAGTAATAAGTGAAACCCCAAGAGAGCACGAGCAAAAAATTAAAAATATTCAATCCGGCACAAATATTTCTATCAGATATCAGATAAAAAATAGTTTCAATAACAAAACCTATTGGTTGTCTGAATCGATTACAAAGCAATATGATTTGGTGTTAAATGATTACATCATCAGTGGTCGTATTACTGACGTAACCACTGAGCAAGAGTATGCTATGCAATTAAAAGAGAGTGAGGATCGGTTTAGGGCAATCATGGATAAGGTTCCGGTAATGGTGTGGGTTTCTAACGAAGAAAATATTGTTACTTATTGCAATACAGCGTTGAAAGAATTTTTGGGATTCGATATTTCTACTTTTTCTGATTATAGAGAGTATATTAAGTTTATTCATCCAATTGATAGAAAAATTGCGATTGATGAATGGAGAAAAAACATAAAAAAGAAAAAAATTATTCAGTCTGAATACCGCTTAAAAAACCAAAATGGTGGTTATCACAATATTTTCGAAAAAGCAGTCCCTAGGTTTTATCCTGATGGAAGATTTGCAGGATACATTGGCGCTTATTTTGATTTCACTAACGAGAAAAAACTACAATCACAACTTGAAATTAGAAAAGAAAAACTTGAGTTATTAATTCGTAATTCGCCAGACGTAATTATTTTAACCAATAAAGACGGAAAAATTGAATACGTTTCCTCTACGACTCAAAAAATATTAGGGTATAAGCCTTCGGAGCTGCTTCATCATAATGTGAACGATTTTCTTTGTAAAAACTGTTTGACTCAATTAAGTTCATCATGGCTTCAAAAAAGCAAACAAAAAAGCACAAAGCTTAATTATTATATGGTTCATAAAAACGGAGCTCTTGTTTGGATGGAGTCAGCGATTTCCACGATTGCCGGAAATGGGAAGGAAGAAAAAAAATATTTATTACATAACAGAGATATTACTAGCATTAAAATAGCGCAAGATGCTTTGCAGGAAAGCGAACAAAAATATAGAGGCTTATTTGAAAACATGAACCTTGGTGTGATGGAAGTAGACTTGAAAGGAAATATTGTTTGGATCAATCGCTCGTTTCATAAAATATTTGGCTATAAGATTAATGAGCTTAAGGGTAAATCTGCTGCAAATATTTTTTTAATAAACTCGTCAGATCAAGAACAAATAAAACAAATAGCATCTGAACGTGAGGAAAAAAAAGAATCGATGTATGAGGTGCAAATGCAAAATAAAAAAGGCG
This sequence comes from Chitinophagaceae bacterium, assembly GCA_947452965.1. GTDB lineage: Bacteria > Bacteroidota > Bacteroidia > Chitinophagales > Chitinophagaceae > Ferruginibacter. The sequence goes on along the minus strand of CANGEW010000023.1, from coordinate 21,354 downwards.
AAAAGTTGGATGTTGTAATCAGCGGATCTCCTATAATTGATATTAATGGAAATGTAAGAGGGTCGGTGGGTATTCATTGGGACGTTACGGACATTCGGAAAATGGAAGAACAAATAGAGGGAGAGAAGTTGATTAGACAAAAAGAAATCATGAAAGCCACATTACAATCAGAGGAGCAACAGAGAGAGATTTTTGGAAACGAATTACATGATGGCGTGGGGCACATACTTACTTATACCAGTTTGTATTTACAAATGGGCAGGAATCAACAAAATGTATCGGCTGATTATTTTTTAAAAGCACAAGAAAAGGTTGATGAGGCATTAAACGAAGTGCGACGCATTTCAAGAAACATGATACCTCCTGCTTTAATAGACCTTGGTTTAAAGGAGGCCATTATTGAATTGTTTAATCAATATCAAGACATCAATAAAATTAGATTTGAATTGATTTGTAAAAATTCTTGTTTCAAAAATATTACCATAGAAGCACAAAAAAACATTTACAGAATTATTCAAGAATTAATTAACAACACAATAAAGCATGCTAATGCATCTCAAACAACATTCGAGTGTATTAGAACAACGTCAGAATTAATTATTAAGTATAGTGATAATGGAACTGGATTTGAATTGGAGAAAGTGAAAAAAGGCGTTGGGCTACAAAGTATCAATAATAGAGTGTATTTTTATGGAGGCGAGATTGAGCTGGAGTCTCGTGTAAACAAAGGAACCATTTATACCATAAAGTTTCAGGTAGAAAATATAATAAAATAGTGGTTTAATTTATAGAATAAATTATAAAAGAATGCATCATGAGTAAAAAAGTAACCATCATAATTTTCGACGATCATAGTCTTGTTGCAGAAATGTGGTCAGATTTAATTAATGCGGATGATAGATTTTCGGTGATAGGAATATGTAATGACACTACAGACGCATCTATTGAATCGGTAAAAACAAAAAGACCGGATGTGGTAATTATGGATATTAACATTCATCCTATCTCTGGTATAGATGCTACAAAATTGATAAAGAAAGTATCGCCAGGATCTAAAATCATTGGCGTGTCAATGCATAATCAGCCGTCTTTTGCCAAAAGAATGCTTAAAAATGGAGCACTGGGATATGTAACCAAAAGCAGTCATCGCAATGAAATGTTTGATGCAATTTTGGCTGTAACAGAGGGTAAAACATTTATTTGTAAAGAAATTCAAGAAAACTTGTCAAAGCAAATCTTAGTTGACGACGATATGCCAGACATCAGTAAACTATCAGAGAGAGAGGTAGAAGTGTTAACTTATATTAAAGATGGATTATCATCAAAAGAAATTGCCGAAAAATTATTTTTATCAGCCAGAACTGTGGAGGTACATCGTTCCAATATATTAAAAAAATTAAATCTTAAGAATACGGCTTCGTTACTTAAGTTTATTCATAATTCTTCGTTGGATATTTAAAAAGTATTTCTCATTAATCACCCTAACAAAAACCCCCTGCAACTCACGCTGCAAGAGCCTCTGTAAAAAAAACCGCTGTTGGGGAAGTAACCTATACTGGCGTTGTTTTCGGTTGTTTCAAATGATGATGAATATTTCAAGGTTTTCTAATAGTTTATTCTAGCAGAATCAATTCAACTAAGTAGATTTTTCTATTTATGCTTAACATTCAGCTAACCTTTAGATAACTATTTGTTTAAACTGATAGCTTTTATTTGTGTTGGTATAACTAACATATATCAATGAGTCATTCATCAAAAAGAAAAATAGATATTTTAGTCCTTTCTGATATTCACCTAGGTACATATGGCTGTCATGCAAAAGAATTACTTAGATACTTAAAATCTATAAAACCTAAAACCGTTATTTTAAACGGTGATATTATTGATATATGGCAATTTAGTAAAAGGTACTGGCCAAAATCACATATGAAAGTAGTGAAGCACTTAATGGGTATGGCTTCAAAAGGAGTCAAGGTCTATTATATTGCTGGCAATCACGATGAAATGTTGAGAAAATTTATTCCTATAAAAATAGGCGGACTAATTATTGAAAACAAAGTAGTGTTAGAGTTAGCTGATGGAAAAAAGGCCTGGTTTTTCCATGGAGATGTTTTTGATGTAACAATGAAACATAGCAGATGGCTGGCTAAACTAGGTGCAATCGGATATGACACGTTAATTCTGATAAATCGCTTGGTAAATTTTATTTCAGAAAAAATATTTCATAAGGGCAAACTTTCTTTATCAAAAAAGATAAAAAACTCAGTAAAGTCTGCCGTAAAATTCATCAATCAATTTGAAGAAACGGTTGCAGACATTGCCATTCATAACAAATATGATTATGTTGTTTGCGGCCATATTCATCAACCTGAAATAAGAGAAATTAAAAATCACGAAGGTGTTGTTTTATATTTAAATAGTGGTGATTGGATAGAAAATTTAACCTCGTTAGAATATGTAAATAATCAGTGGACTCTTTATCGTTATAATGAAGATGCATCTTTACATGACGACAGTTTAACCGATGAGCAAGAATTGAATACCAAAACTCTTTTTAATAATTTACTTGAAGAATTCAATTTACTTCAATCCGAATCGAATATTTGACGCAGTTGAAAATTTTATACGCCATACAAGGAACCGGAAATGGACATATTAGCAGGGCGCGAGAAATAATACCTATTCTTCAAACATTTGGTGAACTTGATATTTTAATCAGTGGACATCAATCAGATGTTGGATTGTCATTTCCAATACAATATCAATTAAATGGACTTTCATTTGTATTTGGTAAAAAAGGCGGCATTGATCTTTTTCAAACATTTAAAAAGAGCAAGCTTAAAAGATTGTTCAAAGACATTAAATCATTACCAGTTGAAAAATATGATGTAATTATAAATGATTTTGAACCAGTAAGCGCCTGGGCATGTAAGTTGAAAGGCATACCTTGTATTGGGTTAAGTCATCAGGCAGCAGTTATTAATCCATTATCGCCTAAGCCAACAAAGTTTGATCCGATAGGTAAATTAGTATTAAAAAAATATGCTCCAGTTACAAGCTCATATGGTTTTCATTTTGAAAAATACGATACTAATATTTACACCCCGGTAATAAGAAAAGAAATAAGAACAGCCAATCCTAAAAAAGCGGGACATTACACTGTGTATTTACCAGCTTATTCGGAAGATTGGCTTATTAAAGTTTTAAGCAAAATAGATACAACATCATTCCAGGTTTTCTGTAAAAATGCTACACAAAAAAAAGTGGTTGGAAATATCAAAATCTTTCCAATTGATAATCTTGAGTTTATCAAGAGCATGGTAAACAGCAATGGTGTTCTTTGCGGTGCTGGTTTCGAAACGCCTGCAGAAGTTTTGTTTATGAAAAAAAAGCTACTTGTGATACCTATGAAAGGCCAATTTGAACAACAGTGTAACGCAGAAGCCTTACATAAATTGGGTGTTCCTGTAATAAAAAAATTTGACACTCGATACCTTTCAATCGTACAGAAGTGGATTAATAATGACCAAAAAATAAATATTGATTTTCCTGATGAAACGGCTAAAATTATTTCAATGATAATCATGAGGCATAGTAAAGACAAAAAATTTACTCAAATAAAAAAAATAAACACTTAGTATCTTTTGATAAATTGCAGAAGAAAAAAGACGCATAAAAACTTTTTAAAACCCAAAATAATTGCAAAAAAACAAGACCATAATTAGAGATATCAGCTGGCTTTCTTTCAATGGAAGAGTGCTACAAGAAGCATCTGATAAGTCTGTGCCGTTAAAAATGCGAATAAAATTTCTAGGGATATTTTCCAACAACCTAGATGAGTTTTTTAGAGTTCGTGTAGCTACATTAAAAAGAATGATTGAATTCGGAAACGATTCCAAAGTTCATTTAGAAAAATTCCCTGAAATCATCTTAGAAGATATTCAGGAAAAGGTGATCCGTTTGCAAAGTGAATTTGAAAAAATCTGGAATGATATTTTATCTGAACTAAAGAAGAAAAAAATATATTTAATTGACGAAAAAAAGTTAACTAAACAACAACAGCAATTTGTTCATTCCTATTTTGATAATTATGTAAGAGGTCATATTGTTCCATTAATGATTGAGAGTATTCAGGATTTTCCTGTGTTAAATGACAAGTCTTTGTACCTGGCATGTGTATTATCAAAAAAAGATAAATCGATTCCTCAAAAGTTTGCATTAATATCAATTCCTACAAGAAGCCTTTCTCGTTTTTTATTATTGCCTTCCACCAAAAAAGGCAAAAGTATTATTCTGTTAGATGATCTCATTAAATATTGTTTGCCTAAAATTTTCTCCTTTTTTGGATATGATACTTTTTCGGCACATGCAATAAAGGTTACCAGAGATGCTGAAATGGATATTGATAACGATATTTCTACTTCTTTTATACAAAAAATAGAGAAAGGATTAAAAAACAGGAAAAAAGGTAAGCCTGTTAGATTGGTGTATGACAAATCAATTCCTCCTTCTTTATTAGCTTATTTAATAAAGAGACTTGGCTTAACACATAAAGACAATTTAATACCCGGAGGAAAAATTCATAATTTCAAAGATTTTATAGATTTTCCATCTAATGTTTTTCAGCATAATGCTTCAAGAAAACAACCTTTCACACATCCTGCATTAAAAAACAGTAATAGTGTATCAAAAATTATTCTTGAAAAAGATGTCATGTTGCATTTTCCATATCATTCATTTGATAGTGTGATAGACTTATTAAGAGAAGCAGCCATTGACCCAGATGTTGCAGAGATAAAAATTACTTGTTATCGTTTAGCGCCTCAATCAAAAATTATTAATGCGCTTATTAATGCTGTAAGGAATGGCAAATCTGTAACTGTGGTGATTGAACTAAGAGCAAGATTTGATGAGGTTGCCAATTTATCCTGGAAAAATAAATTAGAAGAATCAGGTGTTAAAGTTTTAATTGGCGTTCCCAAAATGAAAGTACACGCTAAGCTTTGTTTGATTAAAAAGAAAGTTCAAAAAAAATATATTTATTATGGCTTTGTAAGTACAGGAAATCTAAATGAGAAAACAGCATTAACATATAGCGATCACTGTTTGTTAACGTCAAACAAATCGATTATGAATGATGTAATAAAAATGTTTAATTATTTAGAAAGCTTTGGTAAGAAACCACAGTTATTACATGCATGCAAAAACCTATTAGTAACCCCCAATGGCATGAGAAAACAATTAACCATGTTAATTGATAGGGAAATTAAGCATGCACAAACTAATAAGAAAGCATCCATATATCTTAAGCTGAATTCACTTAGTGATGCTGATTTGATTGAAAAGTTATATGAGGCGGCAAGGGCCGGCGTTGACATAAAAATGATTATAAGAGGCATTTGCTGCATGTACACAGAAAATAAGAAATTCAAAATTTCAATACAAGCCATCAGCATAGTGGATGAATATTTAGAGCATGCTAGGGTTATGGTTTTCCATAACAACAATCATCCAAAAGTTTTTATTTCTTCTGCAGATTGGATGGTGCGAAATTTGGATCATAGAATTGAATGCGCTTGTCCAATTCTAAACCCTGAATTAAAAGCGGAGCTTATTGGATTGATAGAATTACAGCTTCAAGACAATGTAAAAGCACGTGTATTGAATAATCAACAAGACAATCAGTATGTAAATTCAGCAGGGTTTAAAAAAACAAGATCACAAGTTGAAGTATATCAGTATTTAAATAAACAATCTTTAATAAATTCGTAAGATTCTTTCTTAATTAATATTTTCGCAGCAAAATTCATCAACATTGATTTTAGGAGCCATTGATATCGGAAGTAATGCAGCAAGACTGTTGATTACCGAAGTGGATGAGCAAAAAAGCGACTCCCCAATTTTTAATAAATTAAATTTATTTAGAGTTCCAATAAGGCTGGGCTTTGATGTGTTTGAGACCGGAGAAATATCCTCAGAAAAAACCCAAATGCTGATTCAAACATTAAAAGCCTTTCGTCATTTGATGAATGCGTATCATGTAAATCATTTTAAAGCTTGTGCAACTAGCGCTATGAGAGATGCGGCAAATGCATCAAAAATTTTATCAATCATAAAAAAAGAGACAGGTATAGAAATTGACGTGATTTCTGGGGAGATGGAAGCTAATTTGATTTATGAAAATCATATTGCTGAGAATATGGATACAGATCACTGTTATATGTATATTGATGTAGGAGGTGGAAGCACAGAGATTTCAATTTTTGGTTCCGGAAAACTACTTTTTAAAAAATCGTTTAACATTGGCACAATTCGATTATTAAAAGGCCGGGTATTTCAGGAAGACTGGATAGCTTTCAAAGAAGAAATAAAAACAGTTACAAAAAATCAAAAAGAAATTGTAGCGATAGGAAGCGGTGGAAATATCAACAAGATTTTTTCAATGAGTAAAAAGAAGGATGGGAAGCCGTTAGATATTGATTTGTTAAGAAGTTATTATGAAGAAATGCAACCCATTTCAATCGAACAACGAATACGACAATATAACCTCAGAGAAGACAGGGCAGATGTAATTGTTCCTGCTTTGGAAATTTATATCAACGCTATGAGATGGGGCGGAGCTAATAAGATATTTGTTCCCAAAATTGGTTTAGCTGATGGTCTGATTCATCATCTTTGGGATGAAATTAAATATCATACTGTTTAGTTATTGACCGACACTAATAATATCACTTCTGAATTTTTTATATTCCGGCTGTAAATATTTTGCTTTCACATCATCTAAATAATAGATGTTTTTTCCATTATCGCTTATTAATTGAAATTCTTTTTTTGTGTCATCATTGTTTAATACTTCAACAATTGCTTCTGGATTGATTGTATTTAAATTATTTGTTGATAGCAATATGGGTATTTCATTAGGTAAACCGCTCCATTGATACAACTCGCTGTTATTTTGCTCATTGCTCATGCCTGCAATGATGACGTAACTTCCATCGTGAAGTTGAATCATGTCTCTAATGCCTTTCCCATGTAAATCTAGTTCAATGGGTTCGTCAATTTTGAGGGTACTAACTGGATTGCCATTGTTAAACCATTTTTCAAAATTCAAAACAGGAATAATCAATGCTTTTGTTTTATTTTTTGTAGGAACCAACGGAGCTCTGCAGCCAATATACAACGTGGTATGGTTAGGAGCAAAACACATTCCTTCAATATTAAACCCATCTAATGCTTTTGGGTTTTGTCCGGCTTCTCCGGCTTTAGATAATTCATATCCATAATGATCACCCCATTTTAAAATATCTTTTCTTAAAGTTTTCACAGATCCGTTGAAAGTTAAAGTGGCATTTTCATTAGATCCCAACGTTTTAGTACAAAATAAGCAGTTCCTGTTTTTTTCAACTTTATCAGATTTACCTCCGTTGCTCATAGAGCCAAGCCAATAAATTTTATTTGAATCAAAAGGACTTCTTACAGCAGCTTCGCAATCAATTTCTTTATAATTACCTTCCTCACCATCTTCTAAATTCAAAAAGTTTTCATACTTATACGTATAAATAGGTGCACCAGATTGAAACCTATTAAATAAACCAATTTGATTTTTTTCATCATCTGCGACAAACATAAATTGATTGTCAATTGCAATAGCGGCTGATGCATCAGCCATAGAAGTATGCCAATAGGTGTGTTCAAAACCGGCATTCGCTTTTGAAGCAGCAACATATAACAATAACGAAGCGGAAGATTTTTTAGTGGTTACGGTGATTTTTATGGTAGCATATCCAACAGATAATGGATGCATTATAACGAATGCAGCCCCATTGCTTTTTTCAACATGAATGGTTTTAGATGAAATAATTTCTTCATGATCACTCTCAAGAGCAACAGAGAAATCACTTACATCAATATCGAGATTGTTTTCTTTTATCGTTAAGCCGACTCCTTTAGTAGATAAGGGATCGGTAGGGTCATTTATTACACAACTTACATAAGGAGGATGTAATAAAGGGGTTGTTTTTTGGTAATCGAAGGTTAGTGTTAGTCCTTCGCTTTTTTCATAAACTACAAATGATAAGCAGTTACAAATAAAAATGGCAATGACAAATTTGTAAATCCATTTATTCGTTTTTATTGATTTTTTCACAAGCATACATGTTATTCGATAGCAAACTGCCATCCAATTCTGAACTGATTATTCCAAGAGGAAATCATAATAGCTTCTGTTTGATCAACAATGTGATACATTTCTGCTCTGATCATGGAATGAAATCCTTTTATCTGATAGCAGTATGAATAGGCAATTCGTTTTGTCATTCCTGGAACTAAATCATTTGCGTTCAACTCTTCGTATCGAACAGATAACAAGCTTTTATATTTTTTTGAAAAATAATTAGCGGTAACAAACCAACCACCTGCTTTGAAATTTGTGTTGTTGTATAAAGCATACGTATTGTTTAGTATTCCATTATTGTGATTGGTAGGAGTTGCATTTAAAATGTGCGTTTCTGCCTGAACAGAAAATCCATGGTATAAGATAGAGATGTCGCCACCATAAATAATTTTTTCACCATCTACTACTTTACAATTATAAACAGAATCGTCTGTTAATGCACCTGTTTCTCCCGGAATAAAGTAGGTTTGTTTAGGATCATTAGGGAGCATTCTTTTAGAATATCTTGTATTTAATCCAACTAATACTGAAAGATGTTTACTGTTTTTTGTATCAATAATTGCGTCAAATTCTTTTAGTCTTTCTGGATATCCTACTTCTACTCTACCCGCATATTCAAACGCACCACTAGGATCGTTTAATCCACCTAATGACAACTCACCTACACCTGTGTAAACTCCGGCATAGGCTTTAATTCTGTCATTCCAAAAGCTTCTGTCTAATCTGATTCCAATATCACGTCTTGCAAAAAAATCGCCTTTTGTAACTAAGGGCCTTTCCCAATAGGGTGTCCACTCATGATCTACAATAGAGTTTAAAGAGTAAGCAACTTTGCCATACCCAAAACGAATATTTGCAAATTTCTTCACTCCTTTATAGGTAATGTATGCATCGTTTAAAAAAGGACTTGCAGGATCGTATACTGCGGGCATTCCGGCAAAATCCATTTGCAAATGATAATCAAAGTCTTTGCCAAACTTTCCGCTTAAATCAAGTCGAGCATCTTTCAAACAAAAGGTGTTGTTTTTATATTTAGGTGTTGTACCGGGAGTATAACTTCTAATGTTCATGTAGGAAGAAACGATACCACCTATTTCTAATACATTGTCGCCGCTGCTTAATTTAAAAGGCTCTTGTGCAATAGCAGCTATACCAAGAAAACAAAAAATAAAAGAAGATACAGAAAGACGCCTTAAAAAAGATTGAGTCATTTGGTTGGTTTGATGAATTAGTTAAAATATTATTGATGAACGCCTTTAATGGTGATATTATCATAACGATCATTTCCGGTTATTGCAGTATTTGCTCCAACTAACACAATTTTTATTTTAAAATTCGGATTGTTGTTTATCGTGTTTATAGAAGAAAAATCAAAACTATTGACTCTATAATCAGGATCTGTGTACACAGAAAAAACAGATGCTGAAATTCCGTTTGTGGTCCAACTTGTCCCTCCATCTATTGAATAGTAAATACTATCTGTTCCGGGACCAGAAGAGCTTTTGGCCGCGGCAAAACTTAAAGATATGTTTTTATAATTAGTAGTAGGAGCATTAATAATCATAGAAGTAACCGGACAACGAACTCTTAATGCATTTCCGGGAAGGTCATTGTTTTGAGCATTAGCAACAAGTATATCTGTTCTAATAACAGAATCATTATAACCAGGGGTAATTGAAACAGTGCTATAATCAAAAGCTAAGGCAGCCCCATTAATTAAACTAACATTAGGAGTTAATGAAAACGGGGAATTAAAATTCCAATAGTGTAAAAGTTTAAGTAAGCTTGTTGTAAAATAAACATCTTCACCATAAGCGGTGTCGGTGCTATTAATAGCATAAGCTCTGTAATGATAGGTTGTATTTTGAGTTAAACCAGTGATTGATTTTGTAAATTGACCCATACCTGATCCAATTGTAACTTTTGTGTTTGATGTTAAACTTGGATTAGCTGAAGTACCATACACTACTCCTCTCTCTGTAATAGTAGATCCGCCATCATTAGTGATATTACCTCCAACTACTGCCGAATCTAATGATATATTGGTTGCTCCTGAAGTAACGACAGTTAGACAATCACCAAACACAGTGATATTGTCAAAACGATTATTTCCGGTTATGGCTGTGTTGGCACCAACTAATTCAATTTTAAATTTAAAATTAGGGTTGTTGTTGGCCCCTGAAATGTTTGTAAAGTCAAAGCTTTGAACATCATAAGTTGGGTCTGTATTTACACTATACGTTTTTGGTGTGATGCTGGTATTAATAAAATTAATACCGTCGATAGAGTATGAAACATTATTAGTAGCGGGTCCGGAAGAACTTTTAGCTACCGCATAAGCCAAAATGATATTTTTATAATGGGTGGTAGGTGCGCTAATGATTACAGAAGTAACTGGACATCGAACTCGTAATGCATTTCCCGGTAGATCATTGTTTTGAGCATTTGCAGATAGTGTATCGATTCTTGTATACGTGTCTATGCTATCGTGTCTGATGCTTGCATCAACAGTGCTATAATCAAAATTTATTGTAGCTCCCGAAACTTTAGAGATGTTTGGAGTTAGATATGCTGAGTTATTAAAATTCCAATAGTGAATTAATGCTCTCGTACCAATTGTATAATGATTCTGAGGAGTAGAATCTACAGTATTGGTTGCAATCTCAAAAGTTCTGTCTTTTAAACAAGAAGAAAATAGAAAAGTTATCAAACAACAGCTTAATAATAAATTTTTCATGAGTAGAGATTGATTTTTTAAGAGCTCTTATTTTAAAAATGTAACAGATAGACAAAAAGTAAATTCTGAATAATTCACGAAACTATACTTTGTTTATATCTTACTTATCTATGTATTGTTATCAAATCGTTACGAAATAGTTTCACAATTGTAAACAAAATATTATCTAAAGGTTATGAAAATGTATTAAATACAAAACAAAACATTCAATGTGTAAGTTTATACAATAATTAAAAATACAAACTCGAGAGATTTGTTGAAATTGGTTTTCAAGCAAAAATTATTTCCAAGTAGAATCACAAAATATTATAAAAATTAACAGCAACACCATGAAAATTCAACTTAGATTACTAGTTATTAGTATGATTGTTTTTTTTGCAGGTTCTTTCATTACTGCAAAGTCTCAAACAACACTTACCGCAGGAGATGTGGCTCTTGTAGGGGTTAACTCTACAAATCCAGACATATTTTCAATTGTTTTGTTAAAGAACATTGCTACGGGTACTGTTATTAATTTTACTGATAATGGTTTTGCTAGTACAACCACAGGAAGAACAGGAGAAGGGTTTCTTACTTATACGGCACCCAATGCAGTTAATGCGGGAACTGTGTTAACCTGGACAAGTGGCATGACGGTAACAGGAACAGGTTGGAGTTCGGGAGCCCCAACAGGTTTTTCATTTAACTCATCAGGAGATCAATTAATTATTTTTCAAGGTAGTACGGCCAATTGGGCAACCTTATCAGGAATAACTTTATTATATGCAATCAATTATGGTGCTGCAACAATAACAACAGGCACGGCTTCCGCTTCTAATACATACATACCAAGTACCTCTTTATTGGCTTCTACAAGTTTCGTAAATTTCTCATCGACTACAGCAAACAACGGATATTTTGCTAATGGTAGCTCTGCTGTATCTTCAATAACGCTTTGTAATACAGCAGCGAATCTCTACACACAAATAAACAACACTTCTAACTGGTTTACTCAAGCTAATGCCACTGGTGCAACAACTTTTCCAACATATTCAATCACGGTCGGAACTTGTAGCACTCCTACCATAACAGGCGCTGCTACTGCAACAGCATTTACAACCACTTATGGTACAGCATCTACAGCACAAACTTTTTCAATATCAGGTTCTAATTTAACCGACTCATTAAAAGCCATTGCACCAACTGGTTATGAGGTCTCAAAAGATAGTAGTACTTACTTAGATTCAGTAAGCTTTGCGCAAACGAGTGGCTCAGCATCAGGCAGATTAAGCATTCGATTAAAAGCATCAGCATCCGTAACTGGTTCTTACAATTCACTTAATGTAGTATTAAAATCTACCGGTGCAACCAATGTAAATATTACTACAGCTAGCACAGGTAATACAGTTTCTGCTAAGAGTCTTACTATTTCAGGTTTATCAGGAGTAAATAAAGTATATGATGGACTTACGGCCGCTACTTTGAGCGGAACGGCTTCTTATTCGGGATTAGTAAATGGAGAAAGTTTTTCTGTTACAGGAACCGCTTCGGCAAGTTTTGCAACCGCTTCTGTTGGTACAGCAAAAGCTATCACAATTACTGGTTATACCGCTCCTTCTACAAATTATTCAATCACACAACCAACAGGTATAACTGCAGATATTACAACAAAAGGGTTAACCATTACTGGTTTATCAGGTGTAAATAAAGTATATGATGGTCTTACTTCGGCTACCTTAAATGGAACAGCTTCTTATTCGGGATTAGTAAATGGAGAAAGTTTTGCTGTTACCGGAACTGCTTCGGCAAGTTTTGCAACAGCTTCTGTTGGTACGTCAAAAGCTATTACAATTACAGGTTATACCGCTCCATCAGCAAACTATTCTGTTTCTCAACCTATTGGTATTACAGCAGATATAACGGCTAAAGGATTAACGATTACCGGCATTAGCATCAATAATAAACCTTACGATGGTACTACAGTTGCTACAATAGCAGGTACAGCATCATTAGTGGGAGTAATATCTGCCGATGTAAATAATGTTTCTCTTGGTGGATCTCCTGTTGCTGTTTTTGCTTCAGCAGATGTTGCCAATAGCATCAGCGTTTCTGTTAGTGGTTATACACTTTCAGGTTCATCAGCATCTAATTATTCATTAACTCAACCTGCAGGTTTAACTGCTAATATTACATCAGCAGCCCTACAGGATCAAACCATCACTTTTGGTTCGCTTTCGTCGGTAACATATGGTGACGCTTCTTTTAGTTTAACCGCTTCTGCAAGTTCGGGATTAGACGTTGATTATATAAGTTCTAACACCTCTGTTGCAACTATTTCTAATGGCGTAGTTACCATCGTTGGAGCAGGAACCACCACCATTACTGCTTCTCAAGCAGGTAATACTGGTTATAACCCAGCAGCATCAGTAAACCAATCGTTGGTAGTTAATAAAAAAATAGTAACTGTTTCGGGTGCAACAGGTGTAAATAAAGTTTATAATGCAAACACTTCAGCTACAATTTTAGGAGCAACGTTAGTGGGTGTTATTGGTAACGACGAAGTAGTGGTATCAGGCAGCGGAAATTTTGCTGATGCAAATGTGGGTGTTGCCAAAACAATTACCCCTTCATTAAGATTAAGTGGTGCACAATCTTCAAATTATTTATTAACTCAGCCAACTGGCATAACTGCAGATATCACAGAAAAACCTCTTACAATAACAGTTGCTGCTAATAATAAAGTATATGATGCCACCACAGCTGCCACATTGGGAACCGCTACTTTAAATGGAGTGATTGGAACAGAAAACGTTTCGCTTAGCACTACTTCTATATCAGCTAATTTTGATAACGCATCAGTTGGTACCAATAAAACAGTTAGCGTTTCTGGATACGTGTTATCAGGAACTGATGCCGGCAACTATTCTTTATCTCAGCCAACAGGCTTATCTGCAAACATCACATCAAAAGCTCTAACAATAACAGTTACAGCCAATAACAAAGTATATGATGGAACCACAACAGCCACATTGGGTACTGCTACTTTGAACGGAGTCATCGCATCTGATGATGTGTCATTATCTGCTTCATCAGCAACAGCAGCGTTTTCAAGTGCAACCGTAGGCAACGCAAAAGCAGTAAATATTTCTGGATATTCACTTACAGGAACATCCTCAATTAATTATTCTATTAGTCAACCATCGGGTGTAACGGCAAATATCACAGCAAAGGCGCTTACAATAAGTGGTATAAGTATTAACAATAAAGAAAACGACGGAACAACTACTGCTACTATTAGTGGCACTCCTGCGTTGGTAGGGGTTGTTTCTGGAGATGTTGTTACAGTTAGTGGAACAGCAACTGCCACTTTCCAATCTTCTTCAGCAGGAAATAGCATACAGGTTACCGTTAGCGGATATACATTATCTGGATCATCCGCATCAAATTATACATTAACACAACCTAGTGGATTAACTGCAAACATAACTGCAGTAGATCCTAATTATAAAGAAGGCAACCTTGTTGTACTTCAAGTAGGTACAGGTGCTGCAACACTAGGATCGGCAGCTACACAATTATATCTAAAAGAATATTCTTCTTCAGGAACATTAAGAAGAACAAAAACAATTCCATCTACAGGCACCACTTCATTAACATCCAGTGGATCTGCAGGTTCTGAAGGATTAATTAGCCGTTCTTCAGATGGACAATCAATCATTATTCCTGGCTATAATGCCGCTGCAGGTACTTCTGGTATTGCAAGTACAGCATCAACTTCTGTTCCAAGAGCAATCGGAAAAGTAATGTATGATACCAGTTTTTCTATTGCAGCAACTACAACAAGTTTTAGTGGAAATAATGCGAGAGGTGCTGTAAGTGATGGAACAAATTACTGGGGGTCTGGTGCAGGAACAGGAATTGTATTAGAAACTTCAGGAGCAGGAACTAACGTAAGTAGTACTTATGTGAATACAAGAGCATTAAATATATTTAACGGACAATTATACATTTCAGGAGCAGCGGGCGGATTGACTGGTATTGCTAAAGTGGGCGCTGGTACACCAACAACTGCAAGTAATACTGCAACAGCAATGATTAATACTACTGTTAGTGGTGTAACAAGCAGTCCGTATGCATTCTCAATTAATTCAAACAGCAAAGTTGCCTATATAGCAGATGATGGAGCTACTAATGCCGGAACTGCCGGAATTCAAAAATGGATTAATACAAATGGAACATGGACTTTTGCTTATGCTGTTAATGCTACAAAGGCCAGAGGTTTAGTAGTTGATTATAGTAACGCAGACACTTCGAATGGAAATGGTGCTATCATATATGCAACGGATGGTGTAAGCACATCAGCCAATACTATTTTTAAAGTTGTAGATTCTGGCTATGCTTCAACAAAAGTAGTTTTAGCAACTGCACCAGCAAATACCGCTTTCAGAGGAATTGCCTTTGCACCGGTTGCATTGCCAATCATCACTAATGCCACTATAAGTAATATCACTAATAATAGTGTAGCTTTTGGAGCAACAGTTTCTTATAATGGTGTATCAGGGTTAACTTCAAAAGGTACCGTATTAGACACACTAGCTGGAGTAAAAGCTACTTCAAATGCCGTATCAAACGGATCAACAGCTACAGGGTCTTTCACTCAAACAAGAACCTTAAATCCTCAAACGAAATACTATATTAAAGGGTATGCGGCTACTAATCAAGGCACCGCATTATCTTCAGAGTTAAGTTTTTATACACTTGCAAATCCACCTTTATCGCAAGCCTCTTCATTATCGGCTATACCATTTTCGTCAAGTGAAATTGATTTAACATGGTCACCAGCAACTTTCCCAACTACTGGTGCTACAGCTACCAGATATATATTGGTAAGAGCTACTGCACCTAATGTGCCAGTATTTACTTCTTCAAATGGTAAAGCTCCATCTGTTGATAATAATTCCACCATTGTCAATCAAAATATCAGTGGAGGAGTTAGTTTGGCTGCCGCAACAGGATTAGCGCAATCTACAGAATACAACTTTTTATTGATACCGTATACTTGGGATGGGGTTAACGATTCAACAAGAAACTATTTAACAAGTGGTGCAGCAACTGCCAATGGAACTACTACAAGTGTGAATCCTGCAGTTTTGGTTAATCCAACAGCAACAAACATCACCGAAAATTCAGCACAGTTAGGAGCTACTATTACTTATGATGGTGGTGACGCTATAGTTTACAGAGGAACAGTATATGATACAATTTCTCCGGTAGGTATATCTGCTAACTTATCTGTTGAAGGAGGAGTTGACGTAGGTCCTTTCTCAGAAACACGTACAGGGTTAGAGCCTGGAAGAAGATATTATTTTGCAGGATATGCAACCAACAGTGGTTCTATTGCATTAAGTCCGGAAAGCAGATTCTTTACATTGTCTGCTCCTCCAACTTCTGCAGCTTCATCATTATCAGCAACACCTGTTACTGGAAGTTCTGTAAACATTGCTTGGTCAGCAGCATCTTTCCCTAATTACGGAGCAGCACAAAAATCTTATTTAGTATTAAGTGCAGTATATCCAAATATTCCATCAATTACTAACGGAAACGCACAAGCTCCAATACCAGATGCTAATACAACTATTGTAAATGGTTCGGTTTCAACAACATCTTGTTTGGCAACCGGATTATCCGGAAGTACCAGGTATAATTTTGTTGTAATACCATATACATGGAATGGGGTTAATGACTCAACAAGAAACTACTATACATTAAATGCTTCTGTTGTTGATGCAACAACTTTTGCAACAGCGCCAACAGCGCAACCAACTTCATTACAATTCAGTTCCATTACATGTAATGGATTGACGGCCAAGTGGAATAAAGCAGTGGGATCTAATGGTTACATTGTACTTCAATCAGTTGGTGCAACCTCACCCAATACAAATCCATCATCTGGAGTTGTATATTCAATAGGTAATACCATTGGAAATGCAACAGTAGTGTATGTAGGTTCTGATTCAACTGTAGCAGTTAGCAATTTATCAGACATTAGTTTTTATAACTACAAAGTATACTCGTATAATGGATCAACATCAAGCGATATCTCATACTTAACAACCGCTCCTTTGAGTGGCGGAACGTATACAGCTTTGTTAACAGCTCCCGTAGCAATATCTGCAACGAATATCAACGCAAATTCTTTTGTTGCAAACTGGAATAGCAGCGCATGTGCAAATAATTATGCATTAGATGTAAGCGCTTCTTCGACCTTCTCAACTGGATCAAACGTTACCATTGCATCAGAAGATTTCGAAAATAGCTTATCATTATTTACAGCCACTTCTTCAACAAATCTTGGCACTTATTTTTCAGGAACAGCGGTATCTCCATCAGTACCAGCATCTGCCCCATATGCAGCAACTGGAACTGTTTCTTACGGAGTTAACAACAGCAAAGTAGTACTTACATCAAACAGTATTAACACAAGCTCTTATGAAGCACCTTCTTTGAGTTTTAAATTATCATCTATTTCTTATGGATCAAATAGTCAGGGAATGGAGTCTTCAGATTCAGTAATTGTTGAAATCAGTAAAGATGGTGGAAGCACCTGGAATAAAACAATTGCTGTAACAGGTGTAAGTAATAGTATTTGGTCGTTTACTTCTTCTGCAACAGCATCAACATCATTTGATGGTGATTATAGCTCAGTAGATTTTAACAATTTACCAGGTACTATAATAATTAGTGGTTTGCCATCAGTTGCTCAGTTGAAAGTTAGAATTACAATGATGAACAATCAGGCAAATGAATTGTGGTTGATTGATAATTTTGTGGTAAGTGGTAAACTGGCATCATTTGTATCTTCATACAACAATGCTAGTGTTTCCGGAACAAATCAAACAGTTTCAGGATTAATGCCTAATACAAATTATTACTATCGTGTACGCGGTATCGGAAATAATAATTCATCAGCCAATTCAAATGTCATTTCAGTAAAAACGGATCAGTGCTATACAACAAGTTCAACCGATCTTACCATTTGTGCTTCGGCTTTGCCGTATGCTTGGAATGGGTTAACGTTTACAGCTTCTGGTACTCAAACGGCACATTTAATGAGTGTAAGTGGTTGTGATAGTGCGGCAAGCCTAAATCTAACTGTAGTTAGTCTGCCTACTATTACATCATTTACTTATCCTTCAAACATAATTCTAAAAACTTCCAATAGTGTATTACCTACAATTACATCATCAATCAGTAACGGAATATACACTTATACAGGAAGCGGAATGTTATCAATAGACAGTATCACAGGTAATATAAATGCTTCTGCTAGCGATGAGGGTGCTTACACAATCATCTACACAATTCCTGCGGGTGATTATTGTGCTGCAGTATCAGCCAATACTTCTGTTTCTATTACAAAAGCAACACAAACAATTTCTTTTGCAACATTATCTGCAAACACTCTAGGGGATGCTGATTATAGTTTAACCGCAACGGCATCTTCTGGTTTGGCGGTTACATATGTAAGTTCAAATCCTTCAGTAGCAACGGTTACATCAAATGGTGTTGTACATATAATAGGAGTGGGAACAACCAATATTACTGCATCACAAGCAGGCAACAACATATATGCATCAGCTGATGATGTAATAAGAAGTTTGGTGGTAAACGAATATGTAAAGCAAGATCAAACCATTACATTTAACGCAATAAACAACGTAACGTATGGTATTGGTTCTTTTAATTTAAATGGTACGGCTTCTTCAGGATTAGGTGTTACATACACAAGTTCTAATCCATCTGTTGCGTCAGTATCCGGTAATACAGTTAATGTGTTACATGCTGGAACGGCAATCATTACTGCAAGTCAATCTGGTTCTAATCAGTACAATGCAGCAAATAATGTACAACAAACTTTAGTAGTTGATCCAAAGGCATTGACTGTTCAAAATGCATTAGCAAGTGATAAAGTTTACAATGCCAGTTCAAATGCAATCATTTCAGGCACCTTAAATGGAGTGGTTGGGTCAGATACAGTGGCATTAAATGGAACAGGAACATTTGCTACATCTAATGTAGGTAATGGAATTGCAGTCACTTCTAATTCTACTTTAACAGGAGCACACTCATCAAATTATACACTTGTACAACCTGCTGGTTTAAATGCAAATATTACAGCAGCAACACTTACGTTCAATGGTTTGGTTGCTAATAATAAAGTGTATGATGGAACAACCAACGCTGTGATTTCAGCAGGTACCATAACAGGTATTCAGGGGTCAGATAATATAACACTTTCTTCTGTAGGAACATTTGCCACATCAAACGTAGGTAACGGAATAGCCGTTACAGTTTCAATTACCGGAACACAAATAAACAACTACACGTTCTTACAACCTGTAGGATTAACTGCAAATATTACAAAAGCAAATCAGGTAATTACATTCCCTGCAATAGCTGACAAACTTTCAACTGCACCTAATTTTTCTGGAGCTGCCACTTCGGCTTCATCGTCTGTTAATCCTATTACTTACACAAGCTCAAATACAGCAGTAGCAACCATTATTGGTGATTCGATACATGTTGTTGGAGCAGGTGTTACAATAATTACAGCATCTCAAGCAGCTAGTGCAAACTATAATGCAGCAACAGATGTTACAAGAACATTAACGGTAGTAAACAGTACGTTTACGCCTGGAAATATTGCAGTGTATAGAGTAGGAAATGGTACAGGTAGCCTTGTGAATACAGGTAACCCAGTATTTATTGATGAGTATACACAAACCGGAACATTCGTTCAATCAATTGCATTACCAACAACTTCTGGTACATCTCCAATGACTTATCCAGTTATTGCAAGTGGTACATCAACATCAGAAGGAATGTTAACAAGATCATTAGATGGTAAATATTTATTCCTCCCAGGTTATGGAACAACGCCTGGAGGAGCAGCTAATTTAGGTGGCACAGCCAGTGCAACGGTTCCAAGAATTGCAGCAAGAATAGATGTTTCTAAAAATATTAATACTACTACCGCATTAACAGATTGGTCAACCGCCAATAATCCACGTTCCGTATATTCTAACGGAACAAATATTTGGGTTGTGGGAGGTGCAGGAGGTATCAGAGCTACTACTTTAGGTTCTACAACTTCTACACAATTATCTACTACAACCACCAATTTAAGAACGGTAAATGTGTTTAATAATCAATTGTATGTTTCCTCACAATCGGGTTCTACAAGAATCGCATCAGTTGGTACAGGAACACCAACAACATCAGGACAAACAATTACTAATGCTGGAACAGGTTTGCCAACTAGTACAGGCTCTCCATATGCTTTCCATTTTGCTGATTTGAGTGCTTCAGTTGCTGGATCAGATGTATTGTATGTTGCCGATGACGCTGCTGGAATATTGAAATATTCATTAGTGAACGGAACATGGACTTCAAATGGTACTATAGGTGCATCTGCTAATGCCGTTAGAGGATTAGTTGCTAATGTAGTTGGAAATAAAGTAACATTATTTGCAACAACAGGAGGTTCTACTGCCACAGGTGGTGGAGTAATATATAAAGTTGTTGATAGTGCAGGATACAATACCTCTCCATCTACAACTAAAATAGATACATTAGTGTTGTTGTCATCTAGTTCAAATATGGCATTCAGAGGAATTGCTTTCACACCACAACCATGTTTCAATTCATATGCGACAGAAACAATTAGCGCATGTTCTTCATACACATGGCATGGCACAACTTATACAGCGTCTAATAATTCGGCAACATGGAAAACAACGAATGCAACAGGTTGCGATTCAATTGTTACTTTGAACTTGACAATTAAGCAACCGACTTCATCAAGTACAGACGCATCAGAGTGTATTTCTTATTCATGGAATGGAACAACGTATACGGCTAGTGGTTCATATACGATTCATTTAACGAATGCTGCGGGTTGTGATAGCGCTGCAACATTGAACTTGACAATCAAACAAGCAACTTCATCAAGTACAGACGCATCAAAGTGTAGTTCTTATTTATGGAACGGAATAACATATACGGCTAGTGGTTCTTATACCATTCATTTAACTAACGCTGCAGGATGTGATTCAGCTGCGATATTGAACTTGACGATTAAGCAACCTACTACATCAAGTACAGATGCATCAGAGTGTGTTTCATACTTATGGAATGGAACAACATACACAGCTAGTGGTTCTTACACGATTCATTTAACGAATGCTGCGGGCTGTGATTCAGCTGCAACATTGAACTTGACAATTAAACAACCTACTTCATCAGTTGAGGAAGTAAGTGCTCAAGCATTGTATACATGGCATGGAGTAACGTATACGTCTTCAACAAATACTCCTACATGGACAGGTACGAATGCTGCGGGTTGTGACAGCGTGGTTACGTTACATTTAACAATCACTTGTACACCAAATTCGTCAACAGAAAT
>CANGEW010000022.1 GCA_947452965.1 Chitinophagaceae bacterium | reverse complement strand
TCGAAGAAGATGGAAAGAAAATCACCATCAAACAAAAAAATGACCCGGTTCAAAATATCGTTGCTACAGCCCCTACTTTCACACAAGCAGCTCCTGCTGTTGCGGCAGCACCTCTTGCTTCACAAAATACACCCGTTGCTTCCAACACAACAGATGTAAAAACAGATAACTTAATCACCATAAAAAGTCCAATGATTGGAACTTTTTATCGTCAGGCTGGCCCAGGTAAACCACTTTTTGTAAATGTGGGCGATGCCATCACACCTGGAAAAGTAGTTTGTATTATTGAAGCCATGAAGCTCTTCAATGAAATTGAAAGTGAAATCAAAGGAAAAATTGTAAAAATACTGGTGGATGATGCAAGTCCTGTTGAATATGACCAGCCTTTATTTTTAGTGGATCCATCATAATTACTACTAAATATACAACAACATGAAGTGGTACACATACTCATTTGACTTACTTCTGTTCATTATTCATAATTAATCATAAACAGAAATGTTTAAAAAAATATTAATAGCTAATAGAGGAGAAATCGCATTACGTGTAATCAGAACATGCAGAGAAATGGGCATTAAAACAGTTGCGGTTTTTTCTACAGCAGATAAAGATAGTCTTCATGTAAAATTTGCTGATGAAGCTGTATGTATTGGAAAGCCTTCCAGTGCTGACAGTTATTTAAATATACCTCATATTATCGCTGCTGCTGAAATCACTAACGCTGACGCCATTCATCCAGGATATGGTTTCTTAGCAGAAAACAGCAAGTTTGCCAAAATCTGTGGTGATCACGGAATAAAGTTTATTGGCCCAACTCCTGACATGATAAACTCGATGGGCGACAAAGTGACGGCAAAAGAAACAATGATAAAAGCAGGCGTACCCGTTGTACCAGGCGTGGAGGGTTTATTAGAGAGTGTTTTACATGCAAAAAAATCTGCAAAAGAAATTGGTTACCCAGTTATATTAAAAGCTACCGCAGGTGGAGGCGGAAAAGGAATGAGAGTGGTTTGGGAAGAAAAAGACATCGAAAAAGCTTTTGAAACAGCCAAAGCAGAAGCCGCTGCCTCTTTTAAGAATGATGGAATCTACATGGAAAAATTTGTAGAAGAACCCAGACACATTGAAATTCAAGTAGCCGGTGATCAGCATGGTAATGTTTGTCACTTGAGTGAGCGTGATTGTTCTATACAAAGAAGACATCAAAAATTGGTAGAAGAATCTCCATCACCATTCATGACCGATGAACTTAGAGAGAGAATGGGACAAGCCGCTATCAAAGCAGCAAAAGCAATCAATTACGAAAGCGTAGGAACCATTGAGTTTCTAGTGGATAAGCATCGTAATTTTTATTTCATGGAAATGAATACCCGTATTCAGGTAGAACATTGTGTAACCGAAGAAGTCATCAATTTTGATTTAATTAAAGAACAAATAAAAATTGCTGCAGGCGAAAAAATTTCAGGAACATCTTACTATCCTAAAATGCATGCCATTGAATGCAGAATTAATGCAGAAGACCCTTATCATGATTTTAGGCCAAGCCCAGGTAAAATTACCGTATTACATACGCCCGGTGGACATGGAGTAAGAGTAGATAGTCATGTATATGCTGGTTATGTGATTCCGCCTTATTACGATAGCATGATTGCCAAACTTATCACCGTGGCCCAAACACGCGAAGAAGCCATTGATACCATGCATCGTGCGCTTAGCGAATATGTTATTGAAGGCATTAAAACAACCATCCCATTCCATTTACAACTAATGAAGAATGAAGATTTCAGAAAAGGTAATTTCACTACAAAATTTTTGGAATCGTTCAAAATGCAATAATCTTGCAGTATCAAGCATTTTGCTTTTGTAAATGAGTAATGATATGTCATCAGTATCTGCAGATATTTTATTGAAAGCTTATCGCCTAATGTCTACTGCAAAGGCAATGGCAGATACTTATGAAGCCAACAAGGCTATTTGCAAATATGTTCATAGCACCTCTAGAGGTCACGAAGCTATTCAACTAGCTACAGCCTTTCACTTACTCCCATGTGATTATGTTAGTCCGTATTACAGAGATGAAAGCATCATGCTTGGACTTGGATTCTCCCCTCATCAATTAATGTTACAGTTGTTAGCAAAAGGTACCGATATTTTTACCGGGGGAAGAGAATATTATAACCATCCTAACTATAGAGGCTCAGACAAACCCACCATCATTCATCAAAGTAGCGCAACTGGAATGCAAGCAATACCCACTACCGGTATTGCACAAGGCATTCAATATCTCGAAAAAATAAAAAGTAAATTGATAAATGGAAATGATTCACCTATCGTTGTTTGCTCATTAGGAGATGCATCCGTAACTGAAGGAGAGGTAAGTGAGGCTTTCCAATTTGCAGCATTGCACCAACTTCCTATCATTTACCTGGTAGAAGACAACGATTGGGGCATTAGTGTAACTTCAAAAGAAGCAAGAACCAACAACGCTTTTGAATACATTGAAGGTTTTAAAGGAATCAATAAAATTAGTATTGACGGAACTGAGTTTGATACTTGCTTTAGAGCAGTGGAAGATGTGGTAAATCAGGTAAGAAAAAACAGATCGCCTTGGCTCATTCATGCAAAAGTCCCTTTATTAGGTCATCATACAAGCGGAGTGAGAAGAGAATTTTACAGAAGTGATGATGAACTTGAAAAATCCAAAGAATCCGATCCGATTTACAAATTAAAAAAGAAACTACTTGCACAAAAAATATCTATTGAAGAACTCAATAAAATTGAAGAGGAAACACTCGAAACCGTTCAATTAGATTTTAAAAAAGCAACTGAGGCTCCAGAACCCAATCCAAATGAAGTAACAACAAGCATATTTGCCGAAACCCCTGTATTATCAGAAAAAGGAAATAGAATACCACAAAACAAGGATAAAATTCTTATGGTAGATGCTGCCTTGTTTGCGATTAGGGAGATTATGGAAGACTACCCAGAAGCTGTTTTATATGGGCAAGATGTAGGCAGAAGATTAGGGGGAGTTTTTAGAGAAGCAGCTACTCTAGCTGAACAATTTGGCGACCATCGCGTATTTAACACAGCTATTCAAGAAGCTTATATTATTGGTTCTACTGTTGGGATGAGTGCCGTTGGAGTGAAACCGATAGTTGAAGTCCAATTTGCAGATTATATTTATCCAGGTTTCAATCAACTCGTAACAGAAATCTCAAAAAGCTGTTATTTGAGTTGTGGGAAGTTTCCAATTCAAACACTTATTCGTGTACCCATCGGTGCTTATGGAGGGGGGGGACCTTATCATAGTGGTAGTATTGAAAGCACTTTACTCACCATCAAAGGAATTAAAATCGTTTACCCTTCCAATGCAGCTGATATGAAAGGATTATTAAAAGCTGCATTTATGGACCCAAACCCGGTGGTGATGTTGGAACACAAGGGACTTTATTGGAGTAAGGTTGCTGGTACCGAAGAAGCAAAAACCATAGAACCTGATCGCGAATATCAAATCCCGCTTGGAAAAGCTTCCATCATTTTAAAAGCCAATCAAGATAAAATTACTGAAGGAGATTCTTGTTGTATCATTACATATGGCATGGGTGTATATTGGACCAAAGCCGCTGAGAAGAAATTTAGTGGTCAAGTGGAAATCATTGACCTTAGAACATTGTTTCCATTAGATGAAGACTTGATATTTACATCAGTAAAAAAACACGGAAAATGTTTAATTGTTACTGAAGAACAACAAAATAACTCCTTTGCTGAGGCACTGGCCGGCAGAATTTCAAAAGCTTGTTTTCAACAATTGGATGCACCCGTAGAAGTTTTGGGGGCATTAAATTTACCTGCAGTCCCTATGAATATCCTTCTTGAACAAGCCATGCTGCCTAACGCTGAAAAAGTAGCTGCCAAAATAGAGTTGTTACTAAACAGCTAAAGGTTCTCAATTATTTTACCATCTTTCATTTGCAAAACACGATCACTCAGCTTTGCCAATTCTTCATTATGAGTAACAATTAAGAAGGTTTGCTGGAATTCATTTCTTAATTGAATAAATAATTCATGTAAATCTCTCGCATTCGTAGAATCTAAGTTTCCTGTTGGCTCATCTGCCATAATAATCGATGGATCATTAATAAGTGCTCTCGCAACGGCAACTCTTTGTTGCTCTCCTCCAGATAATTCACCAGGTTTATTATGTAACCTAGCACCCAATCCTAATTTTTGCAATAAAAGAATAGCTTTCTCTTCTGTCACTTTCCTTTTTTTTCCACCTATCCAACCTGGAATACACACATTCTCTATGGCACTAAATTCGGGCAATAAGTGATGAAATTGAAAAATAAAGCCAATTTCTTTATTTCTAAATTCAGCTAAAGCTTTCGGTTTTAGCTTATCTAACTGTACATTATTAATGGTAATACTACCTTGATCGGGCTTATCCAATGTTCCTAAAATATGGAGTAACGTACTTTTGCCAGCACCAGAAGCCCCAATAATACTAACAATTTCTCCTTTTTTTATAGAAACATCCACACCTCCCACAATTTCAAGCTGGTTGTACTTTTTATAAATATTTTTTGCTTCTAACATTAAATAAAATTAATAATTTATTGTTTCAAAATGTTAATAAATTATTTTCTAACCGAGTATGACGAAAAACACTTTTGGTAATATCAAACTAACTTATACATTTGCAAAATATAAACCCTTTATAAAATGTTCTGGACATTAGAATTAGCCTCACATTTAGAAGATGCTCCTTGGCCTGCTACCAAAGACGAATTGATTGATTATAGCATTCGCAGCGGAGCACCTATCGAAGTAATTGAAAACTTGCAGGAACTTGAAGAAGATGGAGAAATCTATGAGGGCCTTGAAGATATTTGGCCTGATTATCCTAGTCAGGAAGACTTTTTCTTCAATGAAGACGAGTACTAATTAAAATGTCTTTTCGATTAAATCGAAAAGACATTTATTATTTTTTTGTTAGTTTACTTTTCCATTTGTTCTATCACAGCATTTGTTACGCCTGTGAATGAAAATCCTCCATCGTGGAACAAATTTTGCATAGTAACCATCTTGGTAAGATCACTAAACATTACTACACAATAATTAGCACAATCTTCTGCTGTTGCATTTCCAAGTGGACTCATTTTTTCTGCATAATTAATGAACCCATCAAATCCTTTAACGCCACTTCCAGCAGTAGTTTTTGTTGGGGATTGTGAAATGGTATTTACTCTAACATGTTTTTTTGTTCCGTAATGATACCCAAAACTTCGTGCCACACTTTCTAATAATGCTTTCGCATCTGCCATTTCATTATAATCTGGAAAAATTCGTTGTGCAGCAATGTAACTTAATGCTATTACACTACCCCAATCATTAATCGCATCTTTTTTCATACAAGTAGCCAAAACTCTGTGCAAACTCATAGAAGAAATCTCAAATGTTTTTAAATTATGCGCATAATCAATCTCTGTATAATGTTTTCCCTTACGAACATTTAAACTCATGCCAATCGAATGAAGAATGAAATCAAAACCACCACCAAAATGCTCCATTGATTTTGTAATCAAGTTTTCTACATCTTCTGCATTACTCACATCGCAAGGAATTACAGGTGCATTAACTTTTTCTGCCAATTTATTGATCTCACCCATGCGCATAGCAACAGGTGCATTAGTTAAAATGATTTGAGCTCCTTCTTCATGGCATTTGAGTGCCGTAATCCAAGCAATTGATTTTTCATCTAAAGCCCCAAAAATGATTCCTTTTTTTCCTTTTAATAAGTTGTGTGCCATAATAAATATTCATTTATGATTGTGTTGCAAAATTAAATCTAATGGTTCAAATAATGTCAGATTATTTTAAATAACTAACCATGTATCATTTCTTTAGCGATTTCCAGCGCAGCGGTAGTAGGGTGATCCCCGCTTAGCATTTTAGCAATAGCAAATATTCTATCCTCATCACTTAAAACCCTCACTCCTGTTTTAATTTTGTCATCTTGTTCTTCTTTATACACAAAAAAATGTGTTGATGCTTTGGCTGCAATTTGAGGCTGATGAGTAATAGCTATTATCTGATGTTTAGAAGATAATGATTGCATAATCAAAGCAACTTGTTTAGCTGCTTCTCCACTAATACCCGTGTCTATTTCATCAAACACCAATGTGGGCATATTTATTTTTTGAGCCACCAATGATTTTATACTTAACATCAATCTACTCAATTCGCCACCGCTAGCTACCTTAGACATCGATTCAAATTTATTACTCTTATTGGCATCAAATAAAAAAGTAATTTCGTCAAATCCATCTTGAGAAAGAGTTACGGTAGAGATATCAACCTTCAATCTTGCAGTAGGCATACCCACTTGTACCAATAACTGATTTACTTTATTAGAAAAATCATCTATGATTGATTTTCTTTTTTCAGAAATCAAAATTGCTATATCTATACAAACCTTATACAATTCCTTTTCTTTTACTTCCGTTTTACTGATAGCAGAAAATAGGTTTGTATAATTGTGAATTTTCTGTTGTAATTCCGTTTGGATTGCTAATAACTGACTGGTGGAAGTGACATTGTGTTTTTTAAGTAGCTTATACCCTACCGAAAGTTTATCATTAATAACTGCAATACGTTGAGGGTCGTATTGAAGTTGATTTTCAATATGCTCTAATTCGTCTGCAATATCTTTTAGCTCTATAGAAGTGCTGATGAGCCTTTCGGATAGTTGTCCAATACTGTTATGATAACTTTCTATTGATTTTATTTGCTGATTCAAGGATTTTATTCTTGAAACAATAGGTTGATCTGAATTTTTTAATTCAAAATAAACAGCATTGAGTTGTTGTTTAATATATTCAGACTTTGTCTGTAGTTTCAACTCAGCCTCCATCAATTCTAATTCGTTATCTTGTAATCCAAGTTCTATTAATTCATCATACAAAAACTGGAAGTAATCCAAATCCTTATTGGCTTGCTCTTGCTGTGAAGTAAGATGCAATAATTCCTTCTTTACAATACTATACTCATAAAATTGATTTCTTAATTTTTCATTTAAAATAGCATTCTCTGCAAAAGCATCTAACACCTCTTTTTGAAAGGAAGAGGCATGTAACTCCAATGTATCAAACTGCTGATGAAGATCGACTAAAAAAAGACTCAACTCCTTTACTGTAGATAAATTAACCGGCGTATCATTAATAAATGAGCGCGATTTTCCATTAGAAGATATTTCTCTTCTTACAATAATTTCTTTCTCAAATTCTAAATCATTAGATGTAAAGAAAAGATCTATGTTTTTATTATGTTCAATTTGAAAAACTCCTTCAACAAAACATTTTTTCGATGTGTCATGAAGCACACTCGTATCGGCTCTTTCTCCCAAAATAAGATTCAGTGCTCCCATCAAAATGCTTTTTCCTGCTCCCGTTTCTCCAGTAATAATATTTAGCCCTTTTGAAAAATCAATCACTACCTCATCTATGATGGCATAATTCTGTATGTGTAACTGTGTAATCATTTGAGTATTGCAAATTACTGAAAACTTTGAGAACGTTGTTGGCATAAAAAAAGTTCATTCTGACTGAATGAACTTTTTTTATGCTAGAGAAAAAATATTATTTTACTTCTACAGAATCATTTAAATCCGC
This sequence comes from Chitinophagaceae bacterium, assembly GCA_947452965.1. Taxonomy (GTDB): domain Bacteria; phylum Bacteroidota; class Bacteroidia; order Chitinophagales; family Chitinophagaceae; genus Ferruginibacter. The sequence continues at coordinate 19,119 of CANGEW010000022.1, read as the reverse complement.
ATCTGCTAAAATTCTTCCGCAATTCTCACAAACCATAATTTTTTTACGCAGTTTTATTTCACTTTGTTTCTGAGGAGGAATCGCATGAAAACAACCACCGCAGCTATCTCTTTCAACTGGAACTACTGCTAGCCCATTGCGATAATTATTGCGAATTCTATCATAACTAGAAAGCAACCTTTCGTCTACATGACTTCTTGCAGAAGACGCTTCTTTGTTATATTGAGCTTCCTCTTTTTCGGTTTCTTTTATGATTTTTTCCAACTCTGCCTTTTTACCATTCAAGTTGCCTTCTTTGGTTGCTACTGCTTTTTTGGCTAAATCTAATTGACGAACTTTGTCAGCAACCTCTTCAGTAGCATCTTTGATATGTTTCTCACACAACTTTTCTTCCAATTGTTGCATTTCAATTTCTTTATTCAAAGCTTCAAACTCTCTGCTATTTTTTACATTGTCACTTTGCTTTTCATATTTTTTTATCAAAGCTTGAGCCTCTTTGATACCTTCTTTCTTTTGTTCGATAAATTCTTGAATTCCATTTATCTCTTCTTCGATACGTGTTTGACGAGCATGAAGACCTTCAATTTCATCTTCAAGATCTTTCACCTCAATAGGTAATTCTCCTTTTAAGACTTGAATTTCATCTAACTTACTGTCAATTTTTTGTAAACGAACAAGTGAAGATAATTTTTCTTCAACTGAAAATTCTTTTACTGCAGCCATAATTGTTTAATGTTTATTGTTTACCTGAAATTTATGTGCCAAATCTTCATAATGATTACTCAGTTTTGCAACTATGATTGTAAAAAATAATGAACTGGATTGGTATTGATTCCGGTTTTAAGGAGGGCGAAGTTAGGGAATTTTTCTTGTAAAACCTCATAAAATAGGTCAATTGTATATTGTTCGCTCTCAAAATGTCCAATATCTGCCAACAAAAGCTTTGCTTCCGCATCAAAAAAATCATGATATTTAAGATCCGCTGTTAAAAAAACATCTGCCCCACTAGCTTTGGCTACTGGAATTAAGAAACCTCCTGCTCCCCCACAAAGAGCCACTTTTTGAATGATTTTACTAGTAAAACCGGAGTGTTTGATAACCTTTAATTGAAATTGTTCTTTTACAAATGTCAAAAAGTCAAATTCGGACATGGGATTTGATAAAACGCCTATTAAACCTGAGCCTATTTGTTGGTATTGATTTTGTAACGTTGAAATTTCATAAGCCAATTCTTCATATGGATGAGACATCTTCATGGCTTTTACTACCTGTTGTTGAAGCCAAACAGGAAAAACCACTTCCAGCTTCATCTCTTTTCCTGTTTTTCGAATTCCAATTTCTCCTGAATAAGGATTTGCATACTGATTGGGCTTAAAACTGCCAACCCCCTCAGAAACAAAACTACATTCACTATAATTACCTAAACTACCAGCACCTGCATTAAAAAGTGCGATTTCGAGCTGATTCAGGTGTGTTAATGGGACAAAAACAGTCAATTTCTGTAACGCTTGTTCTTTGGGAAGCAAAGTGCTCCTGTCTAATAAACCTAGTTTATCGGCTATTTTTCCATTTACTCCCGCTAACACATTGTCTAGATTTGTATGGCAAGCATAAATTGCAATGTCGTTTTTAATAGCAAGCATAGCAGCTTGTTCAACATAGTTTTTCCCATTTATTTTCTTTAACCCAGAAAAAATAATGGGATGATGCGCAATGATTAAATTACATTTTTTGTCAATCGCTTCTTTTACAACTTCCTGGGTAGCGTCAAGACATAAAACAACACCTGAACATTCAAAATTTTTATCTCCAATAACTAGTCCGGAATTGTCGTAATTTTCCTGTAAAAAAGATGGAGCAATTAGCTCAAGTACTGCAAGAATGTCAGAAATTTTCATTTTGAAAAAAATAATATTATGTAATTAATTATTATCAAATCGGGAAACCTATTATAGACTAAATTATTGTATTTCAATCATTTACAATAAATTTGAGTCTTAAAAAATTTAATTTAAAAAAAATAATCCAGTTTACACAATATTTTATGTTTTTTTCAGTTTATACATTAATAGATAGGTGTAAGTCTATCTTATTCAAAAGCAAAAGCCCCAATCCTATGAAATTTTCAAACAAGATAGCCACTTGTTGTTTATTGGTATTATTGACCATTTTTAGCAACGCGACTTTCTCACAAAGACCCACAGCTTTATTTTCAAGTGTTATTACATCTGGTTGCGCACCATTATTAGTTAATTTTTCAGACAATTCAACAGGAAATCCAAATACATGGAAATGGACCTTGGGTAATGGCACCAATTCTACCCTTCAGAATCCTTCTGTATTATACATGAACCCGGGTCAATATCAAGTTAAGTTAGTGGTAAGTAACAGTTCGGGCGCTGACTCAATTGTAAAAACAAATTATATCACAGTATTTGCAAAACCAACCGTTAATTTCAATTCGCTTTTATTAGGCGGGTGCGTTCCCTTGACAACTTCTTTTAATGATCTAAGCATACCAGGAAGTGGCAGTATACAATCTTATCAATGGGATTTTGGTGATGGTAATTTTTCGACCAACTCAAATCCTTCTCATCAATATATTAACGAAGGAAGTTTTAACGTATCGTTATTAGTAACCAATACGAATGGGTGCAGTGAGTCATTAACAAAAACTAATTACATAACCGTTACTGGTAAGCCAATTGTAAATTTTACTACAACTTCATTGGCAAATTGTGGGACACCCTTCAACGTTACTTTCAATAATCAATCTACGGGAAATGGTGGACTTACTTTTTTTTGGAATTTTGGAGATGGAACCAGTTCTTCACAAATAAATCCATCTCACACTTACAATTCACAAGGAACATTTAGTGTAAGTCTCTATGTCACCAATGCTTATGGCTGTTCTGACACTTTAAAAAAAATAAACCTATTAAGTATTGCAAACGCACACACTATGTTTACCTCAAGTGCAAGCGTTTGTTCAAATACGCCCGTACAAATAAACAATAGCACTACACCTACTCCATCAAGTACCTTTTGGGATTTTGGAGATGGAACTTCTAGTACTGATTTTAATCCTGTAAGAACCTATACAATTCCTGGGATTTACTATATCAAATTAGTGAACGATTTTGGATTATGTAAAGATTCTATGACTACGAGTATAGTTGTAAAAACGAATCCAGTTGTTGATTTCAATGGGACTTCACTCAGCTCATGCCAAGCACCCTTAACATCAAATTTCTCAAATCTTAGTTCAAATGCAACAACTTTTCAATGGTTATTTGGTGACGGGAGTACAGCTACTTCCATAGATGCTTCGCATACTTTTACCTCGCCGGGAGTTTATGACATTACTTTAATAGCAACAAGTGCTGACGGATGCTCTGATAAAATGATAAAAAATCAGTTTGTTAATATTGTATTACCTGTTGCATCTATTCTAGACTTACCCAAAAAAGGTTGTGCTCCATTTTCTTGGACTTTTCAGTCTTCAACAAATTCTACAGATAGTGTTGTTGGTTATAGCTGGGACTTTGGGGATGGAACAACATCCAATCAATCAAGCCCAACTCATATTTATACTAATAGAGGAGTTTATGATATAAAACTAATCGTTACCACAAGTAACGGATGCTCTGATACAGTAATGTATACAAGAGGCATTAAAGTTGGACTTGTTCCTCATCCTAATTTTATTGCAACTCCTACTATTACTTGTGCGCAACTGCCAGTGGTGTTTACTGATTCTACACCAATGATTGATTCAGTTGATCAGTGGTTATGGTCATTTGGAGATGGCTCCGTATCTACTTCTCAAAATCCAACTCACACCTACTCTGATACCGGCTATATGGACGTACAACTTATTGTATATGATAATGGTTGTTCTGATACTTTACTTAAAGAAGATTATATTAGAATCAATGCACCCATTGCTAACTTCTCAACAAAAGTAGATTGTGATAATCGATTAACAAGGATATTCACAGATAAGTCAATCGCAGCAGACTCATGGCTTTGGGATTTTGGAGATGGACAAACTTCTACAGACCAGAATCCTATACATACTTATGCGAATTCTGGCAGTTATTTAGTTACTCTGATTGTTGGAAACAATGCTACCGGATGTACCTACACGAAAACAGGAAATGTTTTGATAGTGAACCAATTAGCCGATTTTGTTGCAAGTGATACATCTTTTTGCAAAGGAAACGCTACAAATTTTTCTGTATTTAACGTTACCCCGGCATACTACTCCAGTTTCAACTGGAATTTTGGAGATATCACTACCGGCACAGGCAGTCCAATTGCAAAGATTTATTTTATATCTGGAATCTATGATGTAACCTTGGTCACAAAAGATAAAAACGGATGTAAAGACACTATTATTAAGCCTCAATACATCAAAGTCAATGGACCCATTGCTGATTTTGTTGCAACAAATACCATAGTTTGTTCAGGAGTTGCTACCACTTTTTCTGACCTTTCACTTTCAGATGGAAGAAATCCGATCTCAAAAAGAGTTTGGAATTTTGGTGATGGCGCAATAGATACCACAACCCAAATAAATGTATCACATACATATTCAAATGCTGGCATGTACACTGTTAGCCTTCTAATTTCAGATACAAGCGGTTGTACAAATAACATCATTAAGAATAATTACATTACCGTTTCACATCCTAATGCAAATTTTTCTGTAACAGATTCTATCAGTTGTCCAAATGCATCTGTTGCTTTTCATAATACAACTATTGGAAATATTACTGACTTTAATTGGAATTTTGGTGATGGATTGACTTCTAATATAGAAAACCCAAGTCATCGATTCTCTAATAATGGATTATTTAATGTAACCCTAGTAGTTACCAATAATATTGGTTGTAAAGACACACTAATTAAATCAAACTTTATCAATATTGTAACTCCTGTTGCATACTTTACAGTAAGCGACACCGTTAGTAATTGTCCTCCATTAATTGTAAATTTCACTAATCAATCATTACACAGCATAGCTCAAAATTGGGAATTTGGAGATGGCAATAATTCAACAAGCATAAACCCTTCGCATTTTTATTCAATATCGGGTGATTTTTATGCAAAATTAACTGTGAAAAGCCCAGGAGGTTGCAAGAGTTCACATCAACAAAAAATTGTGATTCACGGACCTCGTGGAAACTTCAAGTATGCTGGTCTTTTAGGTTGCGCCCCGATGAAAGTAAATTTTACCTCCACCACCGTAAATACTGATACATACATATGGGATTACAACGATGGAAATACACTTGTAACAACCGATTCGACTGCCAGTCATGTATATACGACTGCAGGTAAATATTTGCCAAAATTATTATTAAAAGACAGCGCAGGATGTGTAGTGCCATTAATAGGAAAAGACACCATACATGTTCATGGCCTCATAACCAATTTCAATTTCTTGAATCAAGTATTATGTGATTCTGGTTCTGTTATATTTAATAATACGACTACAACAACGGATATCATTTCTGGATATTCATGGAGTTTTGGTGATGGAACAACCAGCTCATTAGCAAACCCAGTTCATCAGTATGCGGCTACTGGAAATTATACGGTTTCATTAGTAGTAAATACAAATAGTGGTTGTAATTCATCTTATTCAAATTCCACACCTGTCAAAATCGTATCAAGCCCGAAAGGAAAAATCAACAAAACATCTAATGGTTGTGAAGGAGTAATCATTACTTTCAATGGAGAACTGCTAACCGCAGATACATCTTCTTTAACATGGAGTTGGAATTTTGGAAATGGCAACACCTCCATTGACAAAAATCCATCATCTCAAAAATATGCAACCGCTGGAATATATCCAATACAACTTTCGATTACTAACAGTAGCGGATGTAAGCAACTTCTTTCAACCATGGTTGAGGCCTACCCTTACCCTAGAACAGAGGCAGGAATCGATACCTTTATTTGCAAAGGAAGAGGAACTAATCTTCTTGCGTCGGGTGCTGATAGTTACACATGGTTTCCCGCTGTAGGATTAAGTTGTACAAATTGTGCTAATCCGATTGCCAATGGAACATCCCAAACAAAATATTTTGTTACAGGTTCAACCATTCATGGTTGTTCCACTACAGACTCCATAAATGTTAGTGTCATTAACCCTTTTTCAATGATTGCAACAAATAAAGAGTCGCTTTGCAAAGGAAGTTCAAAAAAATTATTTGCATCAGGCGCTGAAAAATATTCGTGGACACCTTCTCTAGGGTTAGATAATAGCAGTTCAGCTACACCAATAGCCACTCCATTGACAACTACATTGTATCGTGTGATTGGTTCTGATATAAAAAATTGTTTTTTTGACACTGCATTCGTTCCAGTGGTGGTAAACAATTATCCAACTGTTGATTTAGGTGAGGATAAAACCATCAATGTAGGACAAAGCGTTGAATTAGTTGGAAAATTGTCTAGTGACGTGGTTGACTCAAGATGGAGCCCAACTGGAGGAGGCATTTTTAGAAGTGATTTATCAACAATGACAGTAAAACCAAGAGAAAAGACTGTTTATAAGCTCCAAGTTGTAAACGCTGCGGGTTGTAAATCAAGCGATGAAATAACAGTAAATGTATTATGTAATGGTGCTAATCTGTTTATTCCAAACTCTTTTTCTCCTAATAATGATGGATCAAACGATATATTTTATCCAAGAGGAACAGGATTATTTAGCATCAAGAGTCTAAAGATTTATACACGTTGGGGAGAAGTTGTATTTGAAAAGAATGACTTTAATGCCAATGATGCCTCGAAGGGATGGGACGGAACATTTAAAGGTAAATCTTTAGGAAATGATGTGTTTGTTTACATTGCAGAAGTAATGTGTGACAATAATTCAGTGCTCACCTTTAAAGGCAACGTTGCCATTATAAAATAATGATTACATAGCTTTTGTTTTTGAATAAATGAATCGAGGCTCCTATTCTTAGGAGCCTCCTGTTTTTTGTGCGCCATCAGTTTTTTAAAAATTTCTCTCCTTTTGCATAATAATCTTCATGGAAATACGTTTTTATATAGTACTGTAAAAAGTACCTAAATCCAATCCCATGAAACAACTTAACAATGCAATACTTGCATTAATGATATTTTGTATATCATTAAGCGCAAAATCACAAGATCCGCATCTTTCTCAAATTTTTGAGACTCCTTTGTTAAGAAATCCTTCGTTAGCTGGTTTATTTAAGGGTGATATCAGGTTACAATCTGTGTATCGTTCACAATGGGGCGCTGTTACGGTTCCTTATCAAACTACATCTGTAAGTGGGGAATACAAACAAAAAATTGGAAATGGAGATGATTATATCACTTTTGGAGGCCAAGTTCTATATGACAAAGCAGGAACCGTAGCATTAACCACACTTGAAATACTTCCAACATTAAATTATCACAAATCAATCAGTGCTTACAATAATACCTATTTATCCATTGGCGCAATGGGTGGAATCATTCAACGTGGTTTTGACAGAAGTAAAATGACAACTAATAGTCAATTTGATGGCACAAATTATAATAGTTCCCTTTCAGATGGAGAATACATGTCTAAAACGTCCTACTCGTATTTTGATGGAAGTGTTGGAATGAGTTTAAATTCACAAATCGGAGAAAATCCAGATAATAATTACTTTGTAGGAGTAGCATATCACCATTTCAATAAAGCAAAAGAAGTTTCATTTTATGAATCCAGTAATGAAGTGATTTTACCCAAATGGGTAGTATCATCTGGTATGAGATTAAGTATGACTGATAGGTCGTATTTCACATTACAAGCAGATTATACACAACAAGGAAGTTACACAGAAATTGTTGGTGGAGCATTGTATTCTTGGAGATTACAAGAGGAAGAAGATTCAAAATATCTATTTCATGTTGGGGCTTATGTGAGATGGAACGATGCCATCATTCCGGTAGCAAAAATCGAGTTTGGCTCAATTGCCATTGCTACAAGCTATGATGCCAATATTTCACAATTGAAAAAAGCGACAAAAGGGCAAGGAGGATTTGAAATATCCTTAACCTATCAAAAAGCAAAACAAAACAATAGCAGTTTAGATGCTGTAAAGTGTCCTAGATTCTAATAAATTTTAAAATATTACCTCATTTTGTTTTATGGATTGTTTGGATTAGTAAAGTCTCACTTAAATGTGGGACTTTATTTTATTAAAATGAGAATAGTTTAATACCTTTGCTATTCATAAAATAATAATAATATGTCAATAACTGTTGGTCAAAAAGCCCCTGATTTTTCTTTGCATCAAAGCATGAATGATAAAATCTCCTTAAGTGATTTTACAGGGAGTAAGAATGTTCTTATTTTGTTTTTCCCTCAAGCCTTTACAGGTATATGTACTAAAGAGCTTTGTGGAGTTAGAGATGACATAGCAAGATATAGTAACGCCAATGCTCAGGTTATAGGAATTTCGGTAGACTCGGTGTTTACACTAGCGAAATTTACTGAAGAGCAGCAATATAATTTCCCTCTTTTAAGTGATTTCAACAAAGATGTATCAACCTCATATGGGGCTATATATGACTCTTTCACGGGAATGAATATGAAAGGTGTAAGCAAAAGAGCGGCTTTTATTGTTGATAAACAAGGCATTATACAATATGCAGAGGTTCTTGAAAGCGCAGGTGATGTGCCAAATTTTACTGCTATTAATGAAGTTTTAGCTAATTTGGCTTAGTATTTTGCATATTACAAAAGCATATTTTTCAATAATTTTAAAAAAAATTGTATATTCACAAAGTTGAAAAGACATTTTTACATATTATTTCTTCTAATAATTCTCAGCAATCTAGCTTTTTCACAAAACAAGATTGCTGGTGAACCTGTTTCCAGCTCAAAAATGTTACACTTTTATCCCAACCCTGCTACGGCTGTGATTAATTTTGATGTACAACATACAAGCACAAGCAATAGGATGTCATTATTGGTATTCAACTTCATGGGAAAAAAAGTATATGAATTAAGAAATATCCCTTCAAGAGTAAATATCTCATTAGAAGAGTTTTACCGTGGTATTTATATTTATCAGCTACGAGATAAAAATGGCATGCCCATAGAAACTGGTAAATTTCAGGTAGTAAAATAATCCCTCATTTTTTGTGTCAAATTGACGGCTTGACTACTATTGGCAGAATCTTTGACAATAGTAATTTTGCAATAATTTAAACTATGGAAGAAAATAAACACATACCAGAAGAACAGAATATTGCCTCCGATGAGGCTATTGAAAATCAAGAAAACGCAATGAGTGAAATTGAAAAATTGCAATTTGAAGTAGCTGAGCAAAAAGAAAAATATCTGCGACTCTTTGCTGAATTTGATAATTACAAACGTAGAACTTCCAAAGAGCGATTGGAATTAATGCAAACGGCAGGAAAAGAGATCATTACTTCCCTATTAACTGTGTTAGATGATTGTGACAGAGCAGAAAAACAAATAAATAGTTCTGAAGAGCAAAGTAAAGACCGCGAAGGCACTTTGTTAGTATTTAACAAACTCCGATCTACACTACAACAAAAGGGATTACGAGCAATGGAGAGCATAGATACGCCTTTTGATGTTGAAAAACATGAAGCTATAACAGAAGTGCCCGTTAATGATATGGCAAAACAAGGTTTTGTAATTGATGAATTAGAAAAAGGATACTTTTTAAATGACAAACTTATACGTTTTGCAAAAGTAGTTGTGGGAAAATAACACAAAACTAGATTGATTATTCTTTTGCATGCAATTCAAACTAGCATATGGCAAATAAAAGAGATTATTACGAAGTACTTGGGGTGACAAAAACAGCCTCTCAGGAAGAGATTAAGAAGGCATACCGTAAAGTTGCCATGCAATATCATCCTGATAGAAATCCAGGCGACAAAGCTTCGGAAGAAAAATTTAAAGAAGCAGCTGAAGCCTATGAGGTTTTGAATGATGCAGATAAAAAAGCTCAATATGATCGATTTGGTCATAACGCATTTAGTCAAGGACGAGGCGGTGGTGGTGGATTTGGTGGAGGTATGAATATGGATGATATTTTTAGCCAATTTGGAGACATTTTTGGTGATGATAGTTTTGGGAGTTTCTTTGGAGGTGGCAGAAGCAGTAGAGGTGGTAGACAATCAGGAGGTGCTAGAGGGAGCAATTTAAGGGTTAAAATTAAATTGAATTTTGAAGAGATGGCAAAAGGTGCCAATAAAACTATCAAAATTAAAAAGTATGTAAAATGTACGACTTGTCAAGGTAGTGGTGCCAAAGATAAAAATAGTGTTCAAACCTGTGGTACCTGTAGCGGAAGTGGACAAGTGAGAAGAGTTCAAAATACTTTTTTGGGGCAAATGCAAACTGTGACAACCTGCCCAACTTGTAATGGAGATGGCACCAGCATTACGCAAAAATGTTCGGGTTGTAAAGGAGAAGGAAGAGTTTATGGAGAAGAAACTGTTTCAATCGATATTCCAGCAGGTGTGCAAGAAGGTATGCAATTAAGTATTGGTGGAAAAGGAAATATTGGAGAAAGAGGTGGAAGTTTTGGAGATTTGATTGTACAAATAGAAGAAGAAGCACACCCGCAATTGCAAAGAGATGGATTAAATGTTGCGTTTGATTTACACATTTCTTTCCCCGATGCAGTATTTGGAACTCAAATCGAAGTACCTACCATTGATGGGCGAGCTAAAATAAAAATACCTCCTGGTACACAAAGCGGGAAGATATTTAGATTAAAAGGAAAAGGATTCCCTCAAGTAAACAGTTATGAAAAGGGTGATCAGCTGATTCATGTAAACATATGGACACCACAAACAATTAGTGCAGAAGAAAAAACAATGCTGGAAACACTTGCAACCTCAAAGAATTTTGAGCCTAATCCGGAAAAAAACGAGAAGTCATTCTTTGATAAAGTAAGAGAAATGTTTGGGTAACTTATTCTTCCCTCTTTTTCTTTGCTTTATAAATTTTTTTGGCTTTTTCAATCAGTGTTAGAAATTCTCTTTGAAGATAGTTATTAGAATCAATAGATTTTTTACTGAAGTTGTAGATAAATGACCAATCTTTATCTGGAAAATATTTTGATTCTTTCAATTTTAGTCCGAACATAGAAATAGCTGATGCTACCCGGTAATCTCTATCTATACTGTCCATAGCAGCATATTGATTTTTTGCAGCGTAATCAATTGATTCTAGTTCTCCTTCTGTGGTGGTTCGATAGGTCATATAAAGATTGGCAACAATGTCATTCGTGCTAATTTTATTGTAATTTTTTTCATCTGTAGGTTGTATTTCAAAAATTGCTAACACAGAACTTCCGCTACCCATTTCTCCACCCTCTAGATGATTTTCATTGATTTGTAATGCAGCTTTTTTATTATCAAATCCAATGAGTCTATATTTTTTCACGATAGAAGGATTGAACTGAACATTCATAAAAACATCATCAGCCACTGCATACAAATTTTGTGAGATTTCTTTTACCAATACTCTTTCTGCTTCGTTTATATCATCGAGGTAAGCATAGTTGCCATTTCCTTTTTTTGCCAAAGTTTGCAATTTTGAATCTTTTAGATTTCCCATTCCTACACCTAAACAAGTTAAGTATACACCTGAATTTCTTTGGGCTGAAATTAGATCATCTAATGCCTTTTCGGAAGTTTCACCGACATTGAAATCTCCATCGGTTGCGAGGATTACCCTATTGGTTCCTCCTTTGATAAAAGTTTTCTTAGCGATTTGATATGCCAATCGAATGGCTGATTCACCGGGAGTATCACCATCGGCATCCAATACTTCAATGGCTTGCATAATTTTTTCCTTCTCTGCTCCGGAAGTAGGTTGCAGCCATACTTGAACAAACCCGCCATAGGTAACAATTGACACCGTATCAATATTCCTTAGGTTTTTTACAAACATCTGAAAGGCCGCTTTAATTAATGGCAATCTGTTGGGCATATCCATACTTCCAGAAACATCAATTAGAAAAACAAAATTACCAGGAGGGATATGATTAAAATCAAGTTGTTTTGCGTTGACATTTAAGAAAAGTAATTGTTCTTTTTCGTTCCAAGGACAAGAAGTTAATTGAGATTCTATGTTAAACATTTGTCCAGGTTTTGGCGGACGAACGTGCAGATTAAAGTAATTAACCATTTCCTCTGTTCTTATTGCATCCGGTGGAACTGGTAAACCCATTTTTATAAATCTACGAGCATTACTATAGGAAGCTTTATTAATATTAAGCGAAAACCCAGTTTTAGGGTGTTCATTTGTAATATTAAAACCGTTTTCTATTAATTTAAAATAGGTTTCATCATCTGCGAAAGATTTGTAAGTTTCATTCGGGTTTACATCAGAAACTATAGAACTAAGTCTTGGTTGATTTTTAGACTCATCTATAATATTTGATTTTAGTATAATATTTTGCCATGCATCTGATTTTACTTTCACTCCTATTGTTTCGAAATTATCGGCAGAGATAATGAGAGAGTCGTATTGAAGATTTGTAGGAATGCCAAATTCGCCTGATGAAGATCCGGAATAAAACATTTTTTTTTGAGAGTATAAAAGAATATTTGCGTGAAGAACAGGTTGATTTTTTTCGTCTTTTACAATACCTTTTAAGTAATACTGACTTTTAACAGAGAGTACTGTAAAGAAGAATATCAAAATAAGTAAAAAGTACTTCTTCAATTTATGAATAATAGGTTTATTGAAATTAAAGAAATATAATTGAAAATCAATCCATCAATTGAAATATCTCATTCAAATTTCTACCTAACCCATCATAATCGAGTCCATAGCCCAAAAGAAATTTATTAGGGACTTCAAACCCAACATAATCTAACTTTAATGGGTATTTCAATGCGTCAGGCTTATACAATAAAGTTGCCACTTTGATAGAAGCTGGAGACATTGCAACTATCTGTGGTAAAAAATCATGTAAAGTTTTTCCAGTATCAACTATATCTTCAATTAAGATTACATCACGATCTTTTAAGGATTGATCGAGCCCAATAGATGTCACAACCTGTCCTGTACTTTTTATACCTTGATAAGATGCTAGTTTAATGAAACAAACTTCGGCATTCACTGTTAACTCCTTAAATAAATCAGAAGCGAACATAAAGGAACCGTTCAAGATAGCAATGAAGATTGGGGTTTTGCCTTGATAATCATGATTGATCGATACCCCTAATCTTTTAACTTCAACATTGATTTGATCTGCAGACAGATATGTAACAAATTGCTTATCGTGTATTTGAATAATAGACATTGAGATTATTTAGAAATGATTAATTTTTGACCAATCGACACATCATCAGATAATAAATTATTCCATGACTTTATGTCCTTTACAGACACGTTGTATTTTTTTGCAATAGAATATAGTCCTTCTTTTGGTTGAACCTCATGGAAAATCACATCTGGAGATTTTTGGTTTTGAGCTACCTCATTATTTGATTGTAATATCAATAAAGTTTTGGGCTTAAGAATAGCTCCTTCTTTTAGGTGATTGAATTCCAAGAGTGAAGATAATTGTATTCCAGTGCTTTGAGCGATTTCATAAACAGATTCATTTTTTTGTGTTGTATATGTTTCTGTTTTTCCTTGGTTATGCTTTCTTTCAAGATAGATAGGCGACTTAGTCAAAAGTATCCCATCAGCCTTAAGATCATTGTAGGTCAGTAGTGTAGTAAGTGGAATTTCATACGTTGTTGCAATTGCCAATAAAGATGTACCACTATCTACATATACACATTTTAAGCCATTATATTTCGTTATTGATTTTTTTGTTTCGAAAACTTCTTTAATTTTTGTGATTGTTTTTTCTACAATAGAGGGTGTTGATGCTTTTTGTATGACTGTATCCGTTTTAGAGATGTCATTTTGAATATTCATCTCATTTAATGCATCTTTTGTAAGTTGATTTAAGTTATAATCTTCTATTGTTTTGATAAGAATTTTAGGATAGTTAGGATTTGTAGCATATCCTGCTTTTTTTAAGCCGTAAGCCCAACCCTTATAATCTGTTGGATCAAGTTTAAAAAGAAAAGCATAATGTTTTCTTGTTCTCAAAAACTCACTATGATCTTTGTAGCTTTCTTCTGCAGTATTATATTTTCTAAAACATTCTCCTAAAGCATCGTCATCGTGATATACCGATTCTCCGGTCCAGGTTTCTTTACATTTAATACCGAAATGATTGTTGGATTTTTTTACCAGTTCACTATTGCCGTTTTCGGTTTCTAGAACACCTTGCGCAAGTGTAATATCAGCAGGAACGCCAGAGGTTTTCATCTCTTTTATTGCAAGATCCTTATAGGTATCAATGTATTCTTGTATTGATATTTTTTGCGACATTGTAAAAGTCGATGCGCCTAGAATAATCGCTATTGAAAATAAAAACTGCTTCATTATACCTATTTGTTTACATTATAATTTACGTATGATTGTGATACCATCTCTTACAGAAAGTATTACTTGTTCTACTCTTTTATCAGCATTTACATGCTTGTTAAACGCATCAATTGCTTTTGCATTTTTTCCTTTCAACTGACTTTCTAAAACCTGCCCATGAAATAACACATTATCAACAAGCATAAATCCGTTTGTTCGTAGTTGAGGCAAAGTTAATTCGTAATAGTTAATATAGTTCACCTTATCTGCATCTAAAAAAATTAAGTCCCAAGTTTCGGTAAATCTAGGTATAATATCAAGTGCGTTACCCTTGTGTAATGTAATTTGATGTTCTTTACCGGCTCTCCTGAAATTATTAGAAGCTATTACTGCATCTTCCTCTCTCAATTCTATAGTATGTAGCTTCCCATTGTTAACTAGGCCTTTACTCAAACAAAGAGCGCTGTAACCAGTAAACGTACCTATTTCAAGGATTTTTTTGGGTTGTAGCATCATACTGACCATTTGTAAAAAAAGGCCTTGAACGGCGCCACTTAACATGTGTGCTTGTGGGTGTTGGCTATGCGTTTCCGCTTCAATTTGCAACAATACTTCTTCTAATGTAGAAGTATGTTCTTTGGCATAGGTTTCAATAAGAGGATGAATCAAATCCATTAATTATGCTTTTGAGATTGTTTTTTTTGAAATGATTAACAATCCAATAAAAGTTACAATTCCATTTATAAGAACCAATTCATTACCAATTTTATAGCCATTAAAAATAGAGTTAGATACAGTTTGCAAGCCTAAAGAAATGTGTAATTTCTTTTCATACCATTCAGGGCTACTCAGGGCATCTATGCACATAATTGAAAAAGGAGCAATAAT
Source organism: Chitinophagaceae bacterium (assembly GCA_947452965.1). Lineage (GTDB taxonomy): Bacteria > Bacteroidota > Bacteroidia > Chitinophagales > Chitinophagaceae > Ferruginibacter. The sequence goes on along the minus strand of CANGEW010000022.1, from coordinate 3,794 downwards.
GCATACTACCCAGATGAGGTTTTGTCGTAATGATCTTTTAGTAAGTATTCCGAAGGAAAACAATCCGAGTAATGGACCGTAAGTAATTCCAGCAAACTTTAAAATAAAGTCAATAATTGATTTATCATTTATCGCCTTAAATATCAAGACTAATAAAAAAAACAAAGCAGCAAAAGTAAAGTGAACTATCAGTCTAGTTTTTTTCTTTTTTGATTCTATTTGAGAATTTGTGTTGAGATGAAGAATATCGATACAAAAGCAAGAAGTTAAAGAAGTGATTGCGCCATCCACGCTGGGAAATAATGCAGAGATTAATGCAATGATAAAGATAATACCAATCCCTCCAGCCAATTCATTACCTAATGCAATAGTTGGAAAGAGATCGTCTGGTGGCACATTTATATTCATTTTTTGTGCGTATAAATATAAAATTCCACCTAAAAACAAGAATAATAAATTTACAACCAATAATACTGATGTGAAAGACATCATGTTTTTTTGTGCATCTTTTAAATTTTTTACACTGATGTTCTTTTGCATCATTTCCTGATCAAGACCCGTCATAGCTATTGCGATAAACATCCCACCCAATATATGCTTTAAAAAAAACGAACCTGATTTATAATCGGTGTTGAAAATTTGAGTGTACCCTTTCTTATCAATCATCTGCAATGCACCTAAAAAATTAGTATCTAATGATTTGATGACAACAAAAATACAGGCTATCAAACCCACTAACATACCCGTTGTTTGTAGGGTGTCAGTATATATAATTGTTTTGACTCCACCTTCAAAAGTATACAGCATAATCATTACCAAAATGATAAAAGTGGTAAGAATAAAGGGTACACCTAATTTATTTAAAATAAAAATTTGTAAAATATTAATAACTAAATACAATCGAGCTGTAGCGCCCACCATTCTTGAAAGGATAAAAAAACTTGCTCCTACTTTATGAGCATTGATGCCAAGACGTTTTTCGAGATAAGTGTAAATGCTTGTAAGATTCATTTTATAGTAAAGGGGCATCAACACAAACGCAATTACAATATATCCCAACAAATACCCTAAGACAATTTGAAAGTAGAAAAAATTACTACTTCCTACTAAACCTGGGACACTAACAAAAGTAACTCCGCTTAAAGATGTGCCAATCATGCCAAAAGCCACCAGCATCCAATTACTTTTCTTATTTCCAATAAAAAAAGATTCATTATTAGATCCTTTAGAGGTGTACCAAGCGACTGCTAATAATACAATAAAATAGGCGATTACAAAAGAGAAAAGGATAACAGGAGACATGCAATGAATTTAAATGAAATTAAAATATTTTACCCGGATTCAAGATGTTATTTGGATCGAATATTTTTTTAATCCCCCTCATTAATTCAATTTCAATAGGTGTAAAAACAATGTCCATGAATTCTTTCTGAATAAGACCAATTCCATGTTCGCCGCTAATGGTACCGCCTAAAGATTTTACCAATTTGAATAAATCTCTCAAAATAGGAATCACAGCAGGGTTATGTAAACTATAGATATTCCCCTCTTTTTTAATTCTGATGTGCAAGTTGCCATCACCTGCATGTCCATAACACACGACTTTGAAATCATGTTTCATTCCTAATTCCTTAACGCCTCTGATTAATTTAGGAAGTTCCGCTCTTGGAACAACCGTATCTTCTTCAATGGTATAACCATCAATCTTAACTGCTTCAGCCGCACGGCGTCTTAGTTTCCATAATTCAGCTTTTTGTTGGGCGTCATCGGCAAAAAATATTTCTCCGCAATCAAAATCACTAAGTAACGTTGCAATAGCTTCCATTTCATTCATCAAAGTATCGATATGATTTCCATCTACTTCAATAATAAGATGAGCCGCCATTTCGTCTGTAACGGGTACGACTGTACTATCCACAAACTTGCTGACAATTTTCAGTGCATCTATTTCAATCAATTCTAAAGCGCTTGGTGTAAATCCTGCTCTAAATATAGCGCTAACTGCTTCACCGGCTTTTTCTAAATTATTAAAAGGAACGAGCATGAGTAAATCATGCTTAGGAAAAGGAATTAATTTCAATACAATTTTTGTAACTAATCCCAGAGTGCCTTCGCTACCTACTAATAATTGAGTTAGATTATATCCAGTAGCATTTTTTAAAACATTTGCACCCGTCCAAATGATTTCTCCTGTAGGCAAAACCACTTCTAAGTTTAATACATAATCCTTTACAACACCATATTTTACTGCTTTAGGGCCTCCGCTATTTTCGGCAATATTGCCACCAATAAAACAACTTCCTTTACTGCTTGGATCGGGTGGATAAAATAATCCTTTCTCTTTCACTGCGTTTTGTAACACTTCTGTAATGACTCCTGGCTCCGTAGTGACCTGAAGGTTTCGCTCATCGATTTCAATAATGGAGTTCATCCTTTCAAAAGAAATCAAAACACCTGCATGAAAAGGCAGGGCGCCGCCACTTAATCCTGTTCCTGCGCCTCTAGGGGTCACTGGGATTTTGTGATCATTACAAAGAATCATGATTTCACTAATTTGCTGGGCTGTTTTAGGCTTGATAACAACATCAGGAAGAAAGTGTAGATTTTCAGTTTCGTCATGAGCATAATGATTTCTGTTTTCATCATCAATAAAAACAAATTCATGCCCCACAATTTGTTGGAATTTTGGTAATAAAGAGTGGCTATTGCTCAATGTTAAAAAGGATTAATGGAGATTAGAAAATATTTATGCGAATTTCGTAAAAGCTGATGAAAATCGGCTTAAACTTTAGCAAATAATAGAAAAAAAATTATTAGGCTATTTTACCCCAACGAATATTGGTTTTTATAGTTTGTATATAGTTTTTTAAAGGCTGATGTTCCTCTTTTTCAAGGAGGATATCTTGTTCTAAAATTTCGGCTACTGCATTGCGAGCCGCTTCCAATATGGGCTTGTCTTCTACAATATTAGCCAATTTAAAAGAAAGCGCTCCGCTTTGTCGGGTTCCTTCCATTTCACCAGGACCTCTGATTTCGAGATCTTTTTCAGCAATTTTAAAGCCATCATTGGTTTGAACCATGGTACTCAGTCTTTCTTTTGCATCTCGACTAATCTTAGAACCCGTAAGTAATATACAATAACTTTTTTCAGCTCCTCTGCCTACCCTTCCTCTAAGTTGATGCAATTGTGACAAACCGAATTTTTCGGCACTTTCAATCACCATCACACTTGCATTGGGAACATTTACACCTACTTCAATTACAGTAGTACCGACTAAAATATTTGTGTCGGCACTGGCAAAACGTTGCATATTCGTATCTTTTTGATCAGCTGTTTGTTTGCCATGTACCATGCTGATCCAGTATTTAGGTTCTGGAAAGAATGATTTTACTTCTTCAAAACCTTTCATTAGATTTTCGTAATCGAGTTTGCTGCTTTCTTCAATTAAAGGATAAATAATATAGGCTTGTCTCCCTAAAGTAATTTGTTCTTTAATAAAGTCCATTACTTGCGGACGGGCATTTTCGTATCGATGAACGGTTGTTATCGGTATTCTGCCTGGAGGCAATTCATCAATCACACTATAATCTAAATCTCCGTATAAGGTTAAGGCTAGCGTTCTGGGAATGGGCGTAGCCGTCATTACTAAAATATGTGGCGGGTTTATATTTTTTTTCCAAAGTTTGGCACGTTGCGCCACTCCAAATTTGTGTTGTTCATCTACAACTGCCAACCCTAAATTTTTAAAGACTACATTATCTTCTATAATTGCATGGGTGCCAATTAAAATATG
>CANGEW010000021.1 GCA_947452965.1 Chitinophagaceae bacterium | reverse complement strand
TTAACGGGTACTCATCCAGTAAGCTTTGCAGATCCTGGACAGGTATTTAGAATCGTTACCAATGCGGATTTAGTGTCTACTTTAGCTATTACGGGAGTAGGTTCATTGTTAGTGATTGGAGATCCGGTAGGAGTTCCTCCTATGACTGTAGACTTTAACTCGACTAGTTTACCGGGTATTGATTCTATTTATGAGTCTTCTTCCCCCAATCCGTTAGTTTTAAATTTCAACACTTCTTCAGTGCCATCCATCAATATTTTACAAAGTCTTTTTGTAGAGGCGCATTATAGAGCAGCTGGCACCTCATTGAGTACATCAAAAACTTTTAATAAGATTTTTGTAGAGAACAATGCAGATGTTCTATTTAGCGGATCTCCAACTGTTATTTCTTCATTTGAAGTTGAGGCTGGAGCATCAGCCACTGTAGGAACGCTTTCTACACGCTGGTTAACAATTTTAGATGGCGGCACAGTAAACATCAATGGAAAAATAAACACTCCGAAATTGGTTGGCTTGGTTTCAAGCAGTGTAGGTGCCGGAGCTTCATCAAATGGTGCCATTCAATTCATTGGAACAGGAGATATTGTGTTAGGCCCTAATTCAACTGTTGAATATTCAGGTATCAGTACACAAACAACACAAAGCATTACCCCAAGAACGGACTATGTTAACATGATTATCAGCGGAGTGGGGATTTCTAAAACAATGACAGGTCCCATAGCTATATCAGGTACTCTTGCTATGAATACAACTGGATTAAAACCATTAATCTTAAGTACTCCTTTACTTCTAAATGGTGGATTAACATTAACATCTGGAAAAATCGTTTCTACTTTAACTAATCTATTAACATTAGGAGCTTCGGCTACGCTTACCGGTGGTAGTAGTGCAAGTTTTGTTGATGGTCCAATGAATAGAAAAACAGCTTCAACAGCGAGTTATACTTTGCCAGTTGGAAAAGGAACGATTTGCCGTCCTATTGCATTAACGCCTTCTAATGCATCTTCTGCAGAATTCCAGGCAGAATTTTTTAATACAGCCTATAGCGATTTAACAGTTGTATCTCCATTAACGAATGTGGATACAACTTATTGGAATGTTTCAAAAATAAGCGGATCAGCCAATGCACAAGTTTCTTTGTCTTTGGATGGAGGAACTGTTGTTCCTAATACTACCGCTGCTGATGAATTAGTGGTGGCTCAATATGATGGTGCAGATTGGGCATCAATCAGCCAAGCGCCGATTAATCCTCTTCCCGTATTAACTGGTACTGCGACATCTACTTCTGTTGGTATTACAACAAATAGTTTATTTACTTTTGGCATCAAACCAACATCAGCACTTCCCTTGAAATTAATTTCCTTCAGAGGAATTTTACAAAATGGCAAACCACAATTAACTTGGATCACTGCTAATGAATCTGATATCATATCATTTAATGTTGAAGAAAGCAAGGATGGTATTGTGTTTAATAGTATAGGTGTAATGGAAGCCAAAAACATTTCTTCAGCAAATTATGTATACAATAGCAGTAATATTCTTTTGGGACTTTCTTATTTCCGTTTAAGGATTAACGAAAAAGCAGGAAAGTACTCATATAGCAATGTTGTTACTTTAAAAAATGACATTAAAACTCAAATGTATATTCTTAACAATGGAAAAGCTAGCAGTGATATTCAAGTGCAATTATCAAATGTAGCCGCCGGAAATTATATACTTCAATTGTTAAATACAAATGGACAAATTTTGAAAACGCAATCTTTCCATTTTGAAGGAGGGACTGCTACTCAAAGTATTCAAACAGGTAACGCTTCTAAAGGTGTTTATTTGATTAGATTATTGGGTAACAATGTATATGACCAAGGAAAGGTAATTATACCTTAGGATTAATACTTTATGGCGGCTTGTATAAAATACAAGCCGCTTTTTAATTTTACTTATATGAAAAATCTTCTTCTTGCAGGTTTGTTAGTTGTATGCTTTTTTTTAACACCGTTTGTTGGTAAATCGCAACAGTCAATTGGGTATTTTCCTCAGATGGATGGGGGGTACGAATCACAAACGATAGGCCCTCTTAATAGTACTGCTTCAAGTAGTACTCCAGATGCATCTTTTTGGGCAAGAGGCGGCACTTCTGGCTCTGGTAGTCCATCTATTAATGGAGCAGGTGCGCGTACAGGCGCTAAATATATTACTGTGGTAAATACAAAAAATAATGTAACCACCAGTCCAAGAACTTATTTATCTCCAGCGGCTCCTGTTGTTCCTTCAACAAATTATGTAGTTCAGTTTTTTTGTAAAGCCACTGATGGAATTAATTTTCCTAATACACTTGTAGTAGCTGGCGTGTCTTCTGCTACAGGAACGACCGCTTTATGGGATACGGTTTCTTTTTCCGCGACTCCAGCAGTTTATACAAAAACAGCCGTTTTTATTACTTCACCTGCAGTAACTACTAACAACGGATTTAGCGCAATTAAAATTTCTAGTAGCTTAACTAATACGGGAGCTGCCTTAGATATTGATGATTGGGTAGTGTATCCAGGAACCTCGCTAGATGAAACAGCACCATCTGATCCAGGAACGGCTTCAACATTGAACGCTACTGCGTCTACATTAGATGTTAGTTGGTCTGCTTCTGCAGATGTTGATGGTGGCGGTTATTTAGTAGTAAGATATCTTGCTGATCCAATCTCAGAACCTAATCCTAATGTAAATGGTATTTATCAAGTGGGTAATTCTATTGGAAATGGAGTAGTAGCGTATGTTGGCTCTTCCACTTCATTTACAAACGTGAGCCTTGCTACAAATACAAATTATATTTACAGAGTGTATGCAGTTGATAAGGCTTTCAACTATTCTAATTACGTAGTTACAAGCGGTAGCACAAATTCAACAGTGATTGTTCCAAAATTTTATATTGATTCGATTGCTGGAAATGATAATAATAATGGTTCTATAACCGCACCTTGGAAAAATGTTTCGAAACTAAATTCTACCACACTTGCTCCAGGCACCGAAGTGTACTTGAGTTGTGGAAGTACTTGGACTGGGCAAAAATTAAAGTTTAATGGTTCAGGTACAATCAACAGTCCAATTAAAATAGACAAATATGGTACAGGTGCTACTCCTTTATTAGCCGGAAACGGAATTACAGGTGAAGCGGTTGTGTACTTATACAATCAACAATATATTGAAATCAGTAATTTGGAAATTACTAATTGTCCAACCGGACCCACCAATTCAGATTTCTTTGTAGGATTATATGCAACTACAGGAACCAATCCCAATCCATTGGGTGCGGATAGGCGTGGTGTTATGGTAGCATTGAGCAATTTTGGAACCGCCAATCATATTTACTTTAAAAACTTAAACATTCATCATATCAAAGGCCAGCTTGGCAGTGGAAGTACAAGTGTGAACGGCGCTATTCCTAAAAGAACGGGTGGAATTTTCTTTACTGTACTTAGTTCAGAAAACACAGGATCCAATTCAAGATTTAATGATGTGTTAATTGATGGTTGCAATGTAAACTATTGTGAAAACATAGGAATTTCATTTGATAACGATTGGAATGTATATTACCCAGGAGGTTCAGAATATACCGATTGGTACAACAGAAGATATTCTAATTTGAAAGTAAGCAACAACACCGTGCATCATATTGGTAAAAATGCCATGATTATTCGTTGTACAGATGAAACGGGTTTGATTGAAAGAAATGTTTGCTATGAAACGGCATTAGGCACAACAGGGAATACCATTTTTTCTGCAAGAGCAAAAGGAACCATTTTTCAATACAACGAAGGGTATAATAATCGTTCCACCACACAAAATGTAGATCCGGGAAATATAGATGGAAGTATGTATGATCCAGATTTTGGAAGTATTGGTGTGATCTTCCAATACAGTTATAGTCATGATAATTCCGAAGGAATTTATTGGGGTTGCAATACGAGAGGATCTAACAATAATACAACAGGCATTCCTGATCCACAAGATACCGGTTGTACGTTAAGATATTGTATCAGTCAGAATGATAAAGGCCGTTTAATCAATTTCAATTATTCTTCGGCAGGAAATGAAATTTATAATAATGTTTTCTATACAAAGTCGGGTTTAAGTCCTACAATCATTGTAGAAAATGACAACAACAATCATACGTATCATTTCTACAATAATATTGTATACAATTTAAGCGGTTCTTCAAGTTATTCATGGGGTTCGGGAACGGGAGTACAAACTCGAACTTTTTCTAATAATGTATTTTACGGCAATCATCCTAATTCAGAGCCAGCTGATCCATTTAAAATTACAGCAGATCCTAAATTGGTAAATCCCGGATCAGGAATAGCTAGTATTTTATTTTTAGACGGCTATAAATTACAAGCCAATTCTCCAGCAATGGCTGCTGGTAAAATAATATCCAATAATGGCGGATTTGATTTTTATGGTACAGCTTTGCCATCAACAGCACCTAATATTGGTGTGTATCAAACACCAGTTCCTCTTCCTGTTTCATTAATTCAATTTAATGCGTATAAGAAAAGAGACCAAGTATTATTGGAATGGGCTACTCAATCAGAATTGAACAGTAAACAATTTGATATTGAAAGATCAAATAATGCAAAATTATTTACCAAAATCGGCTCAGTAAATAGTACCAATCAAACAGCTGGCATAGCAAATTATACTTTTACAGATGTTAAACCTCTAGAAGGTATTAATTATTACAGATTGCGAATGATTGATCAAAATAATCAAAGCAGCACAAGTGTTGTTAAGCGAGTAGATTTTTCAACTTCTCCTAGCATTACTATCTACCCGAATCCAGCAAAAGATTTTATCAATATAAAAATTCCATTTGAAACAGGCAGTTCATTTATCGGTTGTATTAGAAACAGTAAAGGTCAAATTGTAATGGATAAGATTCAATTTTCGAAAGAAAACAATTCGATTCTAATTAATGAATGGCCTGCCGGTGTGTACTTCTTAAAAATTAATGAGTCGTATACCAATAAAACAATTTTTGAAACTTCATTTTTGAAATAAACCAATTCAACAGGTATGTGTAAACGATTGCTGCTGATATTTCTATCTCTTAGTGTTTCTTTATCCTATGCTCAAACTAAGAAAATTGTAGGAAGGATTTTCGGAGAGGATAATAAACCTTTGTCGGGGGTTACGATTCAGTTAAAAAACACAAAAACATTCGCTACTTCAGATAATGATGGAGCATTTACTATAAATGTATCTGAAAAGGCCAAGCTTACATTTAAAGTATCTCACGTTGGATATGAAACACAAGAAGTACAAGCAAAAGGAGACGTATTTCCAGAAGTTACTATGAAACTGGCTCAAAGCAATTTAGATGCTGTGGTGGTGGTAGGATATGGAACCAGTAAAAAGAAAGACCTTACAGGATCGGTTGAAAAACTAAATATTAAAGATATTTCAAAAGCACCTGTAAGAAGTTTTGAAGAAGCTTTAGGTGGAAGAGCGGCGGGTGTTCAAGTAGTATCAAGCGATGGACAGCCTGGCTCCGCTGTAAATATTGTAATCAGAGGAAACAATTCTATTACTCAAGACAACTCTCCTCTCTATGTTATTGATGGATTTCCTGTAGAAAGCACTAATGCCAATGCTATAAATGTATCAGAAATAGAATCTATTGAAGTTTTAAAAGATGCATCTGCAACAGCCATTTATGGTGCAAGAGGAGCTAACGGTGTGATCATGATTACCACCAAAAAAGGTAAGGCAGGAAAAACAGAAATTAATTACAATTATTATATCGGAATCAATCAAATCATCAAAAAAATGGATGTGCTGAGTCCTTATGAATTTGTAAGATATCAGTTTGAAAATGATTCCAGTCTAACGAAATCTACTTATTTAGATCCAACCATTCCTGGTGCAACTATAGATACTTATAAAAATGCAAATGGAGTGGATTGGCAAAATCTACTTTTTAGAAATGCAAAAACAGTGAGTCATGAAATTGTGTTGAGAGGCGGTAACGATAAAACAACTTTCTCAATGTCGGGATCATATTTATCACAAGAAGGAATTGTATTATTTTCAGGCTATGATCGTTACCAAGGTAGAGTAAGAATAGATCAAAAAGTAAATGACAAACTAAAAGTCGGTATTAATTTAAATTATAGCGCCTTAAAATCATATGGTACCATTCCATCTTCATTAAATAGCTCAAGTTCCTCCTCAAGTAATTTAATGTTTAGCGTTTGGGGATATCGTCCTGTATCGGGAAATCCCAATGTTGATTTAACAGCTGGCATTGACCCTTCATTAGAAGCAGATTTATTAAGCGGAAACGATGCTCGTTTTAATCCGTTAGAAACCGTTCAATTTGAAGTAAGAAACAGATTTAGTAATGTTCTTAGTGGAAATTTAAATCTTGATTATCAAATCAAAAAAAATCTAACATTTAAAACCACATTAGGATATATAAGCACAGCAGACAGAAATGAAGAGTTTAATGGAACAAGAACCAGATCTGGGAGTCCCTTTACTTCTTCTGGAAGATTGAATGGTGTGAATGGATCACTTATATATAATACCAAAACGAATTTTGCTAACGAAAACACATTAACCTACAGTTATAAAAATGGGAATGACAACCTTGATGTAGTTCTGGGAGCAACTGTTCAAACCAATGAACAATCAATTTTTGGTGGAGCAGCTTCTCAACTCCCTCATGAAGAATTAGGTTTATCTGGTTTAGATGAAGGCACGCCCACTAAAATTTCTGCCTACAGAAGCAGTAACACTTTACTATCATATCTGGGAAGGGTTAATTATAATTTTGATTCAAAATATTTAATGACTTTGTCCATGAGATCTGATGGATCTTCCAAGTTTTCTGCAAATAATAAATGGAGTTACTTTCCTTCTTGGAGTATAGCATGGCGTTTTAGTAATGAGGAATTTTTGAAATCATGGAAATTTTTGAAAGAAGGAAAATTGAGACTTAGTGAGGGAATAATAGGAAACAACAGAGTTTCTGATTTTGCTTATTTAAGCACATCCAGTACATTACTAACTTTATCTTATCCATTTAATAGCACCCTTAATAGCTCAGTGATTCCCTCTGCATTAGGCAATCCTGATTTAAGATGGGAAACCACTTCCCAAACTAATTTGGGTTTAGACTTAAGCTTGTTTGACGATAAAATTAGCATTACAACAGACGTGTATCAAAAAGTAACGTATGATTTATTATTAAATGCACAATTGCCTGCATCATCTGGCTTTACACAAGCATATAAAAATATAGGGTCTGTAGAAAACAAGGGACTGGAATTCACTTTGAATACAAAAAATATCAATAAAGATAACTTTACCTGGTCAACCTCTTTTAATATTTCATTTAATAGAAACAAAGTACTTGCTTTAAGTGATGGACAAGAGTCTTTGTTAACGTCAATAAACTGGGATAATAACTGGCGTAATATGGCACCTTATATTGCCAAGGTAGGACAACCGCTTGGGATGATGTATGGTTTGATATGGGATGGAAATTATCAATACAGCGATTTTAATATTTCGGGAAGTAATTATAATCTTAAACCTACGGTTGCCGCTTATTCGGCAAGTAGCAGCAATCCCATACAACCTGGTTTTATCAAGTATAAGGATTTGAATGGAGATAGAATTATCAATGATGATGATATGACTATCATTGGAGATGCAAATCCTGATTTCATTGGAGGCTTTACTAATAATTTTAAATTTCATGGGTTTGATGTAAACATCTTTTTCCAATTTTCTTATGGTGGTGACATATTGAATGCAAACCGTTTGGTTTTTGAAGGGAATTCAGGTCGATCATTACAAAATCAATTTACTACCGTTCTAAATAGATGGACACCAGACAATCCAAATAATGAAATCTTTAAAACAAATGGCGATGGACCTTATCAATATTCGTCTCGTGTAGTAGAAGACGGTTCTTATGTCAGATTAAAAACATTACAAGTAGGTTACGAGATACCTGAGAAGCTGCTGAAGAAAATGAATGTAAAAAGTCTTCGTTTTTATGTGTCAGCACAAAATCTTTATACATGGACTAAATACACAGGAGTAGATCCTGAAGTATCTGCTTATAATTCTGCACTTACTCCAGGTTTTGATTATTCTGTTTATCCAAGAGCAAAAACAATCACTTTTGGATTAAATCTTAATCTATAAAGAGTTGCTTACTAATATTAACAAACTCATAAACATTGAGAATTAACAAATCAGATTATATTTCTCTCAATGAGACAAAATAACATTGAAAAAAATTATAGCTCATGAACAATATTTATAAAACACTTGGAGTGGCATTTATTATTTCAACCATGTTGTTTTCATGTAACAAAGTATTGGATACAACGCCACAAGATTTTTTACCAAGTGATCAATATTTTAAAACAGAATCTGATTTAGATGCTGCGTTAGCTGGCGTTTATGCTTCATTAGCACAAGATGGAACTTTTAGTAGATATCTTCCGATAGAATTAGAGATGGGTAATGACGAAGGGCATTTCAATAACAGAAATAACAAGCACACAGTTCCTAGCATTTATGATTGTCAGTCATCTACAAAAATTTATAGTGATTGCTGGACTGCCTTATATGCAGGAATTGGAAGAGCAAACTTATTACTCGAAAATTTAGATAAAGCAGATGTGAGTGATGCTGTAAAAAGAAATGTAAGAGGAGAGGCTTTGTTTTTAAGAGCGTTTAATTATTTTCAATTAGTAACTCGTTTTGGTCCAGTCCCACTTGTTTTAAACGCTAATACTCAAGTAGGAAATACAAATATTGCCCGTACTCCAGACAGTTTGATTTACAAACAGATTTTATTAGATATGAAAACCGCAGATACTTTGGTAAAAAAAGTAACTGAAATTACTTGTGGAACCAGAGTGAGTCAAACGGTTGTAGAAGGTATTATTGCCAGAGTATATTTAAAAATGGCAGGCAATCCTTTGAGGATGGGAAATGCTGCTTATGATTCAGCTCGTACCTATGCACTAAAGGTTATAGGCTCTGGTCTGCATTCTTTGAATCCGGATTATAGACAAATTTTCATAAATCATTCTCAAGACAAATACGACAATGTGTATAGAGAAAGTATGTGGGAGATTGAGTTTATTGGCAACAACACCCCACAAGATGCGGTTCCTCCAGGAAGCAGATTTGCTTGTCAATTAGCCCAAAGATATGCGGGTAGTGATCCAGATCCGATGATTATTTATGGCTACGGCTCCTATGTGCCGAGTGGTGTATTGTACGAGATGTATAACAATCCATTCAATCCCAATCTTGCAAATAAAGAAAATAATGATACGATAAGAAGAAACTGGAATCTTCCGGAATATACCTATTGTGAATCATGCACCCCAAGATCTACTAGTTCCTGTGCTGGTGTTAAAACATACGAAAGAGATTGCGGAAAATGGAAAAGAGATTATGAAACTTTTATTCCTAAACAGAGAGACTGGGGACCAACTAATTTTCCAATTTTAAGATACGCAGATGTTTTGTTGATGGCAGCCGAAGCTGAAAATGAAGTAAATGGACCATTGAATGCCGTTAAATATATCAATCAAGTTAGAGCCAGAGCAAAAGCAGATACCGTTAGGTTTGCAAGCAGTCAAACTACATTTAGAAATTACCTCAGAGAAGAAAGAGCAAGAGAACTTTGCTTTGAAGGGCTTAGAAAATTTGATTTAATTCGTTGGGGTATTTTTTTAGACAGAATGAGATTGACTGGACAAAAAATTATTGAAAGCGACGCAACCTCTACACACAAAAATCGATTTGTAGAAGCCTATGATAACGTTTCAGAAAGAGACACATTATTACCCATACCTAGTTCTGAAATTTCAGTAAATCCATTAATGACTCAAAATTCAGGATGGTAATTCATAAATAATAAAAAAATGAAAAAGTATTTTATTTTATTTGTCGTAAGTATTGTTATTGTTTTTTCATCATGCAAGAAAGATGTGCCTGGTTATACTGATGGGAATGAGTCGTTTGACGCACAACTTCCAGATACACTTATCACAACAGCAGCAAAAGCACATTTTTTATTGTTTAGCAACCCTGATGTAATTAGTTTTTATCCAGGAGACTCTTCTCACAACTATGATTATAGAGATAGAACCTATGCAGAAGGCGGAAGAATAAATTTTAAATTTACTTCAAGTGTAACCACCACTGCGGATACAATAGATGTGATGCTTTCTACAGATTATTCCGGAAATAACGATTCGGCAAGTATAGTCGACGCTCATTGGAAAAAGATTACCAATCTCTTTATTTTTCCAACCGGAACAGCCACTTCTCCAGCTGTAAATTTATATCAAGACATCACAGATAGCACTATATTAGGGCAGCCTTTTTATGTTGCTTTTAAATATGTAAATCGTCAACCTAAAACGATTACCTGGTCTATAAAAGATGTAGGCATGTATAATATGTTTACCAATGGCACTCCATCTTCCACTATGATTAAATCGACAAACATCAGATCCGGTGGCTATAGCGCAGTTTCTATTTATGCCCCCAAAAAACTTTTGTGGAAAATTCCGACAACAAGTTCAGGAAGCTTGACTCTTGCTAATTCATCATCAGGAGGATATGCAAATGGAACGGAGGCTTGGCTGATTTCAGGAGTACAAAAGGCATCTGTGAGTCCCGATCAACCTATTGTTATTAAAAACATTACACAAAGTCCGCTTAAAAGTTACGATTATCAGTATACGAAACCCGGCACTTACAAAGCTACTTTTGTGGCTTCTTATAATCGATTGAACTATGAAAAAACTTTTGTAAAACAAATTACTGTAATTGTTCAGTAAGCTATCTTGTAAAAAACATGTCTATTAAACCAACTGCTTTTTTTATTGCTTGTATTTCATTTTTTCTTTTTGAGAAGCCTATCAAAGCGCAAGACAGTTTACTTGTTGCTGCAAAGATTTGGAGTAAAGACGAAGCAAAAAAAGTACATTACTCTGATTGGCAAAACTTTGTAAGTATTACCATTGATCAACTTAAGGGATTTAATGCCTCTAATGCAACCCCATTAGATAAATATGCAGGATTAACCAATAAGGAGTACAAATCTTCGGGTTTTTTCAGAACAGAAAAAATAAATAATCGATGGAACGTGATTAATCCATTAGGTCACATCACATATGTTGCCGCTGTTAATGCGATTCGCACAAGTAAAACTTCTCCTTTGCCAGGAAAATATAAAGATGTTGCAGATTGGACAACACAAACGATAACCGAGTTACAAAACATGAGTTTTAATGTTGCCGGTTGCTGGAGCGATGTAGATGCAATTATTCAATACAATGCATCTGCAAAAAAACCTATGCCCTATACTTTACAATTAAATTTATTAGGAGGTTATTTTTCTGAAACAAAAAAATCCAATCCTGACAGAAAAGGACAATCCATATTAGGCTTTATATTAGATGATAACTTTGCGAATTATTGTAACGAGCATGCTTCTAAATTAATAGCTACAAACAACGACCCAAACTTATTTGGTATTTTTTCCGACAATGAAATTGCTTTCACAAACAGTGAGCTAAAAGAACTGCTCTCTAAAAAAGATACTAACGATCAAGCATACTTGTTTTTTCAACAATGGATGAAACAGAAATCTGTTGACGAAAACACCATTACAAATGAACAAAAACAAGCCTTTATCGGAGCCATAGCACAAAAATATTATTCCATAGTAAGTGCAGCGATAAAAAAATTCGACAAGAATCACATGTATATAGGAAGTAGAATTCATTCGAACGCTAAAAACAATCCATACATTTTTTCTGCCGCTAATCCCTACATTGATATCATTTCCATCAATTATTATGGTGATTGGCAACCCAAACAAAACTATATTGACGAATGGGCCAAGTGGAGCGATAAACCTTTTTTTATTACTGAGTTTTACACCAAAGCCGAAGAAACTGGTATGAACAATATGAGCGGCGCCGGCTGGATTGTAAAAACCCACAAAGACAGAGGAATACACTATCAAAATTTTTGTCTGCAATTATTAAAAGCAAAAAACTGTGTAGGCTGGCATTGGTTTAGGTACCAGGATAACGATCCAAATGATACTAAAGCCGATGACTCTAATAAAGATTCAAACAAAGGAATTGTAAATATTCAATACGAAACGTATCAAGAGTTAGCAAATAAAATGAAACAACTAAATTCTAATGTGTACGGATTGATGAAGTATTTCGATGCTATTAAATAACACAAAATTTAAGAGATGAGTGAATTGTTTTCTTTAAAAGGTAAAGTAATCATTGTTACTGGAGGTACAGGTGTTTTGGGAAGGTCTTTTGTAAAAGGCATTGCTGAGGCAGGAGGTACTGTAATTGTAATGGGTCAAAATGAAGAAAGAGCCAATTCAATTGCAGACGAAGTAGTTAAAAACGGTGGCGTTGCTTTACCGGTATTAGCTAATGTTCTTGATGAAGATCAATTAATTGCTGCAAGAGATTTGATTTTATCAAAGTTCGGCAGAATTGACGGACTTGTTAATGCAGCGGGTGGTAATGTTCCGGAAGCAGTTTTGGCCAATGATGCGGATGTATTCAATTTAAATATTGAAGGCATGAAAAAAGCATTGGTGTTGAATGTGTGGGGTACTGTAATTCCTACACAAATTTTTGGATCGGTAATGATGAAAAATGGCGGCGGTAGTATTGTTAATATTTCATCTGTGAGTCCTAAAAGAGCCCTGACAAAAGTATTAGGTTATAGTATGGGTAAAGCTGCTATTGATGCATATAACCAATGGTTTGCGATTGAAACGGCTAACAGACATGGCGATTCCATTAGAATCAATGCATTAATGCCTGGATTTTTCTTAACCGAACAAAATAGAACCTTATTAACGAATAACGATGGTAGTTTAACGGATCGTGGCAATTCCATCATTAGCAAAACGCCGTTTAAAAGATTTGGAAATCCTGATGAGCTCATCGGCGCTCTAGTGTATTTATTAAGCGACGCTTCTAAATTCGTTACGGGTACTCAAATCGGAGTAGATGGAGGATTCTCTGCGTTTAGTGGTGTGTAAATGATTGTTATAAGTTGATTGATTTTTAAAGAGTTTTTTATGCCTATTTGCCAATACCATACAATGAAAAAAGTTACACTTCTTACGGTTATCCTGTTAACTTTTATAGGTGGCATTCATTCTCTTGCACAGATATCTAACTCACGAAAAATTATTTCCTTCAATGATAATTGGTTGTTTACCAAATCAAATCCCACTGACGCATTTAGATTAAAATATGACGATGCCTCATGGGAGCCAATTCAATTACCTCATTGCTGGAATGTGAAAGACCCCTACGAAGAAGATGATGATTATTACAGAGGCATTGGGTGGTATAGAAAAAAAGTTACTTTTTCTGAATCTTATAAAAACAAAAAAATATTTTTAGTCTTTGATGGCGCTAATCAAGTAAGTGACTTATATGTAAATGGTTTTCCTGTTGGGAGACATAAAGGCGGTTACACAGCATTTATTTTTGACATTACTCCGTACATAAAATTAGATGGCACCGAAAATATTATTGCGGTTCAAGTAAATAATGCAACTGACTTATACATTCCACCAATAGATGTGGGATATACTATTTATGGTGGTATTTACCGAAATGTTCGTTTACTCATCACCGATAATATTCATTTTTCTACAGATAATTTTGGTTCTTCCGGTATTTTTGTCTCAACTCCCTCTGTTTCTGAAAAATCTGCTTTGGTATCAATGAAAGGATCCTGCAAAAACGAAACCCTTTCCAAGCAGGATATTCAAATTGTAAATACACTTACTGATGCAGATTATAAAGCAGTAACTACTTTTTCTAACAATTATACCTTAGAAGCCAATAAGAAACTAGATTTTCAATTCGATAACATTGCTATTGCCAACCCTAAACTGTGGTCGCCAGAAAATCCTCAATTGTATCAACTAACCACGCAAATTATTAAAGACGGAAATATTGTAGATGAAATCGTATCTACCATTGGTTTTCGCTGGTATAGATTTGATGCCGACAGTGGCTTTTTCTTAAATGGAAAAAAATATCTTTTAAAAGGAACGAATCGCCACCAGGATATGATGGGCAAAGGAAGCGCCTTAACAAAAGAAGATCATGAAAATGATTTACAGAGTATAAAAAACATGGGCTGTAATTTTTTACGATTGGCACATTATCCACAAGATCCTTATGTATTAAAAAGAGCGAATGAAATTGGATTATTGATTTGGGAAGAAGTGCCTGTTGTAAACTTAATGAAAATTGATCCTGAGTTTTTATCGAATGCAGGCAATATGATTAAAGAGATGATTCGCCAGCATTACAACAATCCTTCTGTTATTATGTGGGGATCGATGAATGAAATATTTTTGAACGATAATTATAATAACAGGACTCAAAAAATTATTGATTCAACTTATGGTGTTAATGTAAGTAAATACGGCAAAGTATTAGATAGCATCGTTAGAGCAGAAGATCCATATCGTTCCAGTACCATAGCTATGCACATGAGCAGTGATTATGATAAATTTAAAATTGATGTGATTCCACAAGTGGCTAGCTATAATATTTACAGTGGCTGGTATGGTGGTAAAGTAGATGAGTTTGGAAAGTCATTTGATAAAAAACATGCCGAAAAACCTGAGCAAGTTATTTTTATAAGTGAATACGGAGCAGAATCAGATAATGCAGTAAACACTGAAAAACCTACTCGATTAGACAATACAGGACAGTACCAGAGATATTTTCACGAGTCCTATTTAGAACAAATCCAACAGCGACCATATCTAGCTGGTACAGCCATCTGGAATCAATTTGATTTTGGCAATCCTAATATTGGTGGTACCATTTCCAACATTAATCACAAAGGAATGTATACCTGGGATAGAAAACCTAAAGATGTATACTATTTCTATAAGGCTAATTGGAATCCTCAACCAATGATTTACATCGCTTCGAGAGATTGGAGTCATAGAGCAGGATTGATTGGTGATAGCTCTACCATTGACGTGTATACGAATGCACCTACAGCTACTTTGATTGTGAATGGTAAATCATTATCATCAAAATCTTCCAATAGCTTGCATAAAATAACTTGGAAAGCACTTTTTAAAAATGGCGTAAATACCATTGTAGCAAAGGCAACTAAAAATCATCAAATCATTGCCGATACTTTTCAAATCATGTATGATGTGTTTGATTCAACATTGTCAAACAACTCCAAATCCGCTATTAAAATTAATGCAGGCTCCAATGCACAATTCATTGACGCAACTCATGCTATTTGGTTGCAAGACATGCCCTACAAAAAAGGTGCCTTTGGATATGTAAGTGGAAAACCTTCTTTTATTAGTTTAAAAGGGAAAATTACCAAAACAGATAAAGTGCAACTGTTGTATACTTATTTAGATTCTGTAAAAGACTATCGAATAGATGTAGCTGATGGAAATTATCAAGTAGAATTATATTTTGCTGAACCTGAATACCACGAAACCGGAAAAAGAGTTTTTGACGTATCTATTAACAATAAAAAAGTAATCACAGATTTTGATTTGTTCAAAGAATCAGGCTACTGTGAGGCCATCAAAAAAAGTTTTATCATCACAACAACAAATAAACAAGGTATACAATTGCATTTCGATGCAAAAAAAGGAAATCCTATTTTAAATGGCATTTCAATTGTGCCTGTAACAAAAAATTAATGACAGCTAGATTTTCATACATCCTATTATTGAGCCTAATGCTGAGTGCAATATCTGCTTCTGCTACCATTACATTGCCTGCAATGTTTTCAAATAATATGGTATTGCAACAACAATCCAATGTGGCAATTTGGGGCATGTCTTCTGTCAAAACACCCATCAAATTAACAGCCTCTTGGAATCATAAAGTATATACTACTCACGCAGACACTTCTGGAAAATGGCGTATTGTGATTCCCACTCCCAAAGCTGGTGGTCCATATACTATTGAAATCAAAGACAACGAAACACTTGTATTAAACAATGTAATGATTGGTGAGGTTTGGTTTTGTTCAGGACAATCCAATATGGAAATGCCGATGCGCGGATTTAAAAATCAACCTGTGTTGCATTCTAACGAAATCATTGCAGATGCAGATAACAATAATGTAAGACTATTTGAAGTGAAAAGAAATGCAGCACTCACACCTGCTTATAATTGTACGGGTGAATGGAAAGTTTCTGACCCGGCTACTGCAAAAGAATTTAGTGCAGTTGCATATATGTATGGCTCTATGCTTCAAAAAAAATTACAAGTGCCAGTAGGCATCATTGTTAGTACGTGGGGTGGAACGAGAATACAAAGCTGGATGAATAAGGAAAGTTTAGCAAATTTTCCTGATGTTGTGATGGATAACAAAGTAGATACTGCAAAAGAGAAACATAAATATCCTGTTACTTTATTTAATGGAATGATAGCCCCTTTTGTGGGTTATGGTATTAAAGGTTTTTTGTGGTATCAGGGAGAGAGCAATCGACACGAACCTGCCAAATATGCCAACTTATTTGCGGGTATGGTTAGCAGTTGGAGATCGCTTTGGCATACACCCGACACATTGCCTTTCTATTATGTTCAAATTGCTCCATATGGAAATAAAGATACTACGAGAAGTGTAAGAGGAATCAGAGAAGCGCAGATGAATGCAATGAAAATGATTCCCAATAGCGGAATGGCCATCACAATGGATATAGGCGATGATGTTCATATTCATCCGCCTTATAAAAAAGAAGTGAGTGAACGTTTACTTTATTGGGCTCTATCTAACACTTATCATATGAAAGGTATTTCGTACTGTGGCCCCATTTATAAATCAATGAAAATTGCAGCCAACAAGATAAATGTAAGTTTTGATTTTGCTGAATATGGATTAACCACTTTTGGTAACGAACTAGAAAATTTTGAAATGGCAGGAGAGGATAAACTATTTTATAAAGCAAAGGCGGTTATTAAGGAAGATGGCACCATAGATGTATCATGCGATTCGGTGTCAAAACCTGTAGCCGTTCGTTATGCATATAAAGACTACGTTAAGGGCGAGCTGTTTAATACAGCAGGTTTGCCAGCATCCTCTTTTAGAACAGATAATTGGTAATTGAAAAAAACAGAGCAATGAAACAAATGCAACAAACAATGAGATGGTATGGTCCCAATGATCCTGTAAGTCTTTGGGATATTCGTCAGGCGGGCTGTACAGGAGTTGTTACAGCACTTCATCATATACCTAATGGTGAAATATGGACAATAGAAGAAATCAAAAAAAGACAACAAGAAGTTGAAGCGGCAGGAATGGTTTGGTCGGTTGTAGAAAGTGTTCCTGTGCATGAAGCCATTAAAACGCAATCTGATAATTTTCAAACCTATATTGATAATTACAAACAATCTATTAGAAATCTGAGTGCATGTGGTATTCACATCGTTACTTATAATTTTATGCCAGTGATGGATTGGACGAGAACGAATTTGGCTTACCCTATGCCTGATCGATCACTAGCTTTATTATATGTAAGGGCAGAAGTGATTGCATTTGATTTGTTTATTTTAAAAAGAGAAAATGCCGAAGCTGATTACACTCCTGAAGAATTAAAAAGAGCAACAGAAAGATTTATCGCCATGAGTGAAGATGAAAAAATCTTACTCAAACAAAATATGATTAAAGGGTTGCCAGGAAGTGAAGAGAGTTTTAGTATCG
The DNA here is from genome assembly GCA_947452965.1 of Chitinophagaceae bacterium. Classification (GTDB taxonomy): domain Bacteria; phylum Bacteroidota; class Bacteroidia; order Chitinophagales; family Chitinophagaceae; genus Ferruginibacter. The sequence continues at coordinate 9,212 of CANGEW010000021.1, read as the reverse complement.
AACAATTTCAACAGGCATTAGATAAATATGCAGGTATTGATGCGAACAAATTGAGAAGTCACTTGATTTATTTTTTAAGTGAAATTGTTCCTGTTGCCGAATCTTGTGATGTTAAAATGGTGATACATCCTGATGATCCTCCTTATCCATTATTAGGATTACCCAGAGTAGTGAGTACGGCTAATGATATTGAACAATTGATAGAAGCGGTTCCTTCTTTGTATAATGGCTTGTGCTTTTGCACAGGATCTTTTGGTGTGAGAGCAGATAATGATTTGCCAGCAATGGTAAAACAATTTGGAGATCGAATTAATTTTATTCATTTACGCGCTACAAAAAGAAATGAATTTGGAGATTTTTATGAAGACAATCATTTAGAAGGAGATGTGGATATGTATGCAGTGGTAAAAGAAATTGTACATGTGATGCAAAAAAGAAATGTCTCTATTCCAATGAGACCCGATCATGGACATCAAATGCTGGATGATTTAAAGAAAAAAACTAATCCGGGATATTCGGCAATTGGAAGATTAAGAGGACTTGCTGAATTAAGAGGGTTAGAACTGGGCATTGTTAGAGGACTTCAATCTTAAATTTTTTAATTAATCTTTTATAGTTTTTTTAGTCAAAGGAAAGAGTATGTTGCAAATTATTCAAAACGCACAAAAACATTTATCAAAGCGAGCTATAATCAGTAATGGGAATGCTTATACCTATCAAGAATTGTTAACTGCTTCACAAGAGTTTGCTTCAGTAATATTGGAGGACAAACAAGATTTAGAAGAATCTCGTGTAGGCTTTATGGTGAATCCCGGATTTGATTACGTGAAAGTACAATGGGCTATATGGCAAGCCGGAGGCATCACAGTTCCCATGTGTTTAACACATCCTTTACCATCTTTAGAATATGTAATGGAAGATACAGGCGCCTCAATAGTTGTGGTATCTCCGGAATATGCTCCGATGCTTGAACAGTATACAAAAGACCATCATATCAGATTAATTGTTTTGGGATCTGAAGAAAAAGTGTCTCTTAAAGAGCTTCCTAATATAGACAGTTTAAGAAGAGCTATGATTTTGTTTACCAGCGGCACTACAAATAAGCCTAAAGGGGTTGTTACTACTCACGATAATTTGGAAGCGCAAATATCTACATTGGTAAGCGCATGGGAATGGTCTGATAAAGACCATACGATTTGTGTATTACCTCTGCATCATGTACACGGCATCGTTAATGTGGTTTCATGTTCCATATGGTCAGGCGCGACTTGTGAATTTTTAAATCAATTTTCAGCGGAGGAAATATTTAATTTGTTCCAACAAGGGAATATCAATGTGTTCATGGCAGTGCCTACCATTTATTATAAATTAATTACCTATTGGGAATCATTACCTGCCGAAAAACAAAAAGCGCTTACTGAATGTATGTCTGCATTTAGATTAATGGTTTGTGGTTCTGCAGCATTACCTGTTTCTGTAATGGAGAAGTGGAAAATCATTAGTGGACATACATTATTGGAACGATATGGTATGACTGAAATAGGAATGGCCATCAGCAATCCATATCATGGTGAAAGAAAAGCCGGTTATATTGGTAAGCCATTGCCGGGAGTTGATGTCCGTTTAGTAAATGAAAATTACCAAGATGTTCATGCTGGCGAACCCGGAGAAATTTTAGTAAAAGGAAAAAATGTGTTTAATGAATATTGGAACAAACCAGAAGCTACAGCAAAAGAATTTACGGCTGATGGATGGTTTAAAACTGGTGATGTGGCTATTGTGGAAGATGGTTACTACAGAATTATGGGTAGAAGCTCTGTAGATATTATTAAATCTGGTGGGTATAAAATATCTGCTTTGGAAATAGAAGAAGAATTACGCAAACATGAAACGATTGATGATTGTGCAGTGGTTGGCATTCCTAATGATGAGTGGGGAGAATTAATCGTTTGCGCTATGGTAGTTAATAACCCGTCACTTAATACAGACGAGCTTAATAAATGGCTTCGTGAAAGAATGGCTGCTTACAAAACACCGAGAAAATATTTGATAGTGGATGAATTGCCAAGAAATGCAATGGGAAAGGTTACAAAAAATGATGTAAAAAAATTATTTGCATAATGAATAAAATTTTCAAAAGCATACTATTTGCTGCAGCATTGATTTCTTTTAATCATGCTATTGGTCAAAAAAGATATAAAGATGAAGTTTTTTCTTCTTTAGATTCTTTGAGAGATATTCAGTATGGTGAAGCCATCAATATAAAAGGAGAAAATGAAAAGCTGTTATTGGACATCTTCACGCCAACGAATGATACAAATAAAAAAAGACCATTGGTGATTTTTATTCATGGCGGTGGATTTCAGAATAATTCAAAAACAGGAAGCTACAGTTCTATGTTATGTACCTCTTTTGCAAAAAGAGGATATGTTACCGCAACTATTGATTACCGTTTGGGAGTTGAAAAGTCTGGCGAAGAAAATGGCAAAAAAGAAAAAACCAATAAAGATTATGCCAATGCTTTGTACCGCGCACAACAAGATGGAAGAGCGGCTATTCGTTTCTTTAGAAAAAATGCTTTACAATATGGCATTGATACTTCTCAGATATTCATTACCGGTAGTTCGGCTGGTGCTAAAACTTGCTTAGCAATTGCCTATATGAATGAAAACGAAGTTCCAAACGATGTTGATAAAGCAAAATGGGGAACTATAGAAGGTCAAAGCGGCAACGAAGGTTTTAGCTCAAAAGTATCGGGTGTAATGAATGCATGGGGCGCTATGATAGACTACAAATGGATTCAAAAAGGAGATGCGCCTTTATTTAATACGGCAGGCACAGCAGATAAAACGGTTCCATATGACAGTTCTTACGATTATCATGGCTTTAAATATGGTCCGTATATTTTGTACCAACATTGTTTGTCATTAGGCATTCCAACCGGATGGCGTCCATTTTATGGAGCGGGACATACATTAGATAATAACAAAACCAAACAGGACAGCTGTATTCAATCAATGGCAAGTTGGTTATATACACAGCTTCGTTTTGGAAAAAACAATAATGAAGAAGGCGTTTTCAAATGGGAAAAAGAAATCAAACGTTTTGATAGCTTGAATGAAGCGGAAAAAGACAATGTAAATTCGATTATGTTTTTGGGAAGTTCTTATATCAGAAGATGGACGAACATCAGACAAGACTTAGAATATAAGGACATCATTCACCGTGGATTTGGAGGTTGTAATTTAAGAGATGTTGCCTATTATGTCAAGAGAATTGTTTATCCACATCAACCCAAAGCTATCTTCATTTATGTAGGGAATGACATTACTACATCTGAAAAAGATAAGTCTCCTGATCAGGTGTTGGAATTGTACAAGTACATCGTAAAAACAATCAGAGAAAAATATCCTAACATACCGATTACGTGGTTAGCCATATCGCCTAGTATTAAACGATGGGCTGTTTGGGATAAAATTACCGAAGCTAATAATTTAGTAAAAGCATTTACTGCCACTGAAAAGAATTTGTTTTACATAGATGCAGGCTCAAATTTTTTAAATAAAGATGGACAACCAGAAGTTAAATATTATGTTGATGACAAATTGCACTATAACGATGAAGGTTACAAGTTATGGGGAAAGGCAATAAAAGAAGACGTAAAGAAAATAACCAACACAAAAATTGATTACAAAAAATATATCAAATGAAAATATACGGCGTAGCTATTTTAGCGGGATGCTTTTTAGTAGGACATATTATTGGCGATCAATTGGGAAAACTTTTTCACCTCAATGGAAATTTAGGTGGTGTTGGTTTTGCCATGCTTGGTTTGATATTCATGAATGATTACTTCAAAAGAAAAAATATCCTAAAGCCTGAAACAGAAAGTGGTATGCTTTTTTGGAGCACCATGTATATTCCCGTAGTGGTGGCCATGTCGGCAACACAAAATGTAAAAGCGGCTTTATCAGGAGGATGGGTGGCTGTATTAGTTGGCATTTTTGCTACGTTGGCTTGCTATGCATTAATTCCATTCATTGCAAAATTGTCTAAAAACCAATCTGAGAATAAAAAATAATTATATGCAACACATCATCGAAATACTTGACAAAAACGGATTGGTTTTTGCGTTTTTAGTAGTTGGAATTATTATGTCACTATCATACGTTGTTTCAAAAAAATTGACGAATCATAAAATTCCAGGAGCAGCTATTGCCATAAGCGTTGGCTTATTCATTGCTTATTTTGGGGGAGAAAAAGGGATCGCAAATATCCCGGCCTTTACAGGCATGGCATTGTTAGGAGGATCCATGATGCGCGATTTTGCTATTGTGTCTACGGCAATGGGAGCAAGCTTTTCAGAAATAAGAAAAACAGGATTTATTGGAATTTTCTGTTTGGTGATTGGCACTGTGGTAGCTTTTTTCATAGGAGGCACCATTGGTTATTTATTAGGATATACCGATGCAAAAAGTTTTGCTACGATAGGTGGCGGTGCTTGTACGTTTATTGTTGGACCTATTACCGGCGGTGCTGTTGGGGCGAGTTCGGAAGTGATTGCCATTAGTATAGCCGTTGGCGTTATTAAGTCGGTTTTTGTAACTATCTCTACTCCTTTCCTTGCCAAAAAACTAGGTATCGATAATCCACAATCTGCTATGATTTTCGGAGGTATTGTAGGATCTACGAGTGGCGTTTCTGCAGGGTTGGCATCAACCGATGTAAAACTTGTTCCTTACGGTGCGCTCACTGCAACGTTTCATACAGCCATGGGTTGTTTAATCTGTCCTTCAATTTTATATTATATCGTACACCTGTTTCTTAACTAATTATTGGTATTATGATTGTCGCATACGGAACTCCCGAATTTAAACAAGAGTGGCTAGAATTTATTAAAGAAGATCCGGTTCATCCTGGTATATCTATTAACAGAAGAATTATCGGTAATCGAAATGTATTTGTTTATACACATGAAGGTATTCCTCAATTTATGGTTTGTGCCCGTATAGGAAATCGCCTTCCGCATAACATGGCAGAAATTTTAAATGATGATGGATATAGTAGCAAGTATGATGTTACCTACGCCATCTTTTATTCTATATTTAGATTATCTAGCTGTCAAATAAAAGGTGCAGGAACCTTAGCTATCAAAGCATTAATAGATCATTGTAAAGAAAAAGGCATCAATAACTTTTATACATTAAGTCCTTCACCGGGTATGCGTGATCATTTTACACATAAGCCAGACGAACCAAGCATCAGAAAATATTTGGAAGATTGGGATGGACCTGTCGCGAAGTTTCATCTCAGCAATGGTGCGCGTATTCATAGCATTAATTTTGATGCAGATTACAGCGAACAACGATTAAATGAAAGCTGGGGCATCATGATAAATTATGACTATAACGGCAAGCCATAAACTATTTATTTGAATAGTCACCCGATAATGCGTAATAGCCAAATGTCACTAGTCCACCTACAATAATGGGTGTGAGTATGCATAAATTGATAATGGCAAAAACCAAATCTTCTTGTTTGCCGGATTGTAGTTTAGGAATGCCCATCACTACAATATTAAAGTAACCGACAGTAATTCCAATTGCTACCCAAAGAAGTCCGCTATATTTTTTTATCGTATTCATCTGTGTTGAATTTAGTCTTCAATTTTATTGTCATTTTTATCTAAATAAATCATGCCAATGATAAAACAAATGGCTCCTACAATAATGGGATACCATAATCCTTGTAAATACCAATTATTAACCTTAGTGCTTTTAGCCGTTGTTACTAAATAAGTTGCAACGGTTGGCAAGAGTCCTCCGAAAATTCCATTTCCAATATGATAGGGCAATGACATAGAAGTGTATCTAATCTTTGCTGGAAACATTTCAACCAAAAATGCCGCGATGGGTCCATATACCATGGTTACAAAAATAATTTGTATGAATACAAGTAAAATTAACATCCAATAATTAGTAGTATTCAACTCAATTGATTTTTTGATATCCAAATTAGTTTTCAATACTCCCATTGAATTGAGTGTATCCTTTTGCGTTAGGTCGATGCTCGTTTTATCTAAAAATACTTTATGGGTGACGGTGGTAATAATGGAATCTTTTGATTGTTCATGAATGGAAGTAGTTTTCTTAGAAACGATATTTTCTGCCACCATAATTTTAGTACTGCAGTCAATTGTATGAAACATTTTTTCATAAATAGGACGATAGCAAATGATTGCCAGCAATAAACCAATCATCATAATTTTTTTTCGTCCAACCTTATCCGATAGTTTTCCAAATACAATAAAAAATGGTGTTCCCATTAATAATGCAATCGCCATAATGGTGTCTGTTTGTTGACTGCTTACCCCACAAACTTTTCCAATAAAACTCATGGCATAAAACTGCCCTGTATACCAAACTACCCCTTGTCCCATTACCGCACCAAATAAAGCAAGAAGTACAAATTTGAAATTGTACCGATTGCCAAAACTTTCTTTGAGCGGGTTTGCTGAAACTTTTCCTTCAGATTTTATTTTTACATATACTGGAGATTCTTCCATGTTCCTTCTAATAAAAAAGGAAACCATTACCATTAAGATTGAAACCCAAAAAGGAATTCGCCATCCCCAATTTTCAAAAGCTTCTGTGCCTAAAGTATTTCTGGTAATTAATATCACGGTGAGAGAAACAAATAACCCAACTGTCGCGGTTGTTTGAATCCAAGATGTCCAATATCCTCTTTCATTTTTAGGAGCATGCTCAGCAACATAGGTGGCGGCACCACCATATTCTCCTCCTAAAGCAAGTCCTTGCAACAATCGTAATAATAACACCATCAATGGAGCTAAAAAGCCAATGCTTTCATAGCTGGGAACACATCCAATTAAAAAGGTAGAACCACCCATCAATAGCAAGGTTACCATGAAGGTGTATTTTCTTCCAATTAAATCTCCCAATCTTCCAAAAAACAAAGCTCCAAAAGGTCGCACAACAAAACCAGCTGCAAAGGTTGCTAATGTAGAAAGAAAGGCAGCAGTAGGATTACTCTGCGGAAAAAACTTGGTAGATATAACAAGCGCCAAGCTCCCGAAAATATAAAAATCGTACCACTCAATAAGCGTACCAACAGATGAGGCAACAATTACAGAACGAAGGGAATTCTTACTCATTAGACGTAAATTATGATTCAATTAATCAAGCTCATTTGAAATTGAAACTACAATACTTTTTTAAAATGATTACAACAAAAAAATAGCCGCTCCAATTGGAACGGCTAAAAAACGAAAAAACGAGTATTAATTATTTTGGAATCCTTGGTTTACCCATTGTGTAAACAAACCTTGTACAAAGGTTGTCCATGTTGTTGAGTTAGAAGGAGGCATGTTATGACTACCTGATGCTTGAAGTGCTGTAGAGCTTCTCATTCTTCCAATCAAAGTTTTTAAATGACTAGGCCATGGTGTGCCTGCTGTACCTTGAGCTATATCAGAATAGGTTGTCCAATTATTACTATGATTATGACAACTGATATTGGCACTACCACAATATTGAGCAATGATAGGTTGAATGTCTCTAGCAAAACTTACCAATGCGGTAGCAGTTAATGTTACCGATTTAGTTCCAGTGCAACCGTCTGCTGATTTTGCAGTAACAATGTATGTACCAGCCGCTAGTCCAGTAAATGCACCACTTGATTGGAATGCACCGCTATTTAAACTATAAGTAAATGGAGCCGTTCCTCCTGTTGCAGATGCTGTGATAGATCCGCCTGTTGTATTTGCAGTGGTTGGATTTACTGAAGTTGCTGTTACAGTAATTGTGCCACATGGAGCCGGACCACCCGCACTTAATGTTACCGATTTTGTTCCTGTACAACCATCTACTGATTTTGCTGTAACAGTATATGTGCCAACTGCTAATCCGGTAAATGCTCCATTTGATTGGAATGCTCCGTTATTTAAACTATAAGTAAATGGACCAGATGCGCCCATTGCACTTGCAGTAATAGAGCCATCAGAAGCACTACCAGATGTTGGATTTACAGAAGTAGTACTAACTGTTATCGTTCCACATGGCGGCGGCGGAGGTGGGGTAGTATTATTTTGAATAGCTATTGTATCAACTCTTACTCTTATTGAAGCAGCACATCCGTTAGGACTTGATGCGACGATAGTGTAGGTTTGGCCTCCTACAAGGTTTAGAAATTGATTATTTGTTGATGATGCATCTCCATTTATTGTATATAAAACACCTGTGCTGTTATTAGGAGTTATTGTTATTGTACCATCTGGATGTCCGTTTCCTACTGTATCTGCAGTGGCAACATAGCTAATACTAAAACTTCCATCACAACCACCAACAGGTATCTCAGGTGTACAACTGATAATGAAATAAGTAACATAGGTTAATGTTACTAGAGATAAAAAAACAGCAATCTTTTTCATGGTTTTAAAATTTAGTTCAGGCTTTATTTTGTGAAAATATCAAAAAATAAATATTATTTAACAAAAATTTACTAAATCGTTGTAGTGAATTTTTATTACGACTTTAATTATTTACATCTTATTACTAGTTATTTTTATTCTATATTAAACTACGATTGCCATGTATAAACATTTACTAAAGTCACTACTTTTTGTTGTATTTTTTTCTTTTTTTAGTAATGCTCTTATTTCACAAAACTTTAGTGCTACCTGGCCATTTGCCACAGACACGATACCTGTATTGAGTGTTGGAGCTAATCTAACGGCAAGTCCTGCGCATATAGATGCCAGTTTGTTCCCCACATCAAGAACGTTTGGAGCAAACGGATTAACCGGAGCAGGTACGATAGGTTTGTCGGGAACCCCTAGCTGTAATGCATTGTACAATATGGTGGGTGCATCGATGCCCTACATGGAGATGCGCGTAACGCCATCGGCTGGTTACAGTGCAACTACAAATCCTTTTTCATGTAAGATTACAGCGGGCACGATTAGTTCTACCCACATGGTGTTAGCAGCGGGCTATTCTATAGATGGGGGAGCAACGTTTATCGGCTTTAGCATATCAAAGAATGGTGGAGCGGATAGTGTATGGGGCACGATGGGCATACCTGTATTAACCACAGGAGATTCATTGAGATTGTCAGCGCCTAGTTTAAACATAGCTGCAGGAAATTCTTTGATAATAAGGATTGTATATTGGAAGAATGGAACATCCAATACA
>CANGEW010000020.1 GCA_947452965.1 Chitinophagaceae bacterium | reverse complement strand
TGGAAAGAAATGCAAATCGAAACTGTAGGAGAATTGCTTTATGCATGTAAAGAAAACAGACTAAAGCTTTACAAGGGATTTGGTGAAAAAACACAACAAAATGTCATTGCTTCTATTGAGTTCTATTTCGCCCACAAAGGCAGTCATTTGTATGCTACCATACTTCCTATTTCAAATAAAATTCATTCGCTACTAATAGAATTATTTAAAGAATCAAAAGTTGCGATTGCAGGAAATGTTGCCCGACAATTAGAGATAGTACATCAATTAGAATATATCATTGATACTACAATCGATACTATTGAAAAAAGAATTCACCACCTTGATTTCTTACAAATAAAAAAAACATCTACTACACAAATAGAATTAAATACTACAGAGGGGCTTACAGTGGTAATTTATGGAGCACCTTCAAATCATTTCATCCCAACTCTGATACAAAAAACCTCTTCTGATGAATTTTGGTCAGCATTAGACCAAATAAAATCAACTGAAATTTCATATGTTGATGAGGAGAGTTTTTTCGAAGGCAAAAAAATTCCTTTTATACCCCCCTATCTTAGAGAGGACCCTTTAATCATTGAAAAAATAAAAACAAAAGGAACTATCGATACTATAACTAATCAAGATATAAAAGGGATTATACATTGCCATAGCAATTGGAGCGATGGCGCCAATACAATTGAAGAAATCGCACGCAAAACTCAATCTATGGGATTAGAATACTTGGTGATTTCAGATCATAGTAAGGCAGCATTTTATGCACAGGGACTTTCGGAAGAAAAAATACTTGCGCAACACCAATACATCGATACGCTTAATGATCAATTGTATCCATTTAAGATTTTTAAAAGCATTGAATGCGATATTTTGTCGGATGGAAATCTCGACTATAATGATGCCGTATTGTCTCAATTTGATTTGGTGATTGCATCAGTCCATAGTAATCTAAAAATGAGTGAAGAAAAAGCCATGACACGATTACTAAAAGCGATTGAGAATCCTTTTACAACTATATTAGGGCATCTCACCGGACGACTATTATTAAGCAGGCCTGGATATCCGGTAGATCATAAAAAAATTATCGATGCATGTGCCGCTAATCATGTTGCTATTGAATTAAATGCACACCCTATTCGTTTGGATATGGATTGGAGACATATAGCATATGCACTTGAAAAAAACGTAATCATATCCATCAACCCAGATGCCCATGAATTAAGCGGATTGCAGGATACTCAATATGGTGTTTTGGTGGCGCAAAAAGCGATGGTAGCCCGTTCACAAAATCTAAGTAGTTTCACCTTGACTGAATTCGAGGACTACTTGCAAAAAATAAAACTGATTAAAAAAATAAAAATGTAATTACTTTTTTGACTTTACCTGATTCCAAAGGGCATCCATTTCTTCCAAACTCATATCGTGTAAAAACTTATTTTGACTGGCAGCAATCGATTCCATTTGCATAAACCGGTACATGAATTTTTTATTAGTTAATTCTAGCGCATGATCTGCATCCAATTTCAAAAATCTTGAAAGATTTATAAGTGAGAAAAGTAAATCCCCCATTTCTTCTTCAATATGCAATTGTTGATTAGATTGAATAGCCTCTTTTAATTCCGATAGCTCTTCTTCAACTTTTTGCCATACTTGATTGGTATTCTCCCATTCAAAGCCCACTTGTTTTGATTTTTCTTGTAATCTGATGGCTTTTATAATAGAGGGCAAAGACTTAGGAACACCTGCTAAAACTGATTTCTTGCCTTCTTTGAGCTTAATTTTTTCCCAATTTTGTTTAACATCTTCTTCGTTTTGAACTTTTATATCCCCGTATATATGAGGATGTCTGGTAATTAATTTTTCACATACGCCTTCAATAATATCTTTAAGAGAAAATTCACTGCATTCATTACCAATTTTAGCGTAAAAAACGATGTGTAACAACAAGTCGCCCAATTCTTCTTGTATTCCTTTCCAATCTTTTTCCGAAATAGCATCTACCAACTCATAAGTTTCCTCAATTGTTAATGGGCGCAATGTTTCAATCGTTTGCTTTTTGTCCCATGGGCATTTTTCTCTGAGATCATCCATTATCTTAATCAGTCTTACAAACTGTTCAGCTGTTTCTTTCATTTATTATATTTTTAAAATCATTCCTATTGTTAAATATAATAAACTTTAGAGTTAGATAGTATAATAAACTAATAACGAATTAAATTTGCAGAAATAAATAAAATGAAAAAACAAATACTTTTTGCACTTTGCCTATCAAATTGCATCCTTGTGAATGCTCAATATTATTTTAAAGATATCCTCAGTAATCACCAGGCAACAACAGAACATTTAAGTTATAAAAAAGACAATATTCATCATATTAACATTACCAGTTTTGAGGCTGGTGGCGTTGCAACAGAAGGTTTCTTCTGTGAAAAAAAAATATCAGGCGACTATAAAAAAAGTACTATCATTTCACGAACACTTCAGTCAGGAGAATCAATTACAGAAAACGTGTATGACAATGAAGGGAAGATTTTGAAAAGCTACGACACCTCTGACTTTGCTGCCAATACTACAACCTATCAATATGACGCAAAAGGCAACTTGTTAACTATTCAATCTGTTTCAACTTCCAAAGATGATGATTATCTTAATCGTGTCATTGAAACCCACTCATTTGAATACAATAACAATAGTTTATTACAGAAATTAACCATTATCAAGAATATAAGAGACACCACAATCGTATTGTTTACAGCCGACGAAAAAGGAAATATTATTTTAGAGAAAGACACAAAAAATGCTGCAAAGTATTATTATTATTATGATGAAAAGAACAGGCTAACTGATGTTGCCCATATGAATGAATATACCCAGCAAATTCTGCCGGATTATACATTTGATTACAACGAAACTGGCCAAATGACTGAAATGAATACAGCTGAAGATAACAAAGGACATTTCATGACCTGGAAGTATGATTATGAAAATGAAAGAAAGAAGCAAGAGCGACTTTTTTCAATTGACCATAAGTTTTTAGCTAAACTTATTTATGAGTATAAGTAACTAAGACTTACTCACTACTTTTATTGTTACATTAGCAAGCCCCTTTTTATAAAAATCTAATTTTTTTGCAACAGAAGAAGCAACATCAATTAAACGCTTGTTTTTTGCATGTAACCGATCATTGATTTTAACAATTTCTGATTTGTAATTCGATTGATTAGTTATTAAAACCCAAGTACCCAGTGGCAATTTATTGCAAGCGGCTGTTTTTTTATTTTGACTAAAGATTTCACCGTTTGCTGTTTTTCGGCCTTCAAATTTACCAGAGTAAAAACTTGCTTTTCCATGAAGAGTCCTCGATTTTATTTTTTTTTCAATATTGTAATTCAATGAATCTGAGGAACTTTGAGCATACGAATTCATGTTCAAGGAAAACAATAAAAAAAGAATGAAAGCAACATTGAAAATATGATGTAAGTACTTTTTCAAAGCAATAAATTTTGACAGGCCAATAGCGACTCCTTTAAAGTTAAAAAAAAGTATTGATATAAATATATCTAATACAAACAAATGATGAGATAAGGTTAATTTGTACCTTTGAAAAAATAGACTTATAAGTGATACTCACTATTATTATGAAAAACTATATAGAAAAGGCATTATTGAAAATCTAAAAAAAGTTACTGCTAAAAATACTCTTATGAAATATTATATCATTGCAGGTGAAGCTAGCGGGGATTTACATGGGAGTAATTTAATTACATCCATTTTAAAAAGAGACAATGACGCCCAAATGCGATGCTGGGGAGGAGAATTAATGCAGGCTGCAGGAGGTAACATTGTAAAGCATTATAGAGATTTGGCATTCATGGGATTTACAGAGGTGATTATGAATCTTTCCACGATTCTAAAAAACTTTACATTCTGCAAAAAAGATATTACCGATTTCAAGCCTGATGTACTCATATTGATTGATTATCCCGGATTTAATTTAAAAATAGCTAAGTGGGCTAAGGAAAATAAACTAAAAGTAGTGTATTATATATCTCCACAAGTTTGGGCATGGAAAGAAAGCAGAGTACATAATATCAAAAAGTATGTTGATAAAATGCTTGTGATCCTACCTTTCGAAAAAGAGTTTTATAAAAAATGGGATTTTGAAGTTGATTATGTTGGACATCCTCTAGTAGAAGTCGTTCATCAGTTTAAAAGCAATCAATCTACTAAGTCTTCCATATTTCAGAGTAAAAAAATTGTAGCTATCCTCCCGGGAAGCAGAAAGCAGGAAATTATAAAAAAACTACCTATCATGCTTTCCGTGTGTGAATATTTTAAAGATTATGAATTTATAGTAGCAAAAGCCCCTGGATTAGAAGATGAATTTTATCAAGAACTTCTAATACCATTCAAAAATGTTAGCAGCGTTCACAATAAAACTTATGAATTGCTTTATTATTCAGAAGCAGCACTTGTTACAAGCGGTACGGCCACATTAGAGACTGCCCTATTCGGAGTGCCAGAAATTATTTGTTACAAAGGCAACAAGATATCTTATCAAATTGCAAAAAGACTAATTAAAATAAAATTCATTGGTCTGGTTAATTTAATCATGAACAAAGAAGTTGTAAAAGAATTGATACAAGATGAGCTAAATACAGATACACTAAAAAAAGAATTGAATTCTCTTCTTACTGATCGTAATAAAATAGCTCGGATACAGAAAGACTATAGCGACTTAGATGCGCTTCTTTCACAAGGAGGAAAAGCGTCTGAAAATGCAGCAGATATTATTGCCAATTTATTAAAATAGGATTAGTGCAATAATAATTTGACTATTAAAAAAACCATGGCTAATAAAAACAAAATAATAGAAAGCCTATTGATTCCATGCATATATTTCATCCATGGAGTAACCTTTGCTGATGGATCTTTCTTTTTCAAAAATAAATATTCTGCTATCTGATTACGAATACCCATATCTTAAAATTTTTTGTGTCAAGCTATTTCTTTTTGTTTTTATAGAACCAGAACATATGTATGGAGGCTATAGTAACATTTGTTACAATAATTGGATACGAATTGCTTAATGAACCATACCCAATCCAAAAAGCACATCCAATAATATTAATGATTCTAAGTTTATAAATATTATTTGCAGTAAATGACAAAAGGGTAATAGCCGTTGCTATCCAGGCAATAATTTCGGGCAGTTTCAATCGTTACATTTTTGTTGGAAGATAAAGTTACCAAATTTTCTTTTCAAAAAGCCACCAAAATACTTTACGTGGTTTTTCATGAGTAAGATTAAACTTATCAATCGCATTTACTTTTAAGTGTGAAATAGCTTCTTCAATAGAATCAGTGAACAAACAGAGTTTTAAATCTTCTGGGGAAATGGTGCCTTTTTGTTTCATTAATTCGATGTGATTGATTAGCTCTTTGTGATATTCTGTATCAAATATAATTATCGGAAACTCCAACAACATCTTGGTTTGAATTAGAGTAAGTGCTTCAAAATACTCATCCATTGTTCCAAATCCTCCCGGCATTACAATAAACGCATAGGAGTATTTTATGAGCAATGTTTTTCTCACAAAAAAATATTTTATATCAACAGATTTGTCTAAATATTGATTTTGGAATTGTTCAAAAGGCAAAACAATATTACAACCTACACTTCTTCCTCCTACTTCCTTTGCGCCTTTATTGGCTGCTTCCATAATACCAGGACCGCCGCCAGTCATAATAGTAAACCCCAGTTTAGCAATCTCGCCAGAAAGTTTTTCTGTTTTTTTATAATACTCATGATTTTCATCAAAGCGAGCCGAACCAAAAACGGTTACGCAAGGGCCAACAAAATGTAATTTTCTAAACCCTTTTATAAATTCAAACAAAACTCTCAGAGCAAAGAAAAATTCTTTTCTTCTGTTTTGTGGACCATCCAAAAATTTAATTTCGAAACTATTCATAAAAAATATTTAATTTTTTATTTGGGGAGTAAATACAGAGGTTTACAATGTAACCACTTTGTAAGAATCAATATTTTGTAAAAACCATTGATAGGTGTGTCTGATCCCATTATCTAAATCATAATTAGGATGCCATCCGATTTGATTCATTTTAAAACTATCTAATAGTTTCCTTGGTGTGCCATCGGGCTTAGATATATCCCACTCAATATCCCCAGTATGCCCTATTGTTTTTTGAATCAATTCTGCTAATGCTTTGATGGTAACATCTGTTCCAGAACCCACATTATACAAATGATCAGAAAGCACGTTTTCAACAGCAAAGGCAACGGCTTCCGCTAGATCATCTACATGTAAAAACTCACGCATAGGGGCGCCCGATCCCCATAAATGCACTGTTGCATTATTATTTACTTTGGCTTCATGGAATTTTCGTATCATAGCAGGAAGCACATGAGAGCTATGTAAACCAAAGTTATCAAAAGGGCCGTAAAGGTTAGTAGGCATTAAACTAACAAAATCTTTGCCATATTGTTTTCTAATTGCTTCACAGGATTTGACTCCACTAATTTTCGCAATAGCATACCATTCATTTGTAGGCTCTAAGGGTCCATTTAGTAAATACTCCTCCTTAATTGGTTGCTGAGCAAATTTTGGATAAATACAAGAACTTCCTAAAAATATAAACTTTTGAACATCATGTCTATGTGCGGAATCTATTAAGTTATTTTGTATTTGCATATTTTCCATCAAAAATTGATACGGAAAATTATTATTAGCTAAAATACCTCCTACTTTAGCAGCTGCATCTATAACGATATCAGGCTTTTCTATTTCAAAAAAATCATCTACTGATTTTTGATTTGTAAGATTTAGTTGTTTTGAAGATCGAGTAATAAAATTTGAATAGCCCTTTGCAGTTAAATTTCTCAATACTGCAGAACCAACCATTCCATTGTGTCCTGCTATGTATATTTTTGATGAATGTTTCAATGAGGTTATGATATATAATTATTCAAAATAATTGAGCGTTTGAAATCCATTGTTTTTGAGCAAGATTTCTTTTTGCATTAATTTAATATCAGAAGCCATCATTTCTTTTACAAGATCGGATAGATTGTATTGGCATTCCCACCCTAATTTTTCTTTTGCTTTTGATGGATCTCCTATTAATAAATCTACTTCTGTAGGTCGGAAATACTTTGCATCCACTGCAATAACTTGACTTCCCACTTCTAATTGATAATTGGGATTATTGCATGATTTCACTATTCCTTTTTCTTCTACCCCCACTCCATTGAATTCCAATTCAATGCCAACCTCTCTAAAAGCCATCCTTACAAATTCTCTAACGGAGGTTGTTTTGCCCGTAGCGATCACCCAATCTTCCGGTTGTTCAGCTTGTAAAATCATCCACATCATTCGAACATAATCTTTTGCATGTCCCCAATCACGTTGGGCATCTAAATTCCCTAGATACAAGATATCCTGTAGCCTCATGGCTATTTTTGCTGTAGCTCTTGTAATTTTTCTAGTCACAAAAGTTTCTCCTCTTAATGGGGATTCATGATTAAATAAAATACCATTACAAGCAAACATATTATATGCTTCTCTATAATTTACAGTAATCCAAAATGCATACATTTTTGCAACGGCATAGGGGCTTCTTGGATAAAAAGGTGTTTTCTCTGACTGAGGCACCTCTTGAACTTTTCCATACAATTCTGAGGTAGATGCTTGGTAGATTTTTGTTTTTTTCTCTAATCCTAACATCTTGACAGATTCCAATATTCGAAGAGTTCCTAATCCATCTGCATTGCCTGTATACTCTGGCGTTTCAAAAGAAACATGAACATGACTCATCGCAGCTAAATTATAAATTTCATCTGGCTTGATTTCCTGAATGAGTCTCATCAGATTTGTACTATCTGTCATATCGCCGTAGTGCAAAATGAAATTTCTATGTTCTACATGAGGATCTTCATACAAATGATCAATTCTATCTGTATTGAACATTGATGTGCGCCTCTTTAATCCATGTACTATATACCCTTTTTTTAACAAGAACTCACTAAGATAAGCTCCATCTTGACCAGTAACCCCAGTAATAAGTGCAATTTTTGACATAAGATATCTCAAGCATTATAAAATTAAACTAAATAGAACCGCTTTCAATAAGCAACTCTTCAAAAATAAGAATAATATTTATCAATTCAAAAGCTGAAAATTATATCCAATAAAGCAATTATAAAAAAATTGTGTTGGATAGAAATTCAACAAAAGAAGACAACTAGAAAAAAATTAGAACAATTGATTTTTTAGCAAATCATCAAACTCGTCTCTTTTTCTTATAAGTGTAGCTTGTTGATTTTTATACATTACTTCGGCTGGCTTACATCTGGAATTAAAATTTGAAGACATTTCAAAACCATATGCACCGGCATTGTATATAGCTAAAAAATCTCCTTCTCTTACTTCATTGATTGTTCTATCCCAAGCGAAAGTGTCTGTCTCACAAATATTACCGACAACCGTATAAATCCTAGGAGTGCCTTGAAGGTTGGAAATATTTTCTATTTGATGATACGCATCATACATCATTGGACGCACTAAATGATTGAACCCGCTGTTTACTCCAACAAAAACTGTTGCAGGCGTTTGCTTTATGACGTTTGCTTTCACAACTAAATAACCAGATTCACTTACCAAATACTTGCCAGGTTCAAACCAAACTTCTAGTTTTTTTCCAGATTCTGCTTCGTACTTTTTTAGTGCTTCTGCAACTTTTTTACCGAGCAAATCAACATCGGTTTCTTTTTCACCAGGTTGGTAAGCCACTTTAAAACCACTTCCCATATCAATATATTTTACATCCGGAAAACGATCAGTAACACCAAACATCACTTCTAAGCCCATCAAAAAAACATTAATGTCTTTTATTTCACTTCCGGTGTGCATATGAATGCCTTCCACTTTTAATCTTGTGGTTTTTACAATTCTTTCAATATGTCGCAATTGATGAATCGATATTCCAAACTTACTATCAATATGTCCCGTTGAAATTTTAGCGTTACCTCCCGCCATAATGTGAGGATTGAGCCTAATGCAAACAGGATACGAATCTGAAAAAGAATTACCAAATTGCTCTAAAATGGAAATATTGTCGATATTAATGTTAACACCCAAATCTTTGGCCTCTAAGATTTCAGAAAAATCAACACAATTAGGCGTATACATGATTTGTTTTGGTAAAAATCCAGCTATCAAACCTAGCTTTACTTCATTAATACTCACACAATCCAAATTGCCACCTAATGAATGGACATGTTTGAGAATATTAATGTTGGTTAATGATTTACATGCGTAAAATAACTTAGCCTCACAATCTTGAAATGCAGAAACAAGTTTATGATATTGAATCGATATTTTTTCAGTATTATAAATATAAAGTGGCGTTCCAAATTGCTGAGCGATGTCTGTTAATAATGCGGGTGTTAATTGTTCCAATTGTTAATTGATTGAAGATTTAAAGAATTTTTTTAAAACCAAGAAACCCCTACAGCCACACTCTTTTTAAATGTTGCTGTTGCAACATACAGTCAACTAAAACAATTGCGGTTGCTGCCTCTACAATTACTGGAGCCCTTAATGCGACACATAAATCGTGTCGCCCCATCACCGAAAAATCTTCAAGTTTACCTGAATCCATGTTGATACTTGTTTGTATTTTAGGGGTAGATGACGCAGGCTTTACTGCAATTCTAAAAATCAATTCGTTACCATTGCTAATTCCACCAACGATTCCACCAGCATGATTCGTTTGCGTTTTCCCGTCTGTTGAAACAATGGCATCGTTATGTTCACTTCCAAACATTGTAGCTGCATTAAAGCCAGTTCCAAATTCAATACCTCTTACTGCTGGGATTGCAAACATTATGTTTGCAATCATTGATTCCAAAGAATTGAAATACGGCTCTCCTAATCCTACAGGCAATCCATTTACTTTACACTCCACGATACCTCCAACTGAATCATTTGCATCTATAGCTTTTTGTATTCCAATATTGATATCTTTTTCGCCAGCTACTTCCAAAATATTTGCTTGAATTGAAATACCCTGTAAGAGCTTTTTTGCAATAGCGCCAGCAGCAACCAATCCTGTAGTTAATCTTGCACTAAAATGGCCACCTCCTCTATAATCTTCATTACCTCCATACTTTTGATGAGCTACCCAATCTGCGTGACCAGGTCTTGGAATAGCTCTTTGTGCTTGGTACTCTTCGCTTTTGATATTATTATTTTCAAATAAGATTGTAATAGGCTGACCTGTTGTTTTTCCATTGAATATGCCACTTTTGAATAGAGGATAATCTAATTCCTGACGAGGGGTCGTTGCTTTTTGCAAACCACCTTTCCTTCTTTCTAAATCCAATAAAAGATCATCTTCAAATAGCGAAAGGCCCGCTGGTGTACCATCAATGACTATACCCACTGAAGGCCCATGAGATTCACCAAAAATTTGAACCTTAAAAAGGTTACCAAAACTGTTCATAATTATTTATTTATACTTGAATCGTCGCACCTAATTGTTGTAGGTGAGTAAAAAAATCAGGATAGGATTTGTTTACAACATTTGGTGAATCTATAAAAGTTGAAGTACCTGCCCTTAAAGCTGCCACAGAACAAGCCATAGCTATTCGATGATCGCCGTGAGAATTTATTTTGGCTCCAAGCATATTTGAACCAATAATCTTCATGCTATCATCTTCTAGAAAAATTTGTACCCCCATTTTCTCAAATTCTTGCTGTAAAGTTAGGGCTCTATTACTTTCTTTATGCAATAATCGATGAACACCTTTTATGGTTGTTGCTCCAACACAATTAGCAGCTAAGGCAACTAAAGGCGGAAATAAATCCGGACAATCAGTAGCATCAAAATCAAAAGCTTTTAATTTAGATGACGTAACATCTATTTTGTTTTTTTGAACATCTAATATTGCTCCAGCCATTTGAAGTGCTTTGATAATGCTTTTATCCGCTTGAACAGAATCTTTATCTAAACCCAAAACAGAAGCATTTCCAGCAATTGCGCCTGCTACTAATAAGAAAGAAGCTCCACTCCAATCTCCCTCTACTGTGTATTCGATGGTCTCACTGAATGAGTTGTGTGAATAAGGCTGGAAAATAAATGTCTCATAGTTATGATGAAAAGGAACGTTTAAAGAGAACTTTTTTAAAATTGCCAATGTTAAATCAATATAAGGTTTACTTTTTAAGTCATCTACCGAAATATGAACCTCATGGGCTAGGTCGCATACAGCATAAGCCATTAATAACCCAGTAAGAAATTGTGAACTCATGGAGCCATCAATCTTTATATTTTTGGGAGTTAGTGGACCTTTAAGTGTTATGGGAAGCTTCCCTCTATTAGATACAATATCTATTTGCAATTGAGGAAAAATATCACCAAAAAAACTCATTGGCCTAGAAAGCAAACTTCCTGCTCCTGTAACGATTATTTCATCAAAACTCAAAGCAGCAATCGGAGTAAACATTCTTACACAAAGACCGCTCTCTTTACAATGTAATTGATTTGAAAAAGGTTTAACACCTTCGCTCACGACTTTCATCGAATGTGACGAAAGTTGAACGTCAGCCCCAAGCATTTGGATAATTGAAATGGCAGCTTTTTCATCTTCACTCAACCCAATATTATGCAGTATACTTACTCCTTTTCTAAGTAAAGCCGCTGCACAGGCTCTTTGCATAGAACTTTTAGACGGCGGGGCTTTCACAGTGCCATTTAATATGGAAGGATGAATAATCAATTATTTTGAATCAATTAAACTGTTAATGAAAATTTCTAACTCTGTTAAGCTAATAGAATGAACCAATCCTTTGCCAAGCTTATTCAATAACACGTAGTCTATGTTTACAGCTTTACGTTTTTTATCAAGTTGGATTGCTTTGATAATATGCTGCTTTTTAAATTCAAAATCAGTTATCAATCCATATTTATGTAACAAAGCTATCAATTCATTGGATTGAGAAAACCCATTTATCTTACAAGAAAAAAGAGCAGCGAATTTCATCCCAACAGAAATAGACTGACCATGTGATAGGCCGTATTGATTTTCTATGGCATGTCCAATGGTATGGCCGAAATTCAATAATTTCCTATCGCCCTTTTCAAACTCATCTGATTGCACTAGTTTTATTTTCAATCTTACATTTCTTCGAATTAAATCAGTTAAGTCTTTTTTACTTTTTTGAAAATAGGTAACGGAATGATGTTGTAAAAACTTAAACATGGAAGCATCCTTAATTGCAGCATGTTTAATAATTTCGGCAAAGCCGTTTTGCCATTCTTTTTTTGAAAGACTATCCAAAAAAGAGATATCATACAGTAAAAAAGAAGGCTGCTTTACACTACCTACAATATTTTTATAGACGCCCATATTGATTCCATTTTTACCGCCAACACTTGCATCCACCATTGCCAGTAAAGTGGTAGGCACAAACCCACATTCAATACCTCGCATATAAATCGACGAAACATATCCCACAATATCAGTAACTACGCCGCCTCCAACACCAATCAAAAGAGTATTTCTATCCGCTTGAAGCTTGATGAGGTGTTTGATAATTCTGTTGATCTCAGATAGCGATTTTTTTGCCTCACCAGGTTTGATTAGAATTATTTCTGAGACTATGAATTTAGACTTGTGATAGTTAAATACATTTTCATCTATTATGTAAATAGCTCTTTTTGAATTAACAAGCTGATTGATATAAGAAAAAGAAGCATTAAAATAAACACTAGTAGAAGCATTAAAAAAATGATATACCTTCTTTGTCATGATTACACGTTTGAAAAATTATGAATTCATGATTTTATTTTGATGACTTATGCTTTCCATATGAACAGCATCGAAATATTTTATAATAAACTCTTTACTTAAGCCTAAATCTCTACCATTTGCAAGTGCACGATTTAATATTTCAATCCATCTCTCTGTTTGAAGAATGGTAATATTATTTTCTTTTTTACAAGTTCCAATTTGATCCGCCAGTTTCATTCGTTTGGCTAAAATTTGCAACAGTTCGTCATCCAATTGATTAATTTGTTGTCGGAGATTTTCTATAGCTGTATGTAACGCTTCATTTTCTATCCCTTCCTTTCTCCAAGTAATTTGATCTAATAAAATGGCTAAAGCTTCTGGCGTAACTTGTTGATTCGCGTCACTCCAGGCATTATCTGGATCAATATGAGATTCAATCATTAAACCATCATAATCCAGATCGATACTGGTTTGGGAAACCTCAAGAAGAATATCTCTTCTCCCACAAATATGGGAAGGGTCGCAAAGTAACATCATATTAGGATATCTTCTTTTCATCTCAATAGCCAAGTGCCACATTGGAGCATTTCTGTAAGCTGAATTCCCATATGAAGAAAAGCCTCTGTGAATCAAACCCATTTTTCTAACCCCTGCTTTCTCAAATCGCTCAATGGCTCCGGTCCATAAATCTATATCAGGATTAATAGGATTTTTTATTAAAACAGGTATATCAATTCCTTGCAATGCATTAGCAATTTCTTGAACACTAAATGGATTAGCAGTAGTTCTAGCTCCTATCCAAATCACATCCACACCAAATTGTAAGGCTTCTTCTAATTGTTTAGCTGAAGCCACTTCAACTGTATAAGGCAGGCCGGTTAACTCTTTTGCTTTTACCATCCAAGGGAGAGCTGCTGCGCCTATGCCTTCAAATTGACCTGGACGTGTTCTTGGCTTCCAAATACCTGCCCTCAAAAGATGTACTTTTTTTGTTGCGACTAATCTTTGAGCAGTAAAAAGCACTTGTTCTTCCGTTTCGGCGGAACAGGGTCCGGAAATAATTAAGGGTCTTTGATTCCAAGTATTTAATATAGAAGATGACTGCACAATAGTGGATTTCGCAATATAAAATTAAGGGAGTAAGTTACTCACAAAAATTTGCAATAAAAAATAGTTAAGCGACTTTAAGGTGTGCGAGTAATATCTAAAATATCGCAAATTCAAACACTCATCGAAAGTATGGAAGAAGGACATAAAAAAGCAGTTACTTTTCAATAACTGCTTTTAGATTAGTGACCGCGTTAGGATTCAAACCTAAAACCTTCTGATCCGTAGTCAGATGCTCTATTCAGTTGAGCTACGCAGCCAATATTAAATCGGAGTGCAAATATAAGGATTCTGACAATTACGCCCAACTTATACCCCTTCTAAAAAACTTTCATGAATATAATCTACTACTGTAGACAAATCCATTGATTTTTCGTACTCCTTAATCTGCCTATCTGCGCCTGTACCTTTCAACAATATTTGTTGCACAAATTCAATAGCATGTCTACTCCCTAAATGATCTATCACATCATCAACAAAATTCAATAACTCATTGACCAATGTAACCGTTGATACCTCCTCTTCCTTTCCAAAATCAATCAATTTACCCTCCAAACCATACCGACTCGCCCTGAATTTATTTTCATTAATCAATGCTCTGCTATATTTTATAAAATTTAAATTCTGAACTCTCAGTGCATATAATTTCACACATATTGCTTGAAACAACCCCGTAATCGCGATGGTTTCTGAAATCGTTAGCGGTATATCGCAAATTCTAAATTCAACCGTGTTAAAAACAGGATGAACCCTCAAGTCCCACCATATTTTTTTGGGATTATCTATACAATTTGTCTTTATCAGCATCTTAACATAATTGTCGTAATCTTCAATACTATTAAATGTATCAGGTATGCCTGTACGAGGAAATTTTTCAAAAACTTTTGTACGATATGATTTGTAACCTGTAGCACGACCTTCCCAAAATGGCGAATTCGTACTGAGTGCAAAAACATGTGGGAGAAAATATCTGGCGGAATTTGCAATATGTATGGCCATTTCTCTTGATTCCATTCCTACGTGAACATGCAATCCAAAAATCAAATTACTTCTGGCCGCATCCTGGAATTCATTAACTATTTCATTATATCTGGCATGCTCTGTTATTAATTGTTTTTGCCAATGACTAAATGGATGAGTTCCACTCGCTCCGAGCCATAGACCTAAATCACCAGCAATTGTTGCGATAGACTTTCTAAGATGGGCTACATCTTTATATGCTTCTTCCACGTTTGCGCAAATATCAGTGCCCACCTCTACTACCGCCTGATGCATTTCTGCTTTAACCTTTTGATTAAAGATTTTTTGCCCTTCTAAAACAATTCGCTGCTCGTGACTTTGCAATTCTTTAGTGGACGGGTCAATCACCATGTACTCCTCCTCCACTCCAATAGTAAAAGACTTGTAGTTAATGAATGACATAAATATTTTAGAATAAAAAGTTAGGCGTTAGTGTTCATAATATCGAATACAACCTTTGAAATATCTTTAATAACCAAAGGCAACTTCTTCATGTCATTTCCTTTAGTCATTACCGTTATCAAATAGGGTTTTCTACCACAATATACAATAGCCGACTCACTGAAATTTGGAGCTGTGGTATATCCACCTTCGCCAAACTTGTGTGATACAGAACAATTGTCTGGTAAGCCTGCAATCAAACCTTCTTTAAAATCACTTTTATTAAGTAACTCTAAGCAAGCTTCAGAATCCTGTCGATTTAAATAAGATGCATTAAAAAGTTCTTTCATGAATACAGAAAACTCATTGGCACTAATCGGATATTCATTGGATGAAAAGTCAGGAGTTTTTAAACCAACCTCTGAAAAAACCCTAGAAAATAAATCTTTATCAATATTTTGATTTAATAACATTGTGGCATCATTATCAGAATACACTATCATATATTCCAACAATTGTTTTATCGTATACTTTTCGCCAAGTTTTATATGCTTAGACAAAAAAGTTGGGGTTTTATTACTCTGTAACACATGACTATAAGTGATTTCTTTATTCAAGATCCCTGGCTGAATTTCATTCATTTTATAAAATGTTATCAACTCAGGAATCTTCATTAATGAACCTGGACTGTATTTTTCCTCTTCATTTATTGATACCCACTGTGCAGAAATAAACTCCCAGATATAAACGGATGCAGTGTTAATATTGCCGGCGTTTTTATTGTCATTAATAACCTTCTCAATTCTATCCTTGAATTGACCTAAGTTACTAGACTCACAAGTTGGTTCTGCATATAACAATGGGCGTATAAATTTATAACCCGATAGCCTTTTTACATTCAACCCACATGAATTATCAACATAAAACACTTCTTCCTCCTTCTTTTGATTGTTCAAATAGATGATAGAGGACAAAATAACTGTAGGCAATAAAAAGGAAACGATTAATAAATAGGCAGGTACTTTTCTGGCAAGCATAAAGAAAATTTTTGGACACTAAATTAATAATTAAACTTAAATTAAAAAAATATAATAAATGAGGCTAACCGTCTCAATAAACTAGCATGTGATATTTACAAAAAACTTGTTAAATCATTTTAGGAAATGTAAACATGATTATATTTGCTCACAAAAAAATCAAAAATCAGAGTATATCTCATGCAGCTATGCTAAAAAAAAATCAATTACTTAAACCCCTTATTGTAAAATGAATGTAAGCTATAAAAAAACAAATAATCTTGTTGGCTGGATAGTATGTATTGTTGCCTGCACCGTTTATCTCATGACAATGGAAGCTACTGGTAGCTTGTGGGATTGTGGAGAATTTGCTTCTAGCGCCTATAAATTACAAGTTCCCCATCCCCCTGGAGCACCTTTGTTTGTAATGTTAGGCAGATTGTTTATGGCGCCCTTAGGCCCTCATGATGCGGTGAGAGGATTAAACACAATGAATGCCTTAGCTAGCGGGTTTACCATCCTATTCTTATTTTGGAGTATAACACATTTTGCAAAAAAAATCGTTCAAAAAGATGGACAAGAGTTAAGTAGTTCCAATATTATTGGCATTATGTCTGCCGGTGTAGTAGGCGCACTTGCTTACTGCTTCTCTGACTCCTTTTGGTATAGTGCTGTGGAAGGTGAAGTATACGCACTATCTTCTTTCTTTACGGCAATCGTATTTTGGGCCATTTTAAAGTGGGAACAAGCCGTTACAGATGAGCAGGCAGCTGGCATCAATGGGAATTTTACAAAAGCAGACAGATGGATTATTCTTATTTTTTATCTAATGGGATTATCTATTGGAGTTCATTTGCTTAATCTATTAACGATTCCTGCTATCGTAATGGTGTACTATTATAAAAGATACAAACCCACTCTTAAAGGTGTAATATTTGCTTTTATCATTGGTTGTATCATTACAGGCGCCGTTCAAAAATTTGTAATTCAATCAAGTATTGAATGGGCAGGAAGCTTCGACATTCTATTTGTAAATAGTTTTGGCTTACCTTATTTTAGTGGATTTGCGTTCACTTTTATTCTGATTGCTGTACTTTTTTATTTTACTTATCAATTCGCTTCCAAAAAAGGTTGGGCTTTTTTAAAGCTCGGCATCTGGTGTACTGCGTTTATGCTTTTAGGTTATTCGTCATATTTTACAACCTTAGTTAGAAGCAATGCAGATCCTAGTGTTGATATGTTCAATGTAGACAATCCGGTAAGTTTAGTTGGCTATGTGAGCAGAGAACAATACGGGGATTATCCATTATTGTACGGGCAAGACTTTACCGCTCAAATTATTGATGGCAAAACCACCGATAAGTACATTAAATCTAATGGCAAATACGAGAAGAACGGAAAAAAAGTTGAATACGTATACGCAGATGCAGACAAACATCCTTTCCCTCGTATGTGGGATCAAAGCAATGATCAAGGACACGCTGACTATTATGCCAGTTGGGCAGGAATCGGAAAAGAAAAAGATGGTAGTTGGGAACGCGCTCCCACAATGGCAGAAAATATTGGCTTCTTCTTTGATTATCAAATCAATTGGATGTACTGGAGATATTTTATGTGGAATTTTGCAGGCAAACAAAATGATATAGAAGGAACAAATATGGGTAACACCAGAGATGGCAACTGGAAAACGGGAATTGGAGCCTATGATAACGCAAGATTAGGCAATCAAGAAATTTTACCTGATACGTTAAAAAACAATAAAGCTAACAACAAACTATACATGCTGCCATTCATTCTTGGTCTGCTTGGCTTATACTATCAATACAAAAGAAGCGGAAAAGACGCCTTAGTTACCGGTCTACTATTCTTCTTCACGGGACTTGCAATATGCATTTATTTAAATCAACCGGGCAACCAACCACGTGAACGTGATTATGCTTATGTAGGCTCGTTTTATGCTTTTGCGATTTGGATTGGATTAGGTGTTTTGTTTGTCAAAGATTGGCTCACCGACATACTTAAAAATGAACAGACCTCTGGAATATTATCTGGTGTAGTTTGCTTTTTAGCTGTTCCTTTTTTAATGGCTAATCAAGAATGGGATGATCACGACAGAAGTCAAAAAACAATTGCAAGAGATTTAGCAATCGACTACCTAGAAAGCTGTCCAAAAAATGCCATACTTATTTCTTTTGGAGATAATGATACTTACCCTCTTTGGTATGCGCAGGAAGTAGAAGGCATAAGGACTGATGTAAGGGTAATCAATAGTAGTTTATTAGGGACCGATTGGTACATCAACCAATTGAGATATAAGATAAATGAAAGCGACCCTATTGACCCAATTTGGTCTGCAGATAAAATTGAAGGTTCTAATAGAGATGTATTAAGATACAATCCAAACGTGCCGGGAGTTGACCCCTCAAAAGCCATGGACTTATATACAATGATGAAAGACTATGCAGGATCTGACGATCCAGCAAAAGGCGCGGTGGCAAATGATAACGAAACGATGAACACCTTCCCAACTCAACTTGTATCCGTTGGCGTTGACTCTGCTTTTGTTCTACAAAATCATACCGTAAATCCAGATGATAAAATTGTAAAACAACTGGAATTCAAGATTGAAAAAAACTATTTATACAAAAATGATGCGGCTATATTAAATATTATCGCAGCGAATAAATGGAAGCGTCCCATTTGCTTCACTTCTCCTTATGGAGAATTAGGCTTCGAGAAATATCTTCGTCAAGATGGAATGACTTATAGATTAGTTCCAGTAGAAAATGCAGGACTTAATAAAGATTGGGTCATGGATAAAATGATAAACAAATTTGCTTTCGGCAGTGCCGAAAAGAAAGGTGTTTTCTATGACGAAGAAAATCGTCGTCATTTAAATAGCATACGATTAGCTTATGCCCAAGCTGCTGGAGCATTAGCAGATGCAGGACGAAAAGAAGAGGCTAGAAAATTACTTGATCACTGCGACAAAATGATTGATGTTGACAATATGCCATATGGACTTATTGGACGTTATCAACAACATAATCAAATTTCTATGCAAATGTTATATGCTGCATACAAATCAGAGAATACAGCACTCATCAAAAAAATAAGTGCCGCTTTGCAAAAAGATATGCAACAACAATCAGTTTATTATGCTTCTTTGTCTGATTCAAAGCGCTCAGCATTATCTAATGAAGAAGATAAAAACAATCAGTTGTTACAAAACATTCAACAAATGGAGCAACAGTTTAAAATGATTGAACAACAAAATAAACAGCTCTTACAACAAATGAAAAACAAGGCGACTACTGATACTGCAAAGCCTTAATAAATAATACTCTTTGATTTTTGAAGTCCTGTTTCAATACAGGACTTTTTTTATAACTATATATTAATACCATACCTTTACAGATATTGATTACCATACTAAACAAAATATATGTTATTGAATAAATTGATTACCCCGTTATGTGTATTGATAGCAAGTGTCGGATTCTCTCAAAATCCAACTGAAAATAAGAACATAATGACGCAAGAATCTACCATCACTACTGAGAACATTCGATACACTTGTGACAATAAGGTATTGCAAGGAATGATTGCATTCGACTCAAAATCAACCAGCAAGAGACCTATTGTGCTGGTGATACATGAATGGTGGGGCATCAATAATTATATGGCAAGAAGAATTAAACAATTAGCAGAATTAGGCTATCTAGCAATGGCAGTAGACTTATACGGAATAAATACAACTGCAAACAGTGTAGAAGAAGCCGTAACATTATCTACCCCTCTCTATCAAAATGCAGCATTAGCAAAACAAAGATTTGACAGCGCATTACAATTAATCAAAAAAAACAATTATGCCGACACATCTAAAATCGCCATAATTGGATACTGTTTCGGAGGATCAATGGCATTAAACTTTGCAAAAATGGGAGAAAATGTAAAAGGTGTAGTAAGTTTTCATGGAGGCTTAAAAGGTGTTACTCCTCAAAAAAAATTACTTACCGCAAAAATATTAATTTGTCATGGTGCAGATGACCAATTTGTAAAGAAAGAAGAAGTAGATGCATTCAAAAAAGAAATGGATGCAATTGATGCCGACTATATTTTTAAAGAATATGCTGGTGCTACGCATGCATTTTCTAATACAGAAGCAACCGGATTGGGTAAAAAATTCCAAATCCCAATCGCTTATAATAAAGCCGCTGATGTAGATTCATGGAATGAAATGAAAAAATTTCTTAGAATTATTTTCAAATAAACAAAAAAAAGAGGCTTGAAATCAAGCCTCTTTTTTTATGAAAACACCTAATTATTTACTCAAAGCAAATTCAAGATTACTATTTAATGTAACTTCTTTTCCTACCGTTGCACCTCCTGCTTCCGTTAATGCATTCCATTTTAAACCAAAGTCAAACCTGTTGATTTTTCCTGTTAATTTGAATCCAGCTTTGGTATTCCCATAAGCATCTTTTCCAGTACCGCCATATTTTACACCGAATACAACTTTTTTGGTTACGTCTCTAATCGTTAAATTGCCTGTAAGCTCATATTGATTTCCGGATTTTTTCTTGAAAGAAGTACTTTTAAAAGTA
The DNA here is from genome assembly GCA_947452965.1 of Chitinophagaceae bacterium. Taxonomy (GTDB): domain Bacteria; phylum Bacteroidota; class Bacteroidia; order Chitinophagales; family Chitinophagaceae; genus Ferruginibacter. Next base: position 6,240 of record CANGEW010000020.1, on the reverse strand, counting down.
ATTTTCGGGAATTTTGGAGCATTAAAAAAGTCATCTGATTTTAAATGATCATCTCTCATAGTGTTATCTGTGTTAATACTGTTCACATCAATAGTAAAATCAATTACTGCATCTGTAAAATCAGGCTTTGCAGCGGTAATGTTACCTTCATACACTTTAAAATTCCCATCCACCTCAGAAATCACCAAATGTGATACCGAAAATTTAACTGATGAGTGCACATTGTCTACCTTCCATTGTTTTGCTGTTTGACAAAATGTAGTAGCGGAGATACTAATCCCTGCTATCAGAAATAAAGATTTAATTGTTTTTCTCATGCTTGAATTTATTTTATGATTAAAGTGTAAAATTAATTACTTTTACTTACAAAAGTATAGTTGTTACCTTTTGGTAAGTATGATACAAATCAACTCATCAATCAAAATGAAACACCAAAAAAGTAATAAAGTTTGTCAATATAAACTGATGGCCTCTAGAGACGCCCTTACCATTATCCAAGGAAAATGGCGCATTCCAATTATCATTTCATTGTCTTACGGAAAAAAAAGATTTTCAGACATTCATCATGATATTGAAGATATTTCCCCTAAAATGCTTTCGCAAGAACTAAAATCATTGGAATTAAATAAAATCATTACCAGAAAACTTTTAAATAGTATGCCTGTTACGGTAGAATATGAACTTACCCCTCTTGGGCAATCATCTAAAAAACTGCTTAATGAAATTTTAAAGTGGGGTCTTCATCTTAGAAATGAGATTGTGGGAAAGAAACAGACAAAAAATAGATGATCAATTAAAAATAATTATGACTAAAAGTATATACCTATAAACAATAAGATTAATTTGATAAAAGAAAGTTAACTTGTTGACCCTACAACAACATCGAGCTTTAATTAACATTAATTTTAACTGTTAAAAATTTCAACGAATGAAACTATCTGTAATTGTAGTATTTGTTTTTGCATTTTCCATTTTTACGGCTTGTAGCAAAAACGAATTGCAAAAAAATACGAATACAAATTCTAGTGCAAAGGTCGCTTCCTCTTCACTTCTAACAACTAGTATTACCTCAACTGGGAAAAAATTCTTATTTGATAATACAAAAGCTGAAACAGCAGGAAATGCAGATTGGGTAATTGATGAAGACAACTCCACCCCACAGCGCATCCCTACTCCGCTCCAATCAACAGTAACATCAACCACTGCTGAAAACTTTTGGACAGGCGCATTGTCGAGCTGGGGAATTGCTTTGGTAAAAAACGGCAATACAGTTGAAACATTGCCTTCAAACGGTTCCATCACTTATGGAAGCACTACAAACGCACAGGATTTAAAGAACTATACAGTTTTTGTTGTCGACGAGCCCAATATCAGATTTACCACTGCCGAGAAACAAGCCATTTTAAATTTTGTCAAAAACGGAGGTGGGCTTTTTATGATTTCTGATCACACAGTGTCGGATAGAAATAATGATGGATGGGACTCGCCAGCTATCTGGAATGACTTTATGACCAATAATGGCCTCATTTCTAACCCATTTGGTTTTTCAGTTGATCTTACCAATATATCACAAACAAGTACAAATGTTTTAACTGGCAACTTAACAAATCCAATACTTCACGGAACTCAAGGAAATGTTACAAAACTTGCTTTTAACAATGGAGCATCTCTAACTTTAAGTCCAACAGCAAACGCAACCGTACAAGGTTTAATATGGCAAAGCGGATATACACAATCACGTTCAAAGGTAATGTGTGCATCATCAACTTATGGGACGGGCAGAATATATATCGTAACTGATAGCTCGCCTATGGATGATGGCACAGGAGCTCCCAACAATACGCTGTATGTGGGTTGGCCTACCAATAGTCATACAGCATTGTTCATGAATGCTTCTTTATGGCTTGCTAAATTGCAATAAATAAAAAGCAAGATGACTCCTCTGCATTAACTCAATAACAACATTAAAGCTCAGCATTTGCTGAGCTTATTAATTTGTATACCTAAGTAGATAATGGATAAATATCAATTGACAGATTTTATTGCGAAAAAACAAGGGTTTAGTATATAATAGCCTAATCATGAATATCTAAAATACAAATCAGATTGTAGAAATTTTTATTATTAGATAGAAATTAATTTTTAAACAAAATTGTATTGTATTTGTTGTTTATCTTGTAATAATAATTTACAAAATGCGCAGCTTTCTTTTTTCAAAATACAACCCTAATGAATATTCAAAAAGCAGCTTTGAAAAACTATTCGAATTATTTACACAACTACTAACCTATACAAGTGGTGATTTCAATGAAGCTATTCAATGGCTTACTGAATTAGATAAAGAATACAAACTTACCGACGACGAATATGGCATTGGCGACTTTATTGAAGATCTGAAATCAAAAAGCTATATTGACGAAAACAACCAAACCAAAGAAATAAAAATAACCTCTAAAACGGAACAAAGCATTCGTAAAAAAAGCCTGGAGGAAATATTTGGCAAAATTAAAAAATCAAGAAAAGGGAATCATCAAACATTTAAATCTGGAAGTGGAGATGAAATCAATCCAGAAACCAGGTCCTTCCAGTTTGGAGACACCATGGAACAAATCGATTTCACTTCGTCTATTCGAAATGCTCAGGTCAACAATGGCATTGATAGTTTTAGTATGCAGGAAGATGATTTGGAAATCAGAGAAACAGATTTTAAAGCACAAACTTCTACGGTGTTAATGATTGACATCTCTCACTCTATGATACTATATGGAGAGGACAGAATTACTCCTGCAAAAAAAGTAGCGATGGCTTTAAGCGAACTTATTAAAACCAAATACCCAAAAAACACCTTAGATATTTTAGTTTTTGGTAATGACGCCTGGACAATTGAAATCAAAGACCTTCCTTACCTTCAAGTCGGCCCTTACCATACCAATACAGTAGCAGGATTAGAACTAGCAATCGAGATACTTAGAAAACGTAAAAATCCAAATAAACAGATTTTTATGATCACAGACGGGAAACCTACTTGTTTAAAAGAAGGGAGAAATTATTATAAAAATAGTTTTGGAATCGATAGAAAAATATTGAACCGCTGTTTAAATCTAGCCGCACAATGCAAGAAGATAAAAATACCAATCACCACATTCATGATAGCAAGCGATCCTTATCTTCAAAAATTTGTTCAGGAATTTACTGAAACCAATAACGGAAAAGCTTTTTTTGCCTCTTTGGATAAACTAGGCTCTTTCATATTCAAGGATTTTGAAAATGGGAAAAGCCGAACAGTTTTATAATGATACATTATTTTGAATCTTGAAGAAATTATATTATTAAAACCATGAACCTTACAAAAAATAAAATGAACAGCATACAAACACTGGGAGCATTAAAAAAATCAGGATGGATTTCCAAATCTATAAAAGATGAAATCAGAGACAATCTTATCTCTAAGATTTCAAATAAAGAAAATTCCTTTCCAGGTATTTTAGGTTATGAAGATACGGTTATACCTGATACAGAAAGAGCCTTATTGAGCAAACACAATATTTTATATCTGGGTCTAAGAGGACAAGCAAAAACAAGAATGGCGAGACAAATGACTGAATTGCTTGATGAATATATTCCAATTATTTCAGGCTCTGAAATCAACGACGATCCCTTTTTCCCAATTTCCAGACACGCTATCGATTTATTAAAAGAAAAGGGAGATGATACCCCTATCGAATGGCTGCATAGGTCTCAACGTTATGGGGAAAAACTTGCAACGCCTGATGTGAGTGTTGCTGACTTAATTGGAGATATTGATCCCATTAAAGCAGCCAATCTTAAACTCAATTTTGCAGATGAAAGAGTTTTACATTACGGAATTATTCCGAGGAGCAACAGATGTATTTTTGTTATTAACGAATTACCAGATTTACAAGCAAGAATCCAGGTTTCTCTATTCAATATATTAGAAGAAGGTGACTTACAAATCAGAGGATTTAAATTAAGATTGCCCCTCGACATACTATTTGTATTTACTGCTAACCCGGAAGACTATACGAATAGAGGCAGTATTGTTACCCCACTTAAAGACAGAATACAAAGTCAGATTTTAACTCATTACCCAAAAACTATTGAAACTTCACTTTCTATAACTGCACAGGAAGCAAATAAATTAAAATCGCAGCAAGATAAAATACATGTAAGCGACCTGATTGGCCGACTGATTGAACAAGTCTCATTCGAAGCCAGAAATTCAGAACTAGTAGACAGAAAAAGTGGAGTTAGTGCCAGGCTCACTATCTCAGCCTATGAAAATGCGCTTAGTTCAGCAGAAAGAAGAGCTATTATAAATAATGAATCTCAAACACAAGTATGGATCAGTGATCTTACTGGAATCATTCCTTCAATTACCGGAAAAGTAGAATTGGTATACGAAGGAGAGCAAGAAGGACCTTATCAAGTAGCTTATAACTTAGTTGAAAAGTCAATTAGAACGATGTTCCCCAACTACTTCCCTAAAGTAGAAACTTCAAAAAAGAACAGAAATAAATCAACAGAAAAAGAAGAAAATCCCTATAAGCCTATTACTAACTGGTTTGATAAGGGTAACAATTTAAATATTTTTCTTGAAACCAAAGATGCAGATAAAATTCAATTATTATACAAGGTAGACGAATTGTATGCATTAGTAAAAAAACACTATCCCACTTTAAATGAAATGGAGAATGCATTATTAATGGAATTTGTCTTACATGGATTATCAGCCTATTCATTAATCAGTAAAAAAGTGCTTGAAGGCAAAATTGAATTCAAGGATTTAATGGGAAGCATGATAAATTTAGGCAACCAGCATTTCTCCGAAGATGATTTTAGTGACTCGGACTTTTAAAACTCATTCAAATATTTTCTATTGTTTGATTTTGTAATTAAGACAAATAAATACTTCTAACGGTATTTGATGATTAGAGTTAGTCGAAATTTAAAATGGCACAGCTTTTAATCTTAAAATTTAATTCTATTAAACGCACAAAGGACGATCATCTAATCACGTGATGATGGATTTTATTTGATTCTGCCAAACAATTATAAAGCCATTCGCTTACAACATGATGAACAAAAAAGAAGCGATAGTTATATATGTTTCAGAGGTGCAAAAGGTTAACTTTTGGAACATGGAACCTGCTCAACCTTTGAAACCTAACACCGAAGGTGCTAATCCCTGACAAGACGTACGGAAAACCCGTAGGTCTCGTTGAAGTTGAGCCTGCCTACATCAGCACTGCCGTCGTTCAGGGCGCGGCCCCAGGCGCCTGCCGTATTGAGCTCTGTAGAACTCCACCAGACTCCGTAGCTGCCAATGAAGCCGAACGTACCAAAGTAGTCACGGCTGCCGCCCGGAAGGCCTGCAAAGCCGCTGCTATTAGTAGCGCCAATATTTGGACTAAGCCAATGATTTGTGCCTGTTTCTTTCATAGCCCCGCCTGCGATGGCACTTTGAGAACCATTAATTGTTGTATCAGCTGTTGAATCAATACACCTAATCAATTTATTCCACTCTGCATCTGAAGGCACATGCCAACCATTGGGTGCCAAACCTCTTGAATCATTTACTGCATACCAATTATACAGCTTACCATATCGCGAATAATTTAGACTATCGTTTTTGTACCAACACCAAGCACCTGATCTCAGATTAACCCATGTAAAAGAGTCAGTTATTTGTGGTATGACATCTCCATTTCTGTAGGATGAAACATCTAAATTCTTTTTAGCCCATACTTGATTACAAATCGTTACACTTGGCATGCTAGTAGCATTATTAACACTATTGTTTGGATTAGGATTTTGTGTAGAACAACCCCAAATAAAACCTATGACAGTAATCAATAAAAACGTTATTCGCATAAATAAATTTTATCAAATATAAATTAGAATAATTAAATGTCTACTTTAAGCATTTAATTCCATTAAACGCACAAAGCTCAGCAATGCTGAGCTTTGTGAAAGTACTCTTTGAAGGAGAAATATCTAACCAAATTCTGCTCGATTTGATAAACTTTATCAATGGGTAGTTACCAAATCAGGAGTAAATTCTTTTAAAAAGTTGGGACAGAAATCCATCCCATTGGGCCATTCCAATCCCCCACCGCTTTCAATTGAAACCTGCTTAAAATAATCTTTATCTAATAATGAAACACTGATTCCTTTTCCAATCAGTGTTGTAAAATCTACAGTTTTTGATTCTCCATCTTG